>JBHHZE010000067.1:0-15104 GCA_046757925.1 Gemmatimonadales bacterium
GCGATACGGCAGCCAGTATTGGTTCTCGATCAAGGCATATTCGACATCCGCCTCGGCACTCAGGAACCGCGTCGCCCACTTGTTGTCGTTGCGAGCCTCCGCGCTGTCCTGCGGAGTGCTTCCGTCCGGCTGCGACCAAACATATTGACCGACGAAGACGACCATGAGTCGCACTACATCGGCCGTTGTCCGATCGATCCACATGTCACCGGCCACCAAGGAGGCTCCCAACTCCTTCGGGGTAACATGGATCTTCACAGCCGCTATCTCGGGCCCATTGGGAATCCGCAACCTGGTTGAATCGGTGATCGCGTAGCGGTAGTGATCGACTGCCCCGAACGCCAAGGGATGGAGCGCCGCCTGGTCGGGAACTCCCATCAACATGATGCTGTCGCCCAGAGACCTGGGAATGAACCAGGGCCGGTCCAGCAGGACCTCCTGGCGCAGTTCATCCTGGAGGTCGTCGAGATCCTCTCGCGAGACACCCCCCATATGGGCAAACATTCTCAACGCCGGTGCAGCGGACCGCGCGCCCAGAATCTCGACCTTGAGATCGTTGGGAGCTTGCCAGGCCAGCTGCGCCACTGTCTCGTGCGCGAAAAGCGCAGTCTGCCGGGAGAAGCGGCTGCGGCCAGACGTCAGGTCCAACCGGGTCTCGACTCGGGCTCTGTAATCATGAACCAGGGAATCTTGTCTGACGTGGCGGACGCGCGCACGCGCATACAGCTCGGCGGTAGCGGCGTCTTTGAAGGTAGCGGTGTCGCCTTGAATGCCCTGTGATAGAGTCAGAAAGGCTGCTAAAAAGGTTGCGACCACCTGCCGCGCCCATCGCGATGGAGGCCGTATTGCTTGAGCCTGCGCCACAAGGTGGTGCGCGATATACCGAGCTTGCGCGCAGTCTCCGCCAACCTCCATCCCGTTTCGTCCAGCGTCTGGACAATGGCATTGCGCTCGCGCTCAGCCAATGTCGTCTCCCCAGGACCCGAGTCCCGCAAGAAGACGGCTTCACCGACCTTGAGGCCCCCCACCCTGAGGGGGGCAATGCGCGCACCCAATCGCGCCAGCTTCGGCAACAGCTCGCTCGACTCACACGTTCGATCCACCCCCAGCTCCGCGAATGCCTCGTGTGCCTTCGAATTCGTGTGCAACACCTTGCCGCCGTTGTCGAGCACTACCACCCCTTCCCGGAAGGAGTCCAACACAACCCGCGCAAGCGGCGAAAAAACATGTGACATAGACACCGCGACCCAATCTTGAGAGGCACTAGACTTTACGCGCACGCCAGGGAGAAGGTTTCACATCGAGTCGTTCCCAGGGCCGGACGGTTCCCCAACCATGGCCTAAGCGGAACCAAACCAGTATATTGACCGTCCGGACAGTCAGGGGCGGAAATGACAAAACCCAAGGGAAATGCACGGTCCGCGATCTTGCAGGCCGCCGAAAAACTAGTGTGCGAGCGAGGCCGAACCCGCGTTACGATCGAGCAGGTCGCCCAGACGGCTAACTCCGCCAAGGGCCTGGTACACTACCACTTCAAAACCAAGAAAGGGCTTCTGGCGGCGGTTGCCGAGCGGATTGCCCAGGAACGCTCGGAGCGTTGGTCCGAGCTGCTAAAGGCCGAGAACCCGAGCGAGGCCATCGACGCGACCTGGTCACACCTGACCGCCGAGTCAACTTCTGGGGTGACGCGGGCGTGGCTGTCACTCCTCGGGCCGGAGTCTCCCGTTGCTGACCACATGGTCAGAAAACTCCGAGGCGATTTTGTTAGCAGATTGACCGACGCTTTGGTTGCAATGCTGGAGACCGGCATGGGACTCAGACCCACCATACCCAATGAAGAAATCGGCTGGCTCCTGGCATCGGTGATCGACGGGATGACATTCGAACTGGTAAGTGGCACGGATCCCGACGAGCTAAGGGGTGCGTATGCCGCAGCCTGGGTCGGGATCCTCGCCTTGACGGATTCGCTCTAGATCCCTGCCATGTGCCCCCCCGACTCGGCGCGAACCGGGGCGCTTGCGCAATGGCGCCAGAGAACACCTAATACGTCCTTCATCCGGCGCTGGGCCTTGGACCAGCCTCATTGGCGAAGTCCTGGGAGCGAGGACGAAGGGCCGCCACCGGACCACACACTTGGGAGGTCACATGGAAACTGTCATCGCCAGATTGCTGCAGGAGTTTGAGAACGGAAGGATGAACCGGCGCCAGCTCATCAAGAGCCTGGTACTCGCCGCACCTGCAGCGGCCGCGGCCAGGGCGGCAGCCCAAAGCCCTTCCTCGGCAGACGGCTTCAGGACGATCGGGTTGGATCACATTTCCTATGAGGTATCAGACTACGGCAGAACTCGCGACTTTTACGCCGAGTTGATGGGAATGGCCGTGTCGGACGACAACGGCAAGAGCCAGTGCTTTCTCCACTTCGGCGATTCTCTGTTGATTGCCCGGAACCATCGCCAGCGACCCAACCAGACTCCACGCTCAGGCTCAGGGCCGCAAGTGGATCACATCGCCTACAAAATCGCCGATTGGGACACCGACGCAGTCAAAGCGGAATTGGAGAGCCGTGGCCTCACACCGCGCCTGGACGCGATCCCCGAACAGAACTATGCCAGTTTCCACGTCAAGGATCCCGACGGGTACGATCTCCAGATTAGCGGCGATATCGAGCCGGGAGATTCCCTGTACAAACGCTAACCCAACCCGTGCAGGAACGAACCCTGTCTTGCGGCTGGCTGACCGCATTCAACTTGGTCTCTCTAACGGCGACTGCGCCCGCGGCGCTCGCGCCTGGCCGGCAGTCGTTTGAGCAGGTCGCTGAGCTCGTCGAACGAACCAGCTCTGGCGATCTCCCGTTTTCCTCTGGTGATGCTGAAATAAACCGGCCGGTCCAACTTGGGTACATCGCGCGCTCGGAGCCTCCGCGCCTGAGACTCTTTGAGCCTGATACGTATGACACCCGAATCGCCTTGGAGATCGTAGCGCAGGGGCATGCGATGCCCCAGGATCCTTGCAAACGCAGGAAGCCGATCGAGACTCTCTCTCTGCTCCGGCGGTATGATGGCGTCCAAATCCAGCTCGAGGTCCGCAGCGAGGAAGCTCTTCCAGCTCTTCACATCTTGAAGTTGCATTTCTATGGCTCGCCGGGCCGTCTCCCGGTGGGCGATTGGAACCGTTCCTCCCGAACGACGCCAGTACTCCTCCAGCTGCCTTACCACGTGCGTGATTTTCGCTTGACACCGATGCGGTGTCTCCCCGGCGATGACCGCCTCTGCCAGCACGGCGCGACACTGCTCCGCGTATCGTCGAGGGAAGACACCCTTGATCGGCTCGCGTTCGCTGTCGAGTTCGAAGCCGAAGTACTCAGTCCTGTGACTCAGAAAGAGCCCGGGCCGGTGGCGGCCTGTGAACTCCACGATCGGATTCCGCCGGCTGGCATATTGACGGATCAGTTTCAAGGGAACGTTGCTACCCTCGATCGCGGCGCGGGGGGTGCCAAATCGATCGGCAAAGTATGATACCGAGCCGGCCACCGCCGAATATCGGTTGCATACCGAAGACCGCGAAAGGCGTACCGGTTCCCCATTGGCCAACTCTCCATCCATCATCAAATCGAACGGCATCACCCGGGCGACTAGCTGACGAAACGCCCGTTCCACACTCGGGCAAACCCGGGGCATTCTCTCCGGAAGTTGACAGTCCAGTGTGCGATAGACCGCCGCCGTACCCAGGGCCGCGTCTTCAAGTGCCTTGAGCAGAACTCCTCGCTCCTCCGCCCATGGCACAATTTCTTCGTGCAACAGATGACGGGGCAACCCGTGAACTTCTTGCACGTAGCCGAATCGGTTTATTGCTTCCGCCACTATGTTGTAAGCGGTCAGATGATCGCTTCCGGCCACAATCAGGTTCCTGAGGTCGTGCTCATCCCGCGTGAACCTGTGCAGTGAGTCTATATTGGCGGCCACCGCAAGGAACGGAACCAGCTCGTTCTCTGCCTGCACAAGCAGCTCGGCAAACGGACGATCCACCGGCATGGCTTCGACATCTCTGCCGTAAGCCGTCAGCGCGCCGTTCTCGACTAATCCCCGACTGGTGAGTAGATCAAGCGCTTCCCCGTACGCCCGGCGGTCCAGCGGCACTGGCAGGTCGAGTTCCGCCAGGTCGATCCTCAAAGCTGCGGCCGTGAGTGCAACGCGTTCACTGTCGCCCGCGAGCTGAAACTTGGGAGCGGTGGGGAGGAGTTTGTCGAACTCCAACTGCCGATCGGTCAAGATGTACACTTCACCGTTCTCGACCCTCCCGTGCACCCGACCGGCCATCTGAAGAATCGCGTTGGCGCCGAGGTGGCGGCGAGTGAGAATGTTGCGGCCCCGGTCGATGATCACTTCGTAATTGGCGTCGTAGATCACCACTGTATCCAGCCCGTGGATGTTGAGCGCCGATTGGCCCGCTTGAGTCATCGCCAGTATGAACGGCCTCTTCGCCGTGCCATCCAGAAAGGGACGGATGATACGAATCGGCTCGCCGCCGTGATAGAAGGCCGTTGTCAGATTGTGCCACTTGCGCCCTAGCTCAGCGGCGAGTTGCTCGACCTCAGCCCTGGTGGGCAGGAATACCGCAACCCCGCGTTTGTCCTTGGCCACGCGACGCACAAACCGCTCGTCCAAGAACTCGAACGGCGATTCGGCTCGCGTCATCACCCGCGCCGCCATCTTCGGATCGAAGGCTCTTGTCTCCAACACTTCGGCCGAGTCGAGGTACTGCCGATAGAACGTGGGATCGACCGTCGCCGATAGCCAAACGAACCGACACCCTACACGCTTGCCTAACGCCAGGCACAATTCCAACTCGGCAGACGTCTGATGGATCTCATCTACTACCAGGGTATCCTGTCTGCAAATGAGATCGTCCTGAAACCAACGCCGCGCGATGCCGGTGGTCACGACCACCACGTTCCACGTCGGAGTCTCCGGTGTAGCTTCGCGCTCGCGATTGACGACGCCGATCTTGAGCGCGCAACCCAATACCTCTGTGGCAATCCTGCGAATCGCCAGCGTCTTGCCCGTTCCGGTCCCGGCAACGATTCCGAACCCGACTCTCCGGCCTGCCAGATCCTCGATTTCCTTACCGTGTTCACGCTGCAAGACCGTAGCGATATCCAGTTGAAGAGCCAGTTCGATGGTCTCGCACGCAGCACGTGTCGGTGCGATAACGATGATACGACCAGTGGCTGGTTCACCACGTCGATACTCGTCCGGATCGGGTGGGAGATAGCGATCGCGGAGATCGTGGAACCGGTTCACCGTTCGAAGAGTTCGTGCACCGCGGATCGGTGCCTAGTCACCCAAGCAGATTCCGAGTTCGCGGGCCGTCTGTATCTCGTCGCTATCGAGGCTGACGTATTTTGGACTAGCAACCACTTGCTCGATCGGAACCGTGATCACTCGCGGCGGATCGAGCGCCACCATCTCGCCGAATTTGCCTGATTCCACGGCGCGGACCGCAGCGGCCCCGAACCGCAGGGCCAACAGACGGTCGAAAGTGGTGGGTGACCCTCCCCGCTGGAGGTGTCCCAGTGTAAGCGTACGGGTTTCTTTGCCGGTTTTCAATGCGATGTCGTGCGCAACCAAGTCGCTCACACCTCCCAGCCGCTCGACCGTTCCAGTGCCGGCAGCCGCCTTGAGGGTCGCGTGGCCATCCATCGGAACCGCACCCTCGGCAACAACTACTATGCTGAAGTGGCGGCCACTCGCCTCACGCTGTTGGATCTTGTCGCACACCTTGGCCATGTCGAAGGGGATCTCCGGAATGAGGATCACATCGACGCTGCTGGCAAGCCCGGAGTGGAGGGCGATCCAGCCGGCGTGCCTCCCCATCACTTCCACTACCATCACACGTTGGTGGCTCTCGGCTGTGGAGTGAAGCTTGTCGAGCGCGTCGGTGGCGGTACTCACTGCCGTGTCGAAGCCAAATGTTATCGCCGTACCTGCCACATCGTTATCGATGGTTTTCGGCACACCGACCACCGGCAGTCCCTTGTTGCACAGATCGAGCGCTATCCTCAAAGTCCCGTCACCACCGACCGCTATTAATGCATCGATCCCCTCGTTCTTCGCGTTCTGGAGAAGCTCATCCGATCGGTCCTCTTCCACCCAATCTCCGTCGGTCGTGAGAACGGGCCAGCGGAAGGGATTGCCTCGATTCGTTGTACCGAGAATAGTGCCACCCAGATGCGTAATACCGCGCACACTCTCGCGGTCAAGCCGGACAACCTGCGCGGCTTCCAACAACCCGCTGAAGCCCCGCATCACGCCCAGCACTTCCCAACCCCTCTGTAGAGCAGATAACACGACCGCCCGGATGACCGCATTGAGGCCCGGTGCATCCCCGCCACCGGTGGAAATGGCCACCCGCACGTTAGTTACTCCGCTGGCTAGCCAGCGTTTTCTTGGAGCAGTTCCAGGATCTCTCCCGGTTCCGCATGTCGCTTGAGTTGCTTCTTTGAAAAGATCAAATCTCCGTCGACGGTGACTTCGAAGACACCTCCCGAAGATTCGATCAACTTGACCTTGGCATCCGGAAATGCACTTTGGATTTCGGCCGCCAAACTGGAGGCCCGTGGCTCATAGTTTCAAACGCCGCAATATTGAATATTGACGTCCATCAACGCTCCTGCTTCCGGGTGTGCATAATATTACGAAGCCCGGCGCCCAGAAGCCACCTTGCAGCCAGCCAGGAGGAGCGTGACATTCCTGCCGCCCATACAAATGGAGATCGGTTTTCCGCTCGACCGTGACTGATACCAATCGCAGACCGCGCAACGGTTCGTTCAGGCTAGCAACCAGGCTGGGTGCGGCCGGGTCGATTCTTCTCGCAGGCGCCGATCTACTGACGCAGGCGCAAGTTCAGACCGGCTCCCTGCTGCTGTTGTTCTTCGTCTTGAGTGGTGCTGCTGCAGCAGCCCGCAGATTCGCCGTAGCACTGCCAGCGAAGAGATATGCGTCGTTCGCACCCGGCGTAGCACTCTTCGGTGTCATCCAGGGCGGCTGGCAGACTGCGGTGCTGGCGACGAGCCTTGGCGTACTCCTGGGAGACGCTGGGCTACGGCCCTCGAGCATGCCTCAGGCGCTCGCTGCGGCTGGTCGCTTTGCCTTGGCAACGGCGTTGACCGGTCTCACATACGAATCGCTCGGGGGCGTCACCGGAGCCCAAGCCATAACGATCGGGAACCTCTGGCCCCTGGCCATAGCCCTGGGGATGCTCCCGGTGACGGTACATGGAATCCTCCTCGTAGAATCGGCCATGGCCCATGAACTCGATTGGATGAATGTGATGCCGGCCATCCGCTGGAAACTCGTCGCAGCCGCTCAGGCTGGCGTGTTCGCCGTCGCATGCGCCGGTCTGGTATCAGCATGGCAATCCACTCACACTCCCAGCTGGATGCTGCTGGCCGGTGTCCTGCTCGGCGCAATCATACTCTCTCACTGGTTAATCAGCACTGCCGCACAAACCGAACGCCTGTCGGCTGTGACTGAACTAACCAGAGTAGTCGCAACTCGAGCAGACATCCGTCACAGCTTCACCCGGATCGGCACTATCACCGCCCGGCTCATCCCGTGGGAAAGAATGTCGTTTTCCAGGTTCGAACGGACCACGGACCAAATGGTGGTTATCGCAGACAACGAAGGTCGGGAGAACGTGCCCTACGAAGCCGATGCGGGCCTGGTCGCAGAAGCCCAGCGTGCAGGTGCGCCGGTAATTGCAGACGAGTTCGTAAACGCCGATATGGGACTCTCGATGGGCGAACAGTTGGGCTCGGAGATCGTAGTGCCACTACTTCAGGGCGGCCGAATGATTGGTATATGGCGAATAGGACACTCCAAGTCCGGTGTCTATACGGAGAGTGACTGCCGCATGCTCGGCTTGGCAGCACCTACGCTGGCACTTTCCCTCAACATCACATCCATTCTGGATCTCCTCAACGACCTCGGTAAACAAACCACGGACCTTGTCGCACGACTCGAGAATGCAGCAGCCGCTACCCGCGACGCGGCACAGGTCCTGGCGGATCAGGCATCGCAGTCCGGCTCCGTGGCTGGTCGCGCCGCAGACCGAACGGACGACGCGACGGGGATTCTGCAAGAATTGACCGCAGGGATCGAGGAAAGCATCCGCGTCGCTGGCGACGCTGAAGCGGCCACGCGCTCAGTTTCCGAAACGGCTGGGAGTGCGCGCGATACCAGCCGCGAGGTAGTGAAAATGCTGGACGAACTTACCTCAACCATTGAAGTCGGTGTCGCCGAGGTGGTGCGGCTACGCGGGGCATCGCAGGAAGTGGCAGGTTTTTCCGAGACTATCGCCAATATCGCCAACCAGACCAATCTCCTTGCTCTGAACGCGACTATCGAGGCTGCACGGACGGGCGCTCGCGGCAAAGGATTCTCAGTTGTGGCCGACGAGATGAGAAAACTTGCCGAGCAAAGCGCGGAGGCGGCTCGCAATATCGGACAGAGCACTCAGGACACCGGCCAGGCGATCGACAAGGCCGCGGCGGTGTTGGAACAGCTTGGCGGACAGCTGGCCGAACTGGCCGCAGCATCCAGCCGCTGGAACACGGAGTTGGCTGAAATCGCCGGTACCGCTCGTGCCACCGGAAGAGCAGGCCAGCTATTGAGAGAACTTCCCAAGAACAATCTTGCAGTTGCCCGGGAAGCAGCGGTGCGACTGGGCGAAATCCGTGAAGCGGTTGCAAGGTCAGTCTCGGGTACGGAAAAGGTCACTGCGGCCGCACTGCAACTATCCACCACACAAGAGCTTACCGACGCGAGTGAGAAGTTGGCGGGACTAGCCGGGCAACTGGTCAGCGCCATTGCCAGCCTGGTAGATGAAGAGGGCGGAGCCGGCGGTGGCACGAACGACACGAATACTTAGATTGATCCGCATGCTGGGTCTCCTGAAGCCGTCGCTCCTATTGACGGTCTCCGTCGCTATCGTTTCTGCTTTTTCGGCATCGTCCGGCTTTGCCCAAGCGGGGACAGGCGCACAGGTGGAACTCGGTTCCTTCGGGGGCTACACGTCCTTTGACGACTCGCTCAACCTGACGAGCGACTTCGGGGCCGGTGGACGGCTTGGCATCTTCCTGAGTCGCGTTTTCCAGCTCGAGGGAAGCGGGGACTTTACCCGCACCCACCTCACCACCACCGGTGATGAAGTCAATGTGACCACGGTAGGCGGAACCCTCATTGCCAACGGCCATCTCACATCCTGGGACGCCCTGTACTTTGGGGCGGGCTACCAGCGTGTGTTCTACCGCGGGGCGATAAACAAGGACGACGATGGTGCGGTGGCCCTCGTGGGAAACCGGCTATCCCTCGGAGGGCGCATGGCGCTCCGAGTGCAAGGGAACGGGGCTTTCTTCCCGGCAGGCAAATTACGCGTGGTCAATCTGACGGGCTCGGTGGGCCTTTCGATCTACGCGTTCGGTGGGCCGCAGCGCGACGCTGACCAAGATCTCGTCGCTGACAAGCGCGACGACTGCCCCGACACTCCGCACGGAGCGACAGTCGACAAGCGAGGTTGTCCCTCCGATAGCGACGTGGATCTGGTTCTGGACGGCTTGGACACGTGCCCGGGAACGCCTTCGGGAGCGCGGGTCGACAGTCAAGGTTGCCCCAGCGATGCTGATGGCGACGGCGTGTTCGACGGTATCGACGTCTGTCCCGACACCCCGAGTGGCGCAACCGTCGACACAACCGGTTGCCCCGGCGACGAGGACGCCGACCAGGTGTTTGACGGCCTGGATCGGTGCCCCGACACGCCACGGGGCGCCACAGTAGATACCGACGGCTGCCCCAGCGATGGTGACACCGACGGTGTATTCGACGGCATAGACATATGCCCCGCCACACCGGCCGGAGTGGCGGTGGACGCTACCGGGTGTCCCAGCGACACCGATGGTGACGGGGTCTTCGATGGAATCGACGAGTGCCCCGATACACCGGCCGGTGATGAAGTGGATGAGCGAGGCTGCACCGTCGCCAAGGACAGCGATGGTGACGGTGTCGTCGATCCCCGGGACCGCTGCCCCAACACTCAACCGGGCCAGAATGTCGATGCCGTGGGATGCCCGGTGCTCTTCGTCATCGAACAGGGACAGATCGTGAGCAACGAGGGACGCAGAGGGCCGCTCGTCTTGAGAGGCGTAAACTTTGCGAGCGGCCGTTCCGTGCTCACCCGCGCGTCCTACGCCATTTTGGATGCCGTGGCGGCTTCGCTTCTCGCATACCCGGAAGTGCGCATCGAGATAACGGGCCACACTGACGCCACCGGTTCGGACCGTATCAACCGACCGCTTTCCGCGGCGAGGGCCAGGGCCGTGATGGCATATCTGGCCCGCAAGGGTGTCCCGCCCGGCCGCCTCCAGGCCCGCGGCTATGGATCAGACCAACCGATTGCACCCAACTCGACTCGGGCAGGACGCGCTAGAAACCGCCGAGTAGAGCTAAGGGTTATTGCAAAGAATCCTTAGACCCCACGACATACGAGGACTCATGATGCGGAACCCCTTCAAGTTCGCAGTGATCTCGCTGGCTTTTTTTCTGACCCTACCGCTCCAGGCTCAAGACATCCCGACACCGGAATCCGTACTGGGGTTCGTGCCAGGGACGGATCGCAAACTCGTCGAGTGGCCCATTCTGGTCGACTATTATCGCCAACTCGCTGCCGCAAGCGATCGCGTGCAATTCCGCGAACTCGGCAAGACCACACTCGGCGCTCCGTTCGTGGCGCTCGTCATCTCCAGTGCCGCAAACATGGCGCACTTGAGCGAGATTCGCGCGATGAATGCCAAGCTCGCCGATCCCCGAACCCTGACATCCGCGCAAGAGAAGCAAACCATCCTGGCAAACGGCAAGACGATAGTGCTCATCACATCGAGCATCCACTCCACAGAGGTCGGGGGACATCTCACTCCGACACTCATCGCCTACCGACTGGCCAGCGAAGACACACCGGAAGTGCGAGAGATCTTGGACAACACCGTGGTCTTGCTCGTGCCATCACTCAATCCCGACGGGGTGACGATCGTCGCGCACTGGTACAACCAGACGTTGGGAACTCCTGCCGAGGGTACAGGGCCGCCCGAGCTATACCATCATTACGTGGGACACGACAACAACCGAGACTGGTACGCGTTTACGCAGGTGGAAACACAGTACACCATCGACAGTCTCTACAGCGTGTGGCATCCACAAATAGTCCATGACATACACCAACAGGGTTCCAACGGAAGCAGATTCTTTCTGCCACCGTTCTTAGATCCCGTTGAACCCAATGTAGATCCGCTACTGGTCGAGGGATTCACCACCCTCGGCACGTTCATGGCGTGGGAACTCGCAGGCCAAGGGAAGAAGGGGATCGTGAAGAGCTCGACGTACGACGCCTGGACGCCTGCGCGCGCGTACATGCACCATCACGGTGGCGTCCGAGTGCTCTCGGAAACGGCCAGCGCCCGTCTCGCAACGCCCATTGAGGTCCCGTTCGAGAGCTTGCGCGGTCGCCGTGGGTTCGACGCGCAAAAGTCGAGTTGGAATTTCACGGATCCCTGGCCGGGCGGGAAATGGACCTTGGCGAACATTCTGGACTATCAAACATCTGGAGCGTTTGCACTGTTGGAACACGCGGCCAGGAACCGGCAGGTGTGGCTCTCCAACTTCGTACGCGTTGGGGAGCGTGCGGTACGTGGATGGAAAGGTTGGCCCTATGCGTACGTCATTCCGCGCGATGATCAGAACCCAACGTCGCTCGCCACCGTGCTCGGCATCATGCAGCGCGGGCAAGTCGAAGTCAGAACAGCTGAACAACCGTTTTCCATAGACGGCGTGCAGTACCACCCGGGAACGTACGTGATCGTACTGAAGCAGCCGTATGCTTCGTTCGCGAAGGCGCTGTTGGAGCGTCAGGATTATCCGGACTTGCGGATATATCCCGGTGGCCCGCCTAAACCACCGTACGACGTTACTGCGCACACACTACCACTTCTCATGGGAGTGGATGTCGCGTTGGCAAAGGACAGCATTCGGGTCGGGTTATCCGATCCCGTGTCGGTGGCCCCACCCAACACGCGGTACGCGGGCTTGAGCAGGGATTCTGGAAAACCGCGCATTGGCCTCTACAAGAGCTACACCGCATCAATGGACGAGGGTTGGACCAGATGGATCTTCGATACGTGGCACGTGCGGTACGAGTCACTTCACAACTCCGATATGCGGAGAAAGAATCTTGCCAAGCAATACGATGCCATCATTGTTCCCGACATGTCGGAACAGGCGATCCTTTCGGGGTTGCCGGCCAGCAGATATCCGGCCGAGTACGCCGGCGGCTTGAAAGGGGAGGGAAGCGAGGCTTTGAAGCAATTCGTGCAAGACGGTGGAACGGCAATCTTCTTCAACGCCGCCACGGCATTCGCGATCGATCTGTTCGAGCTGCCAGTGCGAAACGTCTTGGCGCAATTGAAACCACAGGAGTTCTACGCGCCGGGCACCATATTCCGCCTGCTACTCGACAGGGATCATCCTCTCACTCGCAACATGCCGGCTCAAACCATTGCGTGGTTTCAACGCAGTCCGGCATTCGACGTATCCGACACAAGGTCGATCGATGTCGTTGGACGTTATCCTGACAATCCCGAGGACGTCTTGCTGTCGGGCTGGGTACTCGGGCCCGAACGCGTAGCCGGCAGAGCGGCGCTGATCGACGCATCGGTTGGCAAGGGACACGTGATACTGTTCGGCTTCAAACCGCAGTACCGTGCACAGACCCTTGCTACCTTTCCGCTGGTGTTCAATGCCGTACAGCCTAACAAATGATTCTAACTCCTAGCACAGCGCTGGTTGCCGTTGCCGCCCTTATTTGTGCTCGAGGGATTGCTGCGCAGGACACCAAGCCGCCGCTGCCCCCGTGGCCCGCCGGCCTACATCACGCTGAGCAGCGTCCGGACTACCTGGCGGAGATCGACCCCCGCGACCTGAGCGCGATCCGACTGCCACCACCCCCGCCGGGTGAACCGCCCGCCGTGGTTAAGGGACTTTACTTGAACGCGTGGGTTTTTGGATCAAAGAAATTCTACGACCTGGTGGCTTTGGCCGACACGACGGAAGTCAACGCGTTCGTGATCGACGTCAAGGACGGCACGGGATACGTCACCTATAGGTCCAGCGTTCCAGTGGCCGACGCTGCGGGAGCGAATGCATGGGCGCGGGCACCGGATGTGAGGGAGCGACTGCAGGTTCTCAGGAAGCACGGCATCCACCCCATCGCGCGAATCGTGGTTGCCAAGGACACGCTGCTCGCAACGCACAAGCCGCACTGGGCGGTACGCGATGTAGATGGGGGATTGTGGCGCGACCGGTTTGGCGGCGCCTGGGTTGACGCGTACCGCGACTCCGTTTGGATCTACGCCGCCGATCTGGCAGCGGAAGCCGTGCTACTGGGTTTCAGAGAAGTTCAGTTCGATTACGTGCGATTTCCCGACGAGCCTGCCGAACTCTTGCAGCAAGCGATATTTCCCGGACGACAGGAGGGAGAGTCTCGGCGTGCCGGAATCCGCCGCAACCTCAGGCTCCTGAAACAGCGGATCGAGCCGCTGGGAATTCCTCTTACGGTGGACGCGTTTGGCCTTACGACCAGCGCCAAGGGCGACTTAGGGATAGGTCAGAACTGGGAGGATCTGCTGTCGGTAGCGGACGTGGTACTTCCGATGGTCTATCCCAGCCACTACCACAGGGGGGCATACGGGTTCAGCTTCCCCAACGCCGAGCCATACGGCGTAGTCAAGCGCGCGCTGGAGGACGGGTTACGCCGCGCCCAGGCGATTCCCGGCGCTGCTCGGATCCGGCCTTTTCTCCAGTCGTTTTCTATCCGACGAGTGCGCTATACCGCTGTCGAGGTAAGGGCAGAGATAGCTGCGGTCGAGGACTTGGGTCTCACCGACTGGGTGTTGTGGAATGCGAGCGGCAGGTATCCGGCGGGAGCTTTTCGGCCCAGTGATTCGCCCTACGTCGACACGACAGCTACGCTGGATGGTAGGTCAGGATCCAGGTAGAGCCGCAGATTACACGGACAAACGCAGGTCAGCGCTGATGAACCGCAATTCCGTTATGTACGGCCCGTGGGATCGCAAGACCGGTCGCTAGACCCCTGTCGTCAATTGGGATCTCGGTGCGGCCCAAGAGTCGCCTTACAATGGATTCGAATGTGACTACCACGTTGCCGCGGGACCACTACGGTGGGCGTCCCCTGCGTTGCCCAGGCTGGGACGGTAGGGACCGGCAATGACTGTGGCGTCAACGCGGGCGATTTCACCGTTCACTTCGATATCAGCAACGGGTGCCCGGACAATGTCCAGGCCATAGTGGGAGGACGGACGCGAATGGGAACGTGATTACCGACCACTGTTCTACAGCATCATGCCCAGCTGCCTACCGTAGGGCGCGGGACATAAGCAGACGCCGTTCGGCCGGGCCGCCGCGGCACGACCCTCTTCAGGCACGGGCAGACTTGCGGAGCAAGAATTCGATACCGCAATTCACGCCGATGGCACCATATTCGGTCCATGAACGAACCGCAAACACTTCACGACAACCTGCCGCACCCTGCCATCGAACACAATATCATTGGATCATTCTACGAGGTCCGCAACATCCTCGGCCGAGGCTTCACCGAACGCGTCTATCAGCGGGCCCTAGCACACGATCTCCGTGCCTCCGGTCTTCTCGTCGACACCGAAACACCAGCCGAAGTCCGTTATCGTGGCCTTCCCGTCGCTCGATTTCGCACAGACCTCATCGTGGGATACAAGGTACTGGTCGAGATCAAGGCGCTAGCCCAGCGGTTGGTGCTAACTCACGATCCGCGGCAGACGAAGGCAAGAACCAGCGATCCGCGTCCATCAGCGTAGTTAGCCGCGGCTCAGTGTCCGTACCACTGTCATAACCACCCCGCCAGTTGGCATGCGGCACCACCACCTTGACCGTGCCGTTGTAGTCCTGCCTTATGAGATCGAGCGGGGCAAACCCGTAGAGGTTTAAGCCCCCAGCTAATCCAATCGG
>JBHHZE010000068.1:0-15083 GCA_046757925.1 Gemmatimonadales bacterium
ACTGGAGTTGCAGGCATCGCCCCCCTGAGCCCCGCAATGTCGGTGGCCGCCGAAACGGGTGATATGACGGTCAGCATCTTCCTGGGCGGCGCGATAAGCATTTACCGCATCGACGACCCCGACATACTTCACGGCGAACCTGTAATCGAAGAGTTCGCCGGCATCGACCCGTCGATACTTCCGCCCGTCGATCGCGTCAGCGAGGACGTTATAGCGCTCTTGGACAATCCTTTCTTCGGGTTACCGCAAGATACTACCTACGCGAGCGACGCCTATCATGCTGGACTGGGATTGGACTACGTCGGACAGCCATACCTGGTTGCCGGTGCCAGCTCGTTTGGGACGTTTGTGGGCGGTGGAGCGTCGCTCTTCTTCAGCGACATTCTGGGCGGACACCAGCTGGGCACTTTTTTCCAGATCAACGGCGGTGTCAAGGACATTTCTGTGGGCGCGACGTTCACCAACCTGGTCCATCGGCTCAATTGGGGCGTTCAGGTTGCGCAGTATTCCTTCTCCACGCTCTCGTTCCAAACCGGTATTGGTACCGATCCCCAGACGGGGCAGCAAGTCGGTATCGATCAGAGATTTCGCTTGAGACAGATCAGCCGCAGTGTAGGCGGACTGGTATCGTACCCGCTCAGCCGCGTCGCAAGATTCGAGGCTAATGCAGCATTTACCAATATCAGCTACGACTTCGAGATCCAACAACAGATTTTTTCCCTGGCCAATGGGTCGGTACTAGACGATCGGACTCAGGACCTTCCGAGTTGCAACGACATGACTCCCATTAATCAGCTTTGCAAACCAGACCCGTTGTACCTCGGCCAAGCAAGCCTAGCTTTCGTGTACGATAACTCGCTGTACGGGATCGCAAGTCCAATCATGGGACAGCGACACCGCCTAGAGTTTTCACCCACTGTCGGGGACCTCCAGTATTGGACTGCCCTCGTAGATTTGCGCAAGTACGTGATGCCGGTGAGACCTTTTACCTTTGCAGCTCGCGTCATGCACTTCGGCCGCTACGGCGCGGACGCCGAGGACTCCAGGTTACAACCGCTGTATATCGGCTATCCCAACCTAGTACGGGGCTACGATATCACATCGATCGATGTGAGTGAGTGCGAGCCCGACGCCGACGGGAACTGTAAGACTTTCGATCAGTTGCTCGGATCGAGGATGCTCGTCGCCAACTTTGAGTTGCGGTTCCCTCCTCTGGGAGTGCTAGGGCTCGGAGACAGTTTCTTTGGCTTCCTGCCTCTCGAAGCCGGAATCTTCTTTGATGCCGGTCTAGCTTGGACCAGTAACCGAGCCGACACTCCCAACGTGGACGACAGAGCTTTCTTCCTGGGCGGTGACCGCGACCCGGTCTACAGCACCGGCGTGTCGCTGCGGTTCAACGTATTCGGGTACTTCATCCTCGGGGCCGACATAGTCCACCCGTTCCAGCGCGGCAAGGGAACCCACGTTCAGTTCAACGTCGTGCCGGGATTCTAGAACATATCGGTTGAGCCGGACCCAATGGGGGTGCTCCCACATCGGAGCACCCCTTTTCTCATGCGCCTACCCTACGAGCCGGTTCCTTTACGCCTCTTGGCCTCCAGCACTCGGTCAACCAGGCGCTGGGCAGCACGAACCGGAGACTCATCGCGCCCGGAGGCTTCGTCGAATATCTTACCTATGACATCCTCGAGCTGGCGGATTCGGTCGCGCACTTGGTCCTCGGTGTGTTCGCCGCCATCGAGCATCGGCAGTGCTATTGCTCCACCGGCGTTAACCACGTAGTCCGGTGCGTAGAGGATCCCTCGCTGGTGGAGCAACTCAGCATCCTCCGGGCTTGCCAACTGGTTGTTGGCCGAGCCCGCAACGATCCGGCAGTGCAACTGCGGGATGGTCTCTTTGTTGAGCGTGGCACCGATGGAACAGGGAGCGTAGATATCACACGTGCGGGCATAGGCAAGGTGGGGCTCCACCGTCTCACCCTCCAACTCCGTGGCGACGCGACGGGCCAAGGGTTCGTTCAAGTCGCAGACGACGATGTTGGCTCCGGCATTCTTGAGTCGCCGGGCAAGCGGCTCTCCTACATCGCCCACGCCTTGCAGCAGGACCGTCTTGCCATGCAAGTCGTCACTGCCAAAGACGTGGCGTACCGCCGCACGGATTCCCAGGAACACCCCCAACGCGGTGTAGGGGCCCGGATCGACGGCCCGAGCACCATCGGCCCGCAATCCCTTGACCCACCGAGTTTCCTGGGCCACTATCGCCATATCCTCAGGCGTCGTTCCCAGATCTTCACCGGCCGAGTAGGCACCGCGCAACGATTCCACCAGTTGGCCAAACCTTCTGAGCAGGCCTTCCCGCACTGGAGGATCGATGGGGCCCGGGATCGCCAAGACGGACTTTCCGCCGCCGAACTCAAACCCTATCGCCGCCCACTTGTACGTCATTCCCTCCGCCAGACGCATTGCGTCGAGCAAGCCGTCCTCAGCGGTCTCGTACACCCGCATGCGACATCCACCCAGCGCTCTGCCCAGCGTGGTATTGTGAATGGCGACAAAAATCCAGGTGCCTGTCGGCTGATCGTAGGAGACGACCACCGATTCTCCGGACCATTTTTGTATTAGAGATTTCATGGGGGCGAAAGATATGCGCGAGATGGTGTCGATGATAGTATGGTGAAATACACTGTCTGGCTGATCTTCTTCCTCAAAGCCTGGCCCGTTTCGCTGGCGGTTGCGGAACAGGAACCTCCCACCGTACCGTCGGCTCCAGGGAGAGCCGACTCGCTGGAGCTACTCAAACGCGTGCGCGGAACGCAAGCGAGTTTCGAACGCACTCATCGACACGGGCTCCCGCAGGTTTCTCATAGCCGCCACCGCTGTGAAATATACATCGGTCGCTTTTGCTACTGGTACGACGGCGATGCCCGCTGGGAGCCGGGGCCAGAACGTCCCTACGTCATTCGACAGCGTAACAGCCTGTTGAGTGTACTCGATTCGGCAGCAGCAAGGCTGCCGGGCGACGATTGGATTGTCGGCCAAAGAGTCCGTTACCTGTGGGAGTCAAGCAGAACAGCGGCAGCCCTGGAGGTTGCACGCCACTGCCGGGGCACTCGCTGGTGGTGCCTCGCGCTCGAAGGTCTCGTAAGTCACGTTCGCGGGGACTTCGCGCTCGCCGAATCCACATTTGTGAACGCTCTCGCATCAATGCCCCGAGAACTGGAGTGTGACTGGAACGACATCTCGTTCCTGCTTGACGCGGAAGCTCGACATATGTACCGCAAACTCGCGTGTGCGGACCGGCAAGCCATTGAACGGAGATTCTGGTGGCTGGCAGATCCGCTCTATATGGTGCCCGGCAATGAACGACGCACCGAGCACTACTCCAGGTCCGTCGTGAACCAACTATTGCAGTCGTCAGACCGCCCGCAGCAACTGCGCTGGGGCCACGACAGTCGCGAACTGCTAATGCGATACGGCTGGCCCATCGGATGGGAGAAAGAGAGACCGCCTCTCGGAGCAGTCTCGTCTTACGCACGGATTATCGAACATCATCGGGGCGGTAGTCGCAGTTTCGCACCCCCATCCCAATACCTCGCCGATCCGACCAAGATCGGCGTCGGCACCTGGGACTTGAATCCGTACAGACCTCGTACCCGGTATGCAGTACCATACGCAAGCAAGTTCCGGAAGTTGGAGCATCAACTGGCGCTATTCCGGAGGGGAGATTCGGTGATCGTGGTAGCCGCCTTCGATCTAGCGCACCAGCACGGCTCGAGGCCCGCCGGCAAACAACGCGATGTGGAAGACTCCGGCGGTTCTGCTGCGCTCATCATAGCCAAGAACGAGTTTTCCAGACCCACGGTATACAAGGGGAAGATCCACCAACCGCTCACTGCCGTGACGAGTATAGAACCGACCATGTTGGGCCTGGAGCTGCTCACGGGCCAGGACTCGGTCGCTGCACGGGAGCGATTCTGGATGGACTTGCCAACCAGGGCACCTCGGAGAGCTTCCATCTCCGACATCATGATCCTGCACACCACCGATTCTCTCCCCGCATCGCTCGCCGAAGCCACGCCGCTGATGAGTCCAACGCAGTGGCTGCGCGCAGACAGCCAAGCCACAATCTTTTGGGAGCTCTACGACCTAGAACACGGCCAGAAATCCGTCGAGTTTTCACTCACGGTCAGAAAGAACGGCAAAGCGCACGGCGGCGTGAGGCTGAGCTGGGCCGAAACCGTGAATCCAACTTCCTCGTTCACCAGCCATGCGGTGACGATTAGGCTGACACCAAGGATGCGAGGATCCTACGTCGTGACCTTGCACGCGAGTTTCGGAAACGGTCGAACAGGGATGGCTACCAAGCGGATCGAAGTATTCCGATGACCGCTAACGCATCAGGCTCGCCAACCATTCGGCGTGCCGCTTGTCGCGAATCCCCCGGCCGACAATCACCTTGGCTCCGTCGGTGCCGACGATGGTTATGCGATAGTAGGGCCTGTTGCCGGACTGCATGCCGATATCAACGCTGACCTCTGCTATGGCAGCTCTCATCAATACTTGCCGCCGCACAGGCACGAGAAAACCGGTCCATATATCTATTGTGCCACCACCGATGACCACTCGCGTGACGCCGGTCCACAATCCTGCCGCGACGAACAGAAGCAGCAAATCGAAGATCCCGAATACAGCAGCGAATAGTAGCGGAGCGCCCTTTAGATAGAGGAAAATGGTGGCACCCGTCCAAATCAGAAAAAACATCGTAGTCCCAAGCGCAGCGCCCGCATTACGTGCAGCCGAGAAGTAGATTTCCGTACCGCGCTCGCCGGTGGTAACCTCGATTCCGCTGCCATCGGGCGGGCGGTATGCAGAGTCCGGCAGTACAGGAGGTTCGGGCCCAACCACGGCTTGGCCCGAGTCTGGCTCGTGGGCCAATTTGAACACCGGGACTTCAAACCGCGCGAAATAATCGACGCCCGGGATCTTCGCCGCCGCCTCCAACCTCCAAACAACTTGATCGTCGGGATCGCTGTCGTCACTCTGGACCGCGTCCGCCGGTATGCCAAACGAAACCGGTATAGCGGTGCGGCGTAGTTCGCGATGTGCTTCTGTCGCCGCCCCCTCTTCCTGCCAGAGAATGCGTTCCGATGTAGAGCGATTCTTGCCCGAGCCGGTAGTCACCCGCCGTACACAAACCAGCTTGGTGGTGATTAGTTCTCCTGGGTCCAGCTCGAAATTTGCCTGAATCACACCATCGATCCCGCGGCCTATCACTCCCGGAACCGACGTCAGTTCCAATACCGACACCCCAAACTTCCGGTATCGCAGGGTTTCCCGAACCGCCCAGACAAGCAGCCCGACACCAATCGCCGGGAAGACGAGAGCTACCAATCCGGCCTTGTTGCCGTCATGGAGTGCCTTCAAGGCCACAAAAGGGGTTACTGCGGAGATCAGGTTCCACAGTCCAGCAAAGAACCAGGCGAAGGCCAATCGCTTGCGCAGGTTACTCTCAATGCGGCCGCTGGCCCAATCGGCACGCCAAGTCCACGGCTCCATCGGATGTTGCTCCTGCAACCGTTCCTTCTGGACCTTCCTTCTCACACCGGCTCTCCCCGTCAGTAAGAAAAAGCCACTCACGCCCCCGAAGGTGAGCGCAAAGAGAGCGAAGAACCCGGCCTGCGCCGGATCGCCCGCGACGAGCCGCAGCATGGCCATAATCGCGGTTCCCAACGCCACAGCCATGAACGGAAGGAGAAACGCCACGAGGCAGCCTAAGCCACTACGCGGTTTGGCAGGAGATCCGATATTGACCGCAGCGCTCGAGTGGCTTAACCATGTAAGAGACCGTGCGTGGCCTCACATGAATTGGTGAGCAGAATGTCATGGCAAGAATATTAGTGATAGATGACGACGAAGCCATCCGCCTCACCCTGGGAGAGATTCTAAGGGAGGAAGCCCACGAGGTCTCATTCGCGCCCAACGGCGAAATGGGCCTCGAATTCTACAGAAGGGCGCCTTTTGACGTCGTCCTGGTGGATCTGGCCATGCCCGTCAAGAACGGGTTACGCACCATCAAGGAGCTACGCGACCAATATCACGATGCCCGCATCATAGCGATGACGGGGGCCGATCCCGAGAACTTGCCGCTGGCCGAAGAATATGGGGCGGGCGCCACGCTCACCAAGCCGATCGACAACGAGGAGATGATAAAGAAGATAGACCAGCTACTACGTCGATCAGTCGGTTGGGAAGACGTATTCTAGTACTAGAATCCGAACTCGACCCCCAACTTGGCCAGCGTCACTTGGATGGGGACCTCGACATTGTTTACCTCTCGGTCCATGCGCTGGAACTCCGACTCGGCCCGGAGGCGGAACCGACCGTTCGGCGTGCCGATCGCGACACCCATGCCGATCTCGATGGAGAAGTTGGCGTCGCCCCCTCCGTTGAAGCTGGGCGCAATGAGATACGCACCTCGGACCCTAATGCGGGCAATGCGGGCGAGCGGACGTTCCGAAAAGATACCGATCCTCCCGTAGCCGACATCCTGAGTGGCAAACTCGGGATCGATGTCGCGCCTACCGGCTCCAACCTCCAGGGCGACGCCAGACGCGACGAGGAAGCTGGCACGAACATCGCCCTGCAACAGGTCGAACGACTGTAGATCGGAAGCGTCGGGATCGAGATTGACGTGCCAGCCTGTGGCCTCGATCCCGAACCTGCCCACTTGAAGCGCCACCACTCCCCCGATACCCACCCCATCGGCTTCGCGGTCCTCGGTCTGATCCCGATATGTCATGGCCACCGAGTGTACCCCCCACCGGAAGGTTTGGGCTTCGAGCGGCGCGATAGCAAACAGAACTACGGCGGGAAGGACGGACAGGAGTTTCATCGGCCACCCACGGTTTGCGCAATGGTGAGCAACACCTCACGTCGGCGCTCGCTGTTCTGCCGCACGATCTCTTCGTTACGACGCTGGAGATCCTCTCGCAACAGCTGGTTGTACCTGATGTTGGCCGGGACCGGCCGTGGATCGGGCTTCTTGAGACTCATGATGAAACCCGTAACGAGGGCCACGGCACTCACCCCAATGATCTCGCGATTGGCCCCGTTGAGGTCGCTGTTTTCCAGGGCCAGAGCGGCGCCTGAGCTGAGACCGGCATAAAGTGAGGCTATTCCGAAGGGCCGGAAGCTACGCGGCGGTGTCTCGGTCTCCGGCAGCTCGCTGTAGCCCGGCAGACTCAACAGATGGTCCAGCGTATCGACCGACGCGTGGGTAACAGTCACATTCAGCGGTGCCGCGAATTCGTTGCCACTTTCAACTGCCTTGATAATGATCTCGTAAGAGCCCGGCGGAACGGGATTCCCCACCTCATCCAGGGCGTCCCATTCGAATCTCCCGGTCCCGGCCACGAGTTGCGAGTCTATTACCACGTCGTATGCCGGCCCCACCGCCCGACCGATCGCTCGCGCCGGTCGCGAAAGCTGGAACCGGATGTCCACTTCGCCATCTCCGGCTACAAACGACACGCTGTCGATTCTCAGGCGCCGCACCACGAGCACCTGGCCCAGTGCTGAGGCGTACAGCGACGTAATGCGGGGCGATACTTGGGTCACGTCAGGTTCGCGATCGGGATCCAGGAATATCAACTCTCGGAAGTTGTCGACGGCTTGCCGCGCGGAATCGAGCGCACCGTACGAGAACCCGAGCAACTCGTACGCGTTGACACGGTCCTCTTCACTCAGTTGCTCCTTCAGTGCCGCTTTCGCGTTGCGAATGGCGGCCTCGAAGTCCAGCGCATCATACGCCTGTCGCGCACGTCTAACGGTCGGGTTCTGCTGCGCCAGTGCCGCCGTGGTGACAACCAGAAGCACTAGCACAAGACACGTCGAAGTTCTGTTCATTGTTGCTCTTTCACTAGAGTCTTTTGTCGCCTGATTACTCGACCGGCCGTGACCATGACCGTATCTACGACCGTCTTGTAGCCTTCACGCCTCACTTCCAGAATATGACGACCAACCGGAAGCTCGTGCCGGGCAAGCGGGGTATCTTGGATTTGGATGCCGTCGATCCACACCGTGCCATAGGGCGTCGCATTGATGGAGACGTATCCCACCTTGGGGGCGGCCGGAGGCTGAACCGGCGGCTTGCGACGCTGATTACCGTTGCCCCGACCCCGCGGAGGTCGGGCCTTGCCGGCTGCAACTGTCTTGGTCACAGGCGGCGGGGCTTGTTCCTGGCGGCCGGCCGTTGAATTGGTATCGACCGTGACCGATTCGGCAGATTGCACCGGCTTAGGCTTGCTGGCGGCGACACGTAGTGAATCCGGAGGCGTTGCCAGAGCGACCGTGGCCCGATCCTGGCGATTGTTGAGGTACCATGCGCCGGCCGATGCGGATCCGGCGAGCACAACGACCGCCGTCGCCGCAATCAGTCCCTTGCGCGATCGCCGACGCTCGCCGATGACCGGTGAGATCTGCGTTTCACCCTCGATGGCGCTCCTGCTAGGCCGTCCGGTCGCTCCGGCCGCGCTGACCGGATTTTCGGGCCAGATCGCGGTTGCGAACTCTTCCATAGTCTGGAAGCGGTTCTCGGGCTCACGGCTTAGTGCCTTGTGAACGGCTTCAACCAGGTAGCCGGGAACGTCCTCCCGCAACAGATCGATTCGGGTGGGGTCCTCGAAGATCTTCTTGTAAAGCACCGCGTGAACCGAATTCTCGTCGAACGGCAGAACATCGGTCAGCATGCGATACGCCACAACCGCTAGGGAATACTGATCGCTGCGCCCGTCGACCTCGATACCCTTGCCCTGTTCCGGACTCATATAGTGCGGTGTGCCCACCACCTGGCCGGTTGCAGTGAGCTGTTGAGTGGCAGACTCGAGCGCCTTGGAGATCCCGAAATCCGCCAGCATCGTGCGGCCTTCGTCATCGATCATTATGTTGGCTGGCTTGATGTCACGATGTACTATGCCACGCTGGTGCGCATGACCCAGGGCACACGCTGCATCCCAGATGATACGCCGTGCCAGCTCGACTGGCATGGGGCCGGCATCCAGGATCTCCTCCAGACTTCGGCCCGACACGTACTTCATGACGAAGTAGTGGAAATCTCCGTGACTCTCCACCGAATAGATCGGGATGATATTGTTGTGATCCAGCTTGGCCGCGGTTCGAGCCTCGCGCTCGAACCGCTCAACCACGTTTTCGTCGTGGGAAAGCTCGGGCGGTAACACCTTGATCGCTACGGGACGATCGAGCTTGCGATCGACCCCTAAGAACACGGCACCCATCCCCCCCCTACCCAACAACTCTTTCAGCTCGTAGCGCTCGACAACGGCCGCTCTCAGCTGACTGAAGAGATCGAAAGTGGACCCCGCTTGGGTACGCGATCCGGTTCCGGGGTCGGAGGTGTCCGCCCCACACTGGAGGCAGAACCGGCTATTGGCCGGAATCGGGGTCTTGCATTGCTCGCATATCATCCCCCCTGCGGGCTCAGGCGCGGTGGGATTGTCGTCCATCATCTGATTTTGGGACGGGTACCGCGCCGGCGAGCCGCCGCCCTGTCTAGACGCGACCTCACGCTGGCGCTCCGGACAGCCGCTGCCGGTACCGGGGGTCGTACCACCGACAGCACGTCGCTGGTCAACTCGTATTCGGTTGGGATCCCGAAGAAGTCGGCTACCACGAGGAAGTACTGCCCGGGATCCAAGAATGCACCCACCGTCTGGTTGGCGACACCACCGCCAATCCCAAAGTCTACCAATACCAACGAGTCGGGACGAAAGTCCCGCACCACATAGAGGTCCAGATCCGCCACGCTGTCGGCCACGGCGAGAGTGAACTGCACCGCCGCACCCGTACCGCCCACGGTGAACTTGAACCAGTCGGCATCGTGCGGACTATCTATGGTGAGAGAACGCACCGTACTGGTGGCGTTCAGAGTACCGGGCACCGTGAGATCAGCGGCGACGGTGCAGTAGTCGTTTTCCTCGAACTGATCTGGGGGAAGCACCGAGTTGTAACCCGGTGCAATCGTCAATCCCGCCGGGAGCGGCTGCGGGATGTTGAGGCTGTCGACGAAGACTGCGAGGCCTGCCACTTTTGTGGGCGCGTCAAAAAACGCCCCACCCTCTCCATAGGTAACGAACACGTGGTAGGTGCCGGCGGGTAAGTCCTTGAACGCCATGACGGCCGAGTCGGGCGGAGCCTCAAAGGTAAAACCGGTCTCGTTAGCCTTGGGGAAGATGAAGCCCAAGCCGTCACAGGCCCGGAATCCCGAGCCCACCGACCAGCCTGTGCTCGAGTAAACGCCGAAGCCCAGTGCGTCGAACGCCGCACGGGACCAGGCCAGCGCATTCGTAACGTAGACGTTGAAATTACTCCCACCCCGCGGAGCCCAGGCCGTGACCGTCCAATCGCCGGGAGTGGTGGTGGTGAATGTGTACCAGTCCACCGCGAGCTGATTCTCACCGCGGCGAACACGCTCAAACGCCAGAGCCGGATTGAAGAACGGCAAGCTCACCGACGACGCCGTGGTGTCGTTCGGTTCGTATAGATCTCGCTGGAATACCCGTACCGTGTCCTCAGGAGGGCTGAAAACGAGCCCCTCCAATCCCAGCAGTATGGCGTTCGCCTTAGGGGAGGCGGGTGGAGTCACCCACAGCGAAAGCGTACCGAAACGCGTCGGCTTGGCGGGATCCTGCGGCGTAAACGACTCGACCGGCGTTTCGACGCCTCCGAAGTTGGCAAGGAAGAGGAAGCCGGGATCGAGCCCCACACCAAAAATCTGGACCGTCTCGCCGTACCTGACCTGCACGGGACGAATGCTGTCGATTTCGAGCAGATCGCGGACCCGCACCTGCAGCGTCGCGACCGGAGTGTCCGAGAAACCGATGGCGGTGGCAGATACGGTGGCGTCGCCCGCACCGACTGCAAGCAAGCGCCCGGTTGAACTCACGTTCAAGACGTTGGCGTTGTCACCACTGAACACGATTTCTGCATTGGGGACGGGCGATCCGTTGTCCTCCAACACCTCGGCCGAGAGCTGAACAGTGTCGTTGACCACCAGTTGGGGGATATCGGAGAACTCTACGATGAGGTTGTCAGAACGATCGGTGGGCGAGATGCAAGCCCCCAGCGCCAGCAACGGAAGCAATGCGAGGACACGGCAATGGCGGAGCCTGCCTCGCCTCCCGACATCTTCAACACCATATGTACCCATTTCGCCCCGAATTGATGAAAGACCAGTGCAAGACACGATGGGAATACGCGTCAGCCATGTCAAGTCCTTGCCAATCATGTACATAGCCTCTCCCGCCCTGAGCTCGACCCGCCCGTCCCGGTGTACTCTGTTCTGGCGGCGATTCGAGACTCCGGTGAAAAACACATAAATTTGCTCTCACAACATATGTTAGCGGTTCGTGCGCTCGCGTAGGCGAGTGATTCAACTCACAATTTAGCGGCCCACGGGCCCGCCTGGGCTGGTCCACAGTAAGCATAGGTCCTTGCGAGCGCAGTGGTTGGGGTCACAGTGGGATCGAGCAGCTGATTGCTCCGTTCCTCGGCCCTTCCATCGCAGACCAGCGATCCTTGCGCTACACGCTAAGGAGCAACGGTTGAACTACTGGCTGATGAAGTCGGAACCCAACGTCTACTCCATCGACGATCTCGAGCGCGAGGGGTCGGCCTGCTGGGAGGGTGTGCGCAACTATTCCGCCCGCAACAACATGATGAAGATGACCCTGGGCGACCTCATACTGTTCTACCACAGCAACGCCAAGCCACCGGGAGTAGCCGGCATCGCCCGAGTCTGCCGCGAAGCCTACCCCGACCACTACGCCTGGAATAAGAAGAGCAAGTACTACGATGAAAAGTCGACCAGAGACAAACCGCGATGGTTCACGGTAGACGTGGAGTTCGTGGGAGAACTCACTAACTTCGTGCCGCTCGACGTGTTGAAGACTGCAAAGGGATTGGAGGAGATGGTCGTGACGAAGCGTGGCAGGCTCTCAGTGCAACCGGTACGAAAAAAGGAGTTCGACATCGTGACGCGCCTGGGCGGGAGATCGTGATGCGGACTCTCGACGACTATGCCGCTGCACGCACCCGCATAGCACAGCGGATTCATTACACCCCGCTGGTAAAGTCCACGTCGCTGGGCCAGCACATCGGTGCGCCACTTTACTTGAAGTGCGAAAACTTGCAGAAGACGGGCTCGTTCAAAGTCCGCGGCATCCTGAACAAGTTGCTGCAACTTGATGGGGCCGCGAGGGCACGCGGTGTCATAACGATCTCAGCCGGCAACGCTGCTCAGGCAGTGGCTTGGGGCGCGCGGGAGATTGGCACCCGTGCTGTCGTGGTTATGCCAGCCGACGCCTCACCCATCAAGGCGGAGGCCTGCCGTGGCTACGGCGCCGAAGTGGTGCTGCACGGCGATGTGTCGCAGGCGTTCGAGAAAGTCCATCAGTTGGAGCGAGAAGAGAACCTCACATTCGTGCATCCGTTCGACGACCTGGAAGTCGTAACCGGGCATGCGAGCGCGGGACTCGAGATCATGGAGCAGCTCGGCGACGGAGCAAGCCCAGTAATCGTTGTGCCTATAGGAGGCGGCGGGCTCATCTCGGGCACCGCAGCAGCGGTCAAGTTGACCGACGCGTCGGCACGCGTCTTCGGTGTCGAACCCGAGGGTGCCGATACCATGCGGCAGAGCCTAGCCCAAAGTCATGCTGTGCGGTCGGACTCGGTCCACAGCATCGCACACGGCTTAACTCCGCCCATGGCCGGCGAGATCAATTACGAATACGTAAAGCAGTACGTGGAAGAAGTCGTGGTGGTATCAGATGTCGAGATCATCGCCGCGATGGAACCGATCCTGACCCGGACCAAGCTGGTAGTCGAGCCATCCGGCGCAGCGGCGGTTGCCGCATTGCTGGCCGGCAAGATTCCTATTACGGAGACCGATCGGGTGGTGGCAGTATTGAGCGGGGGGAACGTGGAGATGGAGGAGCTGAAGCAATGCATTTGAGACGGACAAAGACGGACAGTGACGGACGACAGTGACGGTCTGTCAGATCAAGTCTTGACATTTACAATGGAGGACTGCCTCGACCGTCCTAGGCCGTCCCAGACCGACCCGGTCCGTCAGCGCCCACATAATCTCCTCCGACCACACGGCTGATTATCGCTCCCCAACCAACCTGGCAATCCTATCTCTCACATCCTTCACCTGCGGCTGCAACTCGGCGTCGGCATCGTTCCACAGCTCCACGAACTTGTCGTAATACTCGACGGCTTTGGTCTTGTCGCCACGTTGCTCGTGTAACTCACCCAGCCGCTTGTACGCCCCAGGCAACTCGTACGCGTCCCCACGGACCTGGCCGAAATCCGGTCTGCTGACCGCTCGCTCATACATCACGAGCGCCGAGTCCTGGTTGCCGGCCAACTCATACGCCTGTGCCATGTCGAACCAACCCACTCTGCGGCCAGCCGCCTCGTCCTGGAACTTGGCGATCGCCGCGATCGCGTCGTCCGGTCGGCCTTCCGCAATCGCTATCCGCGCCGCCGCGTAGTGCCTAAGAGGGAAACCCTTTCGAACGGCCTCGGGAACTTCGGTCTCAAACTCCTCCAGTAGTTCGCGCGCACGATCGACCTGTCCTGCGTCCGCATAGAGCGACGCAAGTAACGGGTACGGGCGGTCGGCCGGCTCGATGGAGTCGAGAGGACGCCTCTCGAGAGCCACATCCACCACCTGGGGACCGCGCTCGTTGTTCGCCCGGAACAGCACGTCCAGATAAGCCAGCCGTGCGGCTCCCTCTATGTAACTCCCGCGTAAGCCTCGCTGCTCGCTAGCAGCCATGAACTGTTCCAAGTAGTGGCGCGCGTCTCCGATTTTGCCCTCGGCCTGTGCCAGCAGAGCCTTGGTCCGGCTCAACCGCCACCGCCATGCAGGGCTGTCGCGCTGATCCCTCGCAAGCGAATCTACGTAGGCATCTGCCGCCGCCAGGTCCCCCTCGGCAGATGCCAGCCGGGCCCGCAGCCACAAGATCTGCGGTTGCCCCGGTACCGCGGCGGCGAACCGGTCTATCGTTCGGTGCGCCTCGTCGAACTTCTCCAACGCTATCTGACTGGCCACCGCATTTGTGTAGAACTGCCACTCGGGACCGGTTTCTATTGCGCGGAGAGCCAATTGCTCTGCTTCCTCAAACCGATCGGTGGTCTTGAGAATGAGCGACAGGTTGTTGAGCGCGGCATCGTTCTCGGGATCCAACTCCAACACATCTCGGTACGCTGAGATCGTCTTTGCGCGGTCGTATTCCACCGAGCCATAGTAATACGCCGTAGCCAAGTGACGCTCCACCGGCGTCAACCGATCGCGCAACTCAAATGCCTTGCTCGCAGCGGCATTTTGTCTCGCATTACTAGCACCTATGTTGCCCAAATAGGCGGCTAACTTGCGGTAGGCCATGGCAAATGTGCTGTCCAACGCGATCGATTCTTCCAGCAGTCGCACCGCTTGTTCGTCCCCACCCGGCAACCGCGAGATCTGGTTGGCCATGGTGTACTTCTTGAGCGCCTCCACAGACGAGGTCGTTACACGCTCCAACGACTCGCTCCTGCGAATCGTCCTGAGCGACTCGCCGATCCGCTCCCTCAACTTTGCGGAGAGCCTGTCCACAGCCCCGATAATGCCGGCATCGCTCTCTGCGGTTTCTCGGAGCGGCACCAGGGTTTCGCCGGCGGCGGCGGAGACTAGCCTGGCCGACAACACATAGCCCGTGCCGAGCGGCGCGATCTCTCCGGTGAGCACCGCTTTGTAGCCCTCTCGTTGGGCAATCTCGCTTGCCAACGACAAGTCCAGAACCGCACCCGGCTCCAGGTTCATGCGTCTCAGAACCTGGTCGATCGCAGAAATCTCGACCAGCTTTACGATGGGAGATTGCCCGAGATCGATGCGCAGAGCCTCCGTTATGGAAGGACCCAGGGTCGAGTCGGCGGTGCGGTTCTCAAAATCGGCCACAATGAGCGGGTCGCGCTCTTCCAGCGCGCCCGACGCCACCAGCGTACCCACCGGCCCGATCCCCA
>JBHHZE010000069.1:0-14769 GCA_046757925.1 Gemmatimonadales bacterium
TCGTCCTGTACGTTGCCTCTTCCCTTTCACTCTGCACTTTGCACTCTACACTCTGAACTCTGCACTCTACACTCTGCACTCTGCACTCTGCACTCTACACTCTGCACTCTACACTCTGCACTCTACCACGCCCCATCCCTAACTTCTCTTACCAACCGCAAGACCGCGCTGTCTGGCAGGTCCTTGACCTCGCGAATCAGAGTGGCAAACAGTTCCGGACGCTTTCTTATTGCCTCCTCCAGATCCGTAGACACCTTGCCCGCCATCGCCAGCAGCACGTCAGGGTCCTGGCCCAACTCCCTGGCCAGCAGAACGATCTTCGCTTCGGAGGGCGGCGGCGTCTCCTCCCGCTCCACCTTACTCAAAAACGACGGCTCGACCCCGATCCGTATCGCTAACTGCCTGAGCGAAAAGCGCTTATCCTCCCTGCGCAGACGCTCCCTGCACTCCCGTACATAGCTCCCGAAGCCGGCCATATTGTGTGCTATGTACTAACTAGTACATATTCTGTCAACCGGTCGACCCCCGGCCTCCCGATCCCCGCTGACTAGCTGGCCGACGCCCCGCTTCCGCACCCCAAAGTTCCACGCCCGTGGACTGCTACCCCGAGTCAAGGTATCTTTCGCGCGCCAGCTATCCTGGCACGCCGCGACCCGCAACGGCATAGAGATAGGAGTCACATCGGTTTGGCAACACATACCACCAATGCTGCGTTGATGTATACGCATGATGAGGATCTGCACGAACACGACATAGTCTATCCCGATGCAATTCCGTTCTTGATCATCCACTTGGTGTGCCTGGGTGCGTTCTGGTCCGGTGTCACGCCAGCGGCATTGATCATATGTGTTTTTCTCTATGTCACCCGCATGGTGGCCGTCACCGCGGGATACCATCGCTACTTCTCACACCGTTCGTTCAAGACCAGTCGGACAGGGCAGTTTGTATTGGCCGTGCTGGCCCAGACCTCCGCTCAGCGAGGTGCGATCTGGTGGGCGGCAAAGCACCGCGCGCATCACAAGTACTCCGACACGTATCTCGACCCACACTCGCCGCGCCAGCGGGGATTCTGGTTCGCCCACATCGGGTGGATCTTCGCGCCGCGCGTTCGCGAGGCGGACTACAGCACTGTGCCCGATCTCACGAAATACCCCGAACTCGTTTGGCTGGACCGACAAAAGTACCTGCCCGTCATGGTGCTGGGCATCTTGACGTGGACCGTCGCAGGATGGTCAGGTCTTTTCTTGGGATTTTTTCTGAGCACGGTCTTGCTCTACCACGGCTCGTTCGCCATAAACTCGGTTGCACATCTCGCAGGCAAGCAGCGCTATGTGACGGGGGACGACTCGCGCAACAGCTGGTGGCTCGCGGTACTCACGTTTGGCGAGGGCTGGCACAACAACCATCATCACTATCAGAGTTCAACGCGGCAGGGCTTCCATTGGTGGCAGATCGATGTCACTTACTACGTGATCAAATTGCTGTCGTTTGTAGGGCTCGTCTGGGATCTCCAGGAACCTCCCGCCGCCGTGGTAGCCGGCGAACAGCGGCTTCGCAGAGTGGTAGTCGACAAGGTCGCGCGACAGTTAGCAGAAAGTTTTCCGTTGGAGAAGATCGCGGACCAAATCAGAGAGGCATGGAATCATTCGGTCCACTTCGAGGAGCTGGCAAACATGGCACGTGATGCGCGGTCGCACGCCGAAGCCGCGATAGCGGTACTCCACATGCCCCATATCCCGACCGTCGCCGAGTTGAAGGAGCGGGCCCACGAGATGTTCCTGCAATCGCCGTCGCTGGACGAGATAGCCGAGCGATCGCGCGAGTTGATGGTACAGACAGTCTCCGCCAAACTCTTAGATCCCGGGCCGGCGCTAGCGTAAGTCGCTTTCGCATTATCCGCCCGCACGGTTTCCCAGCCTTTTCACATTTCACCTATTATCCCCAAGCTGCCGCTTGGGGTTAGCCGGGGCGCCGATCCAGCCTCCCCCACCACTTTTCCCTTTTCCCCACCCTACCTCCCTCCCTCACCCACGAGCCGGGCGAGCTGCGCCCTGAGTTCGTCGTCCTGAGCCCGCAGTGCCGGTTCCGCCTTGTCTCGCGGCCGCAAGTACCAATCCAAGTATCGAGTCGCAAGGGCCGTGTCGCCTGCCGCGATCGCATACCGGCCGGCCTCCCTGAACGCCGCTACAGTTCCCACCTCGCCGAAATAGTCCATGCGCATTGCCGCGCGCATCGCCACCTGGGGCTCGTCGAGCGATCCCAGCAGTCGAGCCGTCACCAGGTTTAGGCGGTTGCGGCCCTGCGCACCTAAGGCCGGCCCCGTCGCCGCGATCGAATCCAGCTGTGCAACCAGATCTCGACGCTCAGCGGGTTCGGCAAGTAGTGCCCGAAGCTCGAGAGCACACATTCGCCCGTGGAGCGCAGGGTACGGGCCCCCATCGTTGGCGAATCTGCCAAGTTGATCGGCGATTGCGGCTGCCTGAGCATCGTAGCCCGTTGCCACCCTCCAGTGACCCACGTAGCACAGATCGAACACGTCTTGCGTGTCGAATTGCGACGCGTCAAACGCGCCGGTGGAGCCAGGTTCGAGACCCTTGCGTTCGAGCGACCCTGCGAGCTCGGCCACCGCGGCGGCCGCCTGCGCGGTGTCGCCACCCATAAACAGCGCGGCCTGCACCACCTCGGTCCCGAGTCTCGGAGGTTCGCGTAGCTCGCGCTGCATTCGCTCGGTCACTTTGGCCGCAGCCTGAGGCTGGCCAGCCTCCCAATGACGCCGCCGCAACTCCTCCAGGGCCTGGGTGCGCTCCCGTTCGGTGGACGCTCGTGCCAACGCCTGCAAGGCAACTCGTTGGCCAACTTCGCTGTTGCCGCCGAGGTTGCCGGCACCGGCGAAGAGGCTCCCCACGATCATCTGATCGAATGAATACTCGTCCACTTGCTCGAGCCATCCGGTGACCGCCGCGGTGTCACCCTGCCGCAGTGCGACCGCCATAGCAGCATCTACGTGCTGCGTCGCCACATCCGGGAAGGAATCCTTAAGCGCGGCGAACCACCCGAAGTCATCGTCCAACAACGCCTGATCGAACTTGTGCGTGACGATCGGCCCGAAGTTGGGATCGATCGCAAGTCCACGCTCGAACGCCGCCCACGTCCGCTGCCTTATCTGGTCCTGCGTCATACCGAGTAGTTGACCGTAGTGGAACGTACGGTCCCCTAAGTAATACCACACCTCGGGGCGATCGCCGATGATGCGAGTAGCACTGTCGGCTGCGGCAAAACGCTCGACGTAGGTCACTGGATTGGGATAGTTCGGCCGGATCGCCTCGAGGAGAACGCGGTCCCGCTCCGGCAGCCGGTCGCGATACTTGGACGCGAGCCGAAACCCGTCAGACGACTGCGTCAACATCCACCCAGCCGTCATGTCGTGCCCCAGCGCGGCAAGCGCAAACGTCGAGTCGATAGTCATTGCGCGGCCAAACCGCTCGAACGCCTCGTCCCACTGAGCAGCGCGATACGCGATCTGTCCCTCGAGGTACGCGCGCAAGGCAGGCAAAGGTACATCTACGAGGGCCGCCGCACGATCGGCGCGCTCACCGGCGCGCAACGAGAACAGCTGCGCGATCAGCCGGGCCGCCATCACCGCGACGCTGTCTACGGGCCCGGACTCGGTAGCGCGATTCTCCGTTTCGTCGCTCACCGACATGAGCGACGCGTTGACCACCAGGTTATTCTCCGACGCGACGAGGTTCCCCTGTATTACCAACCCAGCCCCCAAGTTTTGTGCGGCCCGCAACTCGACTCCCGCCCTCCCCTCGCCACCACCGGCCCTGCGCCATGCGCCGATCGCCGCCTGCGCCGCCACGGCATGTACACCTTCACCCGCCGAGAGATTGCTCTCGAATAGGTTTACCATTCCCTCGCCCAAGTACTGCGCGTCGCTTGCGCCCGTAACTGCAAACGGGAAGACCGCCACGAGTTCGGGATCGAGTGGTGTTTCCTCGCCGCCGAGGGATCCGAGCGCCCAAACTGCAGCCGCAACCGCCGCCACACCCACGGCACCGAACCCGACGCGTTTCCATCTTTTCCCATCAACCGGCGAGGCGGCCACGGCCGTCGTCGGCGTGGTACCGCCGCTGGGCGTCGCCAGCTGTTCGATCTCGTGGAGCAACTCCTCGGCGCTCTGCCACCGATCGGCCGGCTTCTTGGCGAGACATTTCATTACCGTGGCATCGAGCGCGGGAACTACAGCGGCCCGGTGTTTCGTGACCGGCTCCGGCTCGTCCGTCACCTGCTGCGACAGAATGCTCTGCGCATTCGCGCCATGGAACGGTGTCTTGCCCGCGAGCATTTCGTACGCCATCACACCCACGGCGTAGATGTCCGCCCGGTGATCGATGTTGGGATCGGCCACCGCCTGCTCCGGCGCCATATACGCGGGAGTCCCCAGAGCAATACCCGCAGTGGTGATCTGTTGCGCGCCCGTTGCCTCGCTCACGGCCTTGGCCACGCCGAAGTCGGTCACCATGGCATGGCCATCCGACAGCATCACGTTGTCGGGCTTGATGTCGCGATGTACCACGCCCTGGCGATGTGCCTTCGCCAACGCGTCCACGACCTCGCGAAGAATCCGCAGCGACTCCTGAACCGGGAGTTCGTGCTCGCGGTTCAGACGCGCCCGCAGAGATTCCCCCTCCACGTACGGCATCACGTAATAGAGGAATCCGTCCGTCTCGCCCGAGTCGTGCAGCGGAAGGATATGTGGATGTTGTAGCTGTGCCGCTATCTCGACCTCGCGCAGGAAACGCTCCGGGCCGAGCGTCGCCGCCAGGTCGGGTCGTAGCACCTTTACAGCTACCTTGCGGTGGTGCTTCAGATCCTCGGCCAGGTACACGGTCGCCATGCCGCCGGCGCCAAGTTCCCGCTCAACGGCATAACTGTCCGCCAAGGCGGCCCTCAGACGTGCGAGGTGGTCAGTCATCGGCCACAATATGAACGTTTGCCGGGCCGTTGGCGAGGGCTGGGCGGGACTACAGATTCATTCAGGGGTCTTGCCTTACGAACACAATACCGCCCGCCCGTCCCGCGCTGACCTCGAAGCCCGTGACGGCGTCGTGGTTGTCCCGCACGAACCTCACCTGGTTGCCGGCAAAACGGAACGTGTCTCTGTCCTGACCGGGCCGCGATGAGCGGTGATTCTGTTTCCAGTCGAAAACCAGATTTCCGTCCGCCACTGTCACAGTCCACGTGACATCCAGTTCCTTCGAATAATACTCGCCGGCATACACCGCGAGGCTCTGCGCAAATCGGTCGCTCAGATAGATATCGGCCACCTGGAGCGCTAATCCCGACGGATTGATGTTGCCGAGGTTGCACAGCACGATCACAGAAAAACGTTGGTCCGGAAAGCGCAGCAGCGCCGTACGGAACCCCATCAGAGAACCACCGTGCGACACGGTCCGCAGTCCTTTGTATTCGCCGATGTTGTTACCGAACGCGTACGATAGAGTGTCACCGTTGTTGAGGATCCCGCGCGTCAGGATCACGTCGACAAAATCTTTCCCTCCAACCGTGGGTTCGTAGAAGTTCTGATCCCAGCGGGCTAGGTCGGCGATCGTCGAAAGCACGCCGCCGGCCCCCACCAGGTCGAACTTGGGCAGGAACGTGAGCTTGAATCCGTCCTTGTCATCCTGCCCATAACTGTAAGCGCGGTTGTCCACCGGAATGCGATAGTCGTCGTGGAAGCTCGAGTGGCTCATGCCAAGCGGCCCGAATATCTGCTGCTGGGCGAACTCTCGCAGTGACCGGCCCGACACGCGCTTGACGATCAGCGCCAACAACACATACCCGCTGTTACTGTAGAGGTATTGATCGCCGGGGCGAAAGTTGAGGTGCTCCTGGCGTGCGATGATATCCAACGTCTCTTGCGGTGTGGCGTCTTCCCACGACACCCCCGCCAGCGACATCAGGGCGTAGTAGTCGCGTACGCCGCTCATGTGGTGGATGAGTTGGTTTATCGTGATCGGTGCATCGTATTGCGGCAACTCGGGAACGTACTTGCGAACGTCGTCCTCCAGCGAGAGACGCCCTTCGAGCGCCAGGAGTGCCACGCTCGCCGCGGTGAACTGTTTGGACACCGATCCCATGTAGAACACCGTCTCCGGTGAGATTCGGACAGAGTTTTCCAAATCGGCCATGCCGTAGCCGTGTTCATAGATGATGGATCCATCTCTCACGACCCCCACCGCACATCCGGGCGACGTCGGTTTATCCCATTCGGCGAACACGGCATCGACCTTCGCTGTGATGTCCGACTGTGCGACGGCATTGCCCCAGGGAAGAACGAGCGCGAATACAGCACACACGAACCAGTGCCGGCAGGCGTTGATGAGCGGAGAGCTGTGCATTGAGGTCATCGTCTTTTCACTCCTTTTCCCCTTTTTTTCTGCCCCGTCGCCTTTCACCTTTCACCTTTTCCCTGTGCTATGCCCCGGGCTTCTCTATCCTCGCCCGCACGACAAACGGCACGCCCAAGTCGTCAGTCGTCACCGCGTACATGGTCGAGCCCTGAAAGATCGGATACGGTGATCCGCTCCAATCGAACGGCATGTTCAGTCTGCCCAGATAGCGGCCGTCGGGGTCGAAGATGTCGAAGCGATCGTGCTCCGACTCGTCGGATGTGACCGGCACCACCCATATGTTGCTCGCGTCGTCGAAAAAGAAATCGCGTGTCGCCGGCTTGTAGCTCGGGATCTTCGAGAGATCTATCTTGCCGCCCTGACGGGTAAACCAATCCAGGTTGACCTTCGCCTGCTCTATATCGGCGTCGGTCACCGGCAGCGGATCGAACTCGCGCGTTACACTCCTCAGCGTATCGCCCTCGGGAGAAAGCTCGAAGAGCTTGTATTCGCCCGTAAGCATTCCCCAAATCGTTCCCCCACGCGAGAGGTGCCAGAGCAGGCCAGGCGAGTAGGGCACACCGGCCCACATCGTGCCGCCGTCGCTGTGCATTTCGAACCGCTCGCTCTTCCCGGTATATCTGGGCACCGTGAGCGTATCGAGCGTGGCGAACGAGGTGTCGTAGCGCACCAGTGCCATCCGGAATTCATTTTCCGCGGGACGTGGAACCGGGCCGTAGTAGTGGCCGGCGGCGTCGAACCCGCCAGGCCACGGGATAATGACGAAGCCGCCAGGTGCCGGCTTAGAGGTTAGGAACGTGCCCGCGGTGTCGAACACCGACACGCGGTTGTTCTGCGGATCGGCCACCCAGAGATTGCCGTCCGGACCCAGCTGCAGCATGACGGGAGAGTTGAACTCGCCCGGTCCGCCACCCTCCCGACCCACCGTTCGGAGATGGCTGCCGTCGGCGTTGAAGACGCGCAGTTCTTTGGCTTGTGACTCGAGAACGTAGATCCGGCCCGCGGGATCGACCTCAAGGTCCACAATTCGCCCGAAGAGTTCGGGACCCTCGGCGTCCACACTACCGATCCTGAGATCTTCCGTCACCCTCCATGCATCCGCATCCGACCACAGCGGATCGGCGGTGTTGGCTGTCACGACCTGGCCCGATGGGAGCGTATCGATGGTTCCGCGCCACGTCCGCTCTACCGTGGCATCGGATGCACTGCACGCAGTCACTAGCACAAGGAATAGGAGGTCGAGGTTTCGGAGGTTCTTCATCGCGCACTAACCTGGCTGGAGGATCGGGCTGGACAATAACACCCAGTTCTTCGATGCTCCAGCCAGCTAGATGGTTGCACGGGGAACTTTTCCCGTTTCCCTTTGCCCGCTTCCCGCTTCCCGCTTCCCGCTTCCCGCTTCCCAACAATTATCTCACCCTCACCAAATACGCCCCCGCGCCCTCATCTACCGTGAACTCTTCTACGTACCCGGCCAGCCTTCCCACCAATAGTTGCCTCACAACACCACGCAGCACCGGCCCGCCCTCCGAGCGGTTGCCTCGTCCGGTGATGACGCGCACCACCACGCCACTCCGCGTTCGGTGCCAACGTACGAGGAAAGACTCCAGCCGTCGTTCGGCCGTTACGGAGTTCTCTCCATGGAGATCGAGCGTGTCCGCTACGATCACACCATGCAACGATCCGCTCGGACCCGACGGTTCGGGTGATGTGATTCTGCGCTTACCCATGCTCCTGTTTGCCCGTAAACCGGCGACCGTCTCTCACCGTCCTAGACCATCCAAGACCGTCTTTCATCTCACTTTTGACTTCTCACTTTGCCCGTTTCCGTTTCCCGCCTCCACCCTACCTCCCCGCCAATCCCCGTAACCGCTGCAACAACATCACCATCGCCCACGTGTCACGCTCGCAGTACGCCAATAGATCCTTGCGAATTCGGTCGCGCTCCGCGGCTGGGATCTTGTGTGCCACGAAGAGTAGCCGCGCAATCTCCACACTCGCCACCAAGCCGTCCACGATCACCAGATCGTTGTACGTGAGTTCCGGTACGAGTGGATGCAACACGTACTTGAGACTGAAGCTTCCCTCGAACTCCGGATGGTACACGTTCTTGCGAATCACGGGAAGCAGGTCGATCAACTTGTCTTCCAGCTCCTTTAACTCACCGTCCAGTTCCGGCACCGCGCTCTGGAGATCACGGATCATGGTGCGCTCGAACGACGAGTACATAACGATTCTTTCGGCTCCGGCCGTAACCTCCAACATGTTGCGCGCTAGTGCGGGTCGGGGATCGTCCGGGCCCTCGGCCAGGTACCCAACATGACTGTGTGTACCGTCGCCGTTTTCCTCGTGGTAGCTGAACTGTGCCACAGATTGTTTCCACGGACCGGTGCCCGGCCACACGGGAATCGCGCGCTGGACGGTCTCAAAATCCAGAAAGCCGAGTTTCGTGTCGAACGCATCGAGCGCGCTCGCCAGACCCGGTTCGACAACAAGGCGGTCCTCCTTCATCGCCACCAGTTGACGCCGTGCCGCAGCGGGCAGCTTCTGCGCGGCGGGAATATCGGAAATCCGGTGGATGCCCCGCTCCATGTAGCTGCACGCTTTCTTGGGGCCCACGTTGTAGAGTTTCTTGATGTGGTTCGGCGACTGCGGCCAGCAGCGCTTCACGAAGGGACACTCGCGCGGCTCGAAACAGTGCGGCCCGATGGCAATGTCGGGTAGTGGCGTGCGCAGCGCCGCGAGCTGTGCTTCAATCGCTTGCGGGACTCGGGGCAGGAATTCGTTCACGAGTGTGGTCACGTCGGTGCGTTCGAACAAGTCGCCCACGTCGGGGAACCGATATTCCTTGTTCAAGTGCATTATCTCGGCACCGGCAACATCGATTCCGCACTGCTCGAGAACATATGTCTGCACCGCGGCGTCCGGTATGTGTTCGTCCTTTTGCGACGATGACGACTTGACCTCGATCAGGTTGAACCCGCCGTGCGTGCGTTCGAGTACGTCGACGGCAACAAATACGTCATCCGCCAGGAAGCTCGCCTCGAAGATCGCCGACGCGTCGCCCTGGAGGGCGGCCGCAGTGGCCGCGAGCTTACCCTCGACGTCATAGTACGGCAGGTCGATGAGCACGCCGCCCGGGAAGCGCGTGCGCGCCACCTCTCCCACTTGCACACCCTGGTCGAATCTGTCTTGCAGGACTTTGTCAGGCTGAAGCTCAGGCGCGTCGGGCTCATACACCTTCCACCAGAGCAGCTTGTGACATTGCCAACCCGCAACGAAGCGGGACTTAGAAAGCCGTTGGGTGCGTGGTGGCTTGCTCATGCGAGACTTTTCCCTTTTCCCTTTTCACCTTTCACGTTTCACCTATCACTCCGCTCACCCCACTGCTCTCCTCAAAACTTGTCGATACAGGTCCGGCTCAACGACCTCGGCCTCGGCCCCATATTGCAGCAGGTGCCGCACCAACCACTGCCGGTCGGCCACGACATACGTTACTTCCACCGAGCCGTCCTCGTTCCGCCGCGCGTCCGGATAGCGCTCCAGGATCCACGGTGCCACCGTCGCGGAGAATCGGACGTTCACGTTGTCGACACTGTCGTCCGGTGCGTAGAATACCCGACTCGGGTCGTCGACCGGCGTGAAGTCGTCTCGCAGTGCGAATTCGCCACCGGCGAGCCGAGCTTCGAGCACGCGGTCCGCCCGAAAGTTCCGCCACTCACCGGCCGTCTCGCACCAACTCACGAGGTAACTGCGGCCCGAGTATTCGACAATCTGATACGGATCGATGACGCGCGAAGATGCCGCACTCGCCCCTTCGCCGGCGTAAAGCAGCTCGACTCGCCGCCGATTCCTGATCGCCCACGCGACGAGCTCCACCGTCTCCCGGTGTCCGTTCATTCTCTCGCCAATGGAGTATGGCAACTCCTCATCGGTATCGACCGCGCCGAACAGGACATCGGCGAGCGGTTGGGATAGCTCCTCCAATCCCTCCTCGGCAAGTCCGATCCGCATTGCGACCAGTTCCTCGGAGGTAAACCTGATGGGCCGGCGGTACGGGCCACCGCTCCGGATCACCACCCGGTCTCCTTCCTGGTATGCGGACAGGCTCATCAACCACTCCGACTCGGCAGATTCGCCGAGCATGGTGAGCGCTCGCAGATCGCGCTGGATCTGGGCTACCGGGACCTCGAAGCGTTGGGCCACCTGAGCGAACGTGGGAGCATCTCCGCCCCGGTCGTCCGCTCGCGTGAGTTCGGCCACGAGCGACACGATCCTGTTGGCCTGTTCGGCAGATGTCTCGCTCATATGTCGCTCTCCGCGTACAGGGCACGCACACGATCCCTCATGTCCGCCAGTTTGCCGCGCATCGAATCGGGCTCCAGCACTCGAGCGTGATCCCGGAAGGTGAGCAGCCATCGTAAGAACGGGGCCTCTTCGGTCACGGCGAACCGGATCACCGATCCACCGTCCGGCGTCACGTCTTCGATCACGCTGCCGACGCCCTGTGCCTGCACCCAGCGTGACTCCGGGAAGCTGAACCGCACCGTCGCAGCAGTCGGCTTGCCGCTCCCCAGTGCCCACGGTGCGCGGCCCACGTAGTCTCTTACCGAAAAGTCATCCGGCACATCGAACGGGCAATGCTCGAGCAGCGTAACGTCTTTCATGCGGTCCACCCGGAACAGTCGCAGCGCGTCCCGCTCCCTAGAGAATGCGACGCAATACCAGCGGCTCCAGCTGAAGAACAGACCATACGGCTCGATCTCGCGGCGCTGCTCGCTGTCGCGTCCGATGGTGTAGTACGAACAACTGACGGCGATCCGCGCGGCCACGGCGCGCTGCAACGTGGCCAAAGCGTTGTCGGAACCGGTGGCGAGCGGTGCCGCCAACACGTGTTCCACCGACCGTATGGAGAGTGGTAGATCGAACTGCAGCTTGCGACGCGCGGATGCGGCCGCGAGAGAGAGCGGAAACTCACTGCGCTGCGCGATGCGATTGGTCGCGCGATCCAACAGTTCCAGGTCACGCGACGACAGGGGGACTCTCACGAGCCCGCGGTAGGGCCGGTCGCCCGCCACCTTGCCATCCACGAACTCGAGATACGGCAGGTAGAAATCCCGCTCCTGCAAGACGTAACCCTTGGCCGGTTCGTCGAACTCTGCGGTGGGGATGTCTACGGTCTCGATGTTTATGCCGATGGCGCGCAGTTGGTCCTTGTCGCGCTCGAACCTGCGCCTGAGCGACTCACGCGCCGTCTCCGAGTCGTCGCGTTCGCGCGCCTTGCGGTATTCCTCCACCCGCTCGAAGATTTCCTCGCGGGTCAGGGGGTACCTGCGGCTCAATAGCAGGGCCAAGAGGTCGAGCCAGCGGGCGGTCTTGGTCTGAGTCATCGGGCGCTCACATTTGGAGAGCGACCATAGTGATTCGTTCGATCGTCATCTATCGATTTCCCACGGGCGGTTGGCCGGATCCGATATCCACGAGGGCACGTGACGGCGGCACCTCTAAGGTGCCTGGAATTTGGCTCGTTGGTAAGTGGCTGAGCGGTCATGGATCGGTACGGTACCGAGGGGGTGTGACATTTGGAGGACGGACGCCACTATCGAGTCCGGTTTCGAGGAGTTGCCCATCCGCTTGAGCCACGCCGAGGCGATCCGAACGCTGCCGTGGCACCATCGCGATCCGTTCGACCGCATGCTCATAGCCCAGGCGCTCGCGGAAAGGCTCACGCTCGTGACACGCGATCCACAGTTTCGCAGATACAAGGTGCGGCTGCTGCGCGCCTGAGCCGAGCCTCCCAATCCAGCAAACCCATGTGTCCAGCGACCGCCGCGTCACGCCGCGCGGAATCGTTGGTACCGTTCCTCCAAATACTCTGGACGGGGTCGCTGAGCGGCAGATCGCGGAAGCAAAATACGAGTCCCCTGGATTTCCTGAAGACCATGTCTCAGCATCGGGCCATCGTGTTCATCGAGCACCTCTTGGCGCACATGAACCACGCACTCCGGATCGACACCCACGATGTTCGCATCGTATGCTGCATGGTGGATCTTACACAGTGAAAGCCCGTTGGAGACGTCCGGGCGTCCGCGTTCGTCTCTGTCCGGAAGAATGTGGGCCGCGTCGAGCAGTATCGCGTGAGTCAGCCGACAGATTGTACACCTATTCCGATATGCCGAGAGAACGAGTGACCTGAAACGGCGCTGGTGCTGCCTAACCTTGACCGCTGCGGTGGCATACGCTCTTCTCGGTGCTGCGAGTTCTGATTCCATGGAGACATCCGGACCGATGCGCGCGGTCGCGGCATCAGCCACTATTCGAAACCCCAAAACCTCCTGGTCGTCTCCCACCACGTAACACGGGAAGATAGGTTCGTACAGGTTAGGCACGATACCATACAGGTAGATCAATGGACGCTGCTCGTGCATCGCCCTTCGGATCGCAACGTTGGTCCAGTGGTGGGGATCGGTTCCTTCGTACCGATACAAGAACGAGTCGTCGTCCGATGCGATCTGATCATCGTACGGTTGCTTCTTGCCAGGCTTGGGTGGCGTCGTGACAATCGTGAGCGCCGCGCCGCCGCGACCCAGCTGACGGGGACGCCATATACCCCGTCGGACATCAAACAACCGGATCCGCTCTCCTTCAAATTCGAATCCGTCGGCAAGTTGCCCTCCGGAAACCACTCCGTCCCTCTGCCGGGAAAGCCGGTCGAGTGCGGCAAATGCCGCCAGGCGGAGACGCCAATCAAGGTCCATCCGTTGGGTCCTGTTCCGGGTGTTGATCGAGGAAATACTCTTTTATCGCGTGGACCGTGTACGGGGACCTCACAAGACCTCTCCGAACACGCTCCAATAAATCCCCAGGACATGTCTTCCTTGAGGTGACATTTTCCAGTGCGGAGTTCCCCCCGGATCGCCGCGACCGTGAACAGTCTTGCCGAAGAATAGTGGACTGCAGACGGATGCCTGACAAATGGATGATCACCGCGGTCGAGCACAAGCGTGCCATCGGTGTAAGGTCTTACCGACCTAAGCATCACGGCGACCACCTTTGGAGGGTTGCCAGCCGGATCGGTAACGACAAACCACAAGTGGGGCCTCGGTTGCGCGTCCTCCCGAAGTAGCAGCGAACGACCGGAGCGGATAGGCTCCATCAACTCAAGAGTCGATCAGCCACCATTTCTGCCTGGAGAGTTTCTTCGATCTCTCTGATGTCCTCCTCGCGGAATCCTTCGGCAGCGAGTATGTCCGAAATCAATATTGGCAAGCTGGACCCTTGGGGATCTCGCCATTCAGGCAGCGTATGTGAGTAGTCGCGGATCTCCCACTGTGACATACCGCCGTAGCGAGAAAAGATCTCGTCGATTAACGCCTCTTCCGCCTCGGACAGTTGGTCGCTTGGCAGAGTGTCGGCCATGAGTTCTACCCCGTGTCCTCGTCGCTCGGAGATGTGTCGATGCCAGTAGGACGGAGCGTCAGGGTCAGGATCTTCATTGATTCTGTCAAGCGTAAAGCTCAGCACGGGCCCGTGAGGCAACGCGAAATAAGAGTCGAAACTGACGGGTCTACCAGATTTCAGAAGGGAAGCCCGATCCAGAAAGTAGAGTAGCTTGACAAGCTTCATGTGGTTCATTGTGCCACCTGCAAGCTTGAGCAACCGTGCTGCTGCCTGAGTCGTCTTATCTTCCCGGAACTTAAGCTGCATATGTAGCAATCTCCTCGGGTTTGCGGAAACCGTCAAGGGAAATCCCTGTTGCGAAGGTGGCAGACCATCTAACCCCGCCCTATGAGGACGGGCGTAGGCCTCTGCATTTCTCAACTCTTGCCCAACACACATCGCCGAGGTGACTTTATGGGCATGGCTGCCCCGCTGTACTATACCGCTGAGATGGTCCGCTCACTGCCCGAGGACGGCAAACGCTACGAGACCGTGCACGGGGAGCTGCTCGTGACGCCCTCGCCGCGGCTTTGGCATCAGGTGGTCGTGGGTCGAGTTCATGCTGAGCTAACAGCCTATCTGCACAACCATCCTGTCGGATATCTACTCTGTTCTCCCGCCGATATCTCATGGGCGCCCGACATCCTCGTCCAGCCCGACACATTTGTCGCAGACTTGGAGCAGGTGCGCACACTCGATTGGAAGAACGTCCGCACGCTGTTGCTCGCGATTGAGGTATTGAGCCCCGGCACCGTTCGCTACGATCGATTCACCAAGCGGAGACTGTACCAAGAGGTGGGCGTTGCGTGTTATTGGATAGTGGATCCCGATCGGCGATACGCCGAGGTGTGGACGCCTGCCGCCACGTTCCCGACGGTGGAACGCGACCGGTTGGTATGGACGCCCACCAAGA
>JBHHZE010000070.1:0-14363 GCA_046757925.1 Gemmatimonadales bacterium
ACGAGAGACCTCTGAAACGCCGCCAGAGCGTCCAGCAGGGCATCAACGTCCGGTGCCGCGACGAGACGCAATGGATTCAGACCGGTGGGCCCGGCGAGATCCTGCTCGGAGCCCAGTACGAGAGTGTCCCCAAGGCTCAAACGACAAGAATTACAGACTGGGCCTCGGAGGGATATGGGCGCCTGACCAGAACCGGCGATCGGCATTGAAGCCAGCACGCCAAGTACCAGCGGCACATTATGCACTACCATGCTCGTGCACATGAAGACACCCGCGCTGTCATAAACTGCAGCCGATCGTGGGGCTCATCCCTAGCCACGCCACTCCCTAACCTTCGATGTCCAAAGCCCTGTTAAGCAACTCCTCTTCCAGATCACGCCGTCCATCCAACACTCCCACGATCCCGACAACGCGCCCATTGATCCGAAAAAAGATCCGGTAGGGGCTGACTATCAGTTCGCGGTAGTCCCTGATTCCGTATTCTTTGAGTTCCGGGACAATCCTGCAGCGACGGGGAAATGCGCTCAGCTTATCTATGCGGGATAGTATCTTGGCACAGAGGCGTGCAGCGGCATCACCGCTCTCCCTCCACACAACGTACTCGAGGATTTCGTCGAGATCGCGAATAGTTGTGGGCGCCCATTCGATAGGGTGCCGCCCACTCACCCCTCGAGCTGCTTTAGCTTCTGGTTGAAATGACGTTTCGCCCGGGCATGCGATATGCCCTTGCCTTTCTGCAGTTCGCGGTCGCCACGCGCAAGATACTTCATCAACAACAGCGCTTGGCGCTGGCGCTGGAAGCACTCTACGTCTTGCAGCACCGCCGTGGCTCTACCGTTCTGCGTGATCACTATCGGCTGACCCGATTCGCGCACCTTGCGAATTAGCTCAGCGCTCTTCGTCTTCAATACCGTGACCGGCTCGATCGCGCTGTAATAGTCCACCTTCGTCCCTTGAAATGACATCCAAATATAGACCATAATCTGGATGCTAGCTAGGGCGTAGCCGATAGTTCTTCTGGCCGGCTAATCTTTCCCAATCGTTGTACTCCAAAGCAACACCGCACCGCACTTGTGCCTTTTCGGGTCGGGGTTGCGGTACTCGAGAGGTATGTCGTAGTGGCCAGGGTACACTTCAATCCCATATACCCAGTCGAGCGGAATGCTGTCCCCGAATATCTTGGACTGCGACCCGTCCAGGTATACATCCATGCACCTCGATATAACGAGCGGTGTCTCCAACCTCAGGACATCGGTCACGGTTCCCGCACGAAGCTGTTCGATCTCCGTCCTGCTGAAGGAGTAGCCCCACTTGAGGTTCCTGCGTGAGAGGAACTCACGCTGACCGGGAGTCTCGGCCGTCTGACCGAATATGGTGACTGGATCCAGCAGCGTCACCTGCGGCGCCAGGTTGACACGGATGTCGATGGTCTGATCGCCCTCGGTGAGGAACATCGCGAGGGGAGTACCACTGGGGTCAACCAACTGTACCGTGGCACCTTCCAGCAACGAATCTGATTCGGCGACCGCGACTACGCCGCGGACAGACTGCGCATGTACTTGGGTTGTTGCTAAGACTCCGAACAGAACCAGCAGTTTTTCACTTTTCACATCTCACGTTTCACCGCGTCACGGTATGGAATCACCCTCGATCCGCTTCATCAACCGCCCCGCCTCCAGCAACGCGCCGGGCTGGACCTGATTGATGATCGCCAACTTCTGCAGGCTGATCGCCGAGGGATACTCCCGGTTGAACTGCGTGAGCGTCATCGGTTTCTCCAACTCGACTATCCTGACTCGCATGGGTTGCGCGGTGAGCGCCCGCATTTCCGTCAGCCGGTCGAAGCTCTGAAACGCTCCGAGAATGGCCTGCCGGTAGCGACCCCAGCCCCTGCTCGTGGAGACACCCAAGAGTCGAAACACGTTGTCGCCGTACTCGACGTAGGTGACGTTCCCACGCAAGGCCTGCTGATTGGTGCGTACGCTGAAGTCTGCACTCGCCGAGGTCAAACCGTGGATCTTGCCGGGCACGACCGAACCGCCGCTAACACCCTTTTGACCCACGAACCCGCGTGCCAGGTCGCGCGGCGTGCCGCCACCCTCGGCCAGCGCCACTTCCATCATGGCATCCTTGCGCGGGCTCTGTCCCAGCACCGCCTGCTGCTGATTCACGGTCTGCCATTCGGTCGGGAACTCGATCTCGAACCGCAGGTCCGGATGCATGAACCGCTGACCGCGAAAGAATCCGTGCCGCGGGTTCGTGCCGAACACGAGACCGTCGAGCCGACGCAGGTATTCGTCCTGCCGCACCGTGTAGGTAGAGAAATCGACGCCGCTCTTTACGATCTGCGCCTGAATCTTTGCTTCCCGGTCGGCGGATGTGGGGTGAGTCGACTGCCAATTGGGAACACCCGGTCCACCCGCGGCCGCGGTCACCCGGCCCAACATGTTGAACACCTTCACCATCTCCCGCGCGTCGTAGCCCCGCTGTCGCATGTAGCGAAAGCCCAACTCATCGGCCTGCCGCTCGGCGCCACGGCTGTTCTTCAAGTAGAGTAGCTGCAAGCTGCTGTTGGCGAGCCCCGCAAAATCCTGGAGACCCGGCGCCAGTATCATGCCCACTCCCAGGCCAATCTGACCCAGTTGCTGCCGCGACATCTGTGCGGCGGAATGGCGCGCCGTGACATGGCCGGTCTCGTGGCCCAGAACAGCCATCAACTCGGCCTCGGATTCGAAGTAAGCCAGAATGCCGCGGGAGATATAGATGAATCCACCGGGGAGCGCGAAGGCGTTGACGATCGGGTCATCGATGACCGTGTATTTCCAGGGCAGGTGCGGGCGTTCGGAGTTCCGCGCGATGCTCATCCCCAAGTCTCGCACGTAGACCTGCAACTCGGGATTGTCGTACACCCCGAACGAGGCTCTGACCTGGGGATCGGCCTCCTGACCCATACGGATCTCCTGGTTTTCGCTGATCAACATGAGTTGGAGACCGCCGGTGGCGGGATTGCGGGCGCACGAAATTGCGGTGGCGGCAGACAGAAGGGCTGCGACGGCGGTCGCATGAACGGATCGCCGGGGAATTTTCACATTGGAAACTTACTTGGGCGACTACGGCTTGAGCAATAGCTCCTCGAACAGCGCTATGGCCCTGGGGTCGTCGCTCTGACCCAGCCAGAAGATCGCCTTCTTGCGAATGGCCCGATCGGGGTGGGTTCGCACGATGCGAATGAGAATCGGCACACCCTCGTCGTTGCGGAGTCGGGAGATCGCAAAGACCGCGCTTTCTCTCACCTCGCGATCCCCCGAATCGTCGTCCACCAACTCCTCGAGTCCCTTAGTCACAGCCTCGCCGGCTGCCTGGGCCACCCAAAACACGGCACTCTTTCTGATAGCCTTGGGGCGAGCCTCGTCTTTGGCAATGGCGAGCAGTTGGGGCCAGACAACCGCGCTGTCGGCGATCGTTGCCGGGAAGATCGCGTCCTTCGCACCGCGCCCTTCCCCGTGTGTCGCTAGCGAGAGCAGGTAGTCTGCCGCGTCTTTGGCAGGCACTAGCCCCAGATCGACAACGTCCCTGCGCCCGGTGCGCCAACGGCCGCCCACGTACGTGTCGACGTCAACGACCCTTCCGCCTCGCACATCGACCGCGACCCTCACGGGCCCCGGTTCGCACCAGCTCTCCCAGTCGCCCGTGTCTCTACTGGTTGTAATGTTGCGACCGTTGCCGCACACGCCGGGCCGTGCTGTAAAACTCATTCTCACCTGTCCGTCATCCACCGACCCGACACGATCCGCGATCGATTGTGCATTTGCCGTTGTGGCCAAGAGCAACACTACGACGCCCGAAACGACTCCGCCCGTCATCTATTGATCAGCTCCAGCAGAAACTCGGCCACCCGGGGATCTTTCGACTGACCCAACCAAAAGATCGCCTTCTTCTGCAGTGCGCGGTCGGTCTCATTCTTCACGATGTTCATCAGGGCGTCCACCGCCGCGGGTTCCTTGCGCTGCGACAGCACGAAGATCACCTGCTCCCGCATCTCCGTGTCATTGATGCTCGAGTAGAGCTCGCTCAACGAGTCTACCTGAATCTTGCGCTTCTGACCGGCCCAAAATAGAGCCGACTTGCGCAGCTTGATGGGCTCATTCTCGTTTAGCGCGATATCGAGTAGCCACTGGCCGTCGTCACTGCTCTGTTGCGACAGCGCGAAGATGATCTTCTCCTTGAGTTTGTCGCTGTCGACCTTGGCATACAGATCACGCAAAAACTGTTGGTTATCGCTCGCGCGACTCTGCCCCAGCCAGAAGATCGCGGTCTCACGCAGCTTCTCGGACGCATCGCTACGCTCGGCATAACGCCGCAAGATACCGGCTGTCCGTTCACTCCTGTGCTGCGACAGCGCAAAGATCGCCTTCTCCTGAATCTCCCGATCATCCGACCCCATCAGAATCGAATCGAGTGCGGTCACCGCTTCCTCGCTACGGACCTGCGACAGCCAGAAAACCGCCTGTTTGCGCACTCCGCGGTCGGGGTCGTTGCGAGCCACGTTGAGCAGAGTAGCCGCTGTCTGCGGGGAACGCTTCTGCGATATCAACCACACGGCCTTGCGGCGCAGTTGCGCAGAACAGGCGTCGCGGCGCTCGAGCACACGCGTCAGAATCGGCACTGCCCTGTCGGAGTCCATGTTGAGTAACGCGTTCAACGCCATCACTCGCACGTCGTCTTCTTCCTCAGGACAGCCATTTCCCTGCCGCTCGGCCTGTTCGGTAATGTCGCGGGCAGCATCGGCGTCACCGAGCTGCGCCAGCCGGCTCCTCAACTGAACGATCAGCGATCTGGCATCTTCATGCGTCGAAGCATCGGGATACGCCTCGCCCTGGCGCTTCAGCAAGGTGAGTGCGGTTTCGAGTTCGTCGGTGTCGTCCATGCGGTAGCGTGCGAACGCCTCCCAGTAAAAGGCGTCCGGCGCGTAAGCCGACCTCGCGTGGCGCGTGCGGATCCGGCGAAACAACCGCGCGGCTCGTTCCCAGTTTCTGTGGTTCAGCTCGCGACGTGCCAGCTTGTAGAGCGAGTCCGCGGGGTCACCCTGCGCCCAGGGGTCGGGTGCAAACCGCGTGGCTTCATGGGAATCCCGGCGGACCGGCGCCAGGCCCTGCAGCGCGGTCAAGCCACGCAAGCTCGGAATGCCTTCCAACTGCGCGAGACCCCGGACTTGCGCCAGGTTGCCTAACGCGGCTAAGCGTTCGAGTTGTACCAAGTTCTGCAAACTGCCGAGTCCTGACACTTGACCGGAAAGTGTCGCCACCTCCCGGTCGAGGCGCTCCAGCTGGGCGATCGCCGCCTCCTGCGCAGCCGCCATCGAAACGAGTGACGTGCCGAGCAGTAAGGTCGCCAGCGTTGTTCTCCGTTTGTCTATTTGCATCAAAGGACTCCTCTTACATTCATTATTTGCGGATCGCTGGGCAGTGCCGCATGGATCTTGAGCAACACACTCCGCTCTTCCATACCCTGGGTCGCCAAGTCCAACTCGGTACCATCCTCGCCCGCTCTCAGTTGGGCGATCTGCATCAGCACGAACTCCAGATCGTTCAACAGTTCGTTCATTCTGGGATCGCGCGCCGCCGGCGATCCCTGCAACAGTCTCGTGGTCGTGAGCAATTGCCGTGCGGGATTCCCATCTCCAAGAGCGACGCGTCCGGCACGCGCGTCTGTGCGGAACATCGTGAGAAATGCCTCGGCGTCACTCAGATAATTGGCCGTGACAACGCGGTATACATCGCTGACGGCGACCGATTCAGCTACCGCGATGCTTGCCACAACCGGCGTATCGCTGCTCACGCGACCTATGCTCATGCCGATTCCGATTCCCAGTATCAGGACCGCGGCAATGCCCAGTCCCCGACGCAGCCACGGTGATCTGAACCAGACCACCTCGGGCACGTTGCTGCGCAGGCTGCGAACCTCTTGAATCCGCGCCCAGATCTCCTCGCGTGGGGTCTCCGGCGCCGGGTTGTGATCTCGCACCGCATCGCGCAAGAACTCCTCGAACTGTTCGTCGGTCATGACGCCCACTCCTCGGCGAATTCCGCCAGCGCCTCACGCAGCTTCGCGCGGGCTCGAAACAGTTGCGCCTTTGAGGTTCCGACTCGAGTTCCCATCGCGTCGCTTATCTCCTGATGCGTGTATCCCTCTACGTCGTGCATCACGAACACCATTCTGTATTTGGCCGGCAGGTCGTCTATCGCGCGTGACAGTTTTTCCTTCAAGTCGGGTTCGGCCTCTCTAGACCCGTCGTCCAACAAACCCGCCTCCTCCAGCACCACCTCGCGCTGTCGCAACCGCTTCACCTTTCTGAGCCCGTTGTAGATCACCGATGTGGCGATCGACCGGAGCCAGGTACCGAACGCTGCTTCTCCCCTGAACTGCCCCATCTTGTCGAAGGCCCGGATGAAGGTCTCCTGCGTCATATCTTGGGCCAGCTCGGAGTCGCCTGTCAGCCGGTATGCCAGCCGGTAAACCCGGTCGACGTGCACGTCGTAAAGCTCTCGTTCCGCGCCGGCCTCACCCCGCCGGACCTGCTCGATCAGTCTTGTCTCGTCCAACCAGGTCCTCTGGGTATGGGTTGTCCTGCCTTCGTGTTGATAGACACATGATGGGGCGGAAGGGTTACGGTGGTTAGGGGCGGCAGAATTGGGTGGGGAGGGTGGGGGGCCTTGGGTAGGCGGTAGCGGACCACTGCATTACACGGCTCTGCGCCGGTGGCTTCAGCGTCCCAGCGGGATCCGACGCCGCGTCACCACTCGGACGGTATCCACGCCCTCCTCGATCTCGATGAATCGGTCGGCGGGTACATCGCTGAAGATCTGCCGCCTCCCTGTGCTGGGCCACGACACTTCCAATTGTACGACTACAAGTGCCCCGCCCAGCCCGATCTCCTGCTGCAGGCTCGAGGCTCCGAAGCTGCCACCGCTGGATACCGTGGCGTAGACCGCGCGCCGGACGTCGCCATCGTCGATCGTCAGTTTGAGCCGCGTGCCGATCGCTGCGCGGTTGGAGACCTTCCCTATGAGCCGGACGGTGAGCCAGTGGTTGCCGCTACCGGGGTTGCGGAACAGGGCGTTGGGCGCCCGGTCGCCGTGCGTAAACCCACCCGCCTGGAGGTAGATGTCCTGGTCCCCATCGTTGTCGATGTCACCGAATGCGACACCGTGCCCCTTGGGCAAGTGTCCCACTCCTGCAGACTGCGTGACATCCACGAACCGCCTGCCCGCCTCGTTCCGATACATCACATTGGGAAGGATCGTCTCCGGTTCCGGGTCTCCCGTGCCGAGGTAGAAGTCCAGCCAGCCGTCGTTGTCGATGTCGCCGAAGTTCGCGCCCATCGGCAGCTGAACCTCACCGAGCCCGACGGCGTCGGTCACGTCCTCAAACCCGTACCCGCCGGTGTTGCGGTACAGCCTGGGCCTGGTGCCGTTGGACTTCCGGCCCATATAGTCGGCCGCCACCTCGCTCAGGTCTGCCGAGTATCCCGCCACGTAGATGTCCAACCAACCGTCGTTGTCGTAGTCCCAGAACCAGGTAACGAAGCTCCTGTCGGCCGGCTCATCGACGTGCAGGTCCGGCGCGACGTCCCGGAAGGTGCCGTCGCCGTTGTTGCGGTAGAGGCGGTTCGGACCGATGTTCGACACGTAGAGGTCCTGGTCGCCGTCGTTGTCGTAATCGCCCCAAGCCACACCCTTGGCCATGCGGTCGTTGGTCACGCCCGCCTGCGGTGCCACGTCGCTAAAGGTTCCGTCACCGTTGTTGCGGAACAGCTGGCTCGGGTAGGCCGCGTATTTCTCGTTGGCCTCATTGCCCACGTAGAGGTCGAGATCTCCATCGTTATCGTAGTCGGCCCACGCGGCAGCCTGCGTCGGGTAGGCGGGCTGGGCCAGGCCGGCCCGGCGTGTGACATCCTCGAACGTGCCATCCCCCTCGTTTCTCAGAAGAGAGTTGCGGCGTCGGCCGAACTCGAACTGCCACGCGCCCCGCACGATGAATACGTCCAGCAACCCGTCGTTGTCGTAATCCGTCTGCATGACGTTGAAGCCGCCCAACTGGTGATCCAGCCCGGCCGCCGTCGAGCGGTCAGTAAACTGTCCGGTTCCCTCGTTGTGGTAGTAGATAGCAGACCCGCAGGGGTCGTAGGTCGTGGTGAAGATGTCCAGAAAGCCGTCATTGTCGAAATCGTCCACGATGCTGCCGCCCAGGAGATTGACGGCGGCCACATTGAGATCGCGACTCACGTCGGTAAAGTGCGGCGCGCCCTGAGCCTCACCGAAAACCTCGGCCGGAATTCGCTGCTTGGGGGGGATCGCGTCGGGATAACCGCCCTGCATCATCTGGGCGATGTTGAGCAGCCAGAGCACGCGCACGTCGCCCGGACGCCACGCCAGCAGCCCGTCGAGATAGCGAATTGCGGCCCTGGTGTGCTCTCGCTCGGAGTAGCTACCTGTGCCCGAGAGCAAGCAGCCGCGGGGATCGCCATCTGCGGTGCAATTGAGAGCGCCGGCCGCTCGCAGGTGTACTACCGCTCTGGCGTAGTCGACGGCGGCCGATCTGCTCCGGGCAACCGCCTCCGACATCTTCAATTCCCGAACCATGCGGCCGGCTTCGTCCAGGTGCTCGAGTGCAGCCGTGAGATCGCCCGCATTCAACAACTTTCTGGCCAGTTGCAGATGCAGGTCGGCGGCCGCCCAATCGCCGCTCCCGCCACGTCTTTCGAGCGAGGCCAGGCGCGCCTGTAGCTCGCGCAGCGGCCGGCGGCCGAGCGAGGGATGGTCGCTGTCGTTGAGTTCGTTGCAGTATCGCGCCAAATCCTGCAGGTCGGGTTCCACTCCCGCCACATCGATCAGCCGGGCCGGCACGGTCAGTCGAACTTCCTGCGGTGTGTTTCCCGAGGACACGCGTTCGATCCACAGGGCGACGCCTGCGAGCACAGCGGTGACAACTAACGCGCCTGCGACCGTAGCGCGCGCCGCCCTTCCTCGGAGCATCTTCGACACCTTCCTTCCGGATCCGTTCAGTTGGAGCCGCCCAATCCCCGCTGTCGCACTCGCCTTCCGCTGCCGGTCCATCGCCAAGAACCGGTCTGTCGAGGAACTTCGATGGCGGAGTTGCCGAGCGGTGCGGGGTATAGTGGAATGTTGGGTCACAGAGAGTCTAACGACATCTGGACATTGGAGCCAGGCATTGGACCTCCTCCCCCTCGATCCCACCGCCTCCCTACAGCGGGATCGCTCTAACGGCAAGATTCCCATGCAGTTGCGCCGCTCGGTGCGACTTCCGTAGAATACGAGGCCTTAACCCCGGGCATGAGCATGAAGCGAACAACGAAGCCAGGACGCGATCGACCGGTTGGCCGCATCGGCGCACTGATAGCGCTCGGTCTATGCGCCTGCGTGAACTCCCCGCCCCCCGTCTCCACCGAGTGGCACGAGGAAGGCGCGTATCGCTGGCGCGAACTCGCGGTACCGCGCCGCGGACAGGCTGGCTTCAAGCGACTCTCCGCGTCGCGCACGGGCATCGCGTTCGAGAATTCGGCGGACCGGAGAGAGACGCGACACAATCAGAACCTCCACATCGGATCGGGCGTGGCGCTGGGCGACGCAGACGGCGACGGCCTCGTGGACATCTACTTCGCGAGCACGGAGGGACCGAACGTCCTGTACCGCAACCTCGGCAACTGGCGGTTCGAGGACGTAACGGAACGGGCGGGCGTCGGTGCGCCCCACCGGTTCTCCACCGGCGCAGTTTTCGCCGATGTCGACGGCGACGGGGATCTCGATCTCTTGACCACGGCAACGGGCGGCCCGAACGCGCTCTACTTGAACGACGGGACCGGCCGGTTCAGCGAACGCACGGTGGAGGCAGGTCTGGAATCCGACCGCGCGAGCACGACGATGACGTTGGCCGACGTGGACGGCGACGGCGATCTGGATCTCTACGTTGCGAACTACAAGTTCACCGATGTCTCGGAGCTGTTCACCGAACACGATCTGTCGTTCGACGAGGCAGTACGGCAGGTGGGTGAGGACCAATACGAGGTGGTCCCGGCGCTGCGCGAACACTTCCGCTTCGAAAAGGTGAACGGCAAGTGGGTCAGGTCGCCGCGAGCGGACCCCGACTGGTTCTATCTCAATGACGGACACGGCCGGTTCGAGCGCATCTCCTTCACATCCGGGCGGTTCCGGGATGAGACGGGCAAGCCTCTCGCCCGCCAGCCTGAAGAGTTCGGGCTCGCGGCGAGATTCTACGACGTCGACCGCGACGGCGACCCCGATCTGTACGTCTGCAACGACTTCGAAGGTCCGGACAACTTTTGGATCAACGACGGAACGGGCAGGTTTCGGGCGTTGCCGGCCACGTCTCTCCGCACGACGAGCAACGCATCGATGGCCGTCGACTTCGCCGACATCGACCGCGACGGCGATGTCGATTTCTTCGTGACGGACATGCTGGCCCGGGATCGCCGCGCGCGGCAGACGCACGGGCTGGCGCACGTGCCACCCAAAGCGGTCGACGAAATCGAGAGCCGCCCGCAGTGGCAGAGGAACACGCTGCTCCTGAACCGCGGGGACGCGACATACGCGCAGATCGCCGAGTTCGCGGGTGTCGATGCCACCGACTGGTCCTGGACCACGCTTTTTCTGGATGTGGATCTGGATGGCTACGAAGACATCTTGGTCGCCACCGGATACACCTGGGACGTATTCAACGACGATCTGCTGGACAGTCTGGAGTTGCGGCATCCGGGAATCGAGTGGCGTGACCTGCGTCTGCTGCTCCCGCCGCTCGAGCGACGTAACGTGGCCTTCCGCAACAACGGCGATCTCACGTTCGAAGAGGTCGAGGCGTGGGGCTTCGGAGCGGAAGACGACATCTCACAGGGCATGGCGGCCGGAGACCTGGACGGCGACGGCGATCTCGACGTCGTGGTCAACCGTCTGGACTCGCCCGCCGGCGTGTTCCGCAACGAGACCAACGCGAAACGCGTGGCCGTCCGGCTGATCGGTGAAGCTCCCAACACGCAGGCCGTGGGGGCGAAGATTCGCGTGATCTCGGCGGGGCCGGTGCAGGAAAAGGAAGTGACCCTTGGCGGGCTGTACCTCTCGAGTTCCGAACTGCTGTACGCGTTTGCCGCGCGCGACGCGGCCGAACTCACGATCGAAGTGGACTGGCGAAGCGGTGCGAAGAGCATCGTGCGCGGTGCCCAACCGAACCGCCTGTACGAGATTCGCGAACCGCCCGAAAGTGATGACCGAGACCACGGGCCGGAGAAGGTGTCTGGCGAACACGGTCCCGTTCCCATCTTTGCCGACGTATCCGGCCAGCTCGGTCACGTCCACGTCGACTTGCCGTTCAACGATTTCCTGCGACAACCGCTCCTGCCCAACCGGCTGGGCAGCCTCGGCCCCGGCGTGAGCTGGTACGACGTCGACTCCGACGGTTACGAAGATCTACTGATCGGCGCGGGACGGGGAGGCGAACTGGCGTACTACCGCAATCGAGCCGGCCAGTTCAACAAGCGTCGTCTCGGCATCGCCGAGGCGCGGTACGATGAGACCACTGTGTTGGCCGTACCCGGCACCGGGGGGCACGGAACCGTGCTACTCGTTGGACAGTCGAGCTACGAGGCCGCGGGGCCGACGGAAGCACTTGCGGCACCATCGGTGCTGAGGGTCGAGACACTGTCCCCGGCAAGCAGGCTCGGATCTGGCAGTGCCACTGCAACGACCGCCGTGCCACCTCACCGGAGCAGTGCGGGACCGCTGGCGCTCGCCGACTACGATGGAGACGGCGACCTCGATCTGTTCGTTGGCGGGCGGTTCATTCCCGTCGTGTATCCGGCGCCCGCGTCCTCGCGGTTGTTCCGCAACGAGGGAGGCCCGTTCGTCCTCGACAGCGCCAATCTGGAGCCCTTGAAGTCGGTCGGTCTCGTGTCGTCGGCCGTCTTCTCGGACATCGACGGCGACGGCGACCCGGACCTGCTCTTGGCGCTCGAATGGGGGCCGATCAAACTGTTGTTGAACGACGCGGGCCGCTTCACCGAGGCGGGCGACTCGTTCGGCCTGTCACGCTACCGCAGTCGTTGGAACGGGATCACGACCGGCGATCTGGACGGCGATGGCCGGCTCGATATCGTGGCAACGAGCTGGGGCCGCAACACCAGATACCACGTGGACGAGCGCCACCCTCTCATGCTGTATTACGGAGACTTCGACAACAATGGGTCCGTCGACGTTGTCGAGGCGCAGCGCGATGACAGGCTGCGCAAGATTGCCCCGCTGACACTCCGTTCCCGTATGATCGCGGCCATGCCGTACATACGGGGTCGCTCGCCCAGCCGTGCGGACTACGCGCGCTCGTCGGTGAAGGATGTCTTGGGCGCGGCAGTGGAGGGCGGTGCCGTTCTGGATGCGAACACGCTGGAACACATGGTGTTTCTCAATCGCGGCGGCTCCTTCGAGCCCGTTCCCCTGCCGACAGAAGCCCAACTCGCGCCTGCGTTCTACGCCGGCGTCGTGGACTTCGATGGTGACGGCAACGATGACCTGTTCTTGAGCCAGAACTTTTTTGACACCGAACGGGGCACACCGCGCTACGACGCTGGTCGCGGGCTCTGGCTCAAAGGGGACGGCACCGGTGCGCTGGTGCCGGTACCGGGGCAGGTGTCGGGCATCACCGTTTATGGTGAGCAGCGCGGCGCGGCGTTCGCCGATTTCGACCGAGACGGCCGCGTCGATCTCGTCGTCTCTCAGAACGCGAATGAAACCAAGTTGTTTCGCAATGAAGGAGGGACCCCCGGTCTCCGCGTTAGACTGGTTGGCAGCCCGGGAAACCCTAACTCCTTCGGGGCGACCATCCGGCTGGTGTACGGTGAGCGGCGCGGTCCCGCGCGCGAGATCCACGCTGGGTCGGGATACTGGTCTCAGGACGGGCCGGTGGCGGTGCTCGGCAAGGCGGAACCGCCGACCGCCGTCTGGGTGCGGTGGCCGGGTGGTCGGGAGACGACCACACCCGTGACCGACGGCACGCGCGAGGTCACGATCCGGATTCCCGAGGACCAGGGCGGCTCTTAGACTGGCGGATGGCCCGTATGATTGGGATATTGCTGGTGCCGACTTCACTGACATTGGTGCAAGCATGAAGGATGATCTTTCCAGATCTGATGGGCCCGAACCGTTACTCGACATCGAGGCCCACTGTGGGCCCGAGTGGGCCGCATGGTATCGCCTGACACCGGCGGAGCGTTGGACCGAGAGCCAGCGCCTTTGGACCACGTTCCTTGCGTTGGGAGGATCGCTTGACCCCGAGCCCGATACTCACGGTCCTTTCTACGATGCGGCAGCACCGGGTCCGGAGCCTCTTGATCGGCGGCCAGGCGTGCGTGTTGTACGGCGCAGCGGAGTTTAGTCGCGACACCGGTCTCGCCGTTTTATCATCGCCAAACAACCTAGATCGACTCTCCGAAGCTCTCGACGATCTCCAGGCCACTGTCATCGCCGTCCCGCCGTTTGATGCCACATACCTGGACAAGGGACACGCAATCCACTTCCGGTGCGGACGGGCTGACGCAAAGGGAATGAGAGTTGACGTGATGTCCAAACTCCGCGGCGTAGAACCTTTCCCTACCCTGTGGGATCGACGCACTATTATCGAGACAGCGGAAGGTGCAACGCTGGACGTCTTGTCGCTTCCCGATCTCGTGGCATCGAAAAAAACTCAACGGGACAAGGACTGGCCCATGTTGCGTCGCTTGCTGGAAGCACACTACACTCAATTTCGCGCCGAGCCAACGGACATCCGCGTATCGTTCTGGTTGCGCGAGCTCAGAACGCCATCGTTCATGATTTCTTGTGCGGCCGATTTCCCGAACGAGGCCGGCGAAATCGCAAAAGCAAGACCGGCAGTGCGTGAAGCCATGCTTGGGAACGAACACCGAATCGCCGAGGAGTTCTCGATAGAGGAAGCTCGGGAACGTGACGCGGACCGGGCTTACTGGACCCCGCTCATGAAAGAGTTGGAGGTGTTGCGTCGCGCTCGCAGGAAAGAGGGAGCCGAGTGATTGGTCACCGGCCTGTTATACCACCCGCTCCAACCCGGCTTCTGGGCTAGTTCGACTTGGCCTTCAACCTGCCACGGACGACGTAGGACACACCCAGCGAGTCCAGGACCACTGTGTAGATAGAGTTCTTGACGATCACCGGATGCCAAAACTCAACGATGCTCCACGGCGAGTCTACAGACCACAGATACCGTCCCGCCGGATCGAACACGTCAAACAGGGTGTGTTCGCTATGCGTGACTCGTCTGACCCACAA
>JBHHZE010000071.1:0-14148 GCA_046757925.1 Gemmatimonadales bacterium
CTACTGCCGCCTGCAAACGATCGCGGAGGTCGGTCATGTTACCGCGCCCAACCCATCACCACAGACGGGCGAAGACGGACGAGGACGGACAAAGACGGACGATACCGGACGAGACCGACTCTTTCCCTTTCTCGGGTCCCGTATACATAGTACGGGCAACGCATGCGTCGCCGCTTCGCACGCGGCAGCTGGCATGAGGGTGGGATAAAATTCACAGAACTCCACGGCACGAGGACGGGCTAAATATGGCGCGGGGGCACAGAATGGCAAACGCCGCCTCGACGGGCTCCTCGAGTCACGACACTCAACTCGTCCGGCTCAACCCTCGTGCCGCGTCGAGCGTTCTCCTCCGCTTTCCGCTTGTCACCATATCCCGGGCGACGATCTCACGAACGATCCGCGCGACAAACGTATAGCCCCGGAGTCGGACGTCAGCCACCGTGTCCACTCGAGTTCATCCAGCGCAACGACGACGTCTCTCTCATCGAATCCACCAATCACCGTAAAGTCCTTTTCGGAGACAGGAGGTCGTATAATCGACGCGATCTCGAGCAGCGCACGGGCTGTCGAGCTCAGACAGCTGAAGCGCACTCGCACGGCTGCGATAACGTGGCCTGGAAGGTCGGCCGGCATGGACTGGTCCAGCGTTTGGAACGGCCTGGGCCAGGCGTCCCCGCCGCCGTGATATTCGAGCCCGGCCGACACTGCCTGTAGGATCTCCACTGCCAGCAACGGCAGGCCGGCGGAATCCAGCAGGACTCGTCGCACGATACGTGCTAGCTGGTATGCGGGCAGCGAGTCTCCCCGTGCGAGGTGCCAGTTGGATCTCAGCATATGAAGCAGGGCACGAAAAAACTCGTCGTGGTGCACGGTCTGTTCACGTCCAGACGTGATGTAAGTGGACGGTTCGTAGAAACTCAGAGTGTCACTCAGCGCGAGTGCGAGGGAGAAGTCACCTTCGTTCGCTGCGTCGTTCGCCCCTATCAGCTGGTCATGCAGATCCAAGGAGTTGGGCCGTTCGACTCGAGTGGATGCTGGAAAATCCTCGATGCGGGCTTGCACGGCGTCTAGGTCGGCACGATCGGGGGGCTCCACGTACCAGCGACTGGTTTCCGTAATCATCCACGAACACCAGACGCATTCCGGGTCCGACTCGAGCGCTTTTTCATACGCCGTACGTGCATTACCCCACCGGCCCATCGCGTAGAAATCCTCGGCGCGCGCGAGACTGCTTCGAGCAGCCCGGTCGTCAGGAATCAATGTGGTGGGTACGGAGCCTAGTGCACGCCTGACCTCGAACGTCCCCACTAGCCGACTCAGCACGAACGAACCGACTACGGCGGCCGATACACCGATCGCCACCCTCCGCCGATAGCGTGTCGTTCGGGTTCTCCAGAGCTGGCGTCGGAATGTCCGGGCGTCGGATCATCTGTCTTGAGGATCGAACTGCAGCGCAACACGCAATATTCGCTTGAGGCTAGGCGGTACCCCCGACCAGTCGGTTTCCGCGGGATTGCTTCCGCCGACCCAGCAACGTCCAGTCAGGGCCTCGAACAGCACTATTCCTACGGCGTAGATATCCGTCTGTGGCGTCACTGCCATGCCGGCTGGCGCCTCTGGAGCCATGTAACGCGGAGTCACAACCATCGTCCCGGGTGCGGTCTGCGTTTCATCCGAGTCGGCGGGCGATGGCTTCGCGATCCCGAAGTCCGCCAGCACGGATCGGTTCTCCAAGAGCAAAATATTCGCCGGTTTGATATCGCGGTGTATAACTCCGCTGGCATGCACGGTTTCGGGGGCGTCGAGCAAGTCACGCCCGAGTTTCAACACTTCTTCCCGTAACATCGGCCCGCGCTCACTTCCACCTTTCCCGTTTCCCTTTTCCCTACCCTTACCGCCCTCCTGTAGCAGTCGTGCCTCCTTTGAGTTGCCTGTCGAAAAATTCCGCCGTCGCGTGATAGGCTCGGACCCAACTCTTGTGCATCAAGAACCCGTGCACCTCATCGGGGAAAATCAATTGTTCGAAATACACGCCGTGCTTGCGGAGCTGCTCAACCAGATCGACGGTTTCACCGAACGGAACGTTGCGGTCGTCGTCTCCGTGAATCAGCAATACGGGCGAGCGCCAGTCCTTTACCGACGCCATCGGCGAAGACTCGAACGCGAGCCGCGCAACTGCAGCGTGCTCGGCGGGATTGTAGTCCTGCCGGAAGTTCCGGATTACGAAATTCCAGTCGTGTACCCCATGGTAATCCACTCCTGCGGCAAAAAGATCGGATGCGCGTGCGAGCCCCAAGGCGGTCAGGTATCCGCCATACGAACCGCCCCACAGCCCAATCCTGTTGGGGTCAACATCGGGCCGACTCTTGAGATATAGTCCGGCACCCAACACGTCGTTGAACTCGCTGGCGCCTCGGGCACCATAGTTGATCGCCTCGCGGAACTTCATGCCGTAACCGATGCCGCTGCGATAGTTGACCGACAGCACGATGTAGCCCCTGCTCGCGAGATATTGATTCTCCGCATAGGCGTTGTGGTAGTAGCCTATGTAATGCCAACCCAGAAGCATCTGACGACGTGACCCCCCGTGGAAATGGAGCAGCGCGGGATGCCGCTCGCCCCGCCTCATGTTCTTGGGCAAAAACAGCTGGCCGTGGATTTGCATTCCGTCGGCGGCGGTAAAGATCACTTGCTGCGGTTCAACCAGCGCGTCACTGGGGAAATCGTGCGGCATCGACTGAGGTGCCAGCGCACGTGCATCGCGAGAACCTACTTTGATAACCGCATGCGCCGGCGTACGCGCATCGGACGCCAGGAACGCGATCGCATCGCCGTCACCGGCGAACCGCGGCGACCATTCTATACTCTTGCCGCTCGTTACAGCTCTAGGCGCACCACCGGAAACTGCTACACGCCATAAGTGCCTGCGGTCTATGTCGCCCTGGTTGGACGAGTAGATCAAGTCGCGCCGGTCGGCGCTCAGCGACACGTGCTCGACCTCGAACTCACCGGGAGTCAACAGCGTTGCCTTGCCTCCGTTCACCGACACCGAGTACAGATGAACCCACCCGTCCTTTTCCCAGGGAAAAACCAGACGGTCGCCTGCACCCCAATGGAGCTGGGCTCCGACCACACGATGGAACACGCTACCCGGACCATGGTCGGCGGTCCAGACTGTGCGACCAGTTCCGGTGGCAACATCCGCCACCCACAACGACCACGGCTCGGCCTCGCGCCGCTGCATGAACGGCAGCACTCCACTCTGCTGTGGCGTACGGATGAAGGCGATACGCCGGCCGTCGGGCGACCAGACGGGACTGTTGTCCCGATCCACGCTCGGTGCCAAGTAGCGCACCTCCTTGTTGGCAACGTTGTAGACCCCGATGAAGCTGTGGTTGCCACGATTGCTCGCGAACGTCAGCATCGATCCGTCCGGCGACCAGGTTAGCGATCCCGCCCTACCTCGGGCACGAAACAGTTGCTTGGCCTTGGCGTCGCCTGCGCTGTCCAGCGACACGGACCACACCTGACTGCGGCGCAAAAACACCACGATATCTCCCTTGGGTGAGATGCGGGGCGCACTGCCATCGGCGAGCTTCCGAGGCTCGCCTCCCCCTCGTGGCACCACCCATACCGCTCGCTCAGCCCCGTCGGGATCGCTTGTCGGGTTGGGGATCTCACCTTGGCGGTTCGGCGCGCCACCTCTTACGTAGACGATCGCACCACCGTCGGGCGTGAACTCCAGGCTGCTCACCTCCTGTCCATCGTCCGCATCGTAGCTCGTCACCTGCCACCCCTCGTACGCGGGTCCGTCGGCCACCCAGATGTTGCGCACCCCCCGGTCATTCTGTACCCACGCGACCTTGGCGCCCGACCGAGCAGCAACCAGCCCACTCGGGAACGGAGCACTCATGACCTGCTCAAGAGTGAACGTCTGTTGTGCCTGGGCCGCCGGCACCACGGCAACGGCGGCGATAGTGGTGGCAATTACTTGGTTTCGGATTGCGATGAACACGGAGGGCCTCCTGGAAGGGTTCTCTGAGGAAGCATACGCTGCGGTTCAGCCGGTGACAATGGGAGCAGGGAGTGCAGATTGCAGAGTGCAGAGCCGTATGGGCGTTCCTCTTGGTGAACTGCAACACTCGCCATTTTCGCCATTCTGCATTTGCCGTTCTGCACTCTGCAATCTGCACTCCCCTCCGCTATCTTTCCCGCCATGCAACAAACCAATCTCCGGCTCGCTATCTTTGTTCCAGGCATCGCATTCACGTTGGCGCCTCTGTTGCACGCCCAGCATGCCGAACGCGACACACTACCTCCCGTGACGCTGGAACCGGTATCGGTGAGCGTTCTGCGAGTGCCGTCCGCACTTCACCTGGTACCCTACGATGTGAGCGTGGGGTCAGACTCCTTGGTCTCACGAGCCCGACCTCGACTGAGCCTAGGTGAGGCCCTGATCGGGGTACCCGGTGTCAACGTGCAGAACCGCTTCAACTACGCGTTGGGCGACCGGTTGTCGATCAGAGGGTTCGGGTCGCGTACGCAGTTTGGCATCAGAGGAGTGAAGGTCTTGGTCGACGGAATCCCGGCCACGCTGGCAGACGGGCAGTCCACAATCGACCACCTCGATCTGGCCACAGTAGATCGGATCGAGGTGCTCAAAGGCCCCGCGTCTTCACTCTACGGCAACGCGTCGGGTGGAGCGATCGTCTTTGAGACTGGAGAACCTCCAGCCGCACCCATGGAGCAGGAGTTCGGCACCGTAGCAGGCTCGGATGGACTCGTGCGGGTCGAGAGTTCCACATCCGTACGGCAAGGGCGCACTTCAGCCAGCCTCGATCTCACACGGTTCCTGTATGACGGCTATCGGCAGCACAGCGAGGCCGACAAGACATTCTCCAATTTCCACCTGCGGTATGATGGTGGGCGCGACGTCATACACGTGGTTGCCAATTTCGTCGACTTCGATGCACAGAATCCGGGATCGATCAACGATTCACTGCTCCGGGTGGACCGCAACCTGGCAAACCCCTTCAATGTGGTACAGGGAACGAAAAAGGACGCGCGTCAGGGTCAGCTAGGCGTATCTTGGAAACGTCAGACTTCGACCGGCCAGCTGGATGTTTCGGGATACGGCCTACTCCGAAATCTGGACAACCCCATACCGGTGCGTGTGATCGAACTCGACCGCGCCGCGGGCGGCGGCCGGGCACAGTTCACGAACACTACACTTGCGGGCACCGTTCCACTCCGGTGGACCATAGGGCTCTCGACCGATTGGCAACGCGACGGCCGCAAGAACTTCGACAACAATGGTGGCGACCGCGGGCAGCTGACACTGGACCAGCTCGAGACCGTCGTTAGCGTGGGAGCGTTCGTGCAACTGGGGGTGGAAGTTGTGGATAGGGTTCACATCCTTGGTGGATTCCGCTACGACCGTGTTCACTTCGACGCCAACGATCATTTTACGTCGGGAGATCCGGATGATTCGGGCACCCGTACAATGGATGCGGCCAGTCCGTCTGTTGGCCTGTTGTTCGACGTTGCCGACCAACTGAGTCTTTACACCAACCTGGCGACCTCGTTCGAAACACCTACGACAACAGAACTCGTCAATCGCCCGGACGGCGCCGGCGGTTTCAACGATCAACTCGATCCCCAGCGGGCTTTCTCATTTGAGTTTGGATTCCGCGGTCGCGTGGCCGGCAAAGCGAACTACCAGTTCGCAGTATATCGCACCAGGGTGACGGACGAATTGATCCCCTTCGAGGTCGCAACTCAGACGGGCCGGACCTTCTTCCGGAATGCCGGGTCAGCGATCCATAAGGGAGTCGAGTTGGGTGGCTCGGTTGCTCCAGTGTACGGTCTCGTCTTACGGGCCGCGTACACCTATACCGACGCCAGATTCGATGATTTTGCCACCGCCAACAACGTCTTCGACGGCAATCAAGTGCCGGGCGTAGCGCCGCACCGTCTGGAACTCTTTGGTTCGTACGACTCGCCGCTCGGATGGTACGTTTCGGGCGAAAGCGAATTCGCAAGTACAATGAAGGTCAACGACAGCAACCTAGCGAGTTCGCCGGACTACTTCCTGATCAACGCGCGGGCAGGTTTGCGACCACTGGCGCTCGGGCGTTGGGCCATCGCTCCATTCGTGGGTATCTCCAACTTCCTGGACGAGGACTACAACAGCGCCGTGACCGTCAACGCTTTCGGCGGCCGTTTTTTCGAACCCGGGCCCGGCCGTACGGTCTACGTTGGAACCAAGTTGAAGGTAAGCGGAACACCGTAAATGGGCCGTGCGACTGGCACTTGCCCTTTGCGTCCTGGGGAGCTAAATACTATGCCTCGTGCAACGTCGCACAGAACCGCGCGCGGCTTTGTCGCGCAGACTTTCAGCTCGAAAAGGGGGTTGGGTCTGTGTCATCAGCTGGAATATCGTATCTGCTCGAACTGTACGACTGCCCGTCTGAGATACTAAACGACGAGACCTACATAAACGCGATGATCGGTGAGGCAGTAGCGCATGCAAACGCCACTCTGCTGCACCAAGTGTCGCACCAATTCAGTCCTCAGGGGGCTACGGCACTCGCCCTGTTGGCTGAATCCCATATCTCGATCCACACGTGGCCGGAACTCGGCTACGCGGCGGTCGACATCTTTACATGTGGGCGCCACGCCATGCCCGACCAGGCGTGCGAGTATCTGGTTACGGCGCTCAGGGCCGGCGACCACACCGTGCAGCGAGTGAAGCGAGGGGTAGGCCTCGGTATCGACGCTTCTCAGTTGAGACCAAAACCAGCCGCTGAGCCGGCAGCGCTGACGCTGTAGCACGACATGAACGGCCCCGAGCGTCGGGCCCTATTCTCGGTCTTCGACGATACAGGCACATCGGACGGATACCACTATACCGTATCCGAAGTACTGACCTGGCGGCGGACACGCTACCAGGATCTCGCGATAGTGGACACGCCCTTCTTCGGGCGCGCCCTCATACTGGATGGCAATTGGCAGTCGTGCACGGCCGATGAATTCCTCTACCACGAACCACTAGTCCATCCTGCCATGCTCCTCCACGGAGCAGCCCACCGCGTGGCTGTGCTGGGCGGCGGTGAGGGTGCCACGATCCGCGAGATACTGAGGTGGAACGCCGTCGAGCGCGTCGTCATGGTCGACCTGGACGGTGACGTGGTGGATGCCTGTCGGCAGTACCTCCCGGAGATGCACTGCGGCTCGTTCGATGACCCCAAGGTAGAGTTGGTAGTAGGAGACGCCTTGGACTGGCTCGATGCGTGTGATGAGCAGTTCGATGTCGTAATCTCAGATCTATCGGAACCGCTCGAGCACGGGCCGTCGTACCGTCTGTTCACCGAGGAGTACTTCCGGCAAGTCCGTGGCATTCTGGATCGGAGTGGTTTCTTCGCGCTGCAGGCAGGCTCGGTAGCACCTAGTGAGATCCAGTTGTTCGCGCGGGTCGCGCACACAGTTGGGTCGGCCTTTGATCATGCAAAGCCCTACGCTTCGGCCATCCCGAGCTTCGGTTCACCCTGGGGGTTCGTAGTTGCGGCCGATAGACCCCTCGATCCGTTACCCCACCCCGGGGAAGTGGATCATCTTCTGCAACATTCAACATCCGGGGGGTTGAGGATGTTGGATGGAGAAGCTTTCGTGGGCTTGTTTCTGTGTTCCGCCCACATTAGGGAGGCCGTGGCGCGGGAAACAACGGTTTACACGCTCGAGCATCCGCCAAAAATCTAGGCTGGCCAAAGGAAAGGCGCCCGGCCTGGGACCACGGTTGCCGGACGCCATGTCCCCTGAGTGGGGATCCTTGTGTCGGTGCGGCGCCGGCCTGGAGACGAACCGACGCCTTCACCGGTTACTGCACTCTGCATGCTCTGTTGTCCAAGCAAAACACGATCACCAGGGTGCGACCGACCATGACTCTCAGAGTCGCCCTCATGCCATCACCCAGGCTCTAGAGTGCAGGTCGAAGCTACTCCACAAGAAATGAAGGCGACGTGAAATCAGTATGAAGATCCGTGCGGGCAGAAGGAACGAACACCTCCGCCCATAGACAGCTCACAGCCTTGCTGGTAGTGGGACAGCCCACTACTTCTCCAACCTCCCGCAGCAGCAACTCCGACGTTGCCTCAACTTCCCAAGGGCGGTTGCCCGAAACGAGTCGCTTGCGATTATCATCCAACACGTTCTCCTCCTTCTAGAAAAGCGTCTGTTGCGCCCCGAACACGGCGTCATGCCGCGGGAAGCAGCGGCCCACCAACCAGGGCTTCCAAATCGGAGGTGAACAGACGCCGCATCGCGTACACGCACTCCACATCAAACTGAGCACCGGCGTTCGCCTCTAGCTCGTCGAGCGCAAAATCCAGGCTCAAGGGTGCCCGATAGGACCGAGCACTGGTCATGGCATCGAACGCGTCGGCTACACCCACGATTCTCGCAGGTAGCGGGATCTCGTCACCTATCAAGCCATCTGGAGTTCCCAGTCCGTCGATGCGCTCATGGTGCCAGCGGACCACCTTCAACACGAATGATCCTCGCGGAAACAACCGCCTGAGCATTGTGTCACCGATTACGGGATGCTCCATCACCATCCGGTACTCTTGGTCGGTAAGGGCGCCTTGCTTACACAGAAGACCATTGGATACTCCGAGTTTCCCGATGTCATGCAGTTCTCCGGCTAGCCGCATCCGGGACACATCACGCGACCGCCACTCGAGCCGCCGCGCGATTCCAGCCGCATAGGCCCCAACTCGCCTCGAATGTGCCCAGGTGTACCGATCCTTTGCCTTCAACGCACGGAGGAGCTGACCAACCTGGAGATTCAGAGCTTCGAGTTCCGGAACGTACTGGTCACCCGAGACGTTAGTGCGGCGGCGGGTCGGCCGGTTGTTCTGAACGACGGCAAGCGAGGGATACATCGAGTGCGACCTGCCGGCGGCTCTGATTGCCTCTCTCACGGAACGTCCTCCCGAATGCGGTTTAGGGGGCTCGCTTTGGAATGGCGCCTACGTCGCCCGAATTGTGATCTGTACCACTGCGCGCCGCAGGTCTATTGGGCAATGTTGAGACCAATCGTACCAGCCAGATAACTCATTGATTTACAATGCGTTAATGACGGGAACGCCGGGAGGACACCTGGTACGGTTCGTGCGCTAGTGGGTCAAAGCGACCCAATTTGGTCGCCCCAAGCCGCGTGGGACCGGGTGGCTGGACCAACCGGTGGCTAGCCGCCACGCCGGTACGAATCGACCCGCGGTGGTACGAAGTGACCCACGTGTGGGCCACGGGTCACAATACGCAACTGGTTACAACGGTTCGACTTGGAGGACAGGCTGTGGCAGGAATGGATTCTGCATCCGAGGATCGGGTGAACCAACTACGGATTCTGGTAGTGGAACTTTCCGATTCTTTCTCTGACTTATGGCGTCAATTGGGCGACGATCTGGATGTGGGTGTAACTTGGTGCGACGAATCCGATCTCCGGTCCACCCAGTCGGATATTGCCGCTGTGCTGCTCGCAGCGGGCGGGGCCGAGCAAAAAGTTCTCGCGTGGCTCGACCGACACGACACTCCAATTGAAATACCAACTTTTGCTGTTGGCTCCGATCCCGGCAGACGAACCGCCACACAGATAGCCGCTCGCGGGGTTAGCGACTACTTCGCTCTGCCCGAAGACATCGAACTGCTACGGAACGCACTCGGCGCAGCCGTGGAGCGTCGCCACGAAGCGATCCGTCGTTCCGCCTCACGACGCGACGAGGCAAAGACGAAGGCGTTTTCAGAGATCATTGGCGACAGCATCGCGCTCAAGGAAGTTCTTTCACGCGCGGCTCGTTTGCTACCCCATCACGACGCTACGGTATTGCTGATTGGCGCGACTGGAACTGGCAAGGAGTTGCTGGCTCAGGCAATTCACGACGGAGGAGCGCGCCGAGGGTCCCCTTTCGTCCCTGTCAACTGCTCGGCACTGCCAGATCATCTAATAGAATCGGAATTGTTCGGACACGAACGTGGTGCGTTCACGGATGCGCACAGCAGCAAGCCCGGCCTCTTCGAGGTGGCTGATGGAGGCACGCTCTTCCTAGACGAAATAGGAACGCTGCCGGTAAACCTGCAGGCCAAACTGTTGCGCGTACTTCAGGACAAACAAATACGTCGGATCGGTGGCACCAGAACCCGCAAGGTGGACGTACGAATCATCGCGGCAGCCAACGAGGACCTCAATCAGGCCATACGAGACGGGAGGTTCCGCGAGGACCTGTACTATCGCCTTGGAGTAATCACTCTGACATTGCCCAAGCTTTGCGATCGCGGTCAGGATGTGATTCTGATCGCAGACGCCCTGCTAGAGCGCTTGGCCAAGCAACATCGCGTGCCGGTGCCGGCCTTGTCGGCCGAAGTCCGTCGTGTGTTGCTCGGATACCATTGGCCGGGGAACGTTAGAGAACTCAAGAACGCCGTCGAGCGTGCCCTGCTGCTCTCTCCCAAGGGGCAGTTGGATTTCCACGAACTGCTGCCGCAAGCCGATCTCTCGAGACAGAGCCCGGGACCGATCCCGTTCCCCGCCCAGCTCGATCAGATCACTACAGCGGCAGCTCACGCAACCGTCGAACTATGTAGCGGAAACCGTAGTGCGGCGGCGCGGCGATTGGGTATCTCCCGTCGACGGCTTAGAAGGCTGCTAGACGGCGAACTTTTGACTGCCTGACGGATGTAAGGAGGTGAATGCAATGTATCGGTTGTTTCGCGTTCTTCCGGCGGGAGTGGCGCTGTTCCTCGCAGCGTGCTCCGACGGCACCGGGCCACCGGAGCAGAGTCTCATCAACCAGGAACCCACCCTCGGGTCCGTGGTCGGTGAGGGAGTAGACGGCAGCACGCTCCATAGGCTGCGACAGGGTGCGAAGATTGCTACCGGGCAGAGGCAGTTCCTCCTCGCCGATGGCGCCCCGGCATCCAGCATGCAAGCATCGCCTGATGTCTACGAGGTGAAGTTTTGGGCAGTGCGCGGCAAAGAAAGCAAGGTCACACTAGACTACGAAGCGGACTCCACCGGGAATACACGTCCGTTGCTGCGCTTCAGCATACCGAAAGACGGACTCAAGTTGCGTCCTGACGGGCACAAGTTCGAGAAACAAGACTCGGTACTGGTGACGCTTCGGATCAGTCGGTCCAACTTCTTCGTAGATTTCAGACCTTCGGGACTCGTATTCAACGACCACAACCCGGCGAACCTCGAAATCTGGTACACTGGAGCGGCAGACCCAGTACCGGTCAATCTGCTCAATCTGTGGTACCAGCAGGATGACGGGGAACTGTGGTACCAGATCACATCCCGACACGACACCGAATTGAAGTGGTTCGAGACGAACTTGTTCCACTTCTCCAACTACGCAATCTCCTGGTAAGTGTGGATCGAGACATGCTCAGGTCACTCGAATACTTGAAGAAGGCACATCAGTACGCCGACTCAGGGCAGCACGCTGCGGTGGTGGATTGCCTGGGTGAGCGGCCGCGGGAGGAGTTGGAAGATTCACCGACCATGTCGCTGCTGTTTGGTACGGCGCAGGCGCGGCTCGGACGGCATGAAGAGGGTAAGAGATGGGTGGAACTCGCGCTGGAGCGCTCTCGCGAGCGTGCAGACCGGGCCATCGAAGCCCGTGCTTTGAACGTTCGCGGTGCAATAGCACTGGTGGCCGGAAGGATAGACGAGGCGGCAAAATACCTGACCGAGGCACTGGCGGCGGCGAAGCGCGATGGCGACAACGCCACGGTAGGCCGTTGCTCGAACAACCTTGGGATCATTTACAACCTCCGTGGGGAGTACGCTCACGCGATCGGATCCTACACGATGGCGATGGCCGCCTTCCAGCAGGCAGGGCTAGACCGGGGGGTTGCCGAAACCCGACACAATCTCGCCATCACTTACCGCGACCAAGGCGACTTGGAGCGAGGTTTGGAGGAGGCCGATCACGCGGTAGAGCAAGCTTCGAGAGTGGGTGACGGGTCACTGAGGGCACAGACCGTTGCGGGACGGGCAGAAATCCGCACACTGGCAGGTGACTCCGACCTGGCTCTCAAGGAGATAGAGCGAGCACTCGCCGAGCACAAGGAACTCGGTGACGCGGTGGAGGAGGCTCATGACCTCAGAATCAAGGCGGTGGCGCTGGCCGCAAAGGGAGAGACCGACCGAGCCACCGAACTGCTGCGGGACGTCATAGGACGTGCCCGTGAGGCACAGCGACCGCTCCTCATAGCACTTGCTTTGCGCGACCTTGCAAGGCTGCTGCGTGCGAACGCCGAGAATCAATCCGAGGTTGATGAGATCGTGCGTGAGGCCAGAGTGTTGTTCAATCAGCTTGGTGCGCGTGCGGAAATCAAGAAGCTCGACGCAATGATGACAAGTCAGTCCTAGGGGAACCTCCTGGACTCGGCGTAACCGCGGTCACGGACCCGCGCGACCCCGAAATGCTTCCCCCACCCCTCTACTCTCTACTCCCACTCCCCAAGCTCCAACCCCCTACTCCCTACTCCTCGTAAAAGATGTGAATCGAACTTATCTCGTCTCCGAAGTGCCGATCCAGAAATCCCAGAATTGCGTCGAGCAGTTGCCACTCAACATCTGATCGTACCTCAATCTGCACAACCTCACCCATGCCCCTGGCAATCTTGATGTAACCCGAGTAGCGAGAGTGAATCCACCTCGCGCGATCCCGGGTCTTCTTGCCGCTTCGCCGCCATGTCCCAAGAGATCTTCTTCGAAGGTCCGCCTCCTTCCGGACAAGTTCTCCGTATAGGTTGAACGCCTGACGCGGGATCACTTGGACGTGTCTCATTCGGTACATCCTTCTGGGCACTAGACCATGGTCGATACCGGCTGCTCGATTAGTTTTTCCCGCAGCCCGGGATGGGCACGCCAGATCCGCCGGCCCATGGCGGTGACGGCCAGCAGGTTTCCAATCACGACCGCCCACCAACCCACCGCACCGTGGACCCAGCCTCCCAACATTCCCACCGCTGCCAGGAACCCGCCTTCCACAACGATAAAAGCCATGACGACGAGGAGCCAGAGACCCGGCATGGCCTCGAGTTGCTTGGACACATACACCAAGACTACCCCCACAGCGCAGAACGCAATCACATGAAGTGCTGTATAGCCCATCACGATTCCCAGCGAGACATGGACCTCACTGGGTGCACTCGCTCCGAGAAACACTGCCGACCCCAACGCCGCCGGCGTGAAGAAGGGTCGTCCCGTGAGCAAGTCCAGCACCAAGAACCAGACTGCCACAGCCACCGCTCCCAAAAAGCCGGTTGTCAAACCCTCTAACAGTCGTGGGTGGATCTTCAACGCAGCGGGCCCGATGGGAACCTTGGTATCGCTCACAGAGTGGAAGTACGCGGCCATCAGCATACCACCGAGCAGATTGGCACCCAGAACGTGCACCGTCGGGAGCAGTGTGAGCAGATTGGCGTCGACAACGAGTAAGATGCCGTAATGAACCGCGTTCAAGACTCCGAGGCCGAATGCGGCACCGTGTCGCAGCGCTGGAACAATCCCCAACATCCCCAAGCTCCAGACCGTTGCGATCCCCAAACCCACAAACACGCCGAAATGTAGAGCCGTGTAAGTAACCACCATCCCAACGCCCGGATCAACCACACGTCCTCCCAGAAAGGCTCCGGCTAGAATCGTCGGTGTCCTGAGTGGTTGCCCTGCTGCCAGATCTGCTATGAAGAACCACGCTGCTACCACCGCACCCGCGACGAGCCCCCCAATAGCACCGTGGGCAACCAAACTAGAGCTGCGTGCTTGCATGGGTTGCCTCCAGATTCGATTGGACCTTCTGAGGGAAAGGACAGGTTCTTATGTATCTCCCCGGAGCCATATGCACAACCATCGGTGGCCGACGGCGGTTCCCCAGTTGGACCTACCGCCGGCCGCCGCAACCTTTTGGCAGGTCGGCACATCTAACGCCTGATGACACAGATCGAGCCATCCCGAGCCATGACGACGAGCCTACGCCTCACGTGGTATGGAGCAGCAATGGCGTTGATCATAGCGGGAGCGTGCTCCCATACCGGACCCAACGGCTCAGCCGCGCACGGGGGCTGGCAGGCCCGGATCGA
>JBHHZE010000072.1:0-13858 GCA_046757925.1 Gemmatimonadales bacterium
CCGACGCCCTACGCCCCTCCGCCCTACGCCCCTACGCCCCTACGCCTCTACGCCCCTACGCACCCGCCGTTACTGCCGAACCACCGTCCGCTTTTTCTTCCACCATTACCGGCTGGCCGTTTGCAGCGGCACTGCTCCCCAGCTTCCCCAACACGCTCGGCAACTCGATCCCGGCCTGCTGGGCGAGTTCGTGCACCGCCGGCAGCGAACCGATCAAACTCGACAGAAAGTCAGCCGTGGTGCCGCCATGCTTTGCACCGCCGCCGTTCCCGGAATCCCACACCGTGATCTTGTCGATCTTGAGGTTCTGAATCGCCTTGACCTGCTCCGCAACCAGCGACGGCAGCCCCTCTATCAGCAAGAACGTTGGAGCAATCTCCGGACGCTTGCCGCACGCGGCAACCAGCTTCCTGTAACCATCGGCCTTTGCTTCCAGCACCTTGCGCACACCCTCGGCCTGCGCCTCGTACTTGGCGAGCATAGCGTCGGCCTCACCACGCGCCTCCCGGCGTGCCCGCTCGGCATCGGCCTCGGCCTCGATCTCTACGCGCTTCTTCTCGATCTCCTGCGGTGCCAGTTCTTCCTTGCCAAGCCGCGACAGCTCCTGCTCGCGCTCCGCATCGAAAATAGCCCTCTCAGCCTGCGCCGAGGCGATCTCCGCCCGCTGCTTGGCAGCCGCCCGGATCTCCGCCAGCTTGGCGTTCGAGTCGGCGATCGCCGCCTGCGCCTCGTTCTCGCCCTGTACGGCTCCCGACTCGGCGCCTGCGACCTGTACGCGCTGCTCCTGTTCCGCCTTCTTCTTGGCCGCAACGGTCTCGGCAGTACGCTGCGCCGTGGCGATCTCGTAGTCGCGCTTCGCCTGAACCTCGCCCTGGATCGCTTCCGCCTCCATCGCCGCAACGCGGACACGCTGGTCCTGCTCCGCGTTCTTCTGGCCGGTGGCGCCATCCCGGTCTTGCTGCGCCACCTCCACCTTCGCGCGGTTGATCGCCTCTGCGGCAGCACGCTTACCGATCGCCTCGATGTAGCCGCTCTCGTCCGTTATGTCGCGGATGTTCACGTTGATCAGCGTGAGCCCGATCTTGTTGATCTCTTCGGCAACGTTGGTGTTGATGAGGCTCATGAACTTCTCGCGATCCTTGTTGATCTCTTCGATCGAGAGCGTCGCGATAACCAAACGGAGCTGCCCCAAGATGATGTCCTGCGCCTGCTCCTGGATCTTCTTTTCCGTCAAGAGCAGCAGCCGCTCTGCCGCCGCATTCATCAACACGGGGTCCGTCGAAATGCCGACCGTGAACGTCGCCGGCACGTTCACCCTGATGTTGTTGAGTGACAGCGCGCCCTGCAGTGGAATATCGATCACCATCGGCTCGAGGCTCAGGTACGCATAGTCCTGCAACAGCGGAACCACGAACTTGCCGCCGCCGTGCATACAGTGGGATGCCCGGCTCCGGCCGACCTTACCGTAGATGACGAGGATCTTGTTGCTGGGGCACCGCTTGTATTGCTTGACAACGAAGACGACAAAGAAAAGCAGCAGCAGTGCCAACGAACCAATCGCACCGAACCAAATCGCCGGAACAGTTTGGGTCGATTGTAGAAATGCTAATGCATACATATCGGGACTCCCTTCAGTAGCTCATGTCGATCAGAGCTTGGAGACGGTGACGGTGTTGTCGTCGTTGACGTCCGTTACCCGTACCACCACGTTAGACTCGATCGCCTCGTAGTCTGTGACGGCGTTGTAGTAGACCTGCTGATCCCCGACCACCAACCGGACCTTCCCCTTACCCTCACGGTTAGGCGGGATCCTGATGTAGACGTTGCCCTCCGCACCCAATGCGTCTTGGATGGAAACGTTCCCGCTGCTCTGCAGCCGGTACATCATCTGAAAGAGCTTGCCGAGTATCCACACCATGCCGCCGCCGAACACGGTGCCGAACGCCACGCTCGATGTTGCATCCCAACCCGCTCCCCGCAGACCGCCCAATCCGCCCCAACCAAACCCCATCATGAATGCTGCCATGCTCTGGACCGAGAGGATCTTGAAACTGGCGTCGGCATCTCCATGATCGCCTACGTGGGCATCACCGCCGTGCAAATCGGCGTCGAAATGGGTATCCATGTCGCTGTGCCCGCCCACCAGCATCATGACGAGACGTAGCACGAAGAAGAAGGTCCCAACGAAGGCCGGGACGGCAAACCAGCCGGCACCATCGCCAAAGAATAGATCCATACAACACCTCTTGTAACGCGGAGGAGAGGGGGCTCCGCACGGATGGGATCGCAGCCGAAACTTACGGGACGGTACCGGGCGCCGCCAGCTAGGCCAGGGAATAAAGAGCAGGGGGTGGGGAGTGGGGAGTGGGCCCGCAAGAGCTTCCCACTATATTCCCTCGCAATGAAAACTCGCAATTACCCGACTGGGCATCTTTCCGCCCGTTCGATTTTTGTCTTTTGGGTCCCGCTCGCGGCCACCTGGCTCATGATGGCGACCGAAGGTCCCTTCCTCGCCGCCATCATCGCGCGCCTGCCGGACCCCAAGTTCAATCTCGCGGCGCATGGTGTGGCGCTGGCGTTCGCGATCCTGGTAGAGGCACCCGTCATCATGATGATGAGCGCCTCGACCGCACTCGTGGAGGACGCATCCAGTTTCCGCAGCTTGAGGAACTTCACCTACGCTCTGAACTTGGCGGTCACGTGCGCCATGCTCGTGGTGCTGGCGCCACCCGTGTTCCGACTGATCATGCACGATCTGATCGGTCTGCCCCCGGAGGTCGCGAGGCTCACGCACAGAGCGCTCCTCATTCTGCTTCCGTGGCCCGCCGTTATAGGATACCGCAGGTTCTTTCAGGGACTGTTGATTCGCTCGGGCCGCACCCGGTTGGTGGCTGTGGGAACGGTAGTGCGACTGACGGCGATGACTTCCAGTGGAATCGTGCTGTATGCGGTCTTTGCGTTGCCGGGTGCGTACGTGGGCGCATCGGCCCTAACGGCCGGCGTGTGCTGCGAGGCGGTCGCCAGCAGGCTGATGGCGCGGCGGACGGTGCGCAGCCTGTTGGAGACTCCGGCGTCCGCGGATGCTACTCATGCGTTGGGATATCGGCGCATCGTCGATTTCTACTACCCGCTGGCCTTGACCTCGCTCATCGGGCTCGCAGCCCAACCGATGCTCACGTTTTTCATGGGACACGCGCCCTCACCGGTCGAGTCACTCGCCGTGTTTCCCGTGGTCTACGCCTTGTCGTTCATCTTCCGCGCCATGGGCCTGAGCTATCAAGAGGTAGCCATTGCGTTGCTCGGCAAACGACACGAACATGCGAAAGAGCTGGGGCGCTTTGCACTGATACTGGGACTCTCGGCTTCCGCCGGCCTCGCCTTGATTGGTTTCACTCCGCTGTCGCACATATGGTTCGAGAGCATATCGGGCCTGAGCGGTCAGCTGGCGGCCTTTGCCATCACACCTATCAGGATCATGGCACCGATTCCCGCCCTCTCGGTACTGCTCTCCTTCCAACGATCGATCATCGTGCAGGGCCGCCGTACCCGTCCCATTACTTTCGCGACCTCCTTGGAAGTTGCGGGTATCGCAATCGTTTTCTCGACACTGAGCCGACTCACGGATATCACCGGCGTCACGAGTGCCGTCATAGCGTTTCTCGTTGGGCGCCTGGCCGGCAATCTGTTCTTGATCGTGCCATGCCTGGCCGTCTTGCGGAGGAGTGACGGAAAAGTAGATATGGCGGCCGCACCAAGTACCGAGTCTTTACCGGCTCCCACGGCCGCCGAGTAGCTGCGTCAGGATCCCTCCGCATGCGGCGGAACGCATTTTTTTGAACCAGATTGCGCCACTGTGATACTCGGCCCGCCGAGCTTATTTTGTATAGTACCGGCAGACCCAAAGATGGAGAGGTGTCATGCCGGTTACAGCGAAGTTATCCCAGAAGTTCTACGATAAATTCGGTGAGCAAGTCACCAACGAGCTAGTCGATTGGTTCAACCAGGTGGACGCTACGTACAAGTCTGACCTTCGGGACCTGAACGAGCAGAACTTCTTGCGGTTCGACGCCAAGGTGGAGCAACGCATGGCGGAGTCCGATGCCAGGTGGGAACGGCGCCTGGCTGAGCTGGATACGAAATGGGAGCGGCGCATAGCGAAGCTGAACGCCAAATGGGAGCAGAGCCTGGCCGGGTTGAACGCCAAATGGGAACAGCACCTGGCTGACTTGGAGACCAGATGGGAGCGGCGTCTGAGTGAACTGAACACGAAATGGGAGCAACACCTGAGTGAACTGAACACGAAATGGGAGCAACGCCTGGGTGAACTGAACACGAAATGGGAGCAACGCCTGGGTGAGTTGGACGCCAAATGGGAGCAACGCCTGGGTGAGTTGGACGCCAAATGGGAGCAGCGCCATTCCGACCTCCGACTGGAGGTCGGCCGCCTGGACCACCGCATGGAGAGCGGTTTTCGAGAGATCCAAAGCTGCGTACACGCCGATCTCGCCGCGCTCGATGCGAAACTCACCAAGCGCATGTTCTATTTTTGGGCGGGTACTGTGTTCCCGCTCATCGGAGCGATGATAGCACTCACACGCTGATCACCGCACAGGACATCAACTCACCGCATTCGGTTTCTTCTTGCGCGGCAAGATCACTCCCCCAACGCCCTTGTCGCGAATCATCCCGTTGAACTTGTCGAGTTCGGGGCCGAGCAACTCGTCTACCAGGACCTTGACCCGGGCCCACTCGGCACTCAGATCGTTCAGGCGTTCGATTGCTCCGGCCCGCGGCGCATAGTCTGTGCCGTCCACGTTCCCCATCAGAGTCGTGAGCTGCATGTTCAGCTGCGGTGGAAAATTCACAATGTCTTGCGGCGTCTTGCGCTTGAACTGAACCAACCGTTCTTCCACCGCCCTCATTGAATCTCCCAACGTCTTACCGCTATTCGCGATCTCCTCGCCATCGGCGAGGTCCTTGACTCTGCCCACGAGATTCTCGATCTGGCCCCGCACGGATTCGAGCCGTGCGACACTCTGGTGCAACTCGACGATACGAGCGTTCAGCCGCTGGAGGAATTCGTCGGTCGCGTCATAGTCCGCGACGCCCGGATCCAGCCTGGGATCGGGGGCGACCTCAAAGCTCCTGGTCTGTACTGCCCCACTTACCGTGAGACGTGCCGTATAGTTGCCCGGCTTGACCCTATATCCCTGACCGCCGAAGAATCCGAGGTTGAGACCCTCGATCGGTGGCGGAGCCTCGTGACGGAGATCCCACACCACCAGATTCAACCCCGCCCTGACCGAAATCGGCTTTGCGGCACCTGCGGCACGCTTCTTGGTAGTGTCGCTATCGAACGCGCGCACCACTCGACCGCCGCCGTCGAGGATCTCCAGGGTCACCGTACTGTCCGGTACTCGAGCCAGACTGTAGAACAGCCGGGCACCGTTGGGAGGGTTCTTGCCCAGGCGGGGGCGATCGGCCGTGCCGCCACCGACCCGATACGTGCGCGCCGGCTGAAAGAGATGCACCGACGATGATGCCACTTCATCGGTGAGCTGCTGGAGCGGAGACAGATCGTCCAGAATCCAGAACGCCCTCCCCTGCGTCGCTGCAACGAGATCATTCTGCTCGACCTTGAGATCGGTGATCGGAACGATGGGCAGGTTGAGTTGGAGTGACTGCCAGCGTCCTCCGTCGTCGAACGACACGTACGCCCCGGTCTCAGTGCCGGCATACAACAGACCCCGACGGACTGGGTCCTCGCGAACCACGCGCACCCAGGCTGCTTGCTTGATGCCGCTCACAATCTCTTTCCAACTCTTGCCGTAGTTCGAGGTCTTGTATATGTGAGGCGTAAAATCGTTGAACTTGTACTTCGTCACTGCGAGATAGGCGGATCCCGCGTCGTGCGGCGAGGCTTCAATGGAGTTGATCATCGCCACACCGACGTCCTTGGGAGTCACGTCCTCCCACGTGGCTCCGCCGTCGCGCGTTAGGTGCACCAGACCGTCGTCACTGCCGGTCCAAATGGTTCCCTGCGCCAGCGGAGACTCGGTTACGTAGAAGATCGTGTTGTAGACTTCGCCACCGGCCGCTTCATTCGTGATCGGCACACCTCCTTTGCCCTGCTTGTCCTGCTCGTTGCGAGTGAGATCGGGACTCATCTCGGTCCACGTAGCGCCACGATCGTCGGAGCGCAACAGCTTGTTGCCGGCGTGGTAGATCACTTTGGGATCGTGTGGCGAGGTAATGACCGGTGCATTCCAATTGAACCGATACCTCATGTCGACCGGATCCATCCCAAGGCCAAAGAACGGATATGCCTGAATGCTGCGCCGATCTTTGGTTCGCGTGTCCAACTCCGTGATCACACCCTGGATGTCGGTAGCATAGAGCAACACGGGGTTGTCGGGATCGAACGCGACGTAGGCGGCCTCGCCACCGCCCGCGTCGAACCAATCCTTCCATCCGATGCCAACGTTGTCCGTCGTACGGCTGGCAATCGCTACGCTGGAGTTGTCTTGCTGGCCCGCGTATAGCCAATAGGGAAACCGGTGATCGGTGTTTACCCGATAGAACTGGGCGGTCGGTTGGTTCTCCTGGGTCGACCAGGTCTTGCCGCCGTTGAAGGAAATTGTCGCGCCGCCGTCGTTGGCGTTTATCAAGATGCGGTTGTCGTTGGGATTGATCCAGAGATCGTGGGTGTCACCGTGTGCGATGGGAATCTGAGTGAACGTCTTGCCGCCATCGATACTGCGCAGGACAGGCGCGTTCAGCACGTATACGGTTTCTTCGTCTTGGGGGTCCGCAAACACCTCGATGTAATACCACGCGCGGGCGCGGAGAACCCGCTCCGAATTGAGCCGCTTCCAACTCTTGCCAGCGTCATCCGATCGAAACAGCCCGCCGGAATCGGCCTCGACGATGGCCCACACTCGCTCGGGATTGGCCGGCGATACGTCAACACTGACCTTGCCCATCAGCGACGGCAAACCCTTGGTGAGCTTTTCCCAGTTGTCACCGCCGTCGGTCGACTTGTATATCGCGCTGCCCGGGCCACCGCTCCGCACCACCCACGGCCGGCGCAGGTGGTCCCAGAACGCCGCGTACAGGATACGCGGATTGGTGCGGTCCATGGCCAGATCGCTGGCTCCGGTCGTTTCGTCGACGTGCAGCACCAGATCCCAAGTCTCGCCGCCGTCTTTCGAGCGATAGATCCCGCGCTCCTCGGTGGGGCCGTAAGGAGCACCTTGCGCCGCCACGTAGACGAGATCCGGATTGTGCGGGTGCACCCGGATACGCGAAATCGCTCGGGTTCGATCGAGTCCGAGATGCTTCCAGGTCTTACCTGCATCGGTCGACTTGTACACTCCGTCGCCGTGGGATGTGGTGACACCTCGAACGGCGTGCTCGCCCATTCCCACGTACACGACGTTTGGGTCGGACCCTGCGACGGCTATCGCGCCCACCGAGCCCGTCTTGAAGAAGCCATCGGAGATATTGGTCCACGTTATCCCCGCGTCGGTCGTCTTCCACACGCCGCCGCCGGTGCCCCCGAAGTAGTATGTCAGATTGTCGGATGGTACGCCGGCAACGGCTTCCGACCGTCCGCCCCTGAAGGGACCGATATTGCGCCACTCCATGGCCTGGTAGAGGGTGGTATCGTACTGCGCTGCGCTCCCCTGCGCCGCAACGCTCCAATTGAACAAAACTGCGGCAGCAACTGTGAGCGTTGCGAGCCGCGAAACACGTGTCGGGGACCCGACTACTTCACCTGGCGTCATTGTGATTTCTCCGTTATCCGTGATCGCTTTACGTATTCCGCAGCGTCTCTGTGCGTGCCAAACCAAACGTCCCCCTTTTGCCTGATGTGGTCGATCAACTTTTCGAGTATCACGATGCGGGACCGGTGTCCCACGTAGTGGGGATGCATGGTGAGCAGGAACATGGTTCCCTCTTCGTAGGCCTTGTCGAATTCGTCTATATACACCTGGAGCACGTCACGCGGCGAACTATAGCGCGTCCCGAGCGGATTGGTCAGTGGCGCGTCATCCAAGATCCACTCGACCGGAAGCTCGACCAGTCCCGTCGGTTCGCCATCGGCGACGATTTCGTAGGGTCTGTCGTCGGCCATCAAAGAACTCTCGTAGGTGAATCCCAGATCCCGGATGATCGACAGCGTATTGTCACTCCAGTTCCACGACGGTGCACGGTACCCTACCGGCCGCTCGCCCGTGACATCCGTCAGATACTCGATCGCGCGCTCGAGCAACTCGCGTTCCTTGTCGGCGGACAGATCGGTGTTTCTCTCGTGGACCCAGCCGTGAATGCCGAACTCATGCCGCCCGGAACGCCCGATCACGTCTGCCATTGCGGGATGGAGCTTGAGACTGATGGCCGGGATAAAGAATGTCGCCGGGATCTCGTTCTTGTCCAGCAGGTCCACCACGCGGCCCAGCCCGACACGCGCCCCATACTCACCCTGTGAAAGAGTCCCAATGGTAGGTTCGCCGAATCGCAGCCATATGGTTTCGTTATCGACGTCGAACGACAGCAGCACCGCTACTCTGGCGCCGCCGGGCCACTCGTCCGGTTGGAGACTTCTGCCGGCCCGCACCCGGTTGGCGGTTTCCATGAGCTGTTGCTCCGTCCACTCCCATCCCGGCAGCGGGGCGTCGTCATCGTCGTCCTCGCAAGCCGGCAACGTGAGGACACAAGCACACAGTACTGCGCGACCGCTCAGATTCCAGAACCTCATGTTGTGACTCCTTATGGTATTCCTAAGATTTTGTGCATCTGGAGACTCAAGCGCCAGCGTGGATGCTCCAAGCAATACTCGGCAGCAAGTTCGGTATTGCGTTTCGTGTTGGGACCATCCATCGGCTGTAAGAAGAAGTGGGTGAAGTCGAGTCCATAGTATTGGTCGGGGCTCGCGCCCACCTGGGGATACACCAGCTTGAGCTCGTCGCCGGAACGCTGGACCAGCGATGCACCTGCCTTGGGACTCACGCATACCCAGTCCACACCCCGCGGCAACGCAACGGTGCCGTTGGTCTCTATCGCCACCTCGAAGTCGTGGGCATGAAGAGCGTCCAGCAACGGTGCGTCCAACTGAAGCGCCGGTTCACCCCCGGTCAGCACCACCAGTCGACTATTCGACTGCGCATCGTTGCGGGGCCACTTGTCCGCAACCGCCGACGCAAGAGCATCGGCTGTCGCAAACCTTCCGCCACCCGGCCCATCCGTCCCCACAAAATCCGTGTCACAAAACCTGCACACGGCGGTCGCACGGTCTTCTTCTCGTCCCGACCACAGATTGCAGCCCGCGAATCGTAGAAACACCGCCGGGCGCCCGGTGTTGGCGCCCTCTCCCTGGAGTGTAAAGTAGATCTCCTTAACGGAGAAGGTCATAACGTGGCGTCGGCCTTCTTTCTGTATGGAGCCGGATCCACAGCGCCGGCCTCGGCAAACCCCTTGAGCCTGAGCAGGCAAGCGTCACATTCGCCACAGGCAACTCCATCCGACGAGGGATCGTAGCAGCTGATCGTTAGGGCGTAGTCTACGCCCAGCTCGAGACCACGCCGAATGATCTCCCGCTTCGAGAGTTCGATGAGTGGAGTGTGGATCGTCAGATTCTGCCGCCCTTCGACACCGGCTTTGGTTGCGAGATCGGCCATGCGCTGGTAGGCGGCGATGTACTCCGGGCGACAGTCGGGGTATCCACTATAGTCCAGCGCATTGACACCAATGAAAATGTCACATGCACCCAGCACCTCGCCCCACGCGAGCGCGAAAGACAAGAAAATCGTGTTGCGCGCCGGAACGTAGGTCGAGGGAATGCCGTCCCCAATAGCTTCCAGCGACCTCCCCTTGGGCACCGTACCTTCGCCCGTGAGCGCCGATCCTCCGAATTCCCTCAGATCGATTTGGGTAACCCGGTGCTGCACTACACCGGATCGCTGCGCGATTCGGCGGGCTGCATCTATCTCCACCGCGTGACGCTGCCCATAGCGGAACGTCAGCGCGTAGAGAGCAAAGCCCTCGGACTTTGCCACGGCAAGTGTGGTGGTGGAATCGAGACCACCGCTCAACAAGACAACGGCCTTCATCGTCCTACACTCGTATCAGGATTTCCCCGCCGACCGACTCGCCTCAGCGATGATTGCGATGCCGCCGCGGACGTTTTGCGTCACCCTGACGTCTACACGCCTCGGTGCAACGGCAAAGACGATATCGTCCGAGATTCGTGCAGCGATCGTTTCGCAGAACGCTCCCTCGTCGCGATACGACCAAAGATAGTATTTCAGCGCACGGGACTCGAGACACAGACCGTCGGGTTCGTACGTTATGGTCACGGTCCCGAAATCAGGCTGTCCGGTGGCCGGGCACACAGAGGTGAACTCGCTGCACGTCAACACGATGTTCTGAACCGCGGGCGCCGGAAAGGCCGACGCCTTCAAGTACTCTCGAGCTGCTTGCGGACTTTCCGGCTTGGGCAATGGCCCATGTGCTGGGATCTGTGACACGATCGCTACCTTCCGTCCGGGACTGGAATATACCTCAGCTCACACATCTCCACCCTCCCTCACTATCCGCCAATAATTCTCGTATCTTCCATCTTCCCAAAACCCGATTCGCTGCCGGGAGATTCATTACGATGTCATATTATCGCACGCCTGTCATACTGCTGACGCTGGTTGGACTCGCTGCGGTCGCCACCGCACAGGATCATGACAAACTCGATCCCAGTCTATGGAGCCAGTTAGAATACCGCCATATCGGCCCTGTGGGAAATCGAGTACCGGCGGTCACGGGGGTCCCGGGCGATCCCAACGTGTACTACATCGGCGGCGCATCGGGAGGAGTGTTCAAGTCGGTAGACGGTGGCGTCCACTGGAAACCCGTATTCGACGATCAGCCCGCAGCCTCCATCGGCTCTCTGGCCGTCGATCCCGTGAATCACAACGTCGTCTGGGCGGGTACGGGTGAGACATTTATCCGCAGCAATGTCTCCATCGGGAACGGCATATACAAATCAACCGACGGTGGGAAGCACTGGACCAACATGGGGTTGGAGAAGACCGGCAGAATCGGCCGCATCGTGATCGACCCCACCGATCCCGACGTCGTGCTCGCGGCGGCTATGGGCCACCTCTATGGTCCGCAGGAGGAGCGGGGTGTGTTCAAAACCACGGACGGTGGAGCCACTTGGAAACGTGTGCTGTTTGTAGATGAGAATACAGGCGCGTCGGACCTCGTCATGGATCCCAACAACCCCAAGATCCTCTTTGCCGGCATGTGGCAGATGGTGATACATACCTGGGGCAGAGAGAGCGGCGGACCTGGAAGCGGGCTGTACATGTCGCGCGACGGAGGCGATACGTGGAATCACCTCACGGGCCACGGACTGCCGAAACCACCCCTCGGTAAGATCGGCATCGCCATGTCGGCCGACAATTCCGAAAGAGTATACGCACTCATAGAAACCAACTCCAACAGGGACTTCGCCGAACTCGACGATCATCAAGGAGTGCTCTGGAGATCCGACGACGGTGGTGATTCCTGGCGCATGGTGAACGGCGACCACACCCTGGCCCAGCGGCCGCTCTATTACACTCGTGCCGTTGCCGCGCCGGACGATCAAGACGAGATCCATTTCCTCTCCACCGCGTACACCACTTCACTGGACGGTGGTTTGACCATCGAACGGGGCAGCGCGGGCGGAGACAATCACGATATGTGGATAGACCCGCTGCTGCCCGACCGGATGATCGTGGGTCACGACGGTGGGGTCAGCATCTCAACGAATAGAGGGAAGAGCTGGATGAAACCGCGGCTCCCCGTTGCGCAGATGTATCACGTCTACACCGACAACCGGATTCCTTATTATGTGTACGGGAATCGGCAAGACGGGGCTTCCCACCGCGGTCCCAGTAACAGCCTGACCCGTGGTGCGATACCAATCGGCGCGTGGCAATCGGTTGGGGGATGTGAATCGGGCTTTGCCGTTCCCGATCCGGTCGATAACAACATCACGTACTCGGGCTGCTACGAGGGCATACTCGACCGCTTCGATTTGCGGACCGGACACAGCCGCACCATCAGCGTTTGGCCCGACAACCCCGAGGGCTGGCCAGCCGCGGAACTCGAGTACCGCTTTCAGTGGACTTTTCCGATCGCCATTTCGCCACACGATCACACGACCGTCTATGTAGGCAGCCAACACGTTCACCGCACCAATGACGGTGGGTATAGTTGGACGGTGATCAGCCCCGACCTGACGACCGGCGACAAGAGCAAACAGGAAAAAACCGGCGGGCTCACGCCGGACGACTCGAGTCCAACCTACGCCGCGGTGCTCTTCGCCATCGCAGAATCTCCCGTGGAAGAAGGATTGATATGGGCGGGCTCCAATGACGGATTGCTCCACGTTACGCGCGACGGCGGCGCCAACTGGACGAACGTAACCGACAATATTCCCAATCTTCCACCCTGGGGCACCGTGAGCAACATAGAGCCATCGCGTTACGATGCGGGAACGTGCTACATAACCGTGGACCTCCATCAGGTCAACAACACCGACCCATTCGTATACAAGACGACCAATTACGGGAAGTCGTGGAAGTCGATCAGCTCCGACATCCCACACAGCGTGTTCAGTTACGCACATGTAGTGCGTGAAGATCCGGTGCGCAAAGGCATGCTGTACCTGGGCACCGAAAACAGTCTCTACGTGTCGTTCGACGATGGAGCGCACTGGGTTGTGCTGCAGTCGAACCTGCCCCACGCACCGGTGTCGTGGCTCACCATCCAGGAGCACTTCAACGACCTGGTGGTGAGCACATACGGTAGAGGCTTCTGGATACTGGACGACATAACCCCGCTGCAGCAGCTGACGGACGACGTGCTGTCGTCGGACGTTCACCTCTTCACTCCACGACCGGCCTACCGCTTTAGAAACAAGGCGGCGGCAGTGAGCCAGCCGGGCGATCCGGGAGCCGGACGGAATCCGCAATACGGAGCGTCGATCCACTACTACTTGAGAGCGCAACCCGACGACAGCGTGGCGGTCGCCATTCTGGACCGGAACGGCACGGTGGTAAAGAAACTCGACTCCGTACCCAACGACTCAGGCATCAACCGCACATATTGGGATCTGAGATACGAAGCATCCAAGACACCACGTATGCGCACCAAGGTGTTGGAGCACTCTCACGTACCGATTGGCGATGACGGTTGGCGGCCGGCTGGTGAGGTCGGCCGCGTCGCGCCACTCGCGGCGCCGGGACAGTACACGGTGCACCTGAAGGTGGGAGATGAGGAGTACACACAGCCGCTGCAGGTCCTCAAGGATCCCAACTCGGCCGGAAGTGTCGCGGACATCGAGCAACAGGTATCGGTTCTGCTCGAGTTGCGCGAGGAAGCCGATTCGGTAGTGGGCCTCATCGACCGGATCGAATCCGTGCGTCACCAGATCTACGAATTGAAGGACCGCTTGCGAGACAGGGACGATGGATCGGAGGTCTCAGCTTCGGGAGACGCGATCGACCGCAAGCTGATCGACTTGGAAATGAAACTCACCGACCTGAGAATGTCTGGGGGTCTCGCGGGTCAGGACCGTCTTCGTTGGCCACGCCGGCTTTACGCCAAGATCACGAGCCTCGCCGGTTACATAGGAAGCTCCGACTTTGTCCCGACCACCCAGGAGATCGAGGTCCACGAACGCTACAAAGTGCTGCTCGAACAGTATCTGGACAGCTTTGCGACCATAGAACGCGAGGATCTCGCAAGCTTCAACAGGCTCCTGAGTCAAAAGGACATCACGAACATAATCAGCGACGAGGACGGTTCGTGA
>JBHHZE010000073.1:0-13653 GCA_046757925.1 Gemmatimonadales bacterium
GAAGAACCGACGATTGACACCACCACGAAAAGTCGACTTTTTCAGCAACCTGTTAAGGGCTCGCCGGAACATCATTTGGAGTCGAGTTTGGTGAGATGAATCTTCCTCCGTCGCCTGTGATGCGTGCGGGTGCATGTCTCCTGTGCGCCATAACTGTCAATGCCTGTGATTCAGAGAACAGTCGGCTGCTTTCCGGTTTGGAGGTGGGGCGCGTCCTAGGAGATACGAACATCTGGTCATTGACGGTCGGAATAGTTGTGGCTGGAGAGAAACTGGTGGTAGCTGACGCGTGGGCGGCACCCTACATCACTGTCATGGATAGACGTACTGGGCAGGTGTTGACGCGATTTGGAAACGTCGGTGAGGGACCGGGCGAAATCCAGGACCCTGCTTTTCTAACACTTGAGTCGACCGAGCCGCTCCGCGTGTGGATTTACGACAGCGGCAACAAGCGGCTCAGCTTGTTCCAAATTGGAGAGTCGGGTGTTGTTACTGTGGTCAAAGAGGTTCATCAACGGGTAGGAGTAGCTGTCGAACAAGTACTCCCCACTGCAGGCGGGCTGGTTGCCGGCGGCTCGTTCCTCGATGGCGTCCTTCTCATAATGGACTCGACGGCATCGAAGCTGATCAAACGCGTCGGCACTCCGCCGGTGTCCCGCGACGTTTATCCCGGCCCGCTCGCGTACATATTAAACAGGTATCAGCTGGCGGCAGATCCCACTCGTTCCAAGGTAGCGGTCGCGTACAGGGAGTTGAGTCAGGTGTTGTTGTTTCGGAGCGATGGAGACGCCATCGGCCGTGCAGCAGAGCCAATAGAAGTATCACCGAGATCGCCGGATTCGCGGGGACCTCCGTCCACCGTGCACGCCGGTCTAGCCGCAAGCGATTCGTTTGTTTACGTGACCTTCTGCAAGGACTGCGGTCCGGCGCCCAGAGCCCGGCAGGTTCACGTCTTCGACTGGACTGGCAGGCTGATCGAGGAACTCGCGCTCGATCAGCCGGTCGGCGTGATAGCAGTTAGCCCGGATGATTCGCTGCTCTACGGTGCCATAAGCGAACCTTATCCTATGATCGCAGAGTTCGTGCTTCCACAAAGTTCATCCACCGACAGCACGTTCACAGACGATACTGGTATGAGACGTTGATGGTGTTGGATAACAATGTACGGCTACGCGTCACTACGGCTAGACGAGTTAAGGCTCTCAACGCTGTGGCGCTGGTCCTCGTAATCCTCGGAGTGTCTATCGGAATCAGGCGCATAATTCCTGCTGATCTGCGCGGAATATCGCCGCGCGAGAGATCCATGATCGGCTCTCGTGTGGGTGGGATGGCAGTTAAGGTGCTGGGCGACTCCGGTGACGCAGCTCTCGATCTTTCAAGTGGTCGAGTACATGTACTCTTCTTCTACCTAAATGGATGTGGTGTCTGCAAGGATCAGGTGTCCGGCTGGCGACGGATCCGACGCCGACTGTTGCCGGATGTGGAGGTGCATGCTATTTCCATGAGTCAATCGGCCCGCGCTCCATACGTCGACGACGCGGAGATTCCGGAGTGGGTCCCGGTTGGTCCCGGGGCCCTTGGAGAAAACCTCCGTTTGACTGCTGTTCCCGCGACTCTAGTGATCGACAAGGAAGGGATAATTCGGTTTGCTCGCGTAGGCTTGCTGACTCCCAGCCAAGAGCAGGCTGTTTTGCGGTTGGCGGTAGCCGAGAGCGGGCGATAGTCGTATATCCAGCTATTATGCTGCCATACCTCGGTCCTCTCTGACGAAGCCGCTCGCTTCCGCACGGGGCGAACCGCTCCTTCTGCGGAAATCAGTGTTATCTGCGGCACACCTTCCTAGCAACGTCCGGATAGTTCGTACAAATAGCGTCAACCCCAAGTTCTACGAGCGCGCGCATCCGTTCATCGTCGTTCACCGTCCACGCACAAACTTCGATACTCTTGTTGTGCGCCAGCTCCACTAGGTCGCGTTCGATCAGCGACTGTTCTTGCCACAGTGACGTAGCCATCGCGTCTCTGACTTGTGCAATTGGATCGAGTGGATACGAAGCCGACAACACACCGCAGGGTAGGGAAGGCCGCGCGTCGCGGAGTCTCCGCACTATGCGATGATCGAACGAGTGAACCCGGTAGCGTTCGTAAGCCGGTCCGCTGTCCAGCACCGACAACAGCGTGCCGTCATGCTCGGCGGGTAGTTCCTTTACCTCGATAAAGACATCTACCGCGTCACCCAGTTCCTCCAACACATCGTCCAACGTAGGGACCAGTTCACCGTTGCCGAGCGGTTGCGCGCGCAATTCGTCGAGCGTGGCATGGCGGATGAGTTTGCCGGCGAGTACGTCATCGTGATGCACGACCAACCTCGAATCCGACGTTACGTGAACGTCGAGTTCGACCCCGTCCGCACCCAGTTCCACTGCGGCGCGAAAGGCGGCTAGCGTGTTCTCGAGCTCTCTACCCGACGCGCCACGGTGCGCTATTACGCGCGTCAATTCTTCGAGATGTCGCGCGGTTCGATCCAGTTGGGCTCCTTCGTGAGCTTGTGAACCAGATCGTAATCCTCCTTGGACGGCGTCACCGATGCCATGTACTCGTCGTAGCGACTAGCGCTCAGCTCGTTCCCGTGGACATCGTAATGCATGTGCGCGTGTTCGCCGATATTCCGATTGAATTTGATGTCCGGGATCATCAGCCAGCGGTCGCGGTCGGGAATGTATTTGTTGAGTCTGTCGACCAGGCGCACGCATTCCTGTCGATAGAGCTGGCGGGACATGTCGTTCAAGGCGTCCTTGTCGGCCTCGGTTGGGTTCTCGCGCTCGTCGAACCGGCCCTTCAAGCCCCAGACGTACGCCCAGTGCGCGGAACTCGAGTGATCGGTCCCGAACAGATCGAACGCGGTCGGCACCCACTTGTTGAAGAACCGCTGCATGACCTCGGGCGGAATGATCCCTGCCTTGATGATCCTGAGCAGCCCGTTGTTGCCGGTGCCGAGGTGGAAACTCTCCTCCTTGAGCATCGGTCCCATGGAACGAGCCAACGGATCGAACGCCGAGGTAGACAGCATCTTGAGCTGGAACTTGCCGTCGCGATCGATGAACTGAGTGTAGGTGAAGAAGTCGAGCCAGTTGTCGACCAGCTCGTTGAAGCTGCCCAGCAGTCGCTGACCCTCGTCCGCCGTGCGCTCCAGCATCTTCTGCGCCTCTCGTTTGCCTTCATCACCAAAATGTTCGCACAGAAGATACGACATCTGCCAGCCATGTCGCATCTCCTCGCACATGACACGCATGATCGCGAGCATGTCGTAGTCACTGGGCGGGTTGAGTAGGAGATTGCGCTGCTGCTCCACCGAAGCGAACTCGGTGTCGCCCTGATAGATGATCAGGTTCATGAGTGCATCGCGAATCCGCTGGTCGGGGATGTGCATCAACGTGGGCCACTTGAGTTGTCCCTTGTAGTGTCCAAACTCTATCGCCGTCGCTTCCGGTTCGCCGAACTTGACGTCGAATTTGAAGTCACGAAGCTCGGATCGCTCGAGACCCAGCGCGTCCTGCCAGACGTAGAAGTAGTCGATCCAATCATCCCAGTTGTGGACCTTGCGAATCATATTCTCTACCTACCTTCGAAATGTGGTGATCGTTTTTGCAAGAACGCCTGTAGTCCTTCCTTGGCGTCGTGACTCTTGAAGCACTGCAGTTGATGATCCAATTCGATGTCGAGCATTCGCTCGAGGCTGCTGTCGTCGCTCGCGTAAATCGCCTTCTTGGCGAGCGCCAAGGCGATCGGAGGCTTGTCGGCCAGCATGCGCGCCAGCGCCGCCGTCTCGCCCGCAAGTTCGTCGTGCGGCACGACCCGGTTGAACAGTCCCATCTCCAGTGCACTTGCGGCGTCCAACATCTCGGCGGAGAAGATCAGCTCGAGCGCTCTTGAAGGACCCACCAGGCGGGGCAAGAAATACGTGCCGCCCCAGTCGGGGTGGAGTCCGATCCTGTTGAACGTCTGTCCTATGGTCGCCCTGTCGGATGCAATACGGATGTCGCACGCGAGCGCCATGTTGGCACCACCACCTGCGGCGGGACCGTTGATCGCCGCGATCACGGGCTTGGGTGTCGCACGGATCGTAGTGACCACCGAGCGACCGGCCTCGACCAGAGCTCGGGCGGCCTCGTAATCGTCTTCTTCGAGCAGTCGCTTCATGTACCCGATATCGGCGCCGGCGCAGAACGCTCTACCGGCACCCGTGATGACGATCACTCGAACGGCAGCGTCATCGGCCATGGCGCTCACCGTTTCGGCGAGTTCCTGGCGCATCTGCCCGGCGAACGCATTGAGCTTGTCGGGCCGGTTGAGCGTGATCGTGCCCACTCCCGCCGCGGTCTCGGTCAGCACATGGGCATCGCTCATAACCGCTCCACCAACATCGCAATTCCCTGACCCACTCCTATGCACATGGTCGCCAACCCGTAGCGACCACCCGTGCGCGCGAGTGCGTGCACCAGAGTCGTGAGGATCTTGGCACCACTGCAACCCAGTGGGTGACCCAACGCTATCGCGCCGCCGTAGATGTTCACGCGCGCCGGGTCGAGTTCGAGTTCGCGCATACAGGCGAGCGACTGAGCGGCAAAGGCTTCGTTCAGCTCTATCAGATCGATCGCGTTCACGCTGACACGGGTACGCTCGAGCAGTTTGCGGGTGGCAGGCACCGGACCCAATCCCATGCGGGCCGGATCCACGCCGGCGACCGCGGTGCCGACGATGCGCGCCAGCGGCTGTAGTCCGTTTAGACCGGTCGGAGTTCCTCCCACCACCAGCAGGGCGGCGGCGCCGTCGTTGATTCCGCTCGCCGAGCCCGCGGTCACGGTGCCGTTCTCGGCCACGAACGCCGGCTTGAGTTTCGCGAGCTTCTCGAGCGTTACGTCGGGTCGAGGATGTTCGTCTACGGTTACTTGGCCGGTCTTGCCCTTGGGCAGTGGCACGCTGACGGCAACTATCTCGTCGTTGAACACCCCGTCCTGTATTGCCGCGGCAGCCTTGCGCTGGCTCTCCAAGGCAAACGCGTCCTGCTCTTCGCGCGTGATGCCGTAATCCTTGCCCACGAGTTCGGCTGTCGCCCCCAGCGAGATCGTCCATTCCTTGGGCATGCGCGGATTCACGAAACGCCAGCCCAGGGTCGTATCGGCAACTTGAAGCGGCCGGCGGTCCCACGCGGCGCCATGTTTCAACTGGACGTACGGTGCGCGGGTCATGCTCTCCACGCCGCCGGCCAGGAAGGCGTCGCCTTCGTTGGCTTTGATAGCGTGCGCAGCACTCGCGACCGCCTGGAGTCCCGATCCACATAGTCGGTTTACGGTTTGTCCGGGAATCTCGATGGGAAACCCCGCGAGGAGAGATGCCATGCGCGCGACGTTGCGATTGTCCTCGCCCGCCTGATTGGCACACCCCAGAATCACGTCATCCAGCTTGGCCGGGTCGAAGTCCACGCGCTCGACCGCGGCCTTGAGCGCAATCGCGGCGAGGTCGTCGGGGCGCACGTTGGCGAGCGCGCCCCCGTGACGGCCGACGGGCGTTCGGACGGCGGAACAGATAAACGCATCTCTCATTTCAATCCCACCCAAACCGTCTTTGTCTCCGTATAGCCGTTGAGCGCCTCCTTGCCCAGGTCGCGTCCGAACCCGCTCGCCTTGAATCCACCGAACGGTGCCGCCGAGTCGTACAGGTTGTACGTATTGACCCAGACGGTGCCAGCCCGGATAGAACGCGCGACCCGGAAGGCCTTCTGGATGTCCTTGGTCCAAATACCCGCAGCTAGGCCGTACATCGTCTTGTTTGCGAGTTCGATGCCTTGGTCTACGTCGTCGAACGACAAGACCGACAGCACGGGGCCGAAGATCTCTTCGTCCACGATCTTCATGCCGGGCTTGGCGTCGTCGAACACCGTGGCCTCGACGAAATAGCCCTTGCCGTTCACCTGTGTCGGATTGCCACCCGCCACGAGTGTCGCCTCACCCTTGCCCGACTCTATGTAGGAGAGCACCGTTTCCTGCTGTGCCTTGGAGACGACGGCGCCAAGCCGCGTGTCCTTGTCGAGCGGGTCGCCGGGCACGAGTCGTTTGGCTCGTGCGGCGAGTTGTTCGATTACCTGATCGTGCACGGAGCTCTCTACTAACAGCCGCGATCCGGCGGCGCAGACTTCGCCCTTGCCGTAAAAGATTCCGTTCTGTGCGCCGCGCACTGCCGCCTTCAAGTCTGCATCGGCAAAGATGATGTTGGGACTCTTGCCGCCCAATTCCAGTGTCACGCGCTTAACGGTTTCGGCGGCATCGCGCATGATGCGCTTGCCGACTTCAGTCGAACCCGTAAAGGCGATCTTGTCGACGTCGGGATGCTTGACCAGCGCATTGCCCGCAACGCTGCCGGAGCCGGAGATCACGTTGAACGCACCGGCGGGGAAGCCGGCCTCCTGCATGATCTCGCCCATCGCCAGTGCGGTAAGCGGAGTTTCGCTCGCCGGTTTCAAGATGAGGGTACAGCCCGCCGCCAACGCAGGCGCGAACTTCCAACTCGCCAGGTTGAGTGGGAAGTTCCAGGGCACGATCGCTCCCACCACGCCCAGCGGCTCGCGGTCGGTGTAAACGAAGTCACCCGAATTGACCGAGATGACGTCGCCACTCAGTTTGTCCGCCCAGCCCGCGTAGTACTTGAGCGTCTCCGCACTCATCGCCACGTCGATCTTCGATTCGAACAGCGGTTTGCCGTTCTGCAGGGTCTCCAGTTTCGCTATGTCGTTGCGACGCTCGATCAGCAGTTCGCCCGCACGGTACAGCATGGCGCCCCGCTTGCGTGCGGGCAGCGATCGCCACTCGGCGCTGTCGAAGCACGTACGTGCCGCGTGAACCGCGGCATTCACATCGTCTTCACCCGCTGCCGCCACCGACGTTATAACCTCTTCTGTGGCGGGGTTGGTTACGTCGAGTGTCTTACCGGATGCCGCCGAGTGCCATTCGTTATTGATGAAGAGTTCTGTCTTCATCACTTACCTTGGAATTCCGCCATACGCTTCTCGACGTACGCCGCGAGTCCCTCCTTGGCGTCCTCACTCTGGAACAGACCCTGCTGTAGCTCCCGTTCTATGGCGAGCGCGCTCTCGAACGGCACTTCCAGGCCCGAGCAGACCGCGCGCTTGATGCTACCGACCGCCTTTGCCGCCTTGTTGGGCGTGCAGAACTGCTTGGCGTACATCAACACCTGGTCCCAGAAGGTGTCCTTCGGGAAGACGTCGTTGACGAGCCCGATTTCCTTGGCCTTCTCGAACGAGAACACCTCACCGGTCACCATCATCTCCATAGAACGCGCTTTGCCGATGAGGCGGGAGAGCCGCTGCGTGCCACCGGTACCTGGGAGCACGCCGAGGTTTACTTCCGGGAGACCGATCTTGCCGGCATCTTTGCGCGCAAGTCTGATGTCGCATGCCATCGCGATCTCCAAGCCGCCGCCCACGGTGTGTCCGTTGAGCGCTGCGATCACGAGCTTGGGTGTGTGCTCCAGGCGGTTGAGCGTCTCGTTGGCATGCAGGCAGAAGAAGTACTTGAAGCGCGGCGTCACTTCGGACAACATCTGAATGTTTGCACCGGCCGAGAAGAACTTGTCGCCTTCGCCGCGGAGGATGATGACCTCCACGTCGTCGTCCATGCGCGCCTCGAGGATTGCCTCGTCGAGCTGGCGCATCATCTCGTGCGTGTAAGTGTTGGCGGGTGGGTCGCTCAACTCCATGATCGCGAGCCCGTCCTGAACGCTGTAATTGACGAGCGTTGCCGCGTCGCTCGCCGCTTCGGTCTTGGGTGTTGCTGTGGTCGCCATATGAGTCAGCCTCCGTATGATTGCGAAGAAGGTGTTGCCGTCTGTATTCCGTGAAGGAACAGGGTTGCCATTTGGTCCGCCAGATCGTTCGGTGTGACGGCACCTGCGGGATCGTACCACGTGTAGATCCAGTTCATCATGCCGAACAGCGCGTATGTCGCGACCCTGGCGTCGAGCGGCGGCGCCAGGGTATCGGTCTCCTCAATCAATTTAAGGAGAAGGTCCACATAACGGCGCTTCAGACGTTCGATCTTGCTCCGGTGCCGCGGCGCCAAGCTCTCGGCTTCGTGGGATAGGACTTTCATCTCGCTCATGTGTTCCGCGAAATAAGTTACGTGATGTACGATGAAGCGGACGAGCCGTTCGGTTGGGTCGCTGGCACCGCAGATCTGGGTCTGGGCATCCCGTATCACGGAACTGAAGCAGCGCTCTTGGATCTGATAGAGCAGTTCGTCTTTGCCACTCACGTAGTGATACATGCCGGCCAGGCTCATTCCAGTGGCGCCGGCGAGATCCCTCATGGAGGTCGCGTGGAACCCCTGCTCGGCGAAGACGCGCGCCGCGGTGGCCAAGAGATGGTCGCGCCGCTGGTCGTAGAGAATGGCGACTATGCTTGTGCTCCTTGCTCAATCGAACGTTCGTTCGAGTAATATTAAGGGATCTTTAGAAAAGGACAAGGGGGGACACTGGGAGTAAGACAATTGGTTGGAGTCCCGACAATTGTTTGTTGGTATGATAATCTATAGCTTATATACGTTACAGTAACGTCTATCATACTGGAATATGAGTATGCCACGCCGCAACATCACTAGCCTCGGCGCCCCGGCGGCTGTTACCTCCGCCATCCAGCAACTGGGCGCCAACATCGCCACCGCCCGCGTCCGACGGGGACTCAGGCAGGAAGATCTGGCCAAAAAGGCCGGCATCAGCAAAGTCACTATGAATCGTATCGAAGCTGGCGCCCTGGGCACCGGCATCGGCGCGTACACCGCAGTGCTCTGGGCCATGGGGCTCCACCATGCGGTGGCGGCGTTGGCCCATCCCGAGGCCGACGTGGAGGGGATCACTCTGGAGGCTGCCAAGCGCCCCACGCGAGTTGGGATGTCGCGCGAGCTGAGCGATGATTTCTAAGGAATGTTTCGTTTACCTCCAGCTCCCTCAATCGCTCGAGGTAGTGCCCTGCGCCCGCTTTGTGCGGGAGCCTACGCGCGGCGGTGCATGCGTTGGTCGACTGGTCTATGGGCGTTCGTTTCTCGGCCGTTACCACGCCGTTGCCCTCGACCCGTTCCAGCTTCCGCTGAGTCCTCGGGAGTACCGCACGGCAAAGCTGAATGGGATGTTCGGCGTGCTGCGAGACGCCGCGCCGGACGCGTGGGGTAGGAGGGTCATCGAGCACCGGCTGGGTCACCAGGATCTGGACGAGTTCGACTACCTCATGGCTGCAGGTGACGACCGCGCCGGCGCGCTATCGTTCGGGCCGACGGCGGTTCCGCCTCGGCGTCCAGCCATCTATCGGTCCGTGATGCAGCTTGCGGAACTTCGCAAGGCCGCGGCCGCCGTGGAGGAGGAGCGATACGAGAATCAGCTGCCTCAGTACGTTGCAGAATTGCTTGCTCCGGGTAGTTCGATGGGCGGGGCCAGGCCGAAGGCGGTAGTCGAGGATGATGCCGGGTTGTGGATCGCCAAGTTCCCCACTAGAGGTGACCGCTGGAACAACGCTCCCGTCGAGGCCGCGATGCTCGAGTTGGCCGCCCACTGCGGGATGCGCGTCCCGGAAACCAGAATCGAGCGCATCGGGGTGGAGTCGATCTTGCTCGTCCGCCGCTTCGATCGGGCGCGCGTGAGCGGAGGATATCACCGACATCGGATGGTTAGCGCCTTAACCGTGCTAGATGCGGAAGAGAGCGCGGTGGATCGGCGGAATTGGTCCTACGTCTCCCTCGCCGACGAGGTGCAGCGTTGGTCGGCAGCTCCGGTCCGGGACAAGCACGAGTTGTTCCGGCGAGTGGTGTTTAGCGCATTGATCTCGAATACCGACGACCACCCACGCAACCACTCGCTCATCGCTCCGGGCAAGGATTGGACCTTGGCGCCAGCGTACGACCTCACGCCCAACCCGATGCACTCCGTCGAACGGCGCGATTTGGCACTTACGTGTGGTCGCTTCGGTCGGGTGGCCAGGCGGGACAATATTTTGTCCCAGGCGGCACGCTTTGGTTTGTCACCCGAAGACGCGAACGACGTGATCGACGGGATGAAACGGCTTGTCGGGGCCGAGTGGAGAAAGGCCGTCCGCGCAGCAGGCGGGAGCGACCGGGACGTGACCGCTATCGAGAGAGCGTTTGCCTACGAGGGGTTCGAGTATCCGTCCCGAGGGTAGGTGCCCACTTAACGTCTTCATAGGACTTAACATCGCCCCCTATGGACCGTCTATTCTGGTGTGCAGGTGACTAGGCCCGCAGAGACGCCACCCGACGACGACCTGATTGGCCGCTGGCGGGACGGAGACGAACGGGCGGCGGCGGAACTGGTGCGGCGTCACGGTCCGGCATTGGCGCATTACCTGGGTGGGGCGGGGGCCGGCGATGACGTCGACGACCTGGTGCAGGAAGCGTTCTTTCGTGCGTTCCGCCGCATCGAGAGCTATCGCGGCACGGCGAGCTTTCGTACATGGCTGCTGGCCATCGGGTCTAACGCACTGAAGGATCTGCGGCGCCGGCACGTGAGACGGCCGGTTGTGGCTCTGAACGACAGGGACGTGGTGGACGAGGCGGGCGACCCGCACGCGGCGGTAGTAGAGCGGGACCTGGAGGTGCGCTTGCAGGCGGCCTTGGAGGATCTCCCGCCGATGCAGCGAGATGTTTTCTTGCTCAGGGCCCAGCAGGGATGCGAATACGACGACATCGCCGAGGCGTTGGGGACGACGGCGGGTGCGGCAAGGGTGCACTACCATCACGCCGTGAAGCGGCTGAAGAAGGGGCTGGGTCTTTGACGAGGACGGTCGAGGACGGTCGAGGACGGTCGAGGACGGTCAAGGACGGTAGAGGCGGTAGACTTAGGTTGGAAGAGGTGTTGTATGACTATAGATCAGAGTGAGCTAGAGCGGATCGCCAAGCGGTTGGGCCGGAGTGCTGCCAAGCGCTTGGATGTCGAGGGTACTGCCCGGGCCGTGATCGAGCGGCTCAAGGCGGAGCCGGTCCGCGTGGTCTGGTGGCGGAGGACCAGAGTCCGCCAGGCCATGGCGGCAGCCGCGTTGATCCTGCTGGCCGTCGGTGTGCTTGGTCGCGCCGAATTGACGCGGACGCGGGTCGTCGTGGCCGACGTTGCCGTCCCGATGGAGCTGCAGTTACTTCAAGTGGATGAATTGGAAGAGGTGTTCGATTCGTTGCAAGAGGAGGTGCCGGTTCACGAGTTGGCCGCGAATCTCGAAAACTTGACCGAAGGGCAGCTCCGGGAGCTGCTTGATATAATGGAGGGATGATGCGGAAGCTTTGGTTGGCGGCGGCCGTCGCCGCCGTGTTTGCCGGCTCGGCCCGGGCTCAAGAGGCCAGGCCGCAGCGGCAAGCACTGATGCAGCAGGTGATGGAACGACTGCTACGCAATTATCGCATGCAAGCCGGTTTGTCGGACGAGCAATTCGAGAAGTTCCGCGAGGTAGCCGGAAATTCGTTTCAGCAGCGCACGCAGATCCAGCGTCGTGAGCGCATGTTCCTAACGGCGCTGGAGCGGCAAATGCGGCCCGGCGTCGCTGCCAATAGCGACAGCGTGGCCGGTCTCATCGATTCCTTGACGGTCGTGCAAACAGAGCTGTTGGAACTCGCCAAGGCAGACCAACAGAGATACGCGGAGTTCCTGACGCCCGTGCAGCGGGCGCAGCTCGTTCTCATGATGCGGCGATTCCAGCAGAACATCGAGCAGGTGCGGCGAGGGAGGTTGCGCCGTCCCGGCGGTTCGGTACAGCCGCGCCATCCGTCGCCGATCCGGTAGGACCTGTCAGACAAGACTCTCCCTGACTACGAATCCCACCGATCCCCCAGGCGCCGGAGATATCCGACCCTTGCCAAAGTGTCTGGTATTGTAGTGGACTATCTCTGCCGTATTGGAGACAATAGAGCCATTCAGTTTCTGTGGCGGCCCATCCTAAGGGATCCCAAGGACGAGATCGTGCTGGAGCTGGCCGTGGCTGCGGGGTGTAGATACATCGTTACGTTCAATCTCCGCAGCTTTGCTCGGGCTGCGCAGTTTGAGCTCGACGTCATGACGCCCCGCGAATTTCTGTTAGTAGTGGGAGGCTGAGAATGAGTACATTGAATTTGCGCCTGCCGGAGTCATTGCACGCAAAAGTGCGCGAGCTTGCCGCGCAAGACGATGTCTCCATCAATCAATTCATTGCCGTTGCTGTCGCCGAGAAAGCGGCTGTGCTCATGACCGTCGATTATCTCGAGGAGCGGGGCCGCCGGGGTCGTCGCGCCGACTATCTGGATGTTCTCGACCGTGTCCCCGACCGGCCGCCGCAGCTAGATAGCTAGCGCAGGTCGGTCTCGTCGCCCACGCCCAACGCTGTCAGGATGTTTTCCATCAGGCACCATTTGGTAAAGCTCGATTGTAGCAGGTTTACGCCCACGAACGCGGTAAACAGGTACCAATAGGGGCTTACCCAATAGCCCAGGGCCAACGACGCAAGCACGAATGTGCCGGCGATACGTCGGATCATGTATTGTATTTTCATAGTAATTCCTCCGTGTCAATGGCGAAGACTTTTTCGTCATCGTTGTAGCTCGTAATACAGAAGTGGAATGGCAATCAACGTGAGGCCTGTGGAGACTATCGCGCCGCTTATCAGCGCCATGCCCAGGCCCTGGAAGATCGGGTCGGACAGCATCACGAATCCGCCGATGACCACGGCGCCTGCTGTGAGGATGATTGGTCGCGCGCGAACGAGCCCGGCAGCCACGACTGCGTCGTGCAGTGACTCGCCGCGCTCGACGCCCAGCCTAACGAAATCGACGAGCAGAATCGAGTTACGTACTATGATGCCCGCCAAGGCTATCATCCCTATCATCGACGTAGCGGTAAAGAACGCTCCGGTGACAGCGTGCGCCGGGAGAATGCCCACCAGCGTGAGTGGGATGGGTGCCATGATCACCAGGGGCACCGTGTACGACTGGAACCACGCGACGACCAACACGTAGATCAGCGCGAGCACCGCGGCGAAGGCTATACCGAGATCGCGAAACACGTCCCTCGTTATCTGCCACTCTCCGTCCCAGACCACGGACGGCTCTTCCGTGGATGTGGGTGCGCCTGCCCAATGGGTCACTACCCCCGCACCCAGGCTGTCGAGGCGTTTGCGCATATCGAGCATCGCGTAGGCCGGGCTTTCGAGCCGGCCGGCCACGTCTCCCGTCACGTACACCACGGGCTTCAAGTTCTTGTGAAAGATTGCCGTTGCCGCGCCCGCGCTATCGATATCCGCTAGCGTACCGAGCAACCGGGCACCACGCGGGGTGGAAATGGGGAGAGCGCTCAATTCGCGCAGCGATCCGCTCGAGGAATCGGGCAGCCGCACACGAAGAGCAACGGGCTCGGCCGCGTCGTCGTCGTGCAACAGTCCGGCGTTCGCTCCTCCCATCGATGCAGCAACGGTGCGCGCAACGTCAACCGTGTTGCTGCCCGCACGGACAGCCTCGACCTGACGCACGGTGGCATGTACTTCTGCGTGGGGTGCGGTTACCGACCAATCCACATCCACGACTCCATCCGTGGCGAGAAAAATGTCCCGCACCCGGCGTGCGA
>JBHHZE010000074.1:0-13619 GCA_046757925.1 Gemmatimonadales bacterium
ATCGCTCCGCGCCCGCCTCGAGCGCGAGCGACAGCTCGGTATTGACGAAGCGTTGCAGATCACGCGTGAGGTGGCCGACGGCCTGAGTTACGCCCACAGCTTTGGGATAGTACACCGGGACATCAAGCCGGAGAACATTCTCTTCCAGTCAGACCATGCGGTCGTAACCGATTTCGGCATCGCCCGAGCGGTGACGGAGGTGGGCGACCGGCTTACGGAAACCGGGTTCGCTGTTGGAACGCCGGCGTACATGAGTCCCGAGCAGGCATCGGGCGAAACGACCATCGATGGCCGCAGCGATCAATACAGTCTCGCGTGCGTGCTGTACGAGATGCTCGCCGGCGAGCCGCCATACACGGGTCCTACGGCGCAGGCCATCATGGCGCGGCGACTCACCGACCCACTGCGTCCGCTCCGGACCGTGCGTGACACCGTGCCCCACTCCCTCGAGCAGGTGATCAACAAAGCGTTGGCAAAGGTGCCGGCCCAGCCACTGCGACTGTCGACTCCATCGCGGTGTTCGACTTTGTCAACCTGTCGCACAATAGCGAACTCGATTGGCTGTGTACCGGTATCGCAGAGACCGTGACGGTGGATCTCAAGAAGTTGGCCCGTCTCAAGATCGTACCGCGTGACGACGTAGCCCGTGCGACTGGCGCTGCAGCGGATGACGATGAAGTCGTTTTGGGACGCAAGCTCGGCGCTCGGTGGATCGTTTCGGGCGGCTTTCAGTAGATGGGCACGCACATCCGCATCACCCCTCAGTTTCGGGATGCGCAAACCGGTAAGATCGTTGGCGTAGCCAAGCTCGACGGCACGGTCGACGATATCTTTGCGCTCCAGGACCGCATTGTCACGAACCTGATGGACGTGCTCGATATCGAGCTCTCGACCGGCGAGCACGAGAAGATTGGGAAGAACGAGACGAGCACGCTCGAAGCGTACGAGTGGTATGCGAGGGGTAGACAGCTGTTCACGCGGTTCAACGAGGACTCCTTTCGTGAGGCCGCGGAGTGTTACGAACGGGCCGTCTCGATCGATCCCGAATACGCGCTGGCACACTCGGGGTTGGGAAGCATTGTGATCTTTCGCTACATCGGGCGGGGCGATCCACGGGACTTGGACGAAGGGATCGAGCGGCTCAAGCGCGCCGCGGAACTCGACGCCGAGTTGGGCGAGGCACATCAATGGCTTACCTACGCCTACACCCGTAAGAAGATGTATGACGAAGCGAAGCGAGCAGGCCGGCGTGCGATCGAACTCGAGCCCGACAATGCGTTCGCCCACTATTTCCTCAGCGCCGCATTGCACATCCCGGGGCCGGTAAGCGGTTCTCGTTATGTCGCGGCCGTTCCCATGTATCAGCGAACGATCGACTTGGATCCCACGCATCAACCGGCGCACGCGGGCTGGGCGAATCGGCGTTCCGTGCCCGGCGCTTCGACAGAGCCATCGAGCAATTCACGCAAGGTCGCAAAGTGGCGGCGGAGAACAGCCCAAAAGTAGGTACCGCATACTTTCGTCTGCGGGCGCATCTGGGACTCGCCAAATCGTTTTGGGCGCTCCAGATGCGGCGTGAGTCCGCACGCGAGGCCGCAGCCGCCCAAGGCCTCATGGAATCACTTGAGGGATCGGGCTTCGAATGGGTATGGGAAGGTGCCCCCGGGCACGCCTACTACGACTTCGCGATCTATCACGCAACGCTCGGTCGGCTGGATGAATCGCTGAAATCGCTGCGACAGGCGGTCGACGCCGGTTGGGCGGATGCACCGCAGCTTCACGCAGAGCCCGCGTTCGCTGCTCTAGCGGGCGTGCCGGATTTCGATAGGTTGGTCACAACACTCGAGACGCGTCAGCGCCTACCACGAGCGAACTTGCCTGGTGAGACATAGACGGGAGACTTGTCATGACTGTATTGGTCGTCGGAGCTACAGGGACAGACTGGAATGCCGCTATGAACTTGCGTACCACGTTGCCCTTATGGGCCATACTGTCCACCGCGTGTCTCGGCGCCAAACCGGAGATCGAGCGCGTTGATGTGGAGCGCATTCTCTCCACCCTGAGCGCCGACTCCATGGAGGGACGCGATGCGTTCGGGCCCGGTATCGAAAAAGCCGAGGATTTCATCGCCAAAGAATTCGCCGCCATCGGACTCGATAGGATGGAAGGTCTCGACAGCTACCTGCAGAGCTTCCCGGCGTATTCGCTCGATCCCGAGAGCCGGAAGGTGGTGGTAAACGGACGGTCGATTCCGGACGACCGCGTGGCGATTGTTTCACAACAGGAATCTTTCCACTGGACCTCACCTCGCGACGTCGAGGTGGTGAGGATCGGGCCGAACGACAATCTCATAGGTGAGTTCTCGGCCCGGCGGCGGGGGGCGGGAAATACATTGTTGTTGGTCGACGAAGGTCAGAAGGAGCTGTTCGACAGAATCCGGCGCTTCGTGTCGGGTCCGAGTCACGCGATGCAGCTCACCGACAGCTCGGCGTGCGTGCTCGTGCTCACCCGACAGACGCGTGCCAGGTCTCTCGACGTCCGCGTTGTGAACAAGGTGACCGAGCACGAGCTCACCAACGTGGTGGGTGTAATACCGGGTAAGCGGGCTGACGAGATCGTGTTGTTCTCCGGCCATTACGATCACATCGGTATCCGCTCGCCGGTGGAGGGAGATTCGATCGCCAACGGCGCCAACGACGACGCCTCGGGCACCACCGCCGTGATCGAACTCGCGCGGTACTTCAAGGCGCTGGGGAAGCCGGAGCGAACGCTGATGTTCGCAACGTTTACTGCCGAAGAAGTGGGAGGGTTCGGCTCGCGCTACTTCTCACAACAACTCGATCCCGACGGAATCGTCGCCATGTTCAACATCGAGATGATCGGCAAGCCCGGCGAGGGTGGACCCAACACGGCGTGGATAACCGGCTTCGACAAGTCCGATTTCGGTGAGATTCTGAGCAGGGCCGTCGAAGGTACGGAATATTCGTTTTACGCAGACCCTTACCCCGACGAGAACCTGTTCTACCGCTCCGACAACGCAACGCTGGCGCGTTTGGGAGTGCCGGCGCATTCGATCTCGACTACGCCTATCGATGTCGATACGGACTACCACCGGGTATCCGACGAGATAGCAACTCTCGACTTGGATCACGTGACCAACACCATCAAGGCCATCGCCAAGGGTGCGGCAACGATCATCTCCGGCGAGGCGACCCCGAGCCGAGTGGCCGGTGTAGACGAGTCGAACTGAGCGGTAGACTGGCTGACTAGTTATGACTATATTATGACCATGAAGAGGGTGAAGACGGCGGATCTCAAGGCCCACCTGAGCGAGCACCTGCACTATGTGCAGGGTGGGCGCAGCATAACGGTCTTGAGCCGCAACACGCCCGTGGCCAGACTCGTGCCCCCCGAGCGGGAGGAGGCGACCCGCATTCGTCGGCCTCTCGCGCACTGCCGCTCGCTGCAAGACGTTGAGCTGCCGGCCCCGTTGGGGTTGGAGCTAGACATAGTCGAGTTGCTGTTGGAGGAACGTCAGGGCGAACGGTGATCGCGTATCTCGACTCTTCGGTGGTGCTGCGTGTGATACTGCGGCAGCCGAACCGGCTCGCCCAGTGGGGCTCCGTCGAGACCGCCGTGGCGAGTGCACTGCTGGAGGTCGAGTGCCTGCGCACGCTCGATCGACTCCGTCTCGTGAGCGATGTCTCGGATCGGGACCTGGCTCTGCGTCGTGAAACTGTCTACCGACTCACCGAGGCCATGCACCTGGTCGAGCCGAGCAGCGTGGTGCTCGAGCGGGCCGCGTTGCCGTTGCCTACGCCCTTGGGTATGCTCGATGCAATCCATCTGGCAACGGCACTGGTCTGGCGAGAGATTCGGGGACAGGAGATCGTGATGGCCACGCACAATGCCGCGCTTGGCACTGCCGCCAGAGCGTGCGGCCTGCACGTGGTGGGGCTCGAGTCCGCCTACTGACTCAGTGCGTCGCGGGCTCATGCTCGCGTTTCCGGGGTAGGGAAGTACGATCGTCATGACCGCCACCGAGCCAGTCAACCGAGTAACGGAGCACGAACGCTCCGACGTGGTCCGGAGGTCGAACTCAGCGACTGTCCCCATGAAGCGCATAGTTCTTGGGCGGCAACGAACTGACTCTACAGGTGATCACGGTGGTGAAGTGCGGCAACGGAACCGACTATAGCGGGCTCATGATGTACCGCGCAACGATCTGCGATCTCGCGGCCGGCACATATCGATTGCGTGTCGAGTACGGTTCCCAGTATGGGGACTCAGCCGTAACGATAAAGGCCACCAGGTTCGATGGGGAGGTACAGGTGATGTGACCGCTCACGGCAATGTTGTGGTTTCTGGGGTCTGGCTTTTTATCGGGTGTTGGATAGTCACCGGTCCCTCGGACGAAGTCCGCGTGCAGATCGATAAGGCTAGCCTCGACCGATCGGTCAGCGTCGCCTTTACGGTCGAGAATCGACTCGACGTACCAATACTTGTGTCGGCATGCGGTGGGAAGGTGAGTGCAGGGCTCGAACAGTGGTCGAAAGGCTGGGATCTCATTGGCGGTGCCCGCTGTCCCGCCAACGTGTCGATGGTGCCGATTAGGATGGGACCACGGGACGAGATCAGTGGCCGGACCAACGTGAACACTCATGAGAAAGGCTGGTACCGCGTTGTGATTAGCTACGGCGTGACTTTCCGTGCCTCCGACTCAGCCAGTGTCAGGTCTATCCCGTTTCTCGTGCAGTAGCCGGGAGCGCTATCACGTCACGGTTTCTAAGATTCCCTTCGACCGCGTCCCTCGCACCGGGAGCAACCCGTTCGTGCTACTGAGGCCCTTCGCTGTAGTCACGGCGGCGAGCCTTGCTCTCACGGCGTGTGATCTCAAGGAAGTGGTCGTTCCGCAAGGCGATCCCACCGTCATAGTCCAGGCTGTCATGCGGCCGGATCTGACGCAGCAGTTTGTCGTACTCGAGCGGTCGTTCACCGGCGACATCGATCCTCAGGACTTTGAGATCGGTGACATCCCGACCGAAGGTTTTCCACGGATCCCCATAGAGAGCGCCCTGGTGCAGGTCTCCAATTTGGATATGCCGGGCGATCCATGCGGTGCCACGGTCGACTTCCCCAACAAGCCGCAGGCGTTCGGCTTGTTCAAACTGCCGGGGGTCTACTGGGGACCGCCGTCGTGTCCGACCATGCGGCCGGGTGATCGCCTCATGTTGTGGGTCGAGACGCCGGATGGCGAGGTCGTGACCGGTACTACGCAGGTGCCGGGAATGAACGGGGCGTCACTCAACGTGGCCGGCAGGTCCACCATGTTCGGCGGCAGCGACACCGCGGTCTTCAACCGCGACACGGATACTCTTAGGGTGAACGTTCAAGCCGCGGTGGGGCGCCTGCTTCAGATCGAGGTGTTGAGAATCGGCGAGTTGAACGCCATCTCCGGCGAGGATCTCGACGAGGGAGTCAAGGTGTTGGCCGATACGACTGCCATCGCTCTGCCGGGCGATCTCATCGATGCATTCGAACCGGGCGATGGCGACGACATTTTTCGGGGCGGACGGATCTACGTGATGACCGTCTCTCTGACCGACTTGAACTTCTTTGACTTCACCCGTTCCAGGAGCAGCCAGTTCACCGGTCGCGGGTTCATCAACCGGTTGACCGGAGGGATCGGTGTCTTTGGAAGCTTGGTCGCTACATCCACTACGCTCTTGACAGTTGCCGACATCGACGACCCACGTGAGGGCGTGTATCGTCTGAGCGGGCGGGTGCAGGGTATTGTGGTCGATGTTACGCTCACGGTTTATCTGGCTCGCTCGCTCGACAGCACGGAGTTCTCTGCGTTCTTGGACGGCTCTTGGCTCAGGCTCGTCAGGCCGAGCGACGGAGCGGAGTTTTGGGAGTCATGGCAAGTCGAGCGGCTGAGCGTAGACGGGACGTTTGCGTTCGATTCGTTGGCCGCCATAGTGCGGCAGCCCACCGTAGGAGATAGAGAGAATCAGATACAATTCATCTCGTTACGGGGTGTGAGGACTCCTGGTGTTCCGTTCGGTGTTGCGGTAGCTGATTCCACCGCGCTCAGGCTGTTTGGGCTCGGTGCGCTCACGGCGTCCAGGCCCTAGTCGTGGTGAGCAATGCGAGGTGGGCAGGATGGTGGCTTGTCACAGCTCTCCTGGTTCAGGGTTGTACTAAGTCTGCTCCGTCTCGTACTTATGTGGTCCGCGACAGCGCCGGTGTCACGATTGTCGAGAACACATCGCCGGCCTGGAGCAGTGGAGAGGAATGGCGGGTTGTGGAACCGCCCGTAGTGGAGATCGGTGTCATCGACGGCGATCAGCGCTACCAACTGTCGAGAGTGTTGGGAGTGGGTCGGCTCTCCGACGGCCGTATTCTGGTGGCGGACGGCGGTTCGCAAGAGATCCGCGTGATCAGGGCATCGCTGTCCCCAGTCGCGGTGACCCGGTCGGACGTAGACATGTATTGGGACCGCATAATATCTCGGATCCCCAGGGAGCGAGACAATGCGCGCAGGGAGGCGCGGCGCCAGATCGCCAAGTTCCCCGTCGCAAAGACGTTCCCTCCATACCGTGGACTCGAGGTCGACGTGCTGGGCAACATCTGGGTGGTGCAATACACGTGGCCGAGTGACGCGGTACCGCGCTATACGGTGTTTTCACCGCAAGGAACGATGCTTGGTGAAGTAGTGCTACCGCCTGGTATCGAGCGGCAAGGCGTACCGCTGTACGATCCACCGCTCGACATAGGCACGGACTACGTGCTCGGAATCTGAAAAGATGAAAACGATGTCGAGTTCGTCAGGTTGTATCGGTTGGAGAAACCGACGAGTTAGCGAGAGCTGGCGCGGCAGCCGGCGAATCACTGCTAAACCCTAGTAGGTGGTGTCCCCTTTCTAAGATGTCGTCTTGTGGTTTCCCACGGGGATGCCCGCAACTCACGGCATCGCCGAAATGAAACTCGGTAGATCTTTCTCTCGCAGCATCCGTTTGAACGCAGCAACATCGCCGTCCATCAGAGCACGAAACTGTGCCTTATACTCCTGCAACATTTGTTGGAACTGCTCGGCAACGGCGACCTGTTGCGTTGTCGGCGCGAAATCGGTCTTGCCGGAGACATTGTTGGCGAGGTTCATGACCTTGCCGAAGAGCTTCATCGGCGATCGGAAAGAATCTTCGAACGGACCTGTCAGATTGACGTCAAATAGATTGCTTTCGAATCCGATTATCTGCTTGTCCAATGCCTTGCTCGAATCTATTACGTCCTTTGCATCCTTTCGCGAAGCAAGCATGTCGGTTAGGTCGTAGAGCTGTTTGCGCAACCACTCTGACTGATCGATCATCTCGACCAGGTCGTTGCGCATACCGTCCAGTTTACGCGAGAGCGCGACCTGTGCTGCTATGTCGTCTAAAGAGCCGGTGGAGTGCGGATCCTTGAGAACCGTAACGGTCTGAGATTGTTGACTGTCCCCCGCCTTTACTACCACGGTGTAAGTACCGGGAGGGGCAAGTGGAGGACGCTGCAGCGTGTTCCAGGTGATGAGGGGACGCCAGCCCTCCTTCCCCAACTCAACGGGCGGTTTGTTTGGCAGACTCGTACGTAACTTGGGCTCGCGAGGCTTGGTGTAACGCAGATCCCAGGTGACGCGGTTTATGCCGGCGTGGTTGGTACCGGTCAGGACGCGAACGGTATCGTTGTTGGCACTCAGAATGGAGACTCGGACCGTGTCCTTGGCTTTTTCCCGCAAAAAATAGTTTATGTCGGCACCGTATGCTGGATTCGTTCCCGTAACGAAGCTGCCGGGGACGCTGCGAGGACCCGACACGCTACGGAACCTGTACGCGTCGCGCGGCGAGAAGACGTATAGATCGGAAGCGAGTACTTGTGCGTCTAGTTGCCGCAGCGGAGTCACGTCGTCCAGGATCCAGAAGCCCCGACCGTAGGTCGCCACTACGAGGTCGTTGAAGTGCTCCTGGATCACGAGCCAGTACACCGGCGCAGGCGGCATGTTATTGCGCAACGGAATCCAATGTTTGCCGTCGTTCAGCGAGAAGTAGACCGAGTTGTCCGTGCCCAAGTAGAGCATGCCCTGGCGCACGGGATCTTCCCGCACGATATGTACGAAGCTACTCACCGAGTGTGGGATGTCTCCACTTGTGCGAGTCCAACTCTTGCCGTAGTTGCTGGTCTTGTAGACATACGGATCGAAATCGCCCATCTGGTGCAGGTCCACCGTGATGTATGCACTGCCGGCGTCGTACCGCGACGGCTCGATGTTGGCGACGGTTCCCCATGGTGGTAGATCTTTGATGTTCTTGGTCACGTTAGTCCATGTCTTTCCGCCGTCACGGGTGATATTGACCTGCCCGTCGTTGCTGCCGGTCCAGATTAGGCCATCCTGCAACGGAGATTCGGCGATCGCAAACAGCAGTGCCCCGTCGAACGTCATCAGGTTGTCTACCGTCAAGATCCCCGAACTCTGCTGGTGACTCTTGTCATTGGTGGTGAGGTCGGGGCTGATGACCGTCCAACTGTTGCCGCCGTCGGTCGTCATGTGAACTCGTTGGCTACCGGCGTACACACGGTTGTGGTCGTGCGGTGAGATGGCAATTGGGAAGCTCCAGTGCCAGCGTTCCTTGACCTCGGCAGGTGCCCAGCCGTACGAGGCGTCAGGCCAGATCTGGACGCTCGTTGCGTGGCCGGTACTAATGTCGAATCGCTCGAACTGGCCATCGTAGCAGCCGGACCACACGCTGCGGTGGTCGACCGTGTCTGGAATGGCAAACCCGCTCTCGCAGCCGCCGACACCGGTCCAACTCCCGAGCGGTATACTCCCCGCCCGGCTATTGCTGGGTCCCCGGTAGGAGTAACCGTCCTGCCGATTGCCGTACACGTTATAGGGGATCTCGTTGTCCACGGCTACGTGGTACATCTGTGCGATCGGCAGCACCACGTGCTGGTACGTACGGCCGCGATTCAAGCTGATGCTCGCACCCTGGTCGTACGCCACCAAAATGCGATCGGCGTTCATGGGGTCGATCCAGATGTCGTGGTTGTCATGACCCGCTGCCGTCACATTCCGCAGCAAAGTTTCACCACCGTCGTTGGAAACGCTCCAGGAAACGGACGCAAAATACAGCCGGTCCTCGTCGTCGGGCGAGACGGCGAACCGCGTGTAATAAGACGAACGCTCTGCTAGAATGTGGCGCTGGTTGATCAGCTTGAAACTCTTGCCGCCGTCGTTGGACCTATAGAGACCAGGCTGCGTATCCTCGATGAGCGCGTACACACGTTGCGAGTTGCTCGGTGCCACGGCTACCGCCACCTTACCGACGATGTGGTCGGAACCGCCCGGCAATCCGTTCTTTTTGCCCAGACGTGACCAGTTGCTTCCGCCGTCACGCGATACGAACACGCCGCCGCCCGGGCCTCCGCTCCTCAAGTTCCATGTAGTGATGTGGAGCGACCACATACCAGCGAAGAGAACGTCCGGACTATTCGGGTCGATAGCGATGTCCGAGCAGCCGGTGTCGTCGTCCACATGGAGTACGAGATCCCAGGTCTTTCCGCCATCGGTAGTTCTATAGATGCCACGATCGGGTTGCGGACCGAACGCGTGGCCCAACGCGCAGGCGAACACAACATCTGCATTACGTGGATCGACCACGATGCGTGCAATGCGGCCCGTTTTTTCCAGGCCCATGTGCCGCCATGACTTGCCCGCATCGGTGGACTTGTAAACTCCATCGCCCATGGCGTGACCCGGGCGGATCAAGAATGTCTCGCCGGTGCCGGCCCACACTACGTTGTGTGCCGTGGGAGCGATCGCCAAAGCACTCACGGAGGAAATATCTTGATCGTCGAAGATGGGGTGCCAGGTAGCTCCCCAGTCGTCGGTCTTCCACAGTCCGCCTGATGCGGCGCCGATGTAGGTTACCGCGGGATTGCCCGGCTCGCCCACTATCGCGATCGTCCGGTTGCCGTCGGGTCCAATCGTACGGTACTCGAGTGCCCTTAATCCCGATGGCTCGATCTCTTGCCCAGCAAGTGGAGTGACACTAACCAAACATGTGAAAACGGCAATGGACAAAGTGACAAGCGCATGTGGTACGGAGTGGAACGCTGGTTGTGACATGGCTATCTCCTTACAATCCGTCGCAGCTGAAAGCTGCACTGTCGCTGATAGGCAAACACGCTGCCAAACTAACCCGCAGGCTCAGAACAGGGAACGGTCCGAAACTTTTCTGTGGTGCCAGGTGTTACCATAAACAGTGCATGAGCGGGTACCACAGACCCTCTCACCCCCACTACATGAATCCCCACGTGGTCCTAGGCCGCGTTTAGGCTGAGTTAGGCCGTCGAAATGTGCTCTATGGGTCGATGCTTTCCCACCCGGGGCGGGATCGACCGGACCTCTACGACGGCCGAGATCGGCCGGCAACAAGCGGGGCTTTTCATGTACTGCAGACCAATCGACATTGAATTCCTCTTTGCACCGGGATGTGAGAATACCGAGCCGGCACTGGCTTTGCTCCGGGAAGTACTGCAGCGGGAAGAATGCCCGGCGGAGATCAGAGTCCGCAGAATCGAGACCGAGGAAGACGCCATACGGTATCGCTTCCGGGGATCGCCCACGATCTTGATCGATGGGGTAGACATAGAGGGCCCGTCCCGCAACCATTTGGACAAGCGCCCGTCGTGCCGCGTGTTCGGCCTCAGGGCCGGGCGGTCCGGCGTGCCGGATGCCTCAGTGATAAGGGAAGCACTGCACACCCATCCGGCGAAGCGGCGGCCCTCGGCGCCCGCGATGAGGGCTCTGCACTAGGCAGGTCTCTGGCTTAGTGAGACGTGAAATGTGAAATGTGAAAAGTAGGGTGGGGCCTGGGTGGCAGGCCGATGAGGCGTGGCATCTATCTGCCGATCCCGTCGTTCAGATTGGCGTGGTTGAAGGCGACGAGAACTACCAACTGAATGGCGTTACCAACGCGTTCAGGCTGACCGACGGCCGCATCGTTATCGCCAACGGCGGTACGCAGGAGTTACGGTTCTTCGACGCGACCGGGAAACATCTCCAAACGATCGGCGGCCGCGGCGAGGGGCCGGGCGAGTTCCGTTACATGGCGGCCGCCGGTCATACCGCCGGCGATACACTGCTCGCATGGAACTACTTTACCGGGATCGTGCGGTTCAGCTCCACCGGTGCATACCTCGGTCAAACACGACTGGAGATCGCAACGCTGTTCGAGCCGCCGTTCTTTTCTGAAGGTGGCGACCTTCTGCCGGACGGATCCATCGGGCGTCCAGACCTCCACGAACCGCGCGTCCGGGTCGACGATCCAGTAATCGGGAACCCCGACTTCCTGGTACAACCGCCGTTTGGTAAACCTGTCGTGGCAGGCAGTGCTGGGACTCAGTACCTCCACGGCAAGCAGCAGACTTCTCACCCGCGTCCACTCCAACGTTCGCGCCTCGTCGATAGCCATGACAAAGAGGTCAGGCTGCACCAGTATATCGGGCCCCCAGGAGATATCGGCCGGCGAACTGAGTACACACCCGATTGGATATCTCTCGAGGTGCGCGGAGATGGCGGTGGTAATGCGGACTACGATCTGTTGGTGCCAGAGACGCGGCGCGGGGGTCACGAGAAGCTCCTCGTGAACGGTCCCGTAACGGTTGCCGTCGTCTGGAAGAGCCCGTACCATTCCTGCCGTGTGGTAGATCGGGGCTGCCATAGCCATGAGTTCACCTCGGCGCTGTTGACGAAGCAAGTAGATTGCACCGTTCAACTGTAGTGCGGCCCCGCGCCGGATACCGTGCCAATCCAACGCGCGCGGGCGCATAAGATGACGGACACATCCGTCTTTTGGGATATTGAGCCGACGTTCTAGTTCGCAATATCGTGAGTGGGTTGTCGGCCAGTCACCTAACGAAGAGGCACCCCGGCCATGCAGATTGCTGTATCGCTTTTCTATTTCCTTCTAGCGGGACTGTGTGAGATCGCCGGCGGCTACCTGGTGTGGCTATGGCTGCGCGAGGGAAAGAGCGTGTGGCTCGCTCCCATCGGTGGCATCATACTGTTTCTCTACGGCATCGTTCCGACATTGCAACCGGCGCGCTTCGGCAGGGTGTACGCAGCTTACGGCGGCATCTTCATAGTCCTCGCCATGTTGTGGGGCTGGCAGATCGATGGTACGAAACCCGACCGGTTCGACGTCATCGGCGGACTCATTGCGCTGGCGGGAGTTGGGGTCATAATGTATTGGCCCAGGGCATGAAGTCCTTGGCTTTGGCGGGCGCGAAACTATCGAGGCGCTGCGGTGGTACACCGATGGGTGCCTTATCATCTCTTGCAGTAATCAGATCGTGAGAGAATCAACATGAAGTGCAGATCCATTATCTCGATGTGTGTGGCGGTACTGACGGCCGCCGCCTGCGGTGGGGACAGCGGCACTCAACCCGTTTCCGGACCCCGGCTTGCCAACGTGCGGGTGATTCATGCGTCGCTGGGTGCTCCCGGGCTGCGAATGCGGGTTGGGGACAGTATTGTGGGAGGGGCCATCGACTTTGGTGAGGCAACGCCGTTTCAGATGGTCGAGGCAAGTGGTACGCTCGAGGCACGGCACTTCATTGTGGGCTCCACCCTATTCAGCACCACGCTTGCCTTGACGCCGGACAGCACGTTCACTCTGCTCGTCACCGGCCAGCCAACCGCCATGACCCTGGTGGTCGGCGCGGACACGGCCAGGGTGCCGGCGCCGGGGACCGCCAAGATCCGCGTCATTCACTCCGCCGAGTCCGCGCCCGACATAGATGTCTTCCTCACGCAGCCCGGTGTAGCCAGTCCGGTCCAGCTCCTTCCTCCCTTTACATTCAGGACGGTAGGCCAATATCAGCAGGGCGACCCCGGCGATTACGTCGTGAGCATCCAACGCGCGGACAGCACCGCTGCCGTACTAGCCCAGACCGACACGCTCGGCCTGGTTCCGGGCGACTTGCGCACCGTGGTCGTTCTAGACGGCGCGGGAGGAGGGCTACAGCTCGCGGTCTTCAGTGATCCCACTCCGCCCGCAGCTCTCGCTCGCACACACACCTGAATTGACTGGAATGCGCCGCAATCCCGCCTTATCTTGCTATAGGCAGCACACCGATCGGCTGGCATTCCAAAATCGGCGTTAGAAACGGCTGTCGTGGGACGCGAGGACCGGTACAGCGCTCCCCTCGAGGTAACGTCAGCGCACACTGAGTCCAAAGCATCTTTGCCCCTCCTCAACCCGCGATTCGTCAAGCTGCCAGGTCGGCTCTCACCGGGCGTGGAGCTGCTTCAAACATGCCGTCTCGAGGTAGGAGGAAACATGACCTGCAACATCAAGGCACTCGCTGTGGCGCTGGGAGCATTCTTTGGAGGGAGCTTTCTGCTCGTGGGGATCGCCAATCTGATCTTCCCTTCCTATGCCACAGCATACCTGGAGCTAGCTGCTTCGGTCTATCCCGGCTACCACGGGCCCGCGGGGTTCGGGTCCGTGATAGTGGTGACGCTGTACGGGGCGGTCGACGGGGTTGTGGGGGGTGCCATATTCGCGTGGCTCTAC
>JBHHZE010000075.1:0-13143 GCA_046757925.1 Gemmatimonadales bacterium
GCACCGGATGACCCTGAAGGGAGTCCATATCGGGAAGCACCTTCCAAAGAGACACAGCGCTCCGAAAGGGTTTGGCTCAGGCGCGTGACTCCGTCGCCAAGGAGTTGATCAAGCGCTGCATCCGAGCGAGCAAGGGCCGCATATTGAGGTCATGCTGTATCGCGTGCTCACGGATCTAGTAGTCGTCACTCATTTCGCCTTCGTCATCTTCGCCCTGGCCGGGGCGTTCCTGGTGCTGCGCTGGCGATGGGTGGCCTGGGTGCACCTTCCGGTGGTAGCGTGGGCGGCCCTGATCGAGTTCGCGGGTTGGGTGTGCCCGCTCACGCCGCTCGAGAACTGGCTGCGGGTGCGCGGGGGGGCGATGGGCTACCACGGCGGTTTCGTCGAGCACTACATCATCCCGATCCTCTATCCCGGACAGCTGACCCGGAGCGCGCAGATAGCACTGGGCGCACTCGTTCTCCTAATCAACGCCGGCATCTACGGTGTAATCCCGAATGTGACGAAGTTACGGAAACAAAGGTCCGGCAGTGACCGGCCCTAAAAGTTGCCGACGGGCAACGAGACACGCGATCCCCCGCGCTTCAACGGCGTAAGTCACTGTGGGGCTTTCTCTATGCCACATGGGCGGTACTGGGCTCGAACCAGTGACCTCCGGTATGTGAAACCGGCACTCTAACCAACTGAGCTAACCGCCCGAGGGGCTATCAAACTAATGCCGGCCGGCTCCGATCGGAAGCGAGCTACTCCCCTGAGCTGCCACCCTGGCGGTGCGATCTACGGCCCTTACGGTGCTGGACCAATACGGCGTCAGCCCTCCTCTTGTCAGACCCACGGTTCCCAGGCATCGGCGCCGCCGTTTTGAACCCGCCCACTCCAAGTAACGTGAACGCAATCATAGCGGTGAAGTGTTTGAATAGCGCAAACAGAGCACCAGCCTGAAACGCGGCGATTCGCTCGGGCGGTGTGCTCGCCCTCAGTTCCAACACGTCGAGAATGAAGAGTGGCATCACGATCAACAGGGCGGCGGCCGAGACAACACTGACCGCCGCCAGGAGCTGCAATACGGTTCGGTGCCTGAAGAATGTGGCAGCGACGGTGGCGATTAGCATCCCCAGGAGCGGGGTGTGGAGAAACCCGGACAGCAGTCCCGCAAACCCGTAGCGCCATTGCACATTACCCAATTGCGCCGGCAGCGTGTTGGTGATCAGGTCGAAAATCGGAAAGAACAGCAGCAGTCCGGCCACGAAATAGATCCCGGCTATTGCTGGTTTGGAAAACGGTTGCGTGTCTTGGTTCATTGGTATGAACAGCCTTGGAGCATGCTGAAGGATTCGACACGGGGATGATTGCACATCCCGAATCAAAACGCAAACGAGCCGGTCACACGGCAGTGAGCGGCTCGCGAACGAGCGATTGTGGGATTCGCGGGATTACCCGGTGTCGAGCATGCGGAACTTGAACGCGCCTACGGCCAGCGCGAGCAACCCCGTCATCATGAGTACCACTGTCTCAGGTTCCGGCACCACCGTGTGCACCAGGTATTCCTGGACCCCTCCCACCTGAGGACATGCGGTGGTGGCGACCGTGGTACCGATGCACTTGTCACTCACCACCGACCACTCGCCGAAATCCATGCCGGTGCCGGCATAGTTGTTCCTCATCGCTGCGTCGGCCAGGGCCAGGAACGGGGCCGCCATCGCGTCGGCCAAGTTCTTGTCGGTGACCCATTGGCCGTCGGGCAAGAACGGGTCCCACGGGTTCCCGAATCCGGGGGTCATGATGGTCCAGATTGCCGCGTGGAGTCCCGACCAGACCTGTTTCTTGTTGCCGAAGGTACCTGAACCGTAACTGACTCCCACGTAATCCGAATACGAATCGAACAGGGACGACAGAAACGCTGCCTTCTTGTACTTGGCCACGTCATTTGCACGAGTGTTGCCAAAATCGGTGCCCTCGAGGGTTGTTATATTCGCATTCCAAGTCTGATTGTTGTGGATCGTGTGGGCGAAATCGACGCAGTAGAGCGTGACCTGCGGCTGAGTGGGGTCCGAAGTCATAACACCGTGGTAGGGACCTATCTGCACACTACCCCAACTGGCGCCCACACCACTGCCGCTGGTAAACCGGAAAGACTCCATGGGCCCGAGCGGGCGTGGCAAAACATCCTGCGCGACGGCCGAACTGGCCCCCGAGATCAGGACTGCTGATACTGCAATGATGGCGGTTCGCTTCATCAAGCACTCTCTAAATTCTGGTCCCCAGATTCTTGGAGACGTCACAGTTTCCCAATTCTGTATGCAAGCCGCGTTCCCTCTATCTCGTCAGTGCCAGATGGGCCACACCTGACCGCAAAGTCCTGTAAGCTCTTGCTGTTTAGTGGGTTAGCCTCCGTGACAATCACCAAATATGTGGTATCAAGACCATAGTATGTGGCGGATCGTTGCAGTGCTGCCGAAGCATACGCTACCCAGTGTTGCAAGCCGACCAGCATTGAAACTGTTCAAGTCCGGTCGCGAGAAAGTCTAAGCTCTGCTAGGTTATGCCAGGAAATAGACAACGGGAAACGGCGGGATGGTTTGACGGGAAGGCCCGCGCAAAAAGGGTGCGCGGGCAAGAGCAAGGCCACAGGGCACATGAGGCGGCGCCGTACGGCGCCGCCGACATGGGCCCAGTAGGATTTGAACCTACGACCGACGGATTATGAGTCCGCTGCTCTAACCAACTGAGCTAAGGGCCCCGAAGGGATCAGAATATGATTGAGCGCCGAACACAATTCAACTGGCTACTCACGCTGACCACACTCGGGCTGCTCGGCACCGGAGTAGCCCATGCACAGGGCTGCGACGGGGTCAGGGTGGGACGGGTGCTGGGCCTTGCGGCAGCTTATACCGCGGCCGAGGGCACCGCCTTCGCAATCAAGCACGACGAATGGTGGGACACCCCGACGCGCAGCTTCAAGGTCACCTGGGATGCGAGCGCGAACTCCGGGCAAGACCGGCTACTCCACCTCACCGTCGGATACCACACCGCGCAACTCACAACACTCGCCTGGCGGTGGGCCTGTGTGCCGCGCACCACTGCCGCCTGGCTCGGTACGGCCTTGGGAATCGCAGTCGCTATCCCCAAGGAGATCGGTGACGGCGTACACGAACAGAAGGGCTTTTCGGGACCGGACATGCTCGCCACCGCCATTGGGGCGACGATCCCGGCGCTCCATCAAACGATCCCCGCAACCAGGATCGCCACCCTCAAGTTCAACTACTTTCCATCCGACGAATACCGCAACCGCACCACGGGCCTGCCGCAAATCGACAACGACTACGCCGGCCAGCGCTACTACGCCGCCATCGTGCCCGGCGAACTCCCCGGCGGCGCCGGTCCTTGGCCGGACTGGCTCGGCGTCGCCGTGGGACACAGCGTGCCCCACTGGATCTCGCAACCTCCGATCAACGAGTGGTTCGTGACACTCGACCTGAATGCCAAGGGACTGCCTATCAAAGCACCCTGGTGGCACAAGTTCGCCATCGTCGTCGACCAGTTCCACATCCCGCTGCCGGGCGTGCGGATCAAGGACGGCGATCTGACGTTCGGGCTGTTCTAACTCATGGGTGGCCGAGTGGAGCGGCCACCCATACGGCACGATCATGCTTTCACCAACTCCCTACACAGATCCAGATGGGCATCCACCATCCGATCCAGCGTAAAGCGATCCTCCACCCTCTTGCGGGCTGCCGCACCAAGCCGGGCACGTAGCTCCCGATCGCCCGCCAATCGCTTCATCGCGGTCCTCAGCTCGCCAACATCGCCCGGAGCTACTTCCAGCCCGCTCTCATCCTTCGCGTTGACCTCGCGGACACCGGTAGGTAGCGACGTGGAAATCACGGGCTTGCCACAAGCCATGGCCTCGATCAACGAGATTCCAAACATCTCGGCGGGACTGTTGCTCGGCAACACGAAATAGTCAGCGGCACTGTAGTAGGCCGGCAGGTCCGCTTCCGGCACGGTTCCGGTCAACGAAACTTGCGTGGCGATGTCCAGCTCCCGTATCTGCCGTTCCAACTGCTCACGCAGGGGCCCGTCGCCCACGATTACAACGCGGAGCCCGGTTCCGACAACGGCCCCAAGCAAGACATCCAGCCCCTTGTACCCCACGAGCCTCCCGACGAACAACCCAACCGGCCCACCCGCCGACCCGAAGATCTCGGGGCGTGGAAGGTCGCGTCCGGGGGCGAACCTCATTCCATCCACGCCGTACGGAATCACCCTGGCCTTTTCCCTGCCCCTGGGACCTAAGTCTTCCGCATTGTCGAGATGAGCTCGGGTTGCCACGACCGTCGCGGCCGCAGCACCAGCCACCTTCCGTGCAAGCGGGCCGTACACCGCGCGGACCAACCTCTGACGCTGCACGTCGGAATGATGGAACACCACCGTGCAACGCCGCGGTCCCAACAGAACGGCCAGGTCGGCCAGAGGATGCGGCCGGTGCACGTAGACGATGTCCGCCAGCCACCGTGCCGCCCGGATATATCCCCGCGCCAGGGGCTGTGACCAGAACACCCCAGGCGTGGGAAGCCTCACGACTTCGACCCCGGCGGCGTCGACTCTTGGGTCGAACGAGCCGCGCCGCCCCGTCCAACCGGATCCCGTAGCGGACACGACTCGCACTCGGTGACCGCGTGCGGCGGCGCCCTCCGCCAGCGTTGCGACTGCATGCTCCAATCCCCCCGGGTCGGGTGGATAGAACTTGCTCAAGTGGAGAATTCTCAACTGGGGAAAATGGTATTGACGTCGATTCGCGTCGCGGAACCTGCCAGCGCCGGTTGCACGAGTTCGAGCAAGAGATTGAGATCCAGCAGCAAAGATTTCTTCCCAAGTCTCCGCCTCAGATGCAGCTCACCGACCCAACCCGCGCCCTCGAACGGACACACGACTTCCCACTCATCGGGATGCCGCTCGGGTCGGCCGGCTATAAACTTGCCGTCCGACAACCACCAGGTTCTTGCGTTGCCACGGCGCTCGCTGGCTTTGGCTACAATGAGAAGTACGTCATCGAACTCGGATCGCTCGAGCAGGATCTCCAGTCCTTGCATGAGATCCTCCAACGATTGGGCAGCCGTCAGGTGCTCCACGGCCCGGCGCAACTGTACGTTGACCGCAATCGCCTTTGGCTGTATCGCACCCCTCCTTGCCAATCTGGCAAGCTCATTGAGTTCGTGCAGACGAAGGAAACGCGCCATGATCCCGATGCCCCCGCCGATGACGATCAAAGCGACAGCGTACGATCGGGCGCCGGGATTCAGAAACAGCATGGCCGCGGCTGCAAACGCCACACTCGCCAGGTAAATCACGCCCAGCACCTGCCGCGCGGAGAGCCCGGCCCGCAACAATTGATGGTGCACATGCTCGCGGTCTCGCGCAAACAGCGACTGGCCTCGCACCAGACGCCGGAAGAGTGTTATCGTGGTATCGAATACGGGGACGCCGAAGGCGAGCACGGGAACGGCAATCACCAACAGGGTGGGCCCCTTGGTCGAGCCCCCAACCGCGAGTCCCGCCAAGAGAAAGCCGGTAAGCAGACTGCCCGAATCCCCGAGGTAGGCTCGCGCGGGAGGGAAGTTGAACGGGAGAAAACCGAGGAGCGAGCCCGCGAGTGCGGCAGCCACCAGCCCGATCGCGGGATGGCCCAGCATCACAGACATTATGAAGATCGCGGTTGCCGAGAGGAAAGCCGATCCAGTGGCTACTCCGTCGGCACCGTCCAGTAGGTTAAACGCGTTGGCGATGCCGACGAGCCATATGACCGTGAACGCACCGCCCGTAAAGCCGCCAAGTTCGAGGCCGCCGAGCGGAAATGACACCAGGTGGATTCGGACACCGAGCAGATATGTACCTAACGCTATCGCGGCCTGAGCTGCGAACTTGACCCGTGCGGAGATGGGGCTGATGTCGTCGATGGTGCCGAGGATGAGAATCGCGCCCGAGCCGAGCAGTACCGGACGGATGAGTTCCGATTTACCAAGTAGAGTACCACCGGTTGGCGTGAACGCCACGCCCACCAACAGGAGCGCCGTGGCACACCCCAGAGCCAACACCCACCCACCCACGCGCGGCATCGGCGGGTCGGCTGTGTTGTCGAGCGCCCCTACCCTCGCGCCAACCGACATGAGAACCGGCGTGTACACCGCGGCAGCGACCGCAGCGATCACTAGTACGAGAAGATATGATCCCATTCCGACCAGTCATACACTGCCCATCACGGCACAAAAGTCAACTCTCGAGCCCGTCCAGCAGCACAGGACGGCACCTCCACTCGCTTTCCGGCGCGCGCGGTGAGCACCGTAGCCATTCTGTCTCCCGGTTTCCCGCTGGTACCCGGCGGCGTTACAGATCACACGGCACGACTCAAAGCCAATTGGGAGGCGGCAGGCCACAACGTAAGAGTGATCGGTGATCCGGCGGTGGGCGCCGAGCAACTCGCCCGCGACTTGAGACAAGACGGCGTCGCAGCGGTCCTCATTCAATACGTACCGTTCCTCTATGGACGTCGAGGCGTCTCGTCGTTTCCTCGCACGTTAGCTCGCAGCGCAGTCCGTCTGGGGCTGCGGGTCACGACGTTCGTGCACGAACCGTGGGTCCCCCCCACGAGATTGCCCTGGCTGGTACTCTCCCCGATCCAACGACGACAACTGCGCAATCTCATGCGAGCAAGCGACACGGTGGTGACCGCTGTGCCGGCGTGGAAACAGATGTTGGTAGCGGATGAGATCGTGCACGTCGGTTCGACCCTGGGCGAAGCGCCACGCCCCGGCCAATCAGAGCTGTTGGAGGCAGCCGTGGTCTTCTCTCCGTTCGCGGCGGGACTCGATTGGGATTGGATTGCTGCCGCCGCCGCAGCTCTGGGCAACGATCTCATCGTAGTGGGAGCAAGCGCGGTGGAGATGCGCACGCATCCCATTGTGAAGCGGTACGCCCGAAGGTCGTGGGAATACTTGGGGCGCCTACCGGAACATGATGTTCTGATTGCGCTGGCCCACGCTCGGCTGATTCTGGCACCGTTCGTCGACGGACTCACCGCCCGGCGGACATCGGCTATGGCCGCCCTCAGTACCGGCGCGCGCGTTCTCTCCAACACCGGCCCGTTGTTCGACCCGATGTTCTGGGACTCGCCGGTGAGCATTGTTACCGACAAGGCGGAGTTCGTCTCATCCGCCCGGGAACTCTGGGCTACAGACGACACACCGGCCGCTCGCGACGAGCGACTAGAGTGGTATCGCAGAACCCTCGATCCCAAACAATTGGACGCGAGACTGCTCGCGTTGATCTTGGGAACCGCATGACTCGAACGCGAAAATTCCTGGGCGGCCTGGTGTTCGGCTACGCCAACCAAGTGCTCATCACCCTCGTTGGGTTGTGGTTCACCGCCTTCCTTCTCGGCAGGCTGGGACAGGTGGACTACGGACTGTGGCTCGTCGCCACACAGATCCTCTCCTATCTCATGTTGATGGATTTGGGGGTCGTAGCCCTGTTGCCGCGCGAGACGGCCTTCGCCACGGGGCGTGTCGGCGGCGTAGAGCACGCCCGCGATCTCTCTGAAATCGTCGGGCAGACGATGCGCGTTGTCCTCTGGCAGATGCCACTGGTGGCAGCCGTCGCCGTCGTGATACTACTGGCATTGCCCGAGAAGTGGGCGGAGCTGCAAGGCCCGCTGGTGGTTGTGCTGGGAGCCTTCGTGCTGACGTTCCCGGTGCGAATATTCCAGAGCGCGCTAGAAGGTCTACAGGACCTGGCGTTCCTGGGCGCAGCCCACACGGTGAGTTGGTTCGTCACCACGGGGCTGACCGTGGCATTGGTGTTCGCGGGCCTGGGACTCTACTCGCTGGCAGTGGGCTGGGTTGCAGGACAGTCCACGCTCGCGGTGATATGGGCTGTCCGCTTACGCCGCCGCTTCCCAACCGCATGGCCGAGATCCATCCCATCGATGTCGTGGCGCAAAATACGCGAGCGATTCGTACGGAGCACTTGGATCAGCCTGGCCCAGGTCGCACAGGTACTGTTACGCGGCACCGACATGTTGGTGATCGGCGCCGTCTTGGGACCGGCTTCAGTGGTCCCATACTTCTGCACCGCCAAACTCATAACGGTATTCTCCAACCAACCACAGATGCTCGCACAGAACGCGCAGCCGGCACTCAGCGAACTCAGGGCCAGTGACCAACGTGACCGGCTGTTCGATGTCTGTAGCGCACTCACCATAGCAATCTTTCTGTTGACCGGTGCCATCGCATGCCTGGTATTGGTGGTAAACCAGGGCTTTGTGGACTGGTGGGTCGGTGACGAGCAATACGGCGGAACGATGCTCACGCTCGTACTGATCCTGGGAATGCTGCTGCGCCAGTGGAACACGGCAACCGTCTATGCGATCTTCGCCTTTGGTCACGACCGCAGGCTCTCATTGACAACCATGATAGACGGCGCGGTTACGGCCGGGCTCTCACTTCTCCTCGTGTGGAAGATGGATATCCTGGGTGCCGCGGTCGCCTCGGTGATCGGAGTGTCGTTGGTGAGCCTGCCCTGGAACCTGGCGGCACTGGGACGTGAGACGGGCGCAGGGATAGGAGGACTCGCAATGCGGCTCTGGCCATCCTTCTGGAGATTCGGGTTGCTCGCCGCGTTGAGCGCGACCGTGTCGCAGGTCTGGTTACCGAATACTTTGGCGACGCTGATACTTGCATCTTTGGGGGTGGGGACGGTCTATGTGCTAGTCATGTTCCCGCTCGCTCTGAGACCGCCACTCGGTATCTACGTGCTTCCCCGCCTAGAATCTATTCGCAACAGGCTCCCGTCGTATCGCCGCGTGGGATCGGAGCAATAGGATGCACGCCCCTCGCGTTGTACACATCGTCCCCGCCCTGTTCGGGCCCAACGGTGTGGTGGGCGGCGCCGAACGCTACGTGCTCGAACTCGCGCGATACATGGCGAACGAAGTAACCACCAAGTTGGTAACGTTCGGCGACCAGTATCGCGAGGAACGTGACGGATTACTCGACATCCGGGTGATCGGGAACCCCTGGTACGTGCGCGGCCAGCGATCCAACCCGTTCTCACCACGCCTGCTGAGCGAGTTGCGTGAAGCGACGGTGGTACACTGCCATCAGCAGCACGTGTTGGCAAGTAGTATCGCAGCACTCTACAGCCGGCTCACCCACCGCCGCGTCTTCACCACCGAACTCGGCGGGGGAGGCTGGGATTTCTCGTCTTACGTATCCACCGATCGTTGGTACCACGGGCACCTCCACATCAGCGAGTACAGCCGAGAGGTATTCGGTCACGCACACAACGCACGTGCGCATGTAATATTGGGCGGAGTAGACACAGAGAAGTTCTCACCCGACGAGAGAGTCGCTCGGGACGGCACGGCAGTCTTCGTAGGCCGGATTCTGCCACACAAGGGTATAAATTATCTGATCGATGCGGCCCCGGCCGACATGCCCGTCGAAGTAATAGGCCGCAGATTCGACGAGCGATACTACCACGACCTGGCTGAGACGGCGCAAGGCAAGCAAATCACTTTCCGCCACGACTGTGGGGACGACGAATTGGTACTGGCCTATCGCAAGGCAATGTGCGTAGTACTGCCAAGCGTGTACAAAACCGTATACGGTACTGAGACACGGGTACCCGAGTTGCTGGGACAGACACTGCTGGAAGGTATGGCCTGCGGAACGCCGGCCGTGTGCACCGATGTCGCAAGCATGCCGGAGATCGTAGAGAATGGGGTGAGTGGATTCGTAATCCCACCCAACGACCCAAACGCGATGGGCACAAAACTCCGATGGTTGCGCGACAATCCCCGTCGAGCGTCCGCGATGGGACGCGCGGCTCGGGAGCGGGTTATGGCGAAGTTTACGTGGGACGCCGTAGTACGCCGCTGCCTCGAGGTCTACGGCATATGAATGCTCTCCAGGGCGCCGCCCGTCACATCGCCGAGTCGGTTGGCAGAGATTCGATCTTGGGCCGCGCCCTCGGTAAGGCCTACGCGTGGCTTCTCATCCGCACGTCCGGCAAAAAGGGCATCACTTGGCCCATCAACGGCGTCACCTACCGTATCGATCCGCGATACCGTCATCAGTTGGGTCAGGAATACGACCCTCCGGTTGCGGAGTTCCTGCGTACCGGCGTCGAGCCCGGAGCGCTTTGTCTCGACGTAGGAGCGAACGTGGGAGTGTATGTGCTCCAATTCGCGCACTGGTCCCGCCCGAACGGACACGTCATCGCATTCGAGCCCAACCCCGCTGCCCGGGAAGTGCTAGCGAGACATCTCGCGATGAATGCGTTGGAGGATCGCGTCGAGATCGTGCCCGCTGCGGTGGGACGGTCGCGTGGCGAGGCCGTGTTGCACGCGGCGGCGGCCGACGGCATGAGCCGACTAGCCGCGCCAAATCCGGAGCTCTCGGGCCGCACATCGCCCGTGACCGTCCCGGTGATAAACCTCGGCGAGTTCTGCGCAGACCGCAGGCTCGAGCCCGACTGGCTGCTCGTCGATATCGAGGGGTTCGAGATAGCTGCCCTCGCCGGCGCGGCCGACCTGATTCGCGCCAGGGGGCCCAGCCTCGGGATGGTGATCGAAATGCATCCCAATGCATGGCCGGTCGCGGGAACCACCCGGTCCGATGCCGAGGAACTGTTGCACGACTTGGGGCTCGTTCCAGTTTCACTCACCGGGCAGAGCGATCCCCTGGGAGAGCACGGCCTGGTACACCTGGCCTTCAAATCGGCGGGCGGCTCTCCGTGAGAATCGCACTGGTCAACTGGAGCGGTAGGCAGACCGGCGGACCGGAAGTGTACTTACACGACATCGCTCCCCATCTCGCAGCCGCCGGTCACGATGTGGCGTTCCTCTACGAAACCGACGAGCCGGCGGGGCGGCCCAGCATCGCCATGCCCGAAGGTGTGGCACGCTGGCACGTCGGCGAGTTGGGTGCGTCTGGGGCACTAAGCCGGCTCCGTTCCTGGAACCCAGATCTCATTTACGTTCACGGCTTACTGGACACGGATCTCGAAACCGCGATCACCGAAGTGGCACCGGCGGTATTCTTCGGTCACTCGTACTACGGGACCTGCGTGAGCGGCAACAAGACGTTCACCAACGTCCAAGTACGGCCATGCTCACGTCGCTTCGGCTGGCAATGCCTGCTGCACTACCATCCACACCGTTGCGGCGGTTGGAGCCCCGTGTCCATGGTGCGCGAATACCGCAAACAGAGCCGGCGGCTCACCACGCTAGCCCGATACGGCGCCATAGTGACTAATTCCGAGCACATGCGGTCGGAGTATATCAAGCACGGATTCCCGCCCGACGCGGTGCACAAGCTCACCTACTACGTGCCGGGGCCTGCGGTCTCGGATACCCGACCCAGATGGGCACCGGAGCCCGGTGGAAAGTGGCACCTGCTCTTCTTGGGCAGGATGGTGTTCTTGAAAGGCGGCCGCACGCTCGTCGAAGCACTCCCCAAGATCGTGCCGACCGGTGGCCGACAACTCGCAATCACCTTCGCGGGCGACGGCCCCGAACGCAGCGAGTGGGAGCGGCGCGCCGGGCGCGCGGAGCAGAGCACGCCGGATATCGAATGCAGGTTCACTGGATGGTTGTCCCATGAGGCGCTCGAGGACATTGTCAAGGACACGCACCTGTTAGTGGTGCCCAGCGTGTGGCCTGAACCGTTCGGCCAAGTGGGACCCGAGGTGGGTCGGCGCGGGATCCCCGCCGCGGCTTTCAACGTGGGTGGCATACCCGAGTGGTTACGAGAGGGAGTCAACGGCCATCTGGCTCCGGGAAACCCTCCTACCGCGGCTGGGTTGGCGACAGCGATCGGCCGATGCATCCGCAACCCAGACGATTACGCAAAACTCGTCCGCGGCGCCCGGCAAGTTGCCGATCGGTTTAACCTCGAGCGTCACCTGGACGAGCTAACCGCGCTATTTCATGACGTGCTGGAGCGAGGGTGAGCGACACTTGAAAGTCTTGCTGGCAGCCTTCATCGACGATAACGAGTGGACGGGCATGGGCAGGTGGTCGCACCGCATCGCCCGCGCACTAGAGGAACTCGGGCACCGCCCGGAACTCTGGTTCGCCGATGACTTCGCGACCATCCGAGAGTGGTGGCGGATCTCGGTACTGCTCTATCCGGTCGCTCTCGCTCTCAGGCTGTGGCGCCGTCGCCGCGAGTTCGACGTGGTCGTTGTCCATGAACCCGGAGGGTTTTGGTACGGATTGATGCGACGGATACTCCCTTCCCTACCGCCGATGATAGCGATGTGCCACAACGTAGAGAGCCGCACGTACCGCACACTGATCAGCGCCGAACGGCGGGGCTATGCATATGTACCACGGAGAACGCGCATCAAGACGCCGCTCTTCAGGCTGTGGCAGTCCAACGGTACTATCAAGCGCGCGAGCCATGTGATATGTCTCTCCACGTTGGACGCCAACTACATCCAGGAAACTCTCGGAGTCCCCAGCGAGCGGGTTACGGTAGTGACCAACGGTGTGGAGCGGGAGGCCTTTGTGAAGCTGCGCGAAAGCGTCCCGCCACGTCGGGTTCTGTTCGTGGGAGGATGGCTGTACGTAAAGGGGTGTAGCCTCATACCCGAGATCTGGCACAGCGTGTTGCGTTCCGTTCCCGACGCCACCCTTACGCTGGTGGGCACCGGTGGGAGCGACGCGACTGTGCTGGTGCACTTCCCACCCGAGGAGCGCGATTCCCTTGCCGTGGTGTCGCGAGTGAGGACTCCCGAGGAGATGGCGGCGCAGTTCGCCCAGCATCACGTGTTCTTCATGCCGTCCATCTCAGAGGGGTCCCCCCTGGCACTACTCGAGGCCATGGCCGCCCGCATGCCTGTGGTAGCGGCGCGGGTCGGCGGGGTCCCCGACATCGTGACTCACGGCGAAAACGGGCTGTTGTTCGATCCGCTCGACTGCTCGGCAGCGACGCGGGCACTGGTCGAAGTGATGACCGACGTGGATCTGGCCGAGCGCCTGGCATTCGCGGCACAGGACCGGGTGCGCGAGCTCACGTGGAACAGGGCGGCGGGTCAACTCGCGGGAGCGGCCGCAGCGCTCGTGGGCGACGGAGACGACGG
>JBHHZE010000076.1:0-13112 GCA_046757925.1 Gemmatimonadales bacterium
GTCGACTAACGGCCGATTGCGCATGTCGACCGACGAGCCTCGGTTTCCCTGCCGCTAAACCGCCAGCGATACCCCACGCGATATCCTGGCCGGTTATCTTGATACCGGCCTAGTTGTAGCGTGTCAGAAGTCTCTTTCGCATGGTCCACCCGCCGGTCGATCCTGAAGAGGCTGCCAACGGTGTACCGACACACTGAGCTAGGACCGGCGAAGGGATGAGCGTCTAGCCAACCATACAGCAGGGGACAATCGATGGCCGACCGCCTCAACGAGGCTCTTCAATACCATTCATCAAACCGGCCGGGCAAGATTCAGGTCGTATCGACCAAGCCGTTTCATGATCAGCACGATCTCTCGTTAGCGTACACGCCGGGGGTGGCCGAGCCCTGTCTCGCTATAGCCAGCAACCCGGACGATGCCTATCGCTACACGACAAAAGGCAATCTCGTTGCGGTAGTCTCCAACGGAACTGCGGTGCTGGGACTCGGGAACATCGGGGCGCTGGCCGGCAAGCCCGTCATGGAAGGCAAAGGTATCCTGTTCAAGCATTTCGCCGACATCGACGTGTTCGACCTCGAGGTGGGATCCGACGATCCGGAGGATGTCATTCGTTTCTGCCAGCTCCTCGAACCGACCGTCGGCGGGATCAATCTCGAGGACATCAAGGCTCCCGACTCATTTCTCATAGAGAGCCGGTTGCGCGAGACTCTCGCGATTCCGGTTTTTCACGATGACCAGCATGGCACGGCGATAATCTCCGGCGCAGCTCTGCTCAACGCAGTAGATCTCGCGGCCAAGAACCTGTCAGAGATCCGCGTGGTGTTTTCCGGCGCAGGCGCAGCGGCACAGGCGACTGCCGAGCATTACATAAGGCTCGGAGTGAAACGCGAACACGTGCTAATGGTTGACAGTAAGGGAGTGATCCGTGAGGGCAGAGAATCTGTAGACCGGTTCAAGGCGCGGTTCGCACAGAAAACCGACCACACAACGCTGGCAGAGGCGCTACGAGGCGCGGACGTATTTGTGGGTCTATCTGTGGCCGGAGCGGTTACGCAGGAAATGGTTGGGACCATGGCCGACCGGCCCATCGTGTTTGCGCTCGCAAATCCGACGCCCGAAATAGATCCCGAAGCAGTCCTCGAGGTACGCAAGGACGCGATCGTCGCCACCGGCCGGTCAGATTACCCCAATCAGGTCAATAATGTGCTGGGCTTTCCGTTCATCTTTCGGGGAGCCCTGGACGTACGGGCGCGGGCGATCAACGAAGAGATGAAGATGGCAGCAACCCGTGCGCTCGCGGAACTCGCGCGGGAAGACGTGCCCGACGAAGTGATGCGCGCTTATGGGCTGGAACGGGTGAGGTTCGGACCCGACTACCTCATACCCAAACCTTTCGATCCACGGATCCTCATGTGGGTCGCACCCGCCGTAGCAGCTGCAGCCATGGAATCGGGAGTGGCCCGCACCGAGATGGATCCCGAGCAATACAAGACCACTCTCGCGGGCAGGCTCGGGCGCACACAGGTCATAATGCGCGGCCTCGCCACTCGCGCCGTGGCAGAGCGTCAGAGGATAGTATTTCCCGAGGGCGAGGATGCACGGGTACTACGTGCAGCCCGCATCCTGGTTGACGAAGGCACGGCCCGACCCATCCTGCTCGCGCGCAACGAGCGCGTCGCACGCCTTGCAGAGGATGCAGGCATTGCACTTGACGGCATCGAGTTCATCGATCCTCACAACTCTCGGTCCAACGAACGATACGCGCAAGAATTCTGGAAGAAACGCCGCCGCAAGGGAATCACGTTAGCCGATGCACGCACCCGCATGACTCAACCTGTATATCATGCCTGCATGATGCTCGCGAGCGGTGATGCCGACGCGTTCGTCGGTGGCGAGGAGATGTATTACCCGGACACGATCCGGCCGGCACTCGAAACGGTGGGTGTATCCCGAGATACCCACGCCATCTGCAGCATCTACATGATGGTATTACCACACGAGACATATTTCTTTGCCGATTGCAGCGTCAACATAGATCCGGACGAGCGACGATTGGCAGATATAACCTCCGCCACCGCCCAGTTCGTTCGACGTCTCGGATTGACGCCGCAAGTAGCCCTACTTTCTTTCTCGAATTTTGGCTCGGCCCGGCATCCGCAGTCGGACAGAGTAGCGGCCGCCGTACGAATTCTCCACGAACGGGAACCAGAGCTGGCTGTCGATGGTGAAATGCAGGCCGACACCGCGGTCGTCGAATCACTACTGCGCGACCGGTATCCGTTCTCGAAGTTACAGAGCACCGCCAATGTGTTAATTTTCCCAGACCTCAACGCGGCAAACACAACCTACAAGTTGCTGATGAGATTGGGCGGAGCGCATGCGGTCGGGCCCATTCTGGTGGGTATGGCTCGCCCGGTACATGTACTCCAGCGAGACTCCGACGTCAGCGACATCGTCAACATCTCGCTATTAGCCGCGGTGGATGCCCAAGAACGAAGAGGAGAGAAGTCCTAGGAATGCCTACCAATCTATCAACTCCGTCAGAGAACATGAACGCAAAGATCACAGACGGTATGGACCCGGCGGGTGAGGTCTATTGGAACCTGGGCCCGGCCATGCTATACGAACACGCGGTTCGGCGTGGTGAAGGACAGCTCGTCGAGGCAGGGCCTTTTAATGCAATAACCACACCGCACACGGGACGTTCGCCGAAGGACAAGTACGTCGTACGTGAACCGCAGTGTGAAAACGACATCTGGTGGGGCGAGGTCAACCAACCACTGGATACCGATCATTTCGCCGTACTGAGAAAGGACGTAATCCAATATCTCAATGCACGGGACGAGCTTTTCGTCAAAGACGTATTCGCGGGCGCGGACCCCGACTACAGCCTCCCCGTGAGGTTCGTGTCGACAAACGCGTGGCATGCGCTCTTCGCACACAACATGTTCCTGCGACCCACGACCTCCCAGCTGGCTTCTTTCGCCCCTGGCTTCACGGTGCTCCATGCTCCACGGATGGAGGCCGATCCGGCGAGACACGGGACTCGAAGCGGCACTTTTGTAGTGATCAACTTCGCCGAACGGATGGCGCTAATAGGTGGTACGGGCTACGCCGGTGAGATGAAGAAGTCCATGTTCAGCGTGCTCAACTACCTATATCCAAAACAGGGCATCCTTCCGATGCACTGTTCCGCCAACGTCGGTTCGGACGGCGCAGTAGCTGTTTTCTTCGGCCTCTCGGGCACGGGCAAGACAACCCTCTCGGCCGACTCGACCCGAGGCTTGATAGGTGACGATGAGCACGGATGGAGCGACACCGGAGTCTTCAATTTTGAGGGGGGATGCTACGCCAAAGTCATCCGTCTGTCCCAAAAAACCGAACCGGAAATCTATGCGACCACACGGAGATTCGGCACAATATTGGAAAACGTCGTGGTGGATCAGCACACGCGCGAAATAATGCTCGACGACGATTCGATCACTGAGAACACCCGCGCCTCCTATCCAATCCACTACATCCCGAACCACGTGCCCGAGGGTCGAGCGGGACAGCCAAGGAACATCGTATTTCTGACAGCCGACGCGTTTGGAGTACTCCCCCCCATCTCCAGACTCACGCCCCAGCAGGCCATGTACCATTTCCTGTCCGGATACACCGCAAAAGTGGCCGGTACCGAGACCGGCATCACCGAACCCCAAGCCACCTTCAGTGCATGCTTTGGGGCGCCATTCCTACCACTCCATCCGAGCGAATACGCCAGAATGCTCGGTGAAAGAATAGACAAGTCCGGTGCACAATGTTGGCTGGTCAACACGGGATGGACCGGTGGCCCTCATGGTGAGGGTAAGAGAATCGATCTACCCTATACGCGCGCCATGGTGCACACTGCACTGGATGGGAGTTTGCGTAACGCACCAACGAAGGTAGACCCGGTGTTTGGTTTGAAGATCGTAACCGATATTACCGGCATTCCCAGCGACGTCCTCGACCCGCGGACCACCTGGTCGGACTCGGCACGCTACGATGTTCAGGCCAAGAAGCTAGCCGCAATGTTCAGGGAAAACTTCAAACGATATTCCGACGGCGTTGCCGAGGACGTTTGCAACGCCGGCCCGGTCGCATAGCGCTCTCCGGTGACCTCTCCCCGTGACTTCGAGGTAATCCGAGACCCGCTCTGGAATAACATCCGCATTGACGCGGAGGCGCTGAGCGTACTCGATAGCGAGCCGTTCCAGCGACTCCGTTATATCCGCCAGCTCGGTCATGCGTTCCTGGTGTATCCCGGCGCAACACATACGCGGTTCGAGCACGCTCTCGGGGCATATCACCTGGCACGACGCACGCTGGGACTCCTGGGCGAGCGAGGAGAACTGGATGAGGTCGATCCTGCGGATATTCTCCTCGTGCGTCTGGCGGCCCTCCTGCACGACATCGGCCATTATCCTTTCTCCCACTCTCTGGAGGAGGCCGGGCTCGCTTCGCACGAGACCCTCGCGCGGTCACACCTGCGCCACAAGGACCTGCGGTCTGTCTTGGACAAGCTCGCTATCGACAACGCCGAGGACAGACTGATAGCCCTGATCACCGGTGTGAGCACGAGTCCCCTGGCCGGACTGATCTCGGGATCGCTCGACCTCGACAAAATCGAATACTTGACCAGAGACGCTCGGATGTGCGGAGTACCCTACGGGACCGTCGACGTAGACCGTCTGATACACTCCATCACTATGGTTCCATCGGAGGGTGGCCGTCCCACCGTCGCAGTCCACGAAAAGGGTGTAAGCGCGCTGGAGTCACTGCTGTTCGCCAAGTATCAGATGTACCGCAACGTCTACTGGCATCACGCGGTACGTAGCGCAACCTCCATGTTCAAGCGGCTTGTGAGAGATGCCATCGGAAGTCATGGAATGGAAGCATCGTGGATCGCGCATAGCACTGATGAGGCATTGATGGAGAGATTACATGCGCTGCCTGACAGCCCACTGGCCAACCGCCTAAGACGTCGTCAACTGTACAAGCGCGTGTTGGACATTCCTGCGACCCAGATTCCGCCCGGGGCCGGCAACTGGATTGCCACCAATCCCGATCTAGTAGAGTTGACCGAAGACCGCCTGGCCTCGGACGCAGGCCTCGAGCGCGGAGACCTACTCCTGGATTTCCCAGCCAAGCCTGAGATGCTCGAGGTCGATCTCCGCGTTCGCACTCGAGATGGACAGGTCGAACCGCTGGGTTTGGACGGTTCCGTTGGCAGGTTGGGCATCAGGCAGATCGCCGACGAACTGCACAACAGTGCGCGCAGACTTCGGGTGTTCCTATCGCGGCAAGTTCCCGTAGACGTTAGGAGACTCATGTCCCTAGTCGAGCATGACGAAGACGAACTTCTGGGAGAATTGGGGGTAGAGACTAGTCGTCTTTCGAGGACGCACTAGGGGTTGGACCCTCCTCCGAATCACCGCGCGCTGCCGTGCCTCCCGCTTTCGCCAGCTTCGCCGCCAGCGCACGGTAGTAGCGGGAATCGTCGGGTCGCCCGGCTTGATCCATAGACAAGGCACACACTTCCAGGGCGTACAGCAGCGGCCCCAAGTGTTCGGCTGCTACTGCTCCTACCGCCACGGCGTCGGGGCCCTCGTTCATGTCGAGAAAAGGTGGTAATCCTACGACGACGCGCCCACTGAATCTATGCGCACAACGACGGCAGTTATGTTATCGAGGCCGCCACGACGGTTGGCCTCTTCCACCAAGGTGTCCACGAGCTGCGCTGGGGCCGTTTGGGAAGTCATGATACCCAAGAGGTCTTCATCCTCCAGCATTCCGGTGAGTCCATCGGAAGCCAGTAGGTATACGTCGCCCGCCCTCAACGTACCCACATAGATGTCGGGAACCACGTCGGCGTTGGCACCCACGCACCGCGTTATGACATTGCTATACGGATGGGTCCGGGCCTGTGCCGGGGTCAGATAGCCTGCGTCGACTTGTTCCTGAACATACGAATGGTCCTTCGTCAACTGCGAGAGCGCACCGTCGCGCAGCAGATAGGCCCTGCTGTCGCCCACTTGGCCGAGTAGGTAGCGGGCTCCATTGACCACCATCGCCGTCGCCGTTGTACCCATTCCCCGCTTGTCGGGTTCGTCAACAGTGCGCTGAAAAATTGCGGCGTTGGCCTGGTGGATGGCAAGACGCATCATGTGAGCAGCATCCGCGTCGCTCTTGCCAACGACGCCGTCCAACTGCTTCGCGATCGTATCGACCGCCATTTCACTCGCCACCTCACCAGCGGCGTGCCCACCCATCCCGTCCGCAACCACGAAGACGCCCTTCTCCGGCACGATGAGGTAATTATCCTCGTTGCCGGATCTGATTATGCCGACATCGGTGCGGCCAGCACAGGTGTATTCTACCGTTCGAGTCACGAGCTAGCCGTTCGCTGTGAAGCTAGGATCCACAATCATGCACCGGGCGGCGGCGGCAGTTTCACGGATTCTATCACCTTCGTAGCCTTTCCCTTGTGTATGTCGGCAAGGTCATCGGTAGGCTCGAAGATGGTCTGGAGAGTCCCAAACCGTACGATCGCTCCCGGCGCAAGCACTGTTTCACCGGTCAAACGTTCACCGTCAACCACCGTCCCATTAGTTGACTCCTGATCTACCAGTACCCAAATGCCCTCTCTCCGCTGTAGCTTGGCGTGAACGGTCGAAACGCTTTCGTCGGGTAGAACCACATCGTTGTACTCCGCACGTCCTATGTTCACCACCGGGTATCGGATCGGCAGCCGCCGGCCTTTGAGGGGGCCCGACCTGACAACGAGGCTGGCCAGGGGAGCTGCAGAACTCGGGCGGCCAACGGCCGGAGGACCACCGGGGGCTGAACCCGCCGGTCCTACCGCTTCCTCTTCCCCCGTCCGTGGGAACATCGCCTTAGCAGCGGTATCCTTTGGTGCAGCCCCCGGAATTCCATGGATAGTGTCACCCAATCTGCTGTCGGCTCCGGGTGGAGCAAGTCCTGGAGAAGGCCGCTCCGGCTCATCGGCAGCCTTCACCGTCTCGTCCTCCGGCCTTACACCATGCAGCGTGTCCGCCAGACTATGCTCCGCACCCGGTGGCGGCAATGGCACCTTCTCCCCCTCAATACTGCCAGCCGGCTGCGGTGGTCGACGTGGGACGTCCCCCAGCGTGTCAGACAGACGGTACTCGGCTCCCGGCGGCGGCCGGACGGGCGGTCGCGGTACCTTCGCGGGCTCGGCACGGTCCTCCGCCACCGGAACCGAGGGCTCCTTGGGAGCGGCAGCCTTCGAAGGCGAAGGAGGCATGGAGAACATCGTGTTGCGAAGTCGGCTGCTCGAACCGGCCGGCGGACCGGCGGGAGGCCGCTGCGCGGGCGGCTCGTGCCGTCCGGCAGCTTGCGGTTCCCCGACCAACTCAGAACCTGCGGTCTCAGGCGATGGCGCGGCCGGTATCCCGGGTGCCGCAGCCGCGGGTTCTAGAGGCACGTGGGGCAGAGGCGCCTCGTCCGGCGCAACAGACGCCCCGACCTTGGAGTCCTCAGCAGGAGGAGCTTCGGGCTCGCTCAAAACGTCGGCGTAGAACCGAAAATCGTCATCGCCACACCTTATCACGTCGGCCCGCGCCAACAACCTCTGTCCCGCAACCCGTTCACCGTTCACGAGAGTCCCATTCGTACTGCTGTCTATCAATAAGTAGCCCTTGGGGGTGGCCACGATCTCCGCATGCCTGCGCGAGACCTTCTTGCTCTCGATCACGACATCACAGCCGGCTTCCCTCCCGATAAGCAGCGATCCGCGCTCGATCGAATACTCGCGGCCATCCGTGAGCGAAACGAGACGCCCGCCGGTGCCCGAGGTCGCCTTACCCTTCTTGCCGCCCGGCTTCATCATCGACTTCAACGCCTCAGGATCCACGGCTTGAACGAAATGCGTGCTCCCACTACGCCGGTCGTCCACGAACAGCAACTCCCGGCCCTCGACCTCGAGCTTGTCACCGTGCAGCAGTGGAGTGGGCTCTTGACCCAACGCCACACTGTTGATCAGGACAGCTATGTCCGAATCGGCCTTGCGAATGATGACCTGCCCGTCCGGCTGCCCCGCGAGTATCGCAACCTTGGGTGACAGCTCGTCCCCACCGATCCCTACTTCACCCGCGGGCCCCATCCCGATGGCTACATCCTCCCCAGTGATGGAGTGGCGTTTGCCACCTATTTCAAGGTAAGGCATACAATATGATTCCCTTTGCTCTCCGGGCTAAGATGGCAAGTTAGCCCTCGGAACCGACCCTTGCAACTCGCGCAATCTAGGGGTTAGCTGATGGTATCTCTTGGTCCGATAACAACTTGTCCGCGCGTCCCTCGGCCCCCTTGAGCCAACTCCAGAACACGAAGGATCCAAAACCAACGGTCAGGTAGCAAACTACTAGGCGCCAAAGAAGAACGTACGAAGGGGTGAGTTCCCGCGGCACGTAGATCGACATCACGGCCGCCGAGAGCAACTCGGCGAGCCCGGCTCCCCCCGGGGTTGGGGCAAAATAGAGCAGGAACACGATCAGGGTCTGCAGCAGTAGCACATCTACGAACGGCGCATGGATGCCCAGCATCCGCAGCACTACGTACCCGGCTAGAAGCTTGTTCGCGTGCGCGGTACCGGTGAGAACAACGCCGATAGCCAATGCTATCCAACCGCGGCCCCGGAAGAATGCCACCAGCGCACCGTGGGACCTGTCTACCCCCGCCCGCAACACTTCGACCTTCTCCGCCCAAGCGTCTCTGCCCCGGCGGCGCAAACTTCTCGCCACGGTCTCCGTCACCCGGCGCCCGATTGCCGGAAACGCAACCGCGAGCAGCATCAACAGACCGACGCCGATGAAGCTGGCGAGACTCAGTCGGAAGAGATCGTTCAACGACAGAGACTGCCCCAAGATTCCGTGCTCCTCGAGTTCCTGCCCTGCTCCCAAAAAGACCGCCAGAGGGCCGGCCACGGCGAAAAACAACACCGTCACCACGAACGTCATGAGCGCCGATATCATGGCCTCCGGCAGGGGTACGCCGTAGCGCTTCATGGTGTAAATCATCATGGGCCCACCACCCGTCTGAGAGGGTGTCAGATAGCTGGCCCAGGTATTGAGACCGCCCGCCAAGAATGACCCCTTGAGTTTGACGGCGGGGAAAACATGTCGCGTGAGCACCCATAACCTGAGCCCACCGCCAAACCAATCGAGCGAAGCCAGGCAGACCCCAACGAGCAACCAGCCCCAGTGGAGCGTGAGCATTGTCCGGATGAAACTGCTGAGATTGTTGCCGTACAGCAGCATCCCGCCAAAGCCAGCCAGCGAGATGAGCGCAAAAAGCTCCAGGCCCCTGCGCAACAAACGGGGTGAGGTCAAAGGTGCCATTGTGCCTGCGAAGGTTGGCACCGCCGGCGCTCTTGGTCAACGCTGGCACCTGTACCGGACCGAATGAGCCGGGTATGCTTCACCCCATGCCCACCGACAAGATCACCATCCGGGGAGCTCGTCAGCACAACCTCAAAGGCATTACAGTGGAGATCCCACGCCGGGCTCTCACCGTGGTGACCGGACCCTCGGGGTCGGGCAAGAGTTCCCTTGCGTTCGACACTATCTATGCGGAAGGGCAGAGGCGTTACATAGAGTCCCTGTCGAGTTACGCGAAGCAATTCCTGGAGCGGTTGTCGCGACCGAACGTCGACCGAGTGGAGGGGGTCTCGCCCGCGGTCGCGATCGAACAGAAAAACCCTACCACTTCGAGCCGCTCTACGGTCGGCACGGCTACGGAAGTTCACGACTATCTCCGCCTCCTGTGGGCTCGCATCGGTCATGCGCATTGCTACCGTTGCGACTCGCCCGTGGTCGTCGATTCCCCCACAACGGCAACGGATCGATTGCTGCTCGAAATGTCCGGAACAATGGCTGTGATCGGATTCGCCATCCCACACTCTAGCAAGGTCAGTCATCAGCTGATATTGGAGAACCTCCGCGCCATGGGCTTTGTGCGGGTAATGATCAGCGACGAACTACATCGTCTCGAGGAACTTCCCCCGAACGTCAGATTGGACACGCAAGACATCACCGTTGCGGTCGACCGCCTCAAGCTGTCCAGGGCCAATCGCGGGCGCATCGTGGACTCGATAGCAACCGCCTTCGCCGAGGGAGACGGCGAGGTCCGCATAGTGACGTCTCAGTCCACACGAGAGTTCTCCCAACATGCCTGCTGCACGAACTGTGGAACGCCCGCTCCACCACTTAGCCCTGCGCTCTTCTCTTTCAACAATCCGCGCGGCGCCTGCCAGGGATGTAACGGGTTCGGCGCAGTGCTCGATTACGACGAGTCACTCATAGTTCCCGATCCCAATCGCACGCTCGCCGGCGGAGCGCTGGATCCATGGACCAAACCGCGGTACACCAGACGCCGGCGGTTACTCAGGGACACGGCCACGCGGGAGAACATCCCGCTCGATGTCCCCTGGTGCCGTCTCTCGAAGCCGCAGCGACGATTGCTGCTGTTCGGAAAGTCCGGCCGCTTCGTGGGCGTGTGTCCGTTTCTACGAGCGTTAGAAAGAAAACGTTACAAGCAGTACATACGGGTTTTCCTACGACAATATCAACGGGCCAGTCCATGCCCGGAGTGTAACGGCAGCCGGCTCCGGCCTGAAGCGCTGGCGGTGACGATCGCCGACAAGTCGATCGGTGAGATCAGCTCGCTCACAGCAGCCGAACTCTCGCAATGGCTCGCTTCGGTCGAACTGACCGATTTCGAACAGGAAGTTGCAAGTACCATAATGCACGAACTCCGTCAGCGAGTCTCGTTCTTGTGCGACGTCGGGTTGGGCTATCTCTCGTTCCATCGTCTCACCCGGACCCTATCGGGCGGTGAAGCTCAGCGCATAGCGTTGTCCAATGCACTCGGCGCAAGCCTCGTCGACACACTTTATGTCTTGGACGAACCGTCCATAGGCTTGCATCCCCGCGACATCACGCGCTTGCTCGGTCTGCTCAAGCGACTCTGCGCTTCCGGCAACACCGCCGTGGTTGTGGAGCACGACACGGCGGCCATGCGAGTGGCCGACCACATGATCGAGTTGGGACCGGGGAGCGGCGAAGGTGGAGGGGAACTCGTTTACTGCGGGCCTGTTGCGGGCGCCGAGGATGCGGGCACTCTAACAGGCAAATACTTGACCGGCGAAAAGAGGATAGCCGTTCCATCCGCGAGGCGGCCCGTGGGACCTGCATGGTTGAGCATCGAAGGAGCGACACTGCACAATCTGCACGACGTGAATGTGACGATCCCCCTGGGAGGATTGGTTGTTGTGACCGGCGTATCGGGATCGGGCAAGTCTACGCTGGTGCACGACATCCTCTACCGGCAATTGGCAGTCCGCATCAAGGGTACCAGCGGAGCAAAACGGCACTTGGGAGAGCCGGTCGGACACGTGGCGAATCTCACTGGCTGGGAGGCACTCACCGACGTGGTGATGATAGATCAATCACCGGTCGGCCGGACACCCCGCTCCAACCCTGTCACCTACGTCAGGGCCTTCACCGAAATCAGAGACCTGTTCGCCGCGCAACCGTTGTCCCGTGCAAGAGGATACACGCCCGGTACGTTCAGTTTCAATGCCGTCAAGGGCGGCCGCTGTCACGCCTGCGAGGGTGCGGGCCACCTGCAGATAGAAATGGTCTTCCTGGCCGACGTGTACATACCGTGCGACGCGTGTGGCGCCACCCGTTTCGAGCCGGAGGTGCTGGATGTACGGGTCAAGGGCCTATCGATCCACGATGTACTTCAGCTGACCGTGGACGAGGCCATTGTGCGCTTCCGACACCAGAAACGACTCGGCAAGACCTTGTGGCACCTGCAGCAGGTCGGACTCGGCTACCTGAAGTTGGGACAACCGGCCACCACACTCTCGGGCGGCGAGGCTCAGCGGCTCAAAATCGCGCGACAACTGGCGGGCGCCCGGCGCCGCGGTGACCGGCGACTGTACATCTTGGACGAACCCACCACGGGGCTCCACTTGGATGACCTGCGCGTCCTGATCAAGGTCTTGGACCATCTGGTCGACGCCGGCCACACGGTGCTCGTCATCGAGCATCACATGGACGTTATCAAGCGGGCCGACTGGGTAATAGACATGGGACCCGAGGGAGGAAGCAGCGGCGGACGGATAGTCGCGGCGGGCACGCCGGAGGCCGTGGCAGAGGCTGACACCCACACCGCGCGGTACTTGTCAGAGGCGCTGGCAGCCAGCCAAGAACCGGGAACGAGGGCTGCGGCGTTGACCAAAACGCCGTAGCCTACAATCTTTGGCCATGCGAAAGTTCATACAGATCCTGATAGCCGGGTTCCTCATCGTACAACCACTCACCGCCCAGGGTCAGGGACTCGTCACTCCCGGCAGCACCCGGTATCAGCTGCGACCCGGGGACGTGCTCCAAATCAACGTCTGGGGCCAAGAGAGTTTCTCCGGCAAGTTTCAGATCGACGAGACCGGAAGATTCGAATACCCCATGCTGGGGGCAATCGATACCAAGGACCTGAGCTTGGCCCAGTTGCGGGACAGCATCAGAACCGGCCTGGATGTGCTCTTCAAGAACCCGTTCGTCACCATCACACCGCTATTCCGCATTGCCGTGCTGGGCCAGGTGCGGGATCCGGGCCTTCTCACCGTCGATCCTACCTTGACGGTGATCGACGTCGTGGCGCTGGCAGGTGGGCCCACGGGCTCGGGCAACATGAAGAAGATCAAGTTGCTTAGGACCGGTGGCGAGTCGCTCGTAAACTTCGAGGACCAGACCCTCAGGGGGAGGACACTGCAAGAGGTGGGCATTCGCTCGGGAGACCAGGTCGTAGTGCCCCGAAAATCTTTTACCCGAGACGACCTCTTCCTCCTCCTTACGCTCGTCCAGGTCGCGCTGTCGGTCGTCATCGTGGTCAATACAACCGGGAATTGAGCCCGCTTGAAGATGCCCGCCATCGCCATTAGACTGTGGCGGTCACTCAGGTGACCTTCTTTTCCGGAGTAGCTCAGTTGGTAGAGCAGACGGCTGTTAACCGTCGGGTCGGGGGTTCGAGTCCCTCCTCCGGAG
>JBHHZE010000077.1:0-13084 GCA_046757925.1 Gemmatimonadales bacterium
GGCGAACTCAAGACCAAGCCGACGCAACACTCTGCACGGGAGCTGATGGAGATCGGGATCCAACCCGATATCGTCATTTGTCGCACCGAGCATGAGTTGAGCGAGGAGATCCGTCGCAAGATTGCGCTATTTTGCAATGTAGATTTCGGATGCGTGATCGAGAACCGCGATGTGCCGTCGATCTATGAGGTCCCGCTCCATTTGCACGAGCAGGGATTGGATCGAGAGGTATGCAAGAGACTGCAGTTAGATGTAAAAGAGCCCGATCTGCGTCCTTGGAATGCGATGGTCCAGACAGCGCTACATCCGTCCCGGCACGTGAAAATTGCAGTTGTCGGCAAGTATACCGCGCTCAGCGACTCCTACACCTCGATTCGAGAGGCATTGGTACATGGAGGAATCGCCAACGACGTCGGTGTAACGCTGGAATGGGTAGCCAGTGATAGGTTCGTGAGCCTAGAGGCGGCAGGTGAACTTCTGGTCGGTTACGACGCCTTGCTCGTACCCGGAGGTTTTGGGGAGAGAGGGGTAGAGGGAATGGTGGAGGCGGTACGTTGGGCGCGAGAGAATGAATTGCCGTTCTTTGGAATCTGCTTGGGGTTGCAGACGGCGATCATAGAATTCGCCCGCAACGTCTGCAGGCTGGCCGCAACCAACTCCAGTGAGTTCTCTGTTGAGTGTGAAAACCCTGTCATCGCGCTCATGGATTCCCAGCGCGAAGTCACTGAAATGGGTGGGACAATGAGGCTCGGTGCCTATCCATGCAAGCTCGTTGCAGGCTCCAGAGCTGCGCAAATCTACGGTGCTGAGGAAGTGAGTGAACGCCACCGTCATCGCTACGAAGTCAACAACGAATATCGCGATGTGCTACGCGAGTACGGCATGCGCTGTTCCGGCCTGTCGCCGGACGGGTCGCTTGTAGAAGTGATTGAATTGCCCGATCACCCCTGGTTCATTGGATGCCAGTTCCATCCCGAACTCAAGTCACGCCCGATGCGACCGCATCCACTCTTTGCCAGTTTCGTCAAGGCAGCACTGCGGAAAAGACTCCGCAATGCGTCTGAATCGTCGCTGGCGGAGACCCGCGCGTGAGATGGGTGGATTCTGGTCTCCGGCGCCCGTATTCATTGCCGGACCATGCGTACTCGAGGACGAGGCTCTCAACTTGGAGATCGCCCATCGCCTGAGCGACCTCTCGGTGAAACTCGATCTGCGCGTCGTCTACAAGGCCAGTTTCATCAAGGCCAATCGCTCCACTCCGGATGCACCAAGAGGCCCAGGGCTAGAGCGCGGTCTCGCTGCCTTGGTGCAGGTCAGGGAGGACACGGGGTTACCGATCCTCACCGACGTACATGAGAGCGAGCAGGTAGAGCGTGTAGCGCTGGTGGCGGACGCGATCCAGATACCTGCTTTCCTATGCCGACAGACCGACCTACTGGAGGCAGCGGGTCGATCGGGTCGACCCGTGAACATAAAACGCGGTCAGTGGATGTCACCCGAGGCAATGGCTGGCGCGGTTGATAAGGTTAGGGGTGCGGGGAGTAAAGACGTAATAGTGACCGAGCGGGGGACCTTCTTCGGATATGGCGATCTCGTTGTAGACATGCGGAGTTTTGCCCGTATCAGATCGGCGGCCGGCTGTCCCGTTTTTTACGATGCTACCCACTCGTTGCAACAACCAGGTGCTGCGGTGGATGGCACGAGCGGCGGATTGCGGGAGCATGTCCCGGCGCTCGCGTATGCGGCAGCCGCTGCCGGTGCAGATGGCTTCTTCATCGAGACACACGTTCGACCGGATGCGGCGCCGAGTGACGGCGCCACTATGTGGCCGCTCGATCGAATCCAAGAGTTGGTTGAGCGGGCTAGGCTTGTCTGGCAAACCGCGCGAGCGGAGGCGGTGGAATGCTCCAGCCTATAGTGGCAAAGCGAATCCAGCTCGTAGGGTTGGATGTGGACGGGGTAATGACCGACGGAGGAGTCTACATGGGTGAGGGTCCCGATGGACCCACGGAACTCAAACGGTTTGACATCCAGGACACCATAGGGATCAAGTTGTTGATGACGGCCGAGCTCGAAGTGGTAATCGTGAGTGGCAGGTTCTCGGAGGCCACGAAGATCAGAGCGGAGGAATTGGGTATTCGGACCGTGATCCAAGATCCCAAAGCCCGGAAGCTCGCGCCGTTCGAACAGCTCCTGAAAGAAAGAGACCTCCGAATGGACCAGGCCGCGTTTCTGGGCGATGATCTGACCGACCTCCCTCTCTTGAGGAGAGTGGGGATTCCCGCAGCAGTTCAGAACGCGGTTGCAGAAGTGCGGGAGCTTGCGACCGTAGTCACCACGGCGGCTGGGGGACACGGTGCGGTCCGTGAGTTCGCCGAGCTCCTGCTCAAAGCACGCGGCCAATGGGACGACGTCGTCCGCAAGTATCTGGTGGATCGTGGCGACACGTCGCAGAGATTGAGCAGTGCCTAGAGGGTCGACGCTGACGCTGTTCTGTGTGGCGCTGTTCGGTGCGTGTTCCGATTCGCGCCAGCCGCCCGTCTCGTCCGTTGTTCCGGATTCGGTCGACCAGGTAGCCTACGGGTTCACCAACTACATAACCATGGACGGTGTCGAGCGTACGGAAGTAACCGCGGATTCGGCATTGCACTACGAGAGACGGGCCGAATGGGAACTATACGAGGTCCTGGTGAAATTCCGGTCTGACCACGGTCAACTCAGATCCACGTTGACGTCCCGCAGAGGAACGTACGACTGGCGCAGCGGCAACATGGAGGCGAGGGATGACGTGGTGGCATGGACGCCTGACGGCAGGCGGCTCACCACGTGTAAAATCATCTACCACCGGTCCAGCGACAACATCACGGGTCCCTGCGACTTCGTGTTTGAGGCGCCCGGCCGGCACCTCGAAGGTGAGAGTTTCACCGCCGACCCGGATTTTCGCGACGTCACTGCCACCCATCCGCGACGCGGTAGGGCTGCCACCAAAACAACGGGTCCACGGTGATGCGGAAGGCACTGACGCGTGCGGTGCTCATGACTGGTCTTGCGCTGTCGCCGCTCAGCGCGCAGGAGCCCAACAATTGCGAGATAGAACTGGTCGGTGCGGATCGCGCTGCACAGCAAGAGTTGAGCGGTGGGCGTATCCATCAGTTCTTCGCGGGCGACGTGCGTGCCCGCTGTATAGGTCAGGAAACCAGGATGAGGGCCGACAGTGCCGCAAGGTACAGCGAGTTCGAGCGCATGGAGTTCATCGGCCACGTCCGGTTCACTGACACCAGTGTCACGCTCGACGCGGACCGCGCCTTCTACCGGGAGTCGGACGACAGGCTGGAGGCCTTTGACAACGTGCGGCTCGAGAACCTCCATACGGGTTCGGTTCTCACAGGGCCTCATTTGCTGTATTGGCGTGTGGTCCCGGGCGTAAGGGATACAGCGGAGCTGTATGCCGACAGGCGACCGACGGTGCACTACAAGGCGACGGCCCAGGAAGAGGAACCCTATGTGATCAGGGGTGAGGAAGTGCGGCTCAAGGGGAACGACAATGCTTGGGCGGCCGGAGCGGTCACCATAGATCGCAGCGACTTTGCGGCAAAGAGTGATGTGGCCACACTCAATCTCGGTGCGGGGGAGGGTGTGTTGCTTGGTCATGCAGAGGCAGGTGGGCGAGACTCGGTGAGCTATACGCTTCACGGCCGGAGGATCGACTATCGCCTCACCGACAATGAGCTGAGTTGGGTGCAGGCAGCGGGTCTGGCCGATGCCACGAGCAACGGGTGGAGGTTGGTGGGCGACACGATTCAGTTCGATATAGCGAACGATATGGTGCAGGGAGGAGTGGCATGGGGCGATTCTATCCTGCCGCGCGCCATGTCGACCAGCTACACGATCACGGGTGATTCCATTGCCATAGACTCGCCGGACCAGAAGCTGTCGGAGGTACGGTCATTCGGAACCGCCAAGGCAACGTCGCGGGTAGACTCGCTGGATTCGAGATCCGATTGGATGGCGGGTGACACTGTGATAGCCAGATTTTCGCAAACGGATCGTGACACCAGCGTCCTATCCGAGCTTCTGGCCAATGGCAACGCTCAGGCTTTCTATCTCATCTTCGATGAGGCTCGCTGGGGCACCGAGCCGGCGCTCAATTACTCGCGGGGGCTACAGATCACCGCACACTTCAAGAACGATGCGATGGAGCGAGTCGACGTGGTAGGCCAAGCCGACGGCATCTACTTGGAACCCGTGCGGAAGAAACCGCTATGAACGAGAAATTGAGGAACCGCTTGGCGGGACGCGACCCATCTCTCGCCGTGGCGGTCGCTGCACTCGCCCAATCACTTGGCGAAGACGACGCGGCTCCGTTCGGCGAGTTGGCTGTGGCTTACCGCAGGGAGTACCTGGAGCTCATGCGACGCGAACGGGGCGATGCCACTCGCCAACGGGGTACACTCTCGGTAGATGAGGCCAGGAAACATCTCAGATCATCGGTGTTGCCGCGGCTCAGTGCCGCCGGGATTGTGGAGCCAATGCCGGATCAGGTGGATGACGATTCCGCGATTCGGCTCGATCCCGAGACTGCGGCCGTACTGAGGGAATCCGGGCCGGACGTGCACGAGAATTTGATTGCCATCGCTCTTGCGGCGCTCAAGGAGAGTGAGGCACCAGCTGTTGCCACCGCGCCCGATCTGGGTGGCAGCCTTCTCTCGGCGCGTGGCCTGACCAAGTCGTACAAGCGCCGTCGAGTGGTGGATGATGTGGATATAGACCTGAGACAAGGCGAGATCGTAGGACTACTGGGTCCAAACGGGGCCGGGAAGACCACGACATTCTATATGATAGTTGGACTGGAAAACCCCGATGCCTGCCGAATCTCGATCGATGCCGTCGATATTTCGCGCCTGCCCATGTACAAGCGAGCGCGGCGTGGTATCGGGTATCTGGCCCAGGAGCCGTCGATCTTCCGAAAGCTGACGGTTGAAGATAATGTAAAGGCGGTACTGGAAACGCTCCAACTCTCGAAGGATGAACAATCCGAACGGTTGGAGACCTTGCTCGACGAGTTGTCGATCAAGTACCTGCGCAACGTACCGGCGTACAAACTGTCTGGTGGGGAGAGGCGGCGGCTCGAGATCACTCGTGCGCTCGTGACGTCCCCTAAATTCATGCTGCTGGACGAGCCGTTTGCGGGAGTGGATCCGATAGCAGTCAGCGATATACAGACTATCGTTGCGGGACTCAGGCACCGTGGGATCGGCGTTTTGATAACTGACCACAATGTGGAGCAGACATTGGATATCGTGGACCGCGCGTACATAATGTTCGAGGGGCAGGTGCAGGTATCTGGCACAGTCCGGGAGCTCGTGTTCGACGATCGTGTTGCCGACCTCTATTTGGGACCGACGTTGACCACCCGTTTGCGGGAGAGGTTGGGAGCCGCTGCGTGAAGATATCGCTGCAGCAATCCATGGGTCTCAAGCAGGAACTGAGAATGAATCCACGCCTTTATCAGGCGATGGATCTGCTTTACATGCCGTTGATGGAACTCCAACAACATCTCAAGGAAGAGCTTCTTACGAACCCGTTTCTCGAGATGCAGGAGCCCGATGAGATAGAGGAGCCCGAACAGACAACCGACAAGGAGGCCGAGAAGACCGAAGCCGAGAGCGCAGATGAAATTAATTGGGAGGACATCTTGCTGGATGGCTTCAGCACAGGAGCGAGCCGGGCCGAACATGAGGAGCATGAGTTCTATGAGAGAACGCCGGTGGAAGCGCGAGACCTGTCCGATCATCTACGCGATCAGTTAGAGCTGCTGGACATCACTCCCCGCCAACTGTTTTTGAGCGATCATTTCATAGGTAACATGAATGAAGACGGATACCTCACCGCTTCACTCGAGGAGATAGTTGACGGAGCCAATGCGGTCATCAGGGAGTATGTCGAGCGCAACGGCGACCAGAGTCCGGATACGGTGCTGCCGGTTACGGTGGAGGAGGCCGAGGAGCTGCTCAGAATAATGCAGTCGCTCGACCCACCGGGGGTCGGAGCGCGGGACCTACGTGAGTGTTTGTTGCTGCAGCTCCGCGATATGGGCGACACGGATTCCCTAACATACAAGTTGGTGGACGAGGCGTTTGACGACCTCATTGGCCACAGATGGAGCGAGTTGGCGAAGCGGTACATGTTGGATCCCAAAGAAGTGCAGGACGCGGCCGATGAGTTGGCGAAACTCGACCCCAAGCCGGCGATGCGGTTCATGAGTTCGGGTGACACCTATGTCGTCCCCGACCTAACGGTCGAAGAAATCGACGGACAATATCGAGTGTTCCTCAACGACGGTGGGGTACCACGACTTCGAATCAGTCAAACCTATCGCGATATTGCGGCAGATAAGAAGAAGTTCGTCGGGAAGAACCGCGAATTCATCACGAACAAGCTCAACAGTGCAAGCTGGCTCGTTCAGGCCATAGAGCAGCGCCGCCAGACAATGCTCAAGGTCATGAACTTCATCGTCGATAAACAGCGCGCGTTCTTCACCAAGGGTGTCGAGCATCTACTACCATTGACACTGCGCGAGGTAGCGGATGTCATAGAAATGCACGAGTCTACTGTGAGTCGCGTTACGAGCCAAAAATACGTTCAGACTCCACGCGGCGTGTTTCCGCTCAAGTTCTTTTTCTCGAGCAGTTTGGGAACAACCACGGGAGAGGATGCGAGTTCGCGCGCAGTCAAAGCGCAGATCCAGAAGTTGGTAGCTGAAGAAAACGACACCGCGCCTCTTACTGACTCCGCGATTGTCAAGGCGCTGCAGGCTCAGGGCGTGCAGATAGCCCGTCGCACTGTGGCCAAGTACCGCGACCAGTTGGGGATTCTCCCCGCCCGCATGCGCAAGCGCGTATGACGCTTGCCAGGACCTCAGCCGACCCAGTGGAAGTCAGCGTCTTGGTGCCGGCCAAGGATGAGGCCGAGAATCTGCCGGAGTTCGTGCGTCTCTGTTCCGATGCGCTGAAGGAGGTACCCTACTCTTGTGAGCTGGTAGTGGTGAACGATGGGAGTGAGGATTCAACGGCGGAAGTGCTCGGCCAGCTTCGAGGCGAGTATCCATTTTTGAGGGTAGTCTCTCACCGGATACGTCGCGGTATTGCCGATTCGCTCAAGTCGGCCGGCGACGCGGCAGGTGGACGGATCTTGGTATTCTATCCAGCGGACCTCCAGTTCCTACCTGCCGAAATCCCGTCGCTCGTGGCCCCCATTCGGGATGGAGAAGCGGATATCGTGACCGGGACCAAGCAGGGCAAGTATGAAAAGGCGTTTGTGTCGGGCGTGTACAACCGACTATGTCGCTGGCTATTCGGCATTCGGGTGACGGATCTGAACGCGGTCAAAGCGTACCGACGCGAGGTGATGGATATCGTGCCGGCGCGGCCCGATTGGCATCGCTTTATAGTCGTGATCGCCGCAGCAGAGGGCTTCAAACTGGCCGAGCGACCCGTAACACTCCATCCGCGACGCGCAGGGAACTCCAAGTTCGGCTTTAGTCGCATCCCGGTTGGTGTTCTCGACCTGCTTTCGGTGTGGTTCCAGCTGCGGTTCGGCCGCAAGCCCCTGCTGTTCTTTGGCATTTCCGGTGGCGTGCTCTTTTTGCTCGGATTTCTCGTTGGTGTCGCCGCGGTCGTGCTGCGATTCGGGTTTGGGATAGGATTGAGGCCCTTGCTTTCACTTGTGTTGGTGCTGGTGATTTCGGGAATAGCGCTGTTCGGATTCGGCTTCGTCGGCGAGCTGTTGGCCGGCCAACGCGAGGAGCTGCGGGCGTTGAGTCGCTCCATAGATCGAGTCGTGTCGGATATCGGACGCCACAACCGCAAGTAACCTCCGTGAACGTCATACCGGTCACCCACTCCTATCCCCGGTGGGAGGGGGACTTCGCAGGTGCCTTCATCGAACGACTGGTCGGGACCTTACGGAGTAGGTCACACCTGACCTCCGTGATCGTGCCGGCGGACCGGGGCAGGGGCGGGGTCCTGCACCAGTCCGGAGGGCTCGTCCGACGCGTTCGCTACGGGCTGCCCGGGAAAGAAACGCTCGCCTATAGTGGAAATATGGTAGAGGCAGCCGGCTCTGTGGGCGGCCTCGGACTGGTGGCCAGCTTAATCCTGGCGCAGGCCGGCGCTGTAGTATCCCTGGCCAGAGAGCGGCCGGATCCCGTGGTCCACGCGCACTGGTGGATACCAGGAGGGATTGCAGCATGGCTCGCAAGTAGCGTCCTGCCGCTCCCGTACGTGGTGACGCTACACGGGACGGATGTTGGGATCCTCGAGCGGTCCGGCTTGGCGCGGAAGATTGCGCGGCTTGTGCTCCGACGTGCCACCGCGGTCACAGCGGTCTCGTCCTACCTTGCGGAGCGCGCTGCAAACATCTGTGGCATCGATCGGTCTACGATAGTAGTACAGCCCATGCCGGCGGATACCAGCCGATTCCAACATCTGAGTACGGGCGGTAGCGGAGTGGTTAGCGTCGGACGGCTCAAAGCGCAAAAACGGATTGGATTGATTCTGGAGGCGATGGCACTCCTGCGCAGAAGAGGACGTGAACTGCCTCTCAAGATTGTCGGTGACGGACCGGGAAAAAACGCGTTGGTGCATCGGGCGGAGAAACTGGGGATCGGCGACCTCACCGAGTTTGTCGGAGCCGTCGATCCAGAAGCGATTCCCGCCGCGATCGGTGACGCCGACGTGTTCGCATTCCCTGCGTTGCACGAGGGGTTCGGACTGGCTGCGGCCGAGGCACTCATGCTGGGTGTCCCCGTGGTGGCGGCGAAGGACGGAGGTGGTGTGCTGGATGTCGTGCCCCCCGGAGGTCCCGGCCGATTGGTAGATCCCGAGAATCCGCATGATCTGGCCCAGGCCATAGACCAGCTCGCTGTGGATCCGAATGCCCGACACCTCGCTGCGGAGCGGGGACGGCAGCTCAAGCAACAGCTAAGGCCGGATCGGGTGGCGGCGACTTTCGAGCACATCTACGCCCGCGCGCTGCGCCGGGAATCCCGCGAAGTTGCATAGGCGCTGGGTTGTCGTAGGCCAGCTGCTGTTGGCAGTTGCACTCGTCCTGACGGTCGGCAGATCCGTTGTCGATAACTGGACCGACTTCCAGTCTCTGGGGACCACGATCCGTCCGAGGCCATTTTGGATCGGACTTGCAGCGCTAACCGTATGGATGACGTATGCGCTCTTGATTGAAGCCTGGAGGCAGATCCTGAAGGGTTGGGACCAGCAACTCGGCTATCTCTCGGCTGTGAGAGTATGGTGCCTGTCGAACCTCGGCAGATACCTGCCGGGCAAGCTCTGGAGCATCGCCGCGTTGGCGATGTTGGCCCAGCGGCGCGGCGTGAAGGGATGGGCTGCGGCATCATCTGCGGTGGCAATGCAGGCACTGGCCGTGGGAACCGGAGCCGTGATCGTCGCTGTTGGGGCGCCAGGTGCGGCTTCTCCACTACAATTGGCTGCTGCCATCACCGCGTCCGTCGCGGCGATTGCTATTCTCGCGTACGAACCACTTGCTGCCAACGTCGTACGATTGGTAAAGCCTGCGGTTAGCTTTGAGAGTTTGCCTATCGGGACCGCCTTGGCGGCATCCGCGGTAACGTTGCTGAGTTGGGTTTCGTACGGCATCGCCTTCTGGCTGCTTGCCGTGGGACTCTTCGGCCCGAATGACCTCACCGTGCTTAGCGCCATAGGCATATTTGGAGCCGGGTACATCGTGGGGCTGTTGGCCCTGTTTGCGCCTGGTGGGCTGGGGGTGCGGGAGTTGGTGTTCGTGGCAATGCTGAGCCCCGCGATCGGGAGCACCGGGGCCCTGGCGTTGAGCATAGGATCGCGTTTGCTCCTGACGGGTACCGAGGTCGGAGCCGCGCTGTTCGCACTGTGGTTGAGCAAACACGAGGAGAACGCAATTGTCGGATCCCCATAAACAGACCGCCACTCCGTTTGAACCGCCACGCCCGACCCTGAGTGCGCTGGCGCTCTCGACTGTGTGGATCGCGATCTTGTCGCTCCCCATGTGGCACGGGAAATTCCTCGCTGGCCCGGCCAGCGATCAATATGCCACCGGCTATGCCTGGCGCCATTGGCAAGCGATGCAATGGAAGGCGCTGGGGCACCTACCGTTGTGGGATCCCGATATTCTCGGGGGACTTCCCTATGTGGCCGGTATGCATGGTGACATCTTCTACCCGACGGCGTGGCTGCGACTGCTGCTACCAACGGTGGTTGCGATGGACCTGGGCTTCGTGGTCCACTACGTATTGGCGGGGCTATTCACCTATCTGTTTCTGCGGCGGCTCAATACGGGCTGGACCGGAGCGGTGGTTGGAGGACTCGCGTACCAACTGTCAGGGGTAATAGCCTCGTACGTGCAACCGGGACACGACGGCAAGCTGTTCGTTACCGCGCTTCTTCCTCTGGCCCTGCTGGCGTTGGTCATGGCGATTCGAGACCGCAGGCTGGAAGGATATGCCTTGCTTGCACTCGCCATGGGACTGGCGCTGTTGAGCCCGCACCCTCAGATGACTCAGTACTTCATGATCGCCTCAGGGCTGTTTGCGCTCTATCTCACGTTTGGAGAACCGTCTGATCGAGCGTTATCCAGTCGGATCGGGCACCTGGCGATCGCACTCGGCGCTGTGATCGTGGGATTCATGATCGGCGCGGTTCAAATGTGGCCGTTCTATCAATACATACCGTTCTCGCCCCGAGCGGAAACCTTCCGGGGATGGGAAGGAGCTACCTCCTTTGCTATTCCATGGATACACGTGCCGGAACTGTTCCTGGCCAAGTTTGTAGGTCAGACGGTTGCTGGGACGTACTGGGGCCCGAACGGCATCAAACTGCACTCCGAGTATCTTGGGCTGCCGGTCATCGCGCTTGCGACACTGGGATTGGGGGCCGGCCGACGTCGGCTGATTTACTGGCTAGGCGGAATCGGGCTACTGTTCATCTTAGTTGCGCTGGGCGCCAACACTCCGTTCTACCGCCTGTGGTACGACGTTGTGCCGTTCGTGAAGCAAACCAGGGCACCCGGAATGGCGTTGTACATTGTGGCGCTGGTGCTGGCGGTGTTTGCGGCACTGGGAGTAGATCGTCTGGAGAAGGGGGAAGGGCGGAAGTTGGTGACGGTATCGCTGGTGGTAGCGGGTGTGGTGGCGTTGCTCGCCCTCATCGGAGCGTTTGGCGGAGTGGCAACCTCGCTGGCCCGGGGGGTTCAGCAGGTCATCAACCGGCCAACCGTCAGTATCGCAACGCAGGCGGCCTCTGCCATTCGATGGGGTGCGCTTGGTAGTGCGGTGGCACTCGGCCTGGTAGCTGCACTGGCATTGGGAAGTCTTGTCGGCAAGGTCAAGCCTGCTGCGTTCGCGCTGGGCCTGGCTCTCCTAGTGAGCGGCGACCTGTGGCGCAACGCCCGTGAGTTTTGGGTATTCACCAATGCTGCCGACCTCCACGGCCCAGATGAGGCGACGGAATTCCTGAGCGCACTCGCCAAGCCCTACCGGGTGCTAAACCTGAGCAGCGACTATCCCGGCTCCAGCCTCATGACACACGACATCCCACAGTTGCTCGGTCACCACGGGGCAGAGCTCCACCGTTTCGACGAGCTGATGGGTGGACAGGATCGGCTCAACAATGCGTTGAACCCGAACATCTGGGCCCTGTATTCCGTACAGTATATGATACTGCCGGCCCAAGTGGATGTCGCCCGAATAGCCGGTTTCGTACAACGCTATAGTCCTGTGCTGGAGGATGTTCGGACGGCCGCGGGAGGGAGCATTTCACTGTACCGAACTAAGGACCCGCTGCCGTATGCACGGCTCATTGCGGCAGCTGTAAAGGCGCCCGACGACCAAGTGATCCAAGTGATCTCCGATCCCCGATTCTCGGTAGATCGAGCCGTGCTGCTGGCTCCGGAGGCTCCGCTCGATCCGCTGCCACCTACCGACACAACCCCACCGCTTCAGAGCAGCGTACGCTTTGACGCATGGCAGCCGGGTAGGATGGTGATGCAGATAGAGCCTCCAGCACCGCAGGACTCCTACGTTCTCGTAAGCGAGAACTGGTACAAGGACTGGAAAGCTACTGTCGATGGAGTGGCAACGCCTGTAGTGCGCGGTGATGTAGCGCTCATCACAGTACCGGTTCCCGCGGGTGCCAGCAGAGTCGAACTCCAGTTTGTAAGCAACGATTATGCTGTTGGTAAGGTGGTCACGTTCTTGGGCCTGTTCCTGGTTGCGATGGGCCTGGTGGTGCCCCCCATTGTACGAAAGCGGAACCGATGACGGACCGGGCACTCGTTGTCATGCCGACATATAACGAGGTCAACAACCTGCGGCAGATCGTTCCCGAAGTTCTCGCGCAGGACGAGCGCATAGAGATGCTCGTGGTCGATGACAATTCCCCGGACGGAACCGGCAAGGTGGCAGATGAACTCGCCTGCACGGAGTCCAGAGTTCACGTAATCCATCGCGAGGGAAAACTTGGCCTCGGCACGGCATACCTGGCGGGCTTCAACTGGGCACTCGCCCGCGACTACGAATACATATTTGAGATGGATGCAGACCACTCGCACGACCCGAAACATCTGGCGGATTTCTTGCGGGCCGCTAAAGACGCGGATCTGGTCTTGGGCTCCCGGTACCTCGATGGCCGAGTCACGGTGGTCAACTGGCCCATGCCGCGCCTGATGCTGAGCTACGCCGCGAACATCTACGCGCGGGTAGTTACGGGACACAGGCTTTGTGACGCGACTGGCGGGTTCAAGTGCTTCAGGCGTCGCGTTTTGGAATCCCTCGACTTGTCTGCCGTCAAATCGAATGGCTACGCGTTTCAGATTGAGATGAGCTTCCGGGCACATCGGAAAGGATTCAGGATCAAAGAAATACCGATTGTCTTCGTGGACCGTTCTGAAGGTGAGAGCAAGATGTCCGGCGCAATCGTGCGAGAGGCGGTGTGGATGGTGTGGCGACTCAGGTTCCAAGCGCTGTTTCGACGACTATGAACGGGATCGTCGTCTATAAGATGACCGGGTCGGGCAA
>JBHHZE010000078.1:0-12447 GCA_046757925.1 Gemmatimonadales bacterium
GATCTTTTCCTTCGGGCTTTCAATCGCGCACACTTCCGGATCTACGGGTGGAGACAATGTGAACGCCTGCTCGAGCAAGCCCGATTCACCGCCGTCCGCATCGACCGGTACAAGATCAACTGGCTCTGGGGTCTCATGACAGCCGTCGGCGAGAGACCGGCTTTGAGTGGCTAGGCCGACTCGATCACGGCACAACGACATCCGTCCTTTGACGGGCCGGTCCGATCGAGCCGATCCAGCGTCGCCTTGAGGGTTGAGCGGAGAGAGCGCAGCTCCCGCAGGCGCTCCTCGACCTCCGAGAGTCGGGTAGTCACAGTCGCCCGAACGTGCTCGCACGGTGGCTGACCGCCCGCCGCGATCTGCATCACCTCCCTCACATCACTCAGCTTGAGTCCCGACGCCTGCGCCTTCTTAATGAATTGCAGGTCATCCACGACTTCCACACGGTAATCCCGGTAACCGCTCGGCGTGCGCTCTGGCGAAGGAAGCAGTCCCTCGCGCTCGTAGTACCTGATGGTGTCTGGGGTGACCCCCGCGGTCTTCGCCAGTTCTCCGATCCGCATACGTGACCCTCCGGATATCGCCCGTTGTGATGTCGAAACATTGGAGTGTACCCCAAGGTTGTTTCTGCTGCAAGGGCGGGATCTCGGGGTTGAGTAGGCAGGTCCAACCCCGGGCTTGACTTTGGAGTAGGCTCCAATGTTTACGTTGGTGAGAAGCGAGAATGAGCGGGAGAATTTGATGACCAGCAAACTGCAGATCAATGTCGGCGGGATGCACTGTTCTTTCTGTCAGGAGAGCATTCGCCGAGCCTTTAAGAATACGGAAGGTGTCGTGAACGCCGCCGTCAGCGTCGCGCACGAGGAGGCGCTGATCGAGTACGACGCCGACCGAATAGACGAAGTACGTGTGAAGGACGTCCTGCGCGAGATGGGGTACAGCGTCCGTGACCCGAACCGGGTGCGGGCCTACGAGGAACAACAGGCGGAGCTGCGGCGAGAAAAACGCCGGCTCTTGGTCAACTCAGGGCTCGCGATATTGGCGATCCTCATCATGGCATTGATGTGGGCCGGCGTCCACCTTCCGGGAAGTCGAATTCTTCAGGCAGTCATCGCAACGGTTGCCGTCTTCGGGGTGGGCTCGCACGTCCTCCGCATGGCGCGGGGAAGCCTGCGACGGCGGATCTTCAATCAGCACGTCCTGCTGTCCTTTGGGGCGTCGGGTGCCTACGTCGCGGGACTGCTGGGGTTTGTTGCTCCCGCCTTTCCCGCTGACTTCTTCGTGGCCGCGACGTTCCTCATGACCTACCACCTCCTGAGTGGCTACGTCTCTACAACCGTCCGCGCGCGAAGCCAGAAGGCCGTGCGCAAGCTGCTGGAACTCCAGCCGGACATGGCACGCGTGGTACGGGACGGCAGCGAGATCGAGGTCGCTATTGAAGAGATCGGAGTGGGCGATCGCGTTCGGGTACGCCCGGGCGAGCGCATTCCAGTGGATGGAAAGGTTGTAGAGGGTGCTTCGGCCGTGGACGAGTCGATTGTGACGGGCGAGCCACTACCTGTCGCGAAGGCGCCGGGTGCTGAGGCGATCGGCGGTTCGGTGAATAGGGCGGGCTCACTCCTAATCGAAGTCACCCGCGTGGGTGATGACACTTTCCTTCAGCGGGTGGCCAAGCATGTGCAGGAAGCGCGCGCGATGAAGCCAGGCATCATTCAGCTCGTCGACGCGATTCTCACGTACTTCGTGCCCGGTGTGCTAGCGGTGTCTGCCATTGCCTTTCTCATCTGGACCGTCGGGGCCTGGATCGTCGTCGGGTCCCCGGACTTGACGCGCGCGATCTTCGCAGCCCTCAGCGTGCTTGTCATGGGCTACCCGTGCGCCCTCGGGATGGCGACGCCGCTCGCGCTCATTCGCGGCGGCGGGTTGGCCGCCGAGCAGGGCGTGTTAATTCGGAGCGCTGAGGCATTCCAGATCATGAGGGACATTCGCGCGGTCGTACTGGATAAGACCGGCACCATTACCGAGGGCGATCCGACGGTAGCGGAGGTGGCGGCCTTTGGTGACGCCTCGCGACGCGACGTCATTGGCGCGGCGGCATCTGCCGAACTGCTTTCCGAACACTTCTTGGGCCAAGCGATTGTGGCCCATGCCGAGAACCGAGGCGTGGACGTTGAGGCGCCCAAGTCGTTCGAGTCCGTGACCGGCCGGGGTGTCGTGGCGCAAGTCACTGGCGAGCGCATCGTCGTGGGCCGCCGGAAGTTGCTCGAAGAGTACGAGGTCCCGTTTGATGCCGACGCCCACGCCAAACTCGAGGATCTCGAGGGGCAGGGGCAGACCGTGGTGAGCGTGGCCCGCGATTCTGAGCTCATCGGGCTCATCGCCATTGCCGACACGGTTAAGGACGGTGCCGCGGCGGCCATCGCGCGCCTGAAGCAGGCCGGCATTGAGCCGACGATGCTGACCGGCGACAACCGGCAGACAGCCGACATCGTGGCACGCGAGGTGGGGATCGAGAATGTCATCGCCGAAGTGTTGCCCGAGGAGAAGGCTGCCAAGATCCGCGAGCTCCAGGCGACGGGCCTTCGGGTGGCCATGGTGGGCGACGGGATCAACGACGCCCCGGCGCTCACCCAGGCCGACGTCGGCATCGCGATCGGCGCGGGGACGGACATCGCCATCGAGTCGGCCGATGCCGTACTCATCCACAGCCGACTGGAGGGCGTGAGCGACGCCATCGCCATCGGCGGCACTTCGTACCGGAAGACCGTGCAAAACCTGACGCTTGCGTTCGCGTTCAACGGAATAGGCATCCCCCTGGCAGCGACGGGAATAGTGCATCCCATCTGGGCGATGGTCGCGATGGTCGCAAGCGTCAGTGCCGTGCTGGCGAACTCGTTCTGGGGAAGGCTACTGGGTCGAGCGGCGGATGCGAAAGAAGCCCCGGCTCCCGCACCGGAGGAGCGTCGGGTGGCACCAACCAGGCTGTTGCTCCAGGTACCGGACATGCACTGCGAGGGCTGCGCCCGTACGATCCAGGAGACCCTCGGTTCCCTAGAGGGAGTGACGGACGTGGAGGCGGATCCTCGTACCAAGGAGGTGCGTGTGTGTTGGGACGGAGATTACGAGGGTGGCGATCGAATGGCGGGCGCGTTGGCGAGTACGGGTTTCCGGGTGCAACGCACGGATCACATCGATGGCTATCTCCAGGGCGCTGTCCGATGAGAAACACTCGACCCAAAATCGTTACCGGATCCTGCTTGGCTATAGCCCTGAACGCTGTGACGGCACTGGCGCCACTCGAGGCGGTAGCACAAGCGCTGCCGTTCCACACCGAGACCGCGATCACAACGGGGTTCGAGGAAGAAGCGCTGCGCACGTTCTCGGCGTTTTTGGGACGGGAAGATCTGCGACGGGACGGGGCGGGAATCCCCGATCCGATGCAGCGCGACATAGACGTGTTCGTACAGCCGTTGGGGGTCCTGCCGTTTGCGATCAACTCCATGTGGACCACCCGCATCGTAGTCCCGTTCGTGCGCAAGTCCATGGACTTTGCAACTCCAGACGGAACCCGCAGGAACTATACGAGCAGCGGAATCGGCGACGTGCTAGTGGATACCAAGTGGATCTTTTTGAGCAAGAATCGTCTCAAGGGAACAACGCGGTTGGGGATTGAGGGCGGGGTCAAGATTCCTGTGGGTAAGACCGGGGCCGACTTGCCGGACGGGAGCAACGCCCCTCGCCCGCTGCAGGTAGGGTCGGGATCGTGGGATTTCCCATTCAAGGTTTTGTTTACGATGACCCGCGACCGTATGGGACTGCTTGCCAACGCGGGCTACCGGGTCAACACGAGGGACGACGGTTTCAAGGTGGGCAACGTCTACAGCTACGACGTCGCCTTGGGCTTCCGGGTTGCACCGTGGGTTTACAAGACCCTCCGGGATAAGTCGCTCATGGTCTACTTGGAACTAAACGGTCAAGTGCTCAGAAGAGATGAGATAAGCGGCGCGACCAATCCCAACTCCGGCGGTCACTTGGTATTCTTGAGCCCCGATCTCCAGTGGATCCCGACCCCATGGTTGCTGTTCGAGGGATCGGTGCAGTTTCCGGTGGTGCAGGACTTGAATGGGACCCAACTGGAATACAGTACTCGGGTCCAGCTCGGCACCCGCATTCGCTTCTCCTTTTTTAGATAGCAAGGTTGACGACAATGCCTCCGTTCATCGAAAGCACGATACACTGGGCGACCGTAACGGGCGGCCATTTCATACTCATGTTGTGGTGGATCTGGGCCGGGGCGGTGGTCGCCACGGTGCTGAGTGAAGCGTTCGTATTCGACCGTTGGCGCGCGCGAGTTCTTGCCGCTCGTGACGACGGTCGGCGGACGGTCGTGCTTGCGGCGGTTCTGGGCATTCTGAGTCCGCCGAGTCGGCGCCGCATATTCCGCCAGGCGCGGGAGCTGCTTGCTAGCGGCGTAAGCCGCGGCGGGGTCATGGCATATCTGGTGTCGGCGCAGGCGCTGTTTCTTTGGTTCGTGTTTTTCATTGTGGAGCTGGACGGCCCTCAGCCTGTCGTGGGTCAATTCGTCGCCGTCGCCGTCGCTCTTGTGGTGTTGATGTACGGGCTCAAGCGAACGCCGGAGAGCCTGTGGGAATCGGCACGCCGGGACGCGGTGCGGGAGATGGAGGTGGGTACCCAAGCTCCACCGATCGCCAGGCGGGGGCCGGTCTTGGTCCGAATCGGGATGTCACTCGGCCACCAGATCTATTCACTGTGGTGGCCTTTGCTATTCGGACTGTTGGGCGTTGGGTTTTTCCTCGCGCTCGGTCAATCACCCGGATACTTGTCGCTGCAAGGCACGAAGGGTCCGCTCGTGCAGGTTGGTAACGGCATTGTCGGATTGCTGCTGGCGTACGTCACGGGCGCACCTCTGGTGGGCAATACTTTGTTCGCTGCCGGACTGTGGAAGGCTGAGTTCGTGACCTACGCGGGCCTCTCGGCATTCTATTTGGGAACGCTGGTCATGCCGTTCACCTTGCATCGGTATTTCGCTCTACTCGGAGTCGAGCTGGGCAAGAAGGTGTTGGTGTGGCTTGTGATAGCGATCCTCGTGGGTGCACTGGCGGCTACGGCGTGGTGGTGGGGACTGCACTGGACACTGGGTGTGACGGGGCTTCGGGACTGGTTCGAGGGGTTTACTCACTCGACCATGCGGCCCAACGACGTACCGTGGTTTCACCACTGGTTCCAGTCCATGCCGCCGATGTAGAGACACGTGACTCTCGGGCGCATGGACTCAAGAATGCCGTGATTTTTTAGAGCAATACTTTGATAGCAATACAACGTAGGGAAAGGAGTCTAGGAAAATGAATGTCTTACGAACAACCCTGGCGGTAGCGGCTGCTTTGGTTATTGCCGCGCCCACGACGTGGGCTCAGGACGAATCGGCTGCGGCCCTGGACAGTAACATGTCACGACAGATCGAGGTCACCGTTCTGGGAATGAGTTGTCCGTTCTGCGCCTACGGCCTAGAGCAGAAGCTCAAGAAACTGGAGGGTGTAGAGGATCTCGAGGTTGTGCTGCAGACCGGGCTGGCGACGATGACGCTCGAGGATGACGCGGACGTCTCCAACGATCTGCTCAAGAAGACAGTGAAAGATGCCGGGTTCGAGGTGGCGAAGATCACGCGGAACTTCGATTCGGAGTTCCCGGATTTCGATCGGAAACCGTAGGGCGTAGTTGGCCGTCGAGGAGATTCACGATGTCAGCATTGTTGAAAGTTGCAGCGCTGGGTGCTATCGCGAGCGTTGTAGCAGCCGGGGTGGCGGTTGGGCAGATGCCCCCCCGCCGTCCGGTGATTCCGGTCCCTTCGCGTCCGGTCGCCCGCCACAATCCCATCTTTGGCCTCGGTCCGCAGACTATTTGGCGCGGAGGAATAGGTATCGGCTTGGAGGCCGAGGCGACTAAAGCTTCCAGTGCAATCGAGGAGAAAGAGCAAGCCCTTCATGCAGAACTCCAATACGGTGTGACGCAGGACCTCACGCTGACACTTGCGGTTCCGCTCACTCAGCACAAGTCGGAGCGTGGACTGGTTCCGGGAGTGGGTCAGGTCAACCGTGATGCGACAGGCGTTGGCGATGCGGTCGTGCGAGCCAAGTGGCGGTTTTACCACTCCTTCAGCGGGTCGACCCAGTACCACGCGGCTCTTATCGGAGGCGTCAAGGTCCCGCTCGCCAATACCGGCAGTGACCCGCCGATGGGCTCAGGATCTACGGATTTCCTGGTTGGAGGAACGGTCTCACGTGACGGGCTACGGTACTATCTCTGGACCTCGGCTTTGGTTCGGGCAAACGGAGAGGCATTTGGTCGAAAGCGCGGTAACGAGTACCGGTACGATGCGGCTGTTGGAATTCGTCCGTGGCTTCCCAAGTTCACCGGAATCGATCCGCTCCTGCTGTTGGAGTTCAACGGGGTAACGGCGGAGCGCACCGTGATCAATGCCGTAAAGCAAGCGCAAAGCGGAGGAACCGTGCTTGCGGTATCTCCGGGGTTCTGGCTCACCTACCGCAACTGGGCGGTAATGGGTGGTGTCAAGCTGCCGGTGTACCGGCGGCTTCGCGGCGGACAGCCGGAGTTCGACTACACTGTGGTAATAAAGATCGAGACACATAGGTAGCATCCCAAGCCGCAACGAGCTTCGGCTCAGACTCCACAACCGGCGTTCAGTTGTTCTTCGCTCCGGCAAGTATCCAGTTTCGGATTGCAGCAATCTCTGCGTTGGTTAGTTGCAACCAATCGGTACGCGATCTTCGAGCGACAGCCCGAATTCTTGACACCCTGCCTTCTCGGCGGTCGCGCCCGATCGTGATGCATCTCAGTGTTGCCTCCGGGACGACCAATGGATGTGGCGGATCCGCCAGCCCTGATCCGCGCGCTTGAGAAGCATAGTCTCAACACCCACCGAGTTGATGCTGCGTTCGCCGTACGTTCCAGAAGTTTGAGTTTTGGAAAGGACCCAGGCAAAGTCACCGGACTGGTTGCTTTGCCGACTGGTGACCTCCCGGGTTGTAGCAGCTGCAAACTTCATGTCGGCCCCCAGGTGGTGTGAGGCGAATTCATCGCGTGACATCTCGGCACCGCCGCTTTCGAATATTGTGACGTCCGGAAGCAGTAGGCTCAGTGCCCCGCTTGAGTCACCACCCGCGACAGCTGCGTGAAACGCGTCGACGACGTCGGCCGGTGACGTTAGCTCCTGCTGGGCGCACACCGAGCGCACCCCGACAGTGCTCGAGAGAGCTAGAATAATAGATGTAGCTATTGTCTTCATGCGGAAGATCTCCATAGGTCGAGTTGGTCCACGAATCTAGCCGGACGGCAGCGTTTACGACATGCGCGGTTCGATGGGTAGGCTGGACACGGCGGCGGTTTTCAGCTTTATTCTATTGGTCCGAACAAAGGGAACAGACTCGAAATGACGTCCCTCCGTCGTGCTCGCAGCTTCCGGTTGGTTGCTTGGTTGTTGCTTGCTGCAACCGCACCGTCCGGCATGGCTGTAGGGCTGATCGGCGGCGGATTGGCCGACCATTGTGTGGTGCACGGTCACGGCACCGAGTTGCCGGCCCACCACGCCCGCAACCAGGCGGGTTCGGAGACCACTTCGGGCCCGGGCTGCTCTCACTGTCCCGCCACTAGCTGTGCCATGCTGGCGCCCTGTGCTGCACCCCAAACCGTAGCGCTCCACACGATTCATCCTGTTTGGGCCGATCCAATTCAGTTGTTGGGCCCATCGGTTCGCGAAGTCCACAGTCTGCATTACCTGTCCTACTTACCTCCCACACCACCTCCAAAAAGACTGTCCTAGCGCTATTACGCTCGATTTAGCATAGCGTCCCTCGTTCGTTTCAGGGCGGGGCGGTATGGCGTGCGTACCCTCAAGTCTGTAATGGAGACGTGGCATGTCCAATAACAGTGAGTCTAGGATGGATAACTCCGTGGATCGCCGTGCGTTTCTCAGTAGCGCCGCCGTTGGCTTAGGTAGTGCGGCGCTGGTGGGCGGCGAAGTCGTATCGTCCGCGGCGGCCCAGCAGCAGGGGACCGGCTCCCACAGCGGCGTGGCGAATAGCCCGACCGTCACCGGGGGACCGCGCGCGTGGCCCGATAGGCCGCGCGGTTGGTGGAAGCACAAGAGAGAAGTGATCGCACCGTCATCGGCCGGGCAAGTCCGATGGCACGAGATCAACCTGAACATAGAAATCGTCCAACACGAGATCGTGCCGGGCTACTCCTTCCATGCCTTGGGGTTCAATGGTCGGGTGCCGGGTCCTGAATTGCGGTTCAAGGAAGGTGAGTGGGTCAAGGTGTTCTTCAAGAACAACACCGAGCTTCTGCATACCATCCACTGGCACGGTGTGGACTTGCAGTACGAGCACGACGGAGTACCGTGGACGACTCAAGATCCCGTAATGCCGGGCCAGACTTTCGAATACCGTTTCCAGGCCATACCGGCGGGTACGCGGTTTTACCACTGTCACTTCGGTACGCTGCTCCACATGCAGCACGCAATGCACGGTGCATTGATCATCGAACCCGAACACGATTCCATCCAGGAAGAATTCGGCTACACGCGCGACTATACCATGGTGCTGTCGACCTTCGACACGAACTTCGCTCGCGAAGAGCTGAACATCATGCTGGGCCGGATGAAGCAACGCATGTGGCTCATGCGAAAGGGTAAGCTAGACTCTAGGACGCTAGCGGTTTTCGAGAGCAAAGAGGCGATGTTCGAGGCGATTGCCGATGGCTGGGATCCACCGTATCTGCCGAATCGGAATCAAAGCCGAGCGGCAGCGCAGATCCACCACAATTTCTTCGCCATCAACGGCAAGGGATATCCCCTTACCGAGCCGCTCATGATCAAGCAGGGTGAAACGATACGCGTGCGATTGCTGAACGGTGGAGGTCTGCTTCACCACATGCACCTTCATGGACATCAGTTCTGGCAGGTCGCCGAGGACGGGAACGTACTGGATACCCCCAGGCAACTGAATACCGTGGCCGTAGGTCCTGGAAAAACCGCTGACATCGTGATCGAGGGATACAACCCCGGCTACTGGACGTTCCATGATCACGACACCAGTCGTGTGACGAACAACGGCACTTATCCCGGCGGGATGCTGACGATGCTCGTCTACGAGGAAATGGCAGCCTACGACGGCTACCATCCCAAAGTCGCGTTGGACGAATGAGAGCCTCGGTTAGGTGTATCCTCGATAGAGGACGGACCCACGTGATTCGTTTCACCAAAGCTGCGCTGGTTGCAGGAGTGTGCTCGCTCGGCGTGGTCCGAGCAGCCATCGCACAGGAATCGATGCCACGGATCACGTTCGCCGGCACCGGTCTGGTGTCCTTTAACATGAACGGTGACAATAACATCGAGAACGGGAACGTAAAGAACTTGGATCTGGGAACCGTCAACGACTTCTCTGACAGCTTCATCTTGCTGCGACTGGACCGTCAGTTGTACAAAAAGGATCGAGCAGGTTTCATGGTGGGATTCCTGTTTCCAGACGCGCGGAATGATCTGGGACAGGTGTTTTACAACCAGGTCAACGTGTTCTACAACAGTCGTCGCTTTGGTGGCTTGCTCGGCAGGTCTCGCCTGAGAAACTTTGTCGTAGAATTCCCGACTCTGCGCGAGGAAGACCTGCTCGACTACGGCTTCGTGGCCAATCCGTTCATCAACTCCGAGAATTCCGAGCTCACGCGCTACGGCAACGTCTTTCGCGGTGACGCTTTCTTGCTGAGCAACCGCTTGACACTCTCCGGACAGGTGTTGAACTGGAGTGTAACGGACGAAACAGGTAAGCTCGCAGACAATTTTGATGTGAACGGCGTCAGTGGGTCGCTGATTTATCGCCTCCCAGACGCCTTGCGATACAGCGGTACGGTCCGGGAAGCCGGGATTGCTGTTTTTGGTCAGAACATCAATGCCGCCGGCCAGAACTGGATGAGTACCGTGTCGGCTGGCATTGCCGTCAACCTAACCAAAGATCCGCTTCGAAATGTGGAATTCCGGGGCCAGGTCATCTACAATCTGGGCGTGGATGATCTTGCCACATCGGACACTTTGCTGGGGACGTTGGCCGCGCCCCGCGGTAGAGCGAGATCACAGTACTTGGCGCTTGCAGGATCGCTCAGGTTGTTGAGCCGACCGGCGCAGTTGGACAGGTTCCAGGCGGCTCTAACCGTTGCATACAAGGATTTTTCAGATGACAACGCATCGCAGTTCGCGGTGATTCCCAACGTGTTCTTTCGAGTCGGCGAGGGAGTCGACCTGGGTGTTCAGTACCAGTTCGAGCAGTTCAGCGGTGATCTGGCGCGGCTGCGTGCGCTCAGACGACAGCAGTCGGTCAAACTGACGTTGGCATTCCGTTTCCAGGCAATGTTCAACAACTACTTCGGAGATAGAGACGACATCTTGAATATCGAGCACGGGTACATCCCATAGAGAGCTGCGGGGCGTACTCGACCTTCAAGGAGCAGAGATGAACACCACTCACACAGGCGCTGGGCAACCATCCAATTTCATCCGCGAGAGGTTCTCGCTGGACGCCCTCGAGTATGAGGTGCCGGCCCGAGCCAACAGACTCGACTTCATGCTGGGAGGGCTGACCGCGGTTGCCCTCACGTTCTTGGCTATAACCGGGATAGTGCTCACCCAGTTTTACAATCCGGCGCCCCTCGACGCGCACCGTTCCGTACGGTACATAATCGAGAACTCGCCCACCGTAGGTTATCTGCGGGACGTCCATGTGTGGAGCGCGGCAGCCTCCATCGTGCTTGTATTTGCGCATCTGTCGGCGGTGTTCTGGAGACGAGGATTCAGGAGGCCACGGGAGGGCCTCTGGTGGAGCGGCGTTCTACTGTTGGCTCTCCTGTTCGGTCTGGCATTTACGGGTACAGTTCTTCGTGCGGACCAGGAGGCAGTTGAGGCGTTGGCACATGCAATTGCCGGCGCCGCCATAGTGGGACCGTTGGGTGCGCCGCTGCAACCCGAGTTCACGCCTGCAAGTCCCCTGATTTCCAGACTGTATGGTATGCATATCTCGGTACTTCCGTTAATCCTGGTGGGGATTATGGGGCTGCATTTCTGGTTGGTACGGCACTTGGGCGTGAGCGCCGACGACCGAGATCAGGCCCTGTTTACGAACCACCTGATCCCACTTGGTGGCTTCGCGTTGCTCCTCGTCGGAGCCGTAGGGCTCTTGGCGCTGATTGCCCCGCACGACCTACTCGCGCCAGGGGTTGCGGGATTCGAGGTGACCAAACCGTTTTGGCCGTTCCTGTGGATCTATGCAGCTGAGAATCTCTTCGGTATGCGCGGGATGCTGATTGCTCCAGCAGTGCTTTTCGGATTCTTGGCCGTTGTTCCGTTAATCGATCGCAACACCGGCCGCACCGCTTGGGTGATACGCGTGCTGGGCGTTGGTCTGATGTTACTGATTGTAGTCGCCATCGTTTATGCCGCGCTGGCGCCCACGCAAGTGCATTTGGATATGTAATCGTTGAAAAAGGAGATCACCATGGCTTGTTCACCATTACGGCTGTCTCGTCTGGCTATTGTTGTATCGGCATTGCTGCTCACACGCAGCGCTCTGGCCCTGGCAAATCCGGTTCTTCCCGCCCACCCCGAGGGTGTCATCAAGCTGGCGAATAGTCGGTTTGCTGCGGGCATCAGTATCCAGGTGGACGGAGCCAAGTTCCACCCCGGTAGCATCTTGAGGCTACAACTGGTTGGCACAGACGCCACAATCGATCTGACGGAAGTGCAGGTCGACTCAGGGGGTACGTTCGTCCACGCGGTAGATATCCCCGCTGGCCTACAGCCAGGGTCGTATCGGCTGGTGGCCCTCGCGTCCGACGGAGACGTGGCGGCCGGGCTCGACGTCATGGTGTTGGCGCGGGCCGTGGAGGAGGAGCACGCGGACACCCATGAGGAAGACGAGCACGACGAGCCAAGTGCCGAGCCTCTCGTGCTGGAGCGCGCGCACAGCCCTCTCGTTACGGGCGGTGCGATCACAGGTATCGTGCTGGCCTTCGCTCTCGGCGGGGTGCTGCTATATCGCAACCATAACGGTAACTAGAACGGAGACATCTCGATGAAACGAACTACGATGATCAGTGGATTGTACGGCTGTCTAGTACTGGCAGTCGTGCAGCAGGGTCACGCGCAAGAGACTGACCGAGAGGCCGTCAGCCGCGTAGTCGAAGCGGTCGCAGAATTTACGGAAGCGAAGAACTTGGATTCGTTGGGCACGCTGTTCGCGCCTGACCGCGGTGTCCATATCATCGAGGGCGCTGGTGTAAACCACGGCTGGGCCGACTACCGGGACAACCACATTGGGCCGGAACTGGCCAACTTCGAAAATTTCAAGTACAACTACTATGCCG
>JBHHZE010000079.1:0-11898 GCA_046757925.1 Gemmatimonadales bacterium
GCGCGCGGATGTCCGGCACCCAGATCTGGATAGGTCGGAGTCCCTGCTCCCGCAGCCGCCTTCGGTGTCGCCGTACCTTCTCTCGTGTGGCCTTCCGCCGCTCCTCGTCCGACACGGCTGCCTCCAATTCGCTGGTTACATGTAACGTACTGCGCCAACGGCCACATGACAAGCGATAGCTGCTGCCGGGAACCACTCATCCGGGCGGGCGGGCGACACGGACTTGCTTCCCAGGTGCCCGCTCGGCACCATGGTGTGCATCGGCGAACGAAAAATAGACGCGGTGCGCGTTGACGTCATCGATTATAGCCAGAGCAGGCTGAATGAACTGCGCGATCTTCCCGCGGATCGATGCGGGGAATTGGCCAAGGCCCCCGACGTAACCTGGATCAATGTCAACGGTATACATGACGTAAGCTTGATCCAGGATTTGGGCAAATGCCTCGATTGGCATCCCCTGACCCTGGAGGACATCGTCAACACAGAGCAGCGACCCAAGATCGAGGAGTTCCCAGGCTATGTTTATGTGGTGCTGAAGATGATCTCCTTCGACGAAGTGGTGAACCAGCTGGAGATCGAACACGTCAGCTTTGCCGGTTGCCCAAGCCGCCTGCCGGACCGCGCAGGCGGCTGATGGATCCCTGGACAGCTCCGTTTCGGAACAACATACTTGGCAGGGGTGAAAGCAAGTTCCTATCCTGACCTCTCACCTCACTATGTAACGGAAGATCCCAGGAGATGAACCGAGACACGGTCCACAAGTGTATCCGCACGCTGACGAAACACTATCCATCGCGGAAAATCGCTCAGGAATTCAACAGCTTGCTCGGGTGGCTGTGCTTTGACTGTGAGGATCCGCACTGGATGGTTGCCGATGCCTTCGATGTGGCTCCGACGATAGTCCTCGACATGTCCAATAGACTGCTTCGGAAGATGTACTACTTCCCGAAAGCGTGGTGCCGATGGTGGATGGAGCAAGATCTTTCTCGCTTCATGAGGCTGCAGATTGGGCCTGGTTCCACCTTTGTGGACGTAGGATCCAACGTTGGCTTCTATAGCCTGTTCGCTTCCGGGTTGGTTGGCGAGCAGGGGCGGGTGTTCGCGTTTGAGCCTGAACCCGTTTTTTGCGAGTCGCTCAGGCGGAGTGCGCAAGAGAACGGGTTCTCCCAGCTCCACTGCTCCAACGCGGCGTTGTCCGATCGAACTACGACGGCTTCCTTCTACCGGGCCTGGGACTCGCCTGCCAGCTCGCTGGTGCCCGAGGTACCAGGCCGCGAGAAGCGGTACCGCGAGCGTATTCAGGTACCGGTCACCACGTTGGACGATTATCTGACTGAGCATCCCGCGGCGCCGCCCGAAATCGGTTTGATAAAGGTGGATGTCGAGGGCGAGGAAGTACGCGCCGTCTCCGGCATGGTTGAGACGCTCGCGAGTCGCGGGTTTCCGCCGATGTGGGTTGAAGTACGGGGCCCGGAAGGCTCGACGCGCGCGCCGGACACGTTTCCGGCGGTCCACGCGTTGTTGCAGCCCCTGGGCTACCGCCCCTATCGATGGTCGCGCGGGAAGTCGTCGCCTGTGAGCGTGGGTGACGTGCGGGACCGGGAGGACATCTTGTTTCGAAGCGAGGCCTCCGGTACACGCACCGGGACGCCGGGGCGATAGTCCTCTGGCCGGACCGGTCACGCGGATTCGACGATAGCGCCTCGCGAAACGATGGCGGCGGGTCGCCGGCCAGGGTTGGGGGCAGCTCAACGCCGAACCGGCCAAACAACGATCGGCATCGAGACACCTGCTCCCGGCAACGTGCACCGCCAGGGAAATCGACGCGCGGCCGACGGGAGGCAAACGCACGGGCCGTTCGCCATCAGCGAACGGCCCGTGAACCCATGCGCCGCCAGGGACTCGAACCCCGAACCTACTGATTAAGAGTCAGTTGCTCTGCCAGTTGAGCTAGCGGCGCGCAGGGGACGAGGAGCACCCACTGGTCACCGTAGAGCCCGAGCCAGAGGCAGTAAGAGAAGCGAAACGCAGATGGGCGGAATTGTTGCGCAGAATCTTCGAAGTCGAGCCCCTGAGGTGTCCCCGGTGTGGCGAAACGACGATGCGAATAGTCGCATTTATCACCGAGCCCAAGACGATCGACAAAATCCTTGAGCATCTGAAACGACGCACCGGAACCTCACGCCGCCGCCAACGCGCTCCGCCGAGACGGTGGAGGTCGGCGGCGAGTACAGCGTCAGCTTGAAACCTGCAGCTTGAAACCTGAAACCACACCCCAACCCCCGGCATTCGCCGCTCAGGGGATCGCTGGGTTGCGCAGCAGTGCCGGTTACCGCTTCGTCAACCACTGCCAGACCGAATCGAGAACCAGCATCACCCCTTGCCGGTTGCCCAAGCCGCCTGCCGGACCGCGCAGGCGGCTGATGGATCCCTGGACAGCTCCGTTTCGGAACAACATACTTGGCAGGGGTGAAAGCAAGTTCCTATCCTGATGACCCATTCGCCTTTTGAAACGTCTCAAAAACACGATCCGGTCCAAAGGGCATAGCCCTCGGGTTCCTTTGGAATTAAAGTGCTTCCCCAGCACATCGTTTGACGGAGGTAACGAAAATGGATTCAGACCACACCAGGACCAATAGCGCCTCCTCCCGTTTTGCCACATTGAAAGCCCAAGCGAAGCAGGCTCTAGAGCGGGCGCGAAAATCCGGATCGGCCGGTGGGGCCGCCCTGCATTCCACCGCTGCGGCCGGCGCCAAGAAGGCGGCCACCTGGATCGGCGAAGGATCCGCCGCGGCCGGTTCGCTGCGCGGTTCCACGCTGCGGTCCGTCAGCGGCTCCGTTTCCCAAGGTTGGAGCTGGGGAAGAGAGCGGACCCGGGAGGCCCTGGAAGTCGTACTGAGCGCCCCCGAAAAGATAGCGGACCTGGTCTTTGAAGACTGCCCCGTGGAGGCCTATCTGTTGCCGATTGGCAACGGACCGAAGGACTTCTGCTGTCTCTTCGATTTCGAACAGGCCTTGAAAAATCTCAAGAGCGGTATGCTGGTTCGTCCCAGGATTCAGGCTTGGGCAGGGCGCCTCGATCTTGACCGTTCACATCTGGCCCAATTGCTTACCCGGGAATTCACCACACAGTTCAGGCTTCAGAAAGAGAAGGCGCTCGCGGATTCCAGCACGAGCCCAGCGAACCTCCAGCAGCGAATCGAAGAACTGAAAGTTGATGCCAGCAGGACCAGGCGCAAATCGAGATGGTCGGGTTTCAAGTTGGCCGGTTCCTTAATCGTGATTCTGCTGGCCACCAATCCGATCACTGATCTCCTCTTTCTGGCATTCGCGATATATGAAGGCAAGGAAGTTTTTGGCAGCCTGCTAAAAGGAAAGCGCGCGGCGCGTGGCATCAAGCAGACCGAGCAGGAACTGCAGCAGACCCAAGAGCGCCTTGAATCGGAACTGCGCGCGGGGAACCAGCATTTTCGCCAGGCTGTGGATCGGATCGAGATCCGGGTCCACCCTCTCCTTCAAGAGATCGTAAATGACTTTCGTGAGATTGAGGGGGACGGCCCTCCTCCTGGTCCGGTGGTGGACGCCTCTCCGGAGGGCCCTGAAATCACGCCTTTTCTCAAGAGTGGACTTTACCGAGAGCGAGTGCCCGAGTGGTACCTTCCGCTCCTGGAGGAGCGCTTGATGCTTGGGAAGTAAAGAGTAAAGAACCCAGGGCCACTTTATGCCCCTGTTATTTGGTCTTTTGGGAATGGGTTACGAGATCAGCGTGCTTTTGTGATATATTCCCGATACGAAGGGCGAGTTGGATGTAATACGGGTAAGCGATGAGGTTGGGCGCTTTGAGGTGGTGTCGGCCCTTGTCAAAGGTTTGGGTTAGCTCGGCCAAGACAAACTCGCCATAGTCGGGCACTTTGGTGGCAACCAGACCGCTGGACCGCTGCGCGAGTTCTCCAGTCCGCCGCTGTACCGCCTCATCGAGGATCATTGCGACGAATTCAGCACGGTATACGACGAACGCTTTGCTCGGCGCTGGGGGTACTGGCGCAAGGTGGTCGGCGAGGTGGTCGAGAAGTTCCAGGCCTGCGGGATCTTGAAGCACGGTTTCGCACGCGTGAGCTGCGGTGGTTGCAAGCATGAGTTCTTGCTGGGGTTTTCATGCAAGTGCCCTATTTCGGTCGCGGGACGATCCGGATATACGGCAGCGGTTCCTGCCAGCCGTCGGGGTACTTCGCCTTGGCATCATCGTTCGAGACCGACGGCGAGATGATCACGTCATCGCCCTGCTGCCGGTTGCCGGCGTGGCAACCTTCGTCCCCGCCTGGCTAGGTACTGCTGGAGCCGACGCTGGCGAGCATCGACTCATGACCGCCTCGGGCTCGGAACTCAACATCGGCGCACGTCGGCTGCGAGCGAACGAGACGTTCGACGAAGGGGCAACGATGATCGCGAAGGGTGTCAATCCCGTTGGACGGGCCCCAGCGTTTCGTTGAGGAAGTTGTTGATCGCTGGAATGCGGACGTCGAGCGGCGGCACGTGCCCCGCGCCGTTCTCGAGAACGAGCTGCTTGGGCTCCGACAGGAGATTCCACAGCGGGAGCGCGCGGGTGAACCAGGGATGTTCCTCGTCGTTCCGCCCGTTGATCAGGATCGTCGGCACGCCAAGGTAAGGCGCGAAGTTGACGTTGTCCGCCTCCGGGAGGGTGGGCTTGACGCGTTCGTCGATGCCGCCCCCGATGAGCACGACCGCTCGGTACCGATCGTCGACCGCCGCGAAGGTCAAACGCGTCCCCGCACCCCAACTCACCGCCACATAGGCGAGCCGCTCCATGTCGACGTCGTCCCGGCTCGTCAGATAGTCGATCCCGAGCCGGAGTTCGGTGGCGTGTCGCACCATGTCATCGCGAAACCGGACGGAAGGGGGTGCGGGACGCGTGTGGCCCGGTTCCCAGGGGCGCTCCACCATCCCTTTCATGACGACCGCGAGCACGGCCCGGCCGGCGCGTATCGCGGGCCCGATGGCCCACTCCGCGATCTCCGGCAAGGTGCTGCAACAGAATGCGTTGCCGCCGGGCACGAACACCAGGGTCTGATACGGCGGCCGCGCGCCCGCCGGCGCGTAGAAGTACAGCAGCACCGAGTCCCCGGCGACGCCGTCGATCCAGATCTGCTCGCGCGTCCACCCGTCGGTCTCCAGCCGTGCGGTTTCGCGTGCGTTGACGGGACGCCGATCATACCGGTAATGCGCGAGGAGCCGGCGAAACTCGGCGCGATCGACAGGCGTGTAGGTGGGGGTTCGTTCCGCAATGGCGATGCGTTCGTCGCCCTGGGTGGCGCGGGAGTCGCCGACGGGGCGCGCGCAGCGAAAGCCGAGCGCACCGGACGTGTGTGATGCCGCTTGAGCGCCAAACGCCGTGTAGAGATACGCGGGATCTTCCCAGGATCCGCCGGTGACGAGGTATCCGTCCCCCATCGGGTTCGCGGTCCACTCCTTGACGTTCCCCGCCATGGCGTAAGCCCCGTAGGGGCTGATGCCAAACGGGAGCGCATCGACGGGCAGCGGCCCGCTCCCGCTGAAGTTGGCGCGGTCCGCCTCGGCCCCCGCCGAACTCACGTACCCCCACGGCATGAGCACGCCGACGTGGGAGATCCGTCCGTTGCGCGCGGTCTTCTCCCATTCGTAGATCGTGGGGAGACGCTTGCCGAGAAAACGACAGTAGGCGGCGGCTTCGTACCACGTGACGTCGGTGACGGGGTAGGTGTCTCGTCCGTCCGGAAACATCTGGCTGACCCACTGCCGGGGACCGGGGAGTCCGGTTCGGTCGGTGAGGGTCGCGCGAACGGTCGCGGGCGTGCCCGCCCACGCATTCGGATCCCGGTATCCACCGTCCAGGATGAACTGCCGATAGGCGGCGTTCGTCACCTCGAACCGATCGATCCAGAAGTCCTCGAGCGTCGCGGAGAATCCGGACGGGATGTCGGGGTTGGTGATCGTATACGGGCCGCCCGGCACGAACACCATATCAGATGGATGGTCAGTGTTGGGCTGCAAGCGCAACACCAGCGCAACCAACCGGCTGCTGTCCGCGTGCGGCGCTTCACTTCGGGCCAGCGCGGTCGACGCGATGCGTTCCACGCGCTCGTATCCCTCCAACTCGACGAGCACGCGATGATCGACGCGCGGCACGCGGACGTCGGTGACGGGTGTGGTGCCGACAAACTGGCTGTCGACCGGTGTCGCGGAACCGCGGATATAGGGCTGGAGATACACCCGGGCGCCAGAGGGCTCGGTGGTGACGGTGATGAGGTCAGAGACCTCGAACAGGAGGTCGGCGAGCGCGCTATCCTGACCGAGTATGCGCTCCGCCCGCGCCGCCCGGTCGTATGCCCCCGCGAAATCGCCCGTGCCGGCCAGCGCCGCGATGTCGGCGAGGGACGCACGCGCCCGGGACGCGCGAGCCGTGCGCCAGCTCAGGAAACCCGCCAGGGCCGCGACCGCGACCGCAGCCGAGATCCCCAACGTCATGGCCGGCCGCCGACTTCGCCCCGGGGGTACGGTGGGGCGGCACGCGTCCGCAAAGGCGCGGACTGTCGCAAGGCGATCCTCCGGCCGCTTGGCGAGAGCCCGCGTGACCGCTGCCTCGACCGCCGATGGAGCGTCCGGCGCCCGGTCTCGCAGCCGCGGGACCGGGTCTGCCAGCGTGGCCGCGATGATGGCCTGTGCAGTCGGGCCGGTGAACGGCGGCGATCCCGCGAGCATCTCATACAGCAGACAGCCGAGTGCATAGACGTCTGTCCGAGCATCGAGGTCCGCCTCCCCGCCGATCTGCTCCGGGCTCATGTAGGCCGGGGTACCCAGCGAGAGCCCGGTGGCGGTGAGCCGCTGCGTGTCGGTGGCGGACAGCGCGAGCGCAATCCCGAAGTCGGCGACGAGCGCTTCGCCGTCCTCGATCAGGATGTTCTCGGGTTTGATGTCCCGATGGATCACGCCGTGGGCATGGGCGTGCGTGAGCGCCGCCGCCACGTCCTCAACGATGGGCAGCGCTTCCTGAACCTCCAGCGGCCCGCGGCGGTCGAGCAGGTCTCGCAGCGACTCCCCCTGCACGAAGGGCATGACGTAGTACAGGAACGTCCCCGCCTCTCCCGAGTCGAAGAGCGGGAGAATGTGGGGATGCTGCAGGTTGGCGGTGACCTCGATCTCCTTGAGAAATCGCTCGGCGCCGATCGCGGCCGCGAGTTCCGCACGGAGCACCTTGAGGGCGACCTTGCGGTTGTGCTTCCGGTCGTGCGCCAGGTACACGGTGGCCATACCGCCCGCGCCGAGTTCGCGTTCGAGCGCGTAGCGATCGGCAAGGGCGGCGGCGAGGCGCTCGGCGCTCTCGGTCACGGCGTTGGGCTCCGAGTGTCAGAGTGGAATAAGATGTGATCCGAAGGACGGGCGCGGCTACGCGCGATGCCGTCAGCGCCGCCGTCCCCGGTGCGGGGCGTTCGCGAGACCCTGTAACTCACACGTGCAACCTCCGAAAGTACCCATTCCTCGAAGGTCTCGGGCTCCATCAGGTCTATCGCGTCGAGCAGTGTGCTCCGGTTATGGTCCACGCTGTTCCACCGTCTCACGGAAAAGACGCTTAACATCGTCTCGACTGAATGCCGTGGGAGCCAAGACCTCTTTCGACAAGACCCGCCTCGCCACGAGAACCTCATCAAGTCGTAGATCGAAGCTGTACTGATCGAACTGCGGATGTCGGGCCAGTGGATAGTGCACGGTCACTGTGTTCACCTGACCAATCCGGAAAGCCCGATCAGTGCACTGATCCTCGACCGCGGGATTCCACCAGCGCGACAGATGGATAACATGGTTCGCGGCAGTCAGCGTAAGGCCAACTCCACCGGCGCGAGGGGAAAGAAGCATGACATCGAAGCCAGAGCGAGCTTGGAATCTGTTCACGCGCTGCAGGCGGAGGGGACCGGCGACATCGCCGTTGATCGATAAGGGCGGCTTGGCCAATCCGTATCGTCGCTGAAGCAACCCGGTTAGGGCCACCATTTTTTCCTGATCTTGAGGAACAACCAAGAAGACTGGGCACGGCCCTGGATCTTCGTTCGAGTCAAACTGGCGCCTACGTCGTACCATAAGATACTTATGTTGCCGAGCCACGGGTTTACCCGCGGATCCTCCGCGCGTGGGCGGCCACTATTCTACCGCCCCGTCTCCATACCACGAATGATCTCCTGCCAGTTCTGGATCCACACCAGGCTCGTCTGCTGCTGTTCTCCGCCCTGCAGGATCATTAGCAGCTCTTCTGTCACGGGATCGATGTCGTAGTTCGTCATGAGGAAGTTGAAATCGAAGAACCCCTCCGCAACCACCGAGCGTGAGGCCACCGAGATCTCCGGCTCCAGTGTCACGGCGGCGGCCGTGATCTGTGGACCGGTGCCGTAGTAGAGCGTGCGACCGTCCGGGCTCCAGAGCGGCGACGACCCGCCCTCGGTCGATACCTGGAACAGTCCTCCCTCGCCCGACAGCGACTGGATGTAGACCTCGGAATCGCCGGACCGGTCCGACGTGTAGGCGAACCAGCGCCCATTGGGCGATACCTGGGGCTGGCGATCCGAGAATGGGCTCTCGACCAGCCACCGTACCGTCGTATCGCGCAACGTGAGGAGCCCGATGTCAAGGAAGCTTACTTCACCGCTGTTTTCGATGAACAGCAGGGCACTCCCGTCTGGGAGCCACGACATGGGATAGGCATTCCCTTCCCCGTCGTACAGCAGTTCGGCATTCCCGCTGGCATCCGCGGGTTTCCAGAAGATCCCGTCGGTGCCACCCCGGGTGCTGCGGAACGCGATGCGAGTGCCGTCGGGCGTCCAGCGAGGCGCAGTATTCTCGCCCTCCACCGTCAGCCGCAGCAGCGTACCCTGATTGCGGTCGAATACCCAGAGGTCGGCGCCATCGTTGACGTCGGCGAGCCGTATCGCGATGCGCCTCCCATCGGGGGAAATGGCGACGTCCTCGAAGTTGCCGCCCTGTGGCAACCGCACTGCTTCCTGCGTACCGCCGGAGATCAATACGAGGTCCTCTTCACCTCCACCGCCCGCGCCGGGGTAGTACACCAGGCTCCCCTCGGCGGAGACCCCGTACTCCCCATTCCCGTCTCCGCGCACCAGCACCCCGTCGAGAATTGCCACGGCCTGACCGGTCGTGCGGCGTGCTCCAGGATCGAACGGTTGTGCCAGCAGCGAGCCGTCTGCACCGGTGTAGACCAGATGGCCGGGCCGGGCGAAAGCCGCCGCCGTGCCGGCGACTCCGGTGGTGTCGATGCGCCCGGACGCGAGGTCGACCACGGCAATGAACACGTTCTCGAGGCTTCCTCCCGGCCGCACACTGAACACCGCCGCTTCGCCGCCGGGGAGCATGTCGGGATTGGTATACTGGTCTTCTTCCGAGGTCGCGAGCCGCCGCGGCTCGCCACCGGCACCCGGCACCACGTACAGGTCGCGATCGACGTCGGATGAGTAAATGATCAGGTCATTGTCACCCCAGCTGCCGCCGCCACGGGTCCGTCCGCCGATATCCGCGATCGTCACCGGAGGTCCGCCCGCCATCGACACCTTCCGCAGTCGCGTGTCGACTCGGAACCCGACCCATCGCCCATCAGGCGAAAAGAACGGCCCCGCCGCTCCTTCGGTACCCGGGATCGGCTCCGCGTTCAGCCGGCCCGCTTCGCGCCGGAACAGCGAGCCCCTATCACCTCCCATGACGAACACGAGGGTGTTGCCATCTGGGGAGAGCGCCATCGCCGGAGCGCAACACCGGCCGAACGATCCAACGCTGTCTGGAGTGGGCACGAGGTACTGCGTCAAACGTGGGGCGGGTTCGGGAGCCGTACGGCGGCCGATGAAAGCGCCGATCGCCGCACCGATGAAGGCGATGGCCGCGATCACACCAATGGCAGGAACGGACCGCTTGCTCGGCGTTTCTGCCGCGGCCTCGGCTGCAACCGTGAGCGGGATGGCGCCTGGACGCGTAAGCGCATCCGCGAAGTCGGCCGCCGTCGCGAAACGATCGGCGGGGAGCTTGGCGAGCGCCTTCTGCACCGCCGCAGCCACGTGGGGCGGCGCCGTGTCCCGCGTTGCGGTGACGGGCGGCGCCTTTTCCGTAATCACCTTCGCCACGATCGCCTGCGCCGTGCTCCCCTGATACGGCGGATCGCCGGTCAGCATCTCGTACATCATCGCACCCAGGCTGTAGACGTCCGAGCGAGCATCAACCTCCCGGTCCCCCATCGCTTGCTCGGGACTCATGTAGTGCGGCGTCCCGATCGAGAGTCCCGTCTCCGTGAGCCGATTCCCACCGGCCTCGCTGATGGCGAGCGCAATGCCGAAGTCTGCCACCAGCGCCTGTTCGTCGTGCAGCAGCACGTTCTCGGGCTTGATGTCGCGATGGATCACGCCCTGGCGGTGCGCATAGTCGAGCGCAGACGCGACCGATCGGGCGACATCGACCGCATGGTCGATACCGAGCTGTTTCTCCTTGTCGATCTTGTCGCGTAAGGTTTCGCCCTCGATATAGGGCATCACGTAATAGAGAAACGAGTCGGCCTCGCCGGAGTCGTGCAGCGGCAGGATGTGCGGGTGCTGTAGGTTGGCCGTGACCTTGATCTCCTGCAAAAACCGCTCGGCGCCGACCACGGCGGCCAGCTCGGGACGCAAAACCTTGAGCGCCACCTTGCGGTCGTGCTTCACGTCCTCGGCGAGATAGACGGTCGCCATCCCGCCCTGCCCGAGGTGGGAGAGGATCTTGTAGCGGTCGGCGATGGCGGTCGTCAGGCGTTCGGTGATCTCGCTCATTTGGGCTGCCGCGGATTGATTGTTGTACGAACGCGGATCTGCTCCGCGTCACCGGACCTCGCATTGACACCGAGACCATCCGCGCCCTGAGAAGTCATCCGCGGCAGCAGCTGCACGTCTCTCATTGCCCCACCTTCTCCCTCAGCTCCTCAAAGAAATGCTGCACCAGGATCAACCGCCCCGGCCGCGCGGGACCGGTGAATCGGCGCATGACGAAGCGCTGACCGCCTGGCATGACGTCGTACGTGCGGTGCAGGAACCCGCTCGAGAACTCGCCGCCTTCGAAGAGAACACGAGATCCGACCTTTGCAAAGGTCGGCGCCGTGCGCACCTGTACGGCGACCATCTCGCCCTGCGGCCCACGATAGAAGAGTTCACGGCCGCTGTGTGCCCACAAGGGCTCCGTGCATCCGGCATCCGATACGCGCCACCTGCCGCCGCCGGCATGGGAAGGGCGATGACATAGAAGCATCGAAAGCGGCACCTAAGGCCCCAAAGGGCGGTTTGAAACCCAGTCGTTGTTCAGCATCACTCATCAATGGGAAAAAAGAAGGTGGTGTCGCCCTTGTCAAAGGTTTGGGTTAGTTCGGCTTCAGTCGGGATCGTCTCATCAATCCAAACTCACGGCTCGCTCGCCAACTGGCATCCCCACCTCCATATGCTGGTCACCGACGGCGGCTTCCGACCCGATGGTGCTTTCGTCCGGTTGCCGCTGCACGATGTCGCGACCCTGACCGAAGCGTTCCGCCGCGCCGCGCCTTCGCCGTACGCCTCGCCCGCTACTGCGCCCGAAACCCCGTGGCCCTCGGCCGTATGGAGTACCAAGCACAGGACCGCTCGGTCACCTACCACTCCGACAAGCCAACCGGCCCGACCGCGAGCAGCGAGACTATGGATGTCTTGGAGTTCCTTGCTCGGCTAACTAGCCACATCCCATCCAAGGGCCAGGTATTGCAGCGCTACTACGGCTGGTATTCGTCCCGCCTGCGCGGCATGACACTGTCTCGGCCTGAATCGACGCTCATCGCCCCGCACGATCATCGTTCGGGGC
>JBHHZE010000080.1:0-10762 GCA_046757925.1 Gemmatimonadales bacterium
GTCAGTTGGTGACAACTGCGAGCACTGGTGCATCGGTGACGGTGCAGATTCCGGTAGGAGGTGCGCAGTCTGCTAGTAATGTAGCGACAGGTGGTGTGGCGTTTGATCCGTTGACGAGCGGTAGTGCGACGGTCTCGGCTACGATCCCGGGTATCGTTGCGCAGACGACGGCTACGCGGACGGTGACGGTGACTGCACCGGGTATCAACCTGTCGGGTACGACGGTGGGCGCGGGGTTGCAGCGTTCGTGGTTTGGCTCGTTGGGTGCGTCGAATCATGGTGGCGTGACGGTGCGTGTTGAGAGTCCCAACCCTCAGGTGTTGCTCATCTCGCCGAACGCGACGACAGCGGGCACGGCGTTTGTGGACATTCCGGTAGCGAACGGCCAGACGAGCTTCAGTTTCTATGTACAGGGAGTTGAAGGTCAGACGGGTAGTGTGAGTGTGACGGCATCGGCACCGGGATTCACGAGTCGGAGTGCAGCATACGCGGTGGTGCAACCGGGCCTGGATATATCTGGCCTGAGTTTGTCGACGACGACGCTGTCGCCGGACGATGGGTTTGTGGTACGTATTGGTTTGCCGAACGGTGCGAACACTGGTCTCACGCAGTTGCAGAATATTCGTGCTGGTGGCACTGCACTTACGGCTACGGTGGTGACGAGTGCTCCGGGTGTGGGTCAGTTGGTGACAACTGCGAGCACTGGTGCATCGGTGACGGTGCAGATTCCGGTCGGAGGTGCGCAGTCTGCTAGTAATGTAGCGACAGGTGGTGTTGCGTTCCGTCCGCTCGCCGTGGGTTCGACGGTTGTGAGCGCGACGATCCCCGGCGTGATTGCTACGACGAGCGGCGCGTCAAAGACGGTCAGCGTCCAGCCATAGTGCCGTCCGAGGCGGATCCGTACTTCATTCCTTTGGCCCTCGACCGAGTCGCACCGGGTCGAGCGAATGTTATTGGTTGGTCCGTAGAAACTCTCGCACCACACCTAAGAACTGAGCCTGGTGGTCGATGAAGGGAAAGTGACCCGCGTTTTCCACCACCACAAACTGAGCGCTGGGCAATGCTTCATGCAACGCGGCACCGCCCAGTTCTCTACCTGGCTCATCCGAGCCGTACATGATCAGCGTGGGTACCGTGAGTCGCGACAACTCGTTCTGGAGATCGAAGTTCGTAAGGTCGACCATCATGTGGCCGAACTGTCTGCTCCGCTCGGCGTAATCGTCGGGCACGAATAGCTTGAGGTGGGCTAGCTTCGAGGGGTCGTGGAACTGAGTTTTGAATGACAACCTGAGCAGCTGCTCCACGGCCGCGGGGTCACGCCGCGCAAACGCATCGGTCTCGGTTATGGCACGGCGCGCGGCCTTGTCTGCGGGCGTAATTCGCTGCGCAAGAATCTTCTCTTCCTCTTGCCACTGCTTCGAACTCGGCGCCATGGCATCGAGCAGCACGAGAGAGCGCAGGTTCGCCTCGTGCTCCAGTGCGTAGTACATGGCGAGGAGCCCGCCCCACGAGTGAGCCATCAGATGGATGCGGCCCAGACCCAACGACGTGCGCAGCGACTCGATGTCGTCGACAAAGGTGCCGATGCGAACAGTACTGCTGTCCACGTGTGGTGCCGAGCGCCCGCTCAGCCGCTGGTCGTAGAAGATCAGCTCGTATGACTCCGCGAGCGGGGCCAGGTGCGGCAGGAGATAACCGTGCTCCAACACGGGCCCGCCATGTACCACGACGATCGGCTCGCCCGCGCCTATCCGCTTGACGAAGAGTTCGGTCCCGTTAATGGCGTGGAGCCCTTCGGTCACCCGGGGGACGGGTGGAGCACGGTTACATGCGCCGAGTGCGGTCGCGAGCGCAACTGCCGGCAGTATCCTCATTCTCGATCTTTCACCACTGTTCCGATTTCGATCAAACTTAGCGGTTATCCGGTCGTTCGATAGGCGAGCACGACGGACCGCAACGACTGTCGACCCACGGGGCGAACTCGAATGCGCGGGCTGGATCCCTGGGGGCGGTTCGGTGTATGGTGCGCGACCGATCCAGGTTCGCCGCTCCCACCAGTTGGGCCGTCGCCGTCCCCACTCGAGCGTCGCAACTTGACATGTGGACTCACGTTTTTCGAGAGATTAGCATGAAAACTCCGTCTGTACTCCTCGCTTCACTCGGTCTCATGGTTGCGACTTCTGCTACGGCCGTGACACAGGTGCGCGTATCAGACGTTGAGATTGGCGCATTCTTTGGAGTCAACACAACCAACGGAGAGATCGAGGACGAGCGGATCGGTGCCCAGGTGCTGGTGCCCGTGCTCGGTCCCATCGAACTCCACCTGTTCAACCTGCTGGACGGGAACTCGGCCGTCGGCGTGAACCAGCTGTTTGGGCTGAACGTAAGGCTGCCGTAGATAACCATGCTCTTGGCTGGGGTGACGCTATGAGATCTGCCGTACTGCTGGCAATTGTTTGGCTCGCTCCCGTGGCGGTACTGCACGGACAGCGTCCTGGTGACGTGTCCGTCGATGTATCGCTGGGCCGGCCGGTGGCCGTCGGCAAGAACGACTTCGCGGCCGCCTATCGCGGCGGCCAGAGCCTCGGTTTGGGAATTGGCGTGTCGCTGCCTCGTGCGCTCACGCTGAGAGGTCTGTTCGAGATGCACGTGCTCTACTACGATCGTCCGGGACCTGGATTGACCAGAGTGTCCCTTCGCGGGGGGATAAGCGCAAACGCCAAGGTTCTAGATGCCCTGCTCAACCTCGAGTGGGCGCCGATTCACCGGCGTGACATCCGGCCGTATGTCGTTGCCGGCCTGGGATACCTGCGCCTGGACACCGAAGCCGCCCGTGTGGCCGTGTTTTCTCGTTGCACTCGTCCAACCCTTGTCGTCAAGCCGGGCGGCGTCATATCGGTGCCCACAGATTGGAAGCCGCCCGAGTACTGCGAGCAGGCTACGAGGGAGACCAGCCTTTCCGCGTCCGGACTCGCTACCAATGTGGGTCTGGGTGTCGAGGTATTCTCGCGGCTGGTGCTGGAAGCACGCTATCTACGAGGATTTGGCGTCTCTTCGGCTATCGTACCCCTGCGAGTGGGGTGGGTGGAACACTTCTAGAGTTGCCAAATCGTGTGGTCGGGCGCAACTTGGTGTAGCAGGGCGCGTACGAGTTAGGGAGCTAGCGAATGATAAGCAAATCAACCCGGTCGCCGATCCCAATGGCTATTCTCGGTGTGCTCGCTCTTGCAGGCTGTGATTCACCGGTTGCCGTCGACGCCGATCCTGCAGACGTGGCGGTCGATTTTGCTTCCACCGTTGTCCTACCTACTAGTGCCAGCAGTATCCCGTTCGATGTCCGGGGCGGCGTAGGGGAGATCGTCATCGACGGGTTCTATCTTGCCGGAGGCGGTGGATGGACGTTACGCGGCGAATTCCGAGCGTCAGCGGCCGCATAGAGGTTCGCTAGACGTTACGAGCGGTCCTCGTTGTCCTTGCCATTCGCACACCGTAGTATTCGCGACGTGAAACACGGACTGCAACTAACAATATGACGGCCGGTGTGCCTGCGACGGTCTTGCTGCTGGTCCTCCTGGCCGGTGTTCAGGTGGACGAGCTTCCCCCTGCGCGCCATGTGACGATCCAGCAGTCCGATTCCACCCTGGGGAGCGTCGAGGGATTCGTGCGTCTGGCAGGGCAAGAGACTCCATCGCCTACGACAGTAGAGAACTCCACCGACCCAGAAGTATGCGGGCGACTGCACAGTCTGGACGATCTCGTCATCTCACACGAGAGCCGAGCGGTCCGGTACGTAATCGCCGCGCTGGTTGACGTACCCAAAGACCGCGTCCCCGCGCATGTCCCGAGCCGACTCGTTCTGGACAACCGCGATTGCCGGTTTGAGCCCCATGTGGCCGCGGTTGTTGTCGGGGACACGGTGACTACAACCAACGGCGATCCGATCCTCCACACCACACACTTCTACGGTGCGCTGAGGGGCAATATTTCGCTGTCGGCCAGCGGGATGATCGTTTCCCGCGTCGCGCGATCTCCGGGCATGGTCACGACGCTGTGCGATGTGCACGGCTGGATGAAGGCGTTCATCAGGGTGGACGAACATCCGTACCATGCGGTTACGGATGAGACAGGGTATTTCCACATTTCGGAAATCCCCCCCGGTAGCTACACGTTGGAACTCTGGCATGAGAAGCTCGGTGCGCGTAAGGTTGCAGTACGGATCGAGCCTGGCATTACTTCACGGATCGACATCGAGTACGCTCTCTCACGTAACAAACCCTTATAGGAAGCAAGGTCATCATCATGACAAGTAAGTCAGCGCTCATGGTATTGGGAGCAGTCGTGGCCGTCACGGGTGCCGCCCGTGCCCAGGAGGCGACACCCCGGCGTCAGCCGGGCGCCGCTATCACTCTCTATGCTCCGGAACAGCACGATCTTTACGACGGTCACTTCGTCGTGTCGGCAACTCGCGTGTATCAAGTGGGCGGTCTCAAGGACGCGGCAGGATGGGATCACATAGATAACGACGCCACGAGTGTACGTGCCGTGCCGGGAACGGTCGAGATCGACGTCAACGAGATCGCCAACATCGGCCGCTTCGTGGCGCGGCTCCAGGTGCCGGAAGGGGAGCTCGTGCTCGAGATCGATCGCTTCCACGAGTTCAGCCCGTGTCAGGACGGCGGAGTGGCGGCTTACATCTACGAACACGGCGACTCGGGGTGCGGTGACACGAACTGGCCCAAGACGTTCATGTACCTGGCAGGGTGGGGGTATGGCCACGCGACGCTGAACGGCCAGCCGTTGTATTCAGATTACCAAATGCATTTCATGATCACACAGGGGATGCGAGACCGTGAGAGCCTGAAGGTGAACTATCCGCTCGCGAACAAGAAGTCTGCCGCGGGAGCGGTCAACCCTGCCATGCAGCAGATGGACTTCTACATCCGGAGTCCCGAGTCGGATTCACGGAACAGCCCGACACGCGCCGTGTTCGACCACTTCTTCGCGATGGAGATAACTTGGAAATGACCAGTGCGTAGTTTGCCGGCGTAGGTCACCGAACACGAAGGAATGTTCAGGGCCGTGCATAACGCCAGCTGCTTGCCGCCACCGCATCGAGCAGCGACGAGGGCCGGAGCCGCTCGATCTCATCACGTGTGTAGGGGAAGAGGTCGACACCTACCGGAAACGCGCCGGGTAGGTAATCGGGGATGCGGTCCCAAACCGATCTCTCCGAGTGGCTCAACAAGAGGAAGATGTCGAGATCGCTCCCGGGGACAAAGGTCGCATTTGCGAACGAACCGAAGACGACGATCTCCTCCACCTCGCTGCGGTCGGCCAGGATCGCCCGGGCATATCGATCCACCGACTCCCGCACGCGATGCAGGTCAATCGATTTTATCTCGACAGAACTCAAGGATTGCCTCCGCGTGGTCGATGGCCCGCTCGGCCTCGGACAGTGTGTAGAAATCGACCGGCGCACCGCGCTCGAAGCCGTTGGGATAGCGCGCGGGAATGTAGTGCTTGTCCAGCTCCTTAGCCCGGTCGATGAGAGCTGTTGGTACGTTCAGCTCCTCCGGCAAGCTGGCAAGGAGCACGCTCAGCGTGTGCCCCCACGCATCCATATGCAGTCTCTGGAACAGCCCCTTCAGGGCCTTTTCGGCAGCCTGATGCGAAGCGAAAGCGGACCAGTTGTAATCGCCCGCGTCCCTAGAGTTGTGAGCGTGCCGTAGGTCGGCTTCCCCCTGGCGCAGCCAATCCTTGGAGCGTTCCGGCATGGACGCAATGTACTAGGGCAGGCCGAGTGGTGCGAATTGCGGTGGGCTGTGACCGCTCTTAGAATTCTGTGAGGCAATCCCCTTCTATACCGTTCTTTCTGGAGTCAGCATGCATCGCGTCCCTCGTGTGGTCTCCATTCTCGCTGTTCTGAGTGTATCCGTTCCGGTGATAGCGCGGGCACAGAACGGTGATCCCTCGATCACGCCGGACGTGGTCTACGGCCACAAGGACGGCATGGCACTCACGTTCGACGTGTATCGTCCCGCGGGGTCTGGAAACGGGGCCGGCGTGTTGTTCATGGTGAGTGGAGGGTGGGTCTCACACTGGTTTGCGCCGGAGCGTTCGTTACCGCGTTACAAGGCCCTGCTCGATGACGGCTTCACCGTGTTTGCCGTACGTCACGGGAGCAGCCCGCGCTACAAGGTGCCCGATGCTGTGGCAGACGTGAGGCAGGCCTTACACTACATTGCCCTGCATGCCGGCGAGTTCGGCGTCGATGCCGCGCGACTGGGCGTTTATGGTGGAAGTGCCGGGGGACATCTATCTCTGATGCTGGGGCTCGCTTGGGATAGCGGCGTGGGCGACGCCGCCGACCAAGCCCCCGGCGAGCCGGCCCACGTTGCGGCGGTGGTTGCCTACTACCCGCCGGTCGATCTCCGTCCGCTCGTGGGGCCGAGCGAGCGGTTCCCGGCCCTCGAGTTCGCAGACTCGTTGGCGCCGGCCATATCGCCGATCCTCTTCGTGACGCCCGACGATCCTCCTACGCTCCTCATCCACGGCGACGCCGACGACCTGGTGCCGATCAGAAACAGCGAGCTGATGTACAAGGCACTCCAGGACAGCGGCGTCGAATCCAAGTTCATCGTGATACCCGGGGCGGGGCACGGCTTCAGGCGTGCCGAGGATCGCGCCCGTGCGCGGGCCGCCATGGTCGCCTGGTTCGAGCGATACCTGGGCGCCGAGCATCGGCACTGAGCTTAGCCGACTATCGCGGGAATCTCTACAACTCGTTGCCCATACGATCCATAATACATATCTTCATAATATGAAATATGAATTAGAAAGTAGGACATCCAAGGTTGGGGAGCGGGGGCAGGTCACCATTCCCAAACCCTTCCGCATTCGCTACGGGGTCAAGCCGGGGCAGGATGTCGTGTTCGAAGAGCGCGAGGACGGTCTGCTCATCAAGAAGGTCGAGCGGGACGACCCGCTGCGTGCACTCCTGGGCCGCGTGCGGCGTAGAATGGACGTGGATCGGTATATAGAGCAGGCGCGCGGACCGGGCTGGTGCAAGGATCTGGACGAGGCATGATCACGGCGGTGGACAGTTCGGTGCTGCTCGATGTCCTGGTCCAAGGCTCGCCCCACGCTGACCGATCGTATCTCGCGCTCGACAAGGCTCGTGTGGCCGGACGCATGGTAGTGTGTCCCGTGGTCTGGGCCGAAGTGCGTGCCGTGTTCAGCCGGAAGAGCGAGATGGATGCGGTGACCGCTGCGGGAATCGAGTTCGATCCGTTCGACCGGGAGACGGCGGAGACAGCAGGCCGGTTGTGGAGGGCGTACCGGAGAAAGGGCGGCCGGCGGACCCGATTGATCGCCGATTTCCTGGTCGCGGCGCATGCGCAGGTACGGGCCGATGCGTTGTTGAGTCGCGATCGCGGGTTCGCGCGGCGCTACTTCTCGAAGCTGAAACTGATTACGCCCTAGGCCGAGTCCGTGGACTCGGCACGTGTATCCGACCTTCGCGGAGCAGTCCAGTTCGCGGTTGCAGTTCAGCGGCAGGGCCGCGGTGGTATGTTGATAGTGGCGGTAATAGAGAACTTTGAGTCTTCCAGTCGTTTCCTTGCCCACGGCGGCCGTGTCGATCCATGCAGTGGGCGTATGGCTTAAACTCTAGAATCACGGGCGGGTCTGAGCTCGCCACACGAAGGAGGCATTTATGAAGTCGCAAGGACCTCTTGTGGATGGCCTTGCACGGTTGCAGCGGCAGAACATGCCCAACGTCCGGATGATCGTCGTCGGGTTGTTATTGTTGCTGGGCCTCGTTGGGGTTGTGAGTTCGGTGTTTACGGTGGGTGCGGAGGAGGTGGGCGTCGTGCTGACATTCGGCAAGTACAGTCGCCAGACTCCACCCGGGTTGCACGTCAAATGGCCCAGGCCGATCCAGACGGTGATGAAGGTGGCGGTTCAGCGGCAGCTCAAGGCGGAATTCGGCTTCCGTACCACCAGCGCCGGTGTACGGACCCAGTATGCGCCGGGTACGTTCAACGGCGAGTCGCTGATGCTCACCGGCGATTTGAACGTGGCCGTGGTGTCGTGGACGACGCAGTTCCGGATCAACGATCCCTACAAGTATCTGTTCAAGGTCAGAAATCTCTTCGACCCCAGCGGGAGATCCAGCTCCGATACCTTTCGCGACATGAACGAGGCGGTAATGCGTGCCGTCATCGGAGACCGCAGCGTCAATGAGGTTCTGACGATTGGCCGGGCGGAGATCGCCTCGGAGGTGGAGCTGCGCCTGCAGGAACTCTGCGATCAATACGAGACGGGCATCAAGATCGAGCAGATCGTGTTGCAGGACGTGGATCCGCCCGATCAGGTCCGGCCGGCGTTCAATGAGGTAAACCAGGCCCAGCAGGAAAAGGAGCGGATGATCAACGAGGCGAGAGCCGAGTACAACAGCGTCATTCCTCGGGCTCGTGGCGAGGCGCAGCAGACGATCACGGAGGCCGACGGGTACGCCACCGATCGTGTGAATCGCGCGCGAGGTGACGCCGAGCTGTTCAAGTCGCTGCTGGCCGCATATCGGCGTGCGCCCGAGGTCACTCGCAGGCGCATCTATCTCGAGACGATGCAGGCCGTTTACCCCAACGTCAAGCAGAAGATCGTACTGGACGAGACTCTGAAGGGTGTCCTGCCGCTGCTGCCGCTGAGCGGGGAGAGGAAGCCATGAAGAACCCACTCACTGTGGTTATCGCTATCGTTGCCGTGTTCGCGGTGTTGGTCGCGGGTGGGGCGTTCTACATTGTCGGTGAGACCCAGCAGGTGTTGATTTTGCAGTTCGGACAGCCGAAAGGCGAGCCCGACACCACGGCGGGACTCAAGATCAAGCTCCCGTTCATTCAGAAGGCCAATTACTTCGACAACCGGTTCCTGGAATGGGACGGCGATCCGAATGAGGTGCCGACGCGCGACAAGCGTTTCATTCACGTCGACAGCTACGCCCGTTGGCGGATCGCCGATCCGCTCAAGTACTTCCAGCGCTTGCGTTCGGAGCGGGGCGCGCAGTCGCGGCTCGACGATATCCTCGATGGCGAGACGCGCAACGTGATCGCCAACCACGACCTGATCGAGGTAGTGCGGAGCAGCAACCGTGAGTTCGAAGTTTCTCCCGAACAGGTCGCTGGCGGGTCCGCGCCCGATACCAACGAAACCATTGAGCAGGGAAGAGAGAAGCTGGCCCAGGAGGTGTTGCGGAAGGCTCAGGCGCGCACGAAGGATTTGGGCATCGAGATCCTCGACTTTCGCTTCAAGCGGCTCAACTACGTCGAAGAGGTGCGAGTCGAAGTCTATTCCCGGATGATTTCCGAGCGGCAGCGCATCGCCGAGCAGTTTCGTTCGGAGGGTGCGGGCGAGGCGGCCCGGATCAGCGGCGAAAAGGAGCGGGACCTGCAGCAGATAACCTCGGAGGCCTATCGCCAGGCTCAGGAGGTCAAGGGCCGGGCCGACGCCCAAGCGGCTGACATCTATGCCGCGGCATACAGCCGTGATGCAGAGTTTTACCGGTTCTTGAAGACGATGGAGGTTTTGAGGCAGACCCTAGATTCGACTACCGCGCTCGTGTTGAGCACTAACAGCGAGTTCTTACGCTACCTCGGCCGGTCGAGGTAGGGGCACCCCAGCGGGCGGCTATTTGCTAGGGAAGCACGGGGAATCCCTCGCGCTCGGCGGCGTCCTGCAGCCGGTCGTCGAGCGTGACGAATTCGAGGCTGGCGGGCGCCGAGTCTGCGGCAACCAGGGCGGCTGCGAGCTGAAGGGCGTCGGCGGCCCGCAGGGGATGGACGCGTAGCAAGCGGAGCGCTCGTTCGCGTACCGCGTTACTGGGTGGCACCTCGAGCCACCCGGCCGCGGCCGCCTGCATGCGGCCAAGTGCTAACCTGACCTCCCGGGCCGTCAGGTCAGCGTCGCGTTCCAGTCGTGCGAGCGCCGAAGTGCATTCGACGGCTGTGGCCCACCATACGACCAAAGCCGGATCTTCGCGGACCAGCTCAGCGAGTTTTCGTGTCGTGTCTTCCGGTACAAACAGGGACACCAGCGCCGAGCTGTCCCAGAACATCATCGTCCGGTGCGCCGCTCGTCCAAGAGCTCGATTGGCAGCATGGGATGTTATGTGTATGTAGATATAAATTATATTAGCATACACATAAAAGGAGGGCGTGATGGGAGTCTCGGAGGAACGACTTCAGCTCTTGTTGTCGCGGCGTCTGAAGGCGGAGGCCAAGCGGCGTGCCGAGGGGCTTGGTGTGAGCGTGGGTCACTACGTGCGCCAGCTCATAGAGGATGACGTTCGGGGGGTGCGTGAGCCGGCGCGGGGGGGTGGGCCGGCGATGTCGTTCCCGTTCGGCGATCGACCCATCGCGACCGGACGGCGGCGCGGATCCGTAGAGCACGATAGACCCCGGTAGATGCCGTCCCGTCTGTTTATCGATACCAGCGGCTTCATCGCGCTCGAGGAAGCCGACGACGTCAACCATGCACGAGCGGTGGAGTTTGCTGCCACGATTCAGGCGGGAAAGTTCGCGCAGCTCGTTACGAGTTCCTATGTGTTCGATGAGTTGATGTCTTGGTTTTCGCGGTACCCGGACAAGAAGGTCGAACTCGGCGACAAGTTACGCAGTGGCGTGGTGACGCTGGAATGGGTCGACAGGGAAACCGAATCAGCCGCCTGGCGATTGTGCCGCAAGCATTGTCACGATCCTTTTTCTCT
>JBHHZE010000081.1:0-10758 GCA_046757925.1 Gemmatimonadales bacterium
GCGATCCGCAGGTGCAACTTCGTCCCGGATCTCCGAAATATCCGCAGGGGCAGGGGTTCATAGCCGCCGCGAGCATGAACCGAGCGGGGTAGCACAGGGAAGTGGCCGCGCGCGAGATCGTCACGAACCCATCCTCGAGCGGCTGCCGCAGCACTTCGAGCACGTTCTTGCGGAACTCGGGGAGCTCGTCGAGGAACAGGACGCCGCCTTGGGCCAGGCTCACCTCTCCCGGTCGAGGATAGGACCCGCCACCGATCAGACCGGCATCACTGATGGTATGATGCGGAGCGCGAAACGGCCGCGTCGTAACCAGCGCCGAACCCGGCGGCAGGACACCGGCGACAGAGTGGATCTTGGTGGTGTCCAGAGCCTCCTCCAAACTCATCTGCGGCAGTATTGTCGGGAGCCGCCTGGCCAGCATCGTCTTGCCCGATCCCGGCGGGCCTATCATGAGCACATTGTGAGATCCCGCGGCGGCTATCTCCAGTGCCCGCTTGGTGTGCTCCTGACCCTTCACCTCGGCAAAATCGACGTCGTTCGGGATCTGTTGGCTGAAGAGCGATCGTCGGTCCACATGCGCCCTTTCCAGCGGCTTCCCGGTCGCAAAGAATGCGGCCACCTGGCCCAGCGATGACGCGCCGAGGATCTCGATGCCATCCACCACGCCGGCCTCGGCCAGATTGGCAATCGGGACGATGACCCCTCGCAGTCCTGCCGTCTTCGCGCCGATCGCCACAGGCAGGACCCCGCGAACCGGGCGCAGATCTCCCTCCAGCCCCAGTTCGCCCACGATCACGTAGTCATCGAGCTTGTGGCGTGGTTCACCGGCCGATCCATGAGTTCCCGATCCACCGTTCAGCTGTTGCGTCGCAGCCAGAATCCCCAGTGCTATGGGGAGGTCGAACGCCGAACCGTCCTTCCTGATATCGGCTGGTGCGAGATTGACGGTTATGCGCTGAAGGGGAAACAGAAAACTGGAATTGGCGATGGATGCGCCAACCCTCTCCCTTCCTTCCTTAACGGCTCCTTGCGGCAAGCCCACCGTTGTGAAAGACGGAAGTCCATGCGATATATCGGTCTCGACATCCACCAGATAGGCATCGATCCCAAGCACGGCGGCCGAGCGTATTCGAGCGAGCACTGACTTGCATGACCTCCTCTGCAGTTCTCTTTATCCTAGCCCTGAGAGGTCGAATAGGCCGTACCATTTTTACTCGGAGATCACCGATTTGCCGCGGCGTACATCGGTCAACTGCATACGCTCAACTAGTGTGGGAGTCAGACGCCGGGGTCTATGAGACGCGCACAGTGTGGCCGACTTCTGAACCACTGCACGGGTACTAGTTCGGCCGGTCCAGTGTTTCGCGCACCCGCATCAAGAGTTCGTTCGGCGTCCACGGTTTCTGTAACAAGGGCAGCGAAGTGCCCGACACGATGCTGGCATGAACGTCGACTGCGGTATATCCGCTCATCAGAATGAACTTGAGGGTTCCCAGATCGTGCCGCACCGCCTCAAACAGGTCGGGGCCGCTCATCTTTGGCATGACTACATCTGAAATAACCAACGAAATAGCGGATTTCTTCCCCTTGAGTACCCTGAGCGCTTCCTCTCCGTCAGCGGCCTGGAGCACGGTGTAGCCGTATAGCTCCAGGACTTTCTTCCCAGCGCGCCGAATGGGAGCTTCGTCCTCCACAAACAAGATGGTCTCCGAACCTCGCGGCGCCTCCGTCAGATCGGAGACCCGTTTTTCGCTGCTCACATCTTCGGTGGCCCTGGGGAAGTAGACTGTGACCGTAGTTCCACGTCCCACCTCGCTGCTGACGTCCACGAAGCCGTTGTGCTGCTTCATCAGTCCGTACACGGTCGACATGCCGAGTCCGGTGCCCTGTCCCTGCGCCTTGGTGGTGAAGAACGGCTCGAAGATCTTCCTCGTCACTTCTTCGCTCATCCCGACTCCCGTGTCGCTCACCGAGAGTCCCACGTATTCGCCGGGATCACCCCAGCCAAGCCTCTCCCTATGCTCCTCGTCGAGTTGGACTACGCTCGTCTCGACCCGCAAGACCCCACCCAGCGGCATTGCGTCCCGCGCGTTCGTCGCCAGGTTGAGCAGTATCTGCTCCACCGCTCCTGCATCGGCGCTGATGTTGGGTAAGCCGTCCGCAGTAATGACGCGGATATCGATGGTTTCCGGCAATAGGCGGCGCAGCGTCTGCAACAAGTCGCCGGTCAAGGCGCCGAGGTCGAGTGGCTCGAGCGAGAGCATCGCGCGCCTGCTGAAGCTCAGGAGACGCCTCACCAACGCCGAACCGCGCCTAGCCGCCGACTCGAGCTCGTCGAGATCGACCTGCATTTCGGCGTTAGCCGGCGGGGCTTGGGCCCTGAGCAGCCTGGCGCTGGCAAGGATCACGGTGAGAATGTTGTTGAAGTCGTGCGCGATCCCACCTGTCAGCTGGCCGACCGACTCCATTTTCTGAGACTGCCTGAGTTGCTCTTCGAGGCTTCGCCGCTCGCTGATGTCTTCAACCACCATCTCCCAACCCGACGTCTCGCCCCCTGGGCCACGCACCACTCGTCCGTTCATACGCACGGGGATAGGCGCACCATCCTTGCGTTTCCACTCGACCTCGGCCTCATCGATGCGTTCCTCCTCACTGTAACGCTTGATCAACCAGGAGTACTCGGCCGCATCTACGAAGACGTCTTCTGCCAGGTCGAGAGCCAGGACCTCTTCCTCGGATTCGTAACCCAGCATCGTGGCCAACGCCTCGTTCACGACGCGGAACGTACCGTCTACCGACGTGCGGTATACGCCGTAGGTAGCGTGGGAAATGAGAGCGCGATACTCGGCTTCGGAGCGTCTCAGTTCCTCCTCGGCCTTGCGGCGTTCATCTCGCTCGCGCGTATCCCTCATTGCCACTGACAGATAGTTCCCCACTTCCGACAGCAGCGTGATCTCGTACATATCCCACTTGCGCGGCTCAGACGAGTGCAGGCAGAGTATACCAACGAGCTCGTTGCCCTGGGTTATGGGGGCTTCCAAGATTGCGCGCGCGCCGGCAGACGACAGTGTCGATCGCATCTTCGCGAGTCTAAGGTCTTGCTCAACATCTTCGACGATCACCGATCGGCCTCGTCTGAGATCGTCGAAGTAATCCGCTGCTTCATGGAGGTCCCAGTCGCCACCATCTCCTCCCGGGAACGCTTCCGGCCTGTGTGACTTTACAAGGTGGGCACGGCCGTCGCGATCGACCTCGAAGAACACGACACGAAGCTCGCTAAATACTGTCCCCAACTGCTCGACGGTCAGTGCGACCGTATCGCGAGTCGAGGACCCCGTGGTGATCCCGGTAGCGACACAGTTCACCAGCTGTAGACGAGTCTGGCTCTTCCTCAGCGCATCCTCTGCCTGTTTTAGGGCGGTTACGTCCTGGGCATGTCCAACGACATAGGCTCCTCGAGCCGGATCTCGATGTAGTGTGTTCCGAAACAACCACGTGCGCCGTTCGCCGGTTCGGGTCACCACGCGCATGAAGCCACTGTCCTCTCCGGTTTCACGGATTCGCTTCAGGTAATCCGAAAACTCGTGCCTGGCGGCAGGGTCGATGATCGTGGTGAGCGGTCGTCCAACCAATTCCTCCGCATCGTACCCCAGGAGAGTTGCCGCCGCAGGATTCACGGCCGTCACGGTTCCACTCAGGTCGTGAGTGCAGATGAGCCCTCTGCTGTTGTCGAACAGCCCCCTGTATTTTTCCTCGCTCGCTTGGAGCTCTTTTTCCACCGCCCGGCGTTCGGTGAGGTCCTTGCACACGGTGACCAGGCCCAGGGGTTCACCGTTGGGATCTCTCACCACTTCGGATGTGAGGTGCACGGGGAACGTGCTGCCATCCCGTCTCACATTGATCCCGGTGCGTTTCCAGCCGGCCGCACTGCGCAATTCGCCCGGCTCCATCGGCCGCTGTTTAGCCACCGGAGCAAATATCGACGCCTTCCGACCAACTAGATCCTGTGAGAGGTAACCGTGCATTTCGGCGTCGGCCCGGTTGCTATATAGGATCCGCCCCTCGACATCCGTAACCGTGACCCCGAGTTCCATCGTATCGATCGCCTGCGTGAGCCCACTCAACACCTCGGCCACTTTATCACTTTCCGCAACCGCATTCTCCAACACCCCTAGGCGCTCCCGTAACGTTTGCAGCTCTGCAATCAGTTCTGTCTTGGTCTTGGATTCATCCGTCATCACATACCCCTCCTCGTCGGTTCGGATCGGTCCTCGGAGACCAACCCCCTTTTCTTATCCGTAGCGTTATGTATTCTTGTAGCGTCAACCCCCTATCTCGGGAACGTGACCATGTCCTTGTACGAGAACCTGTCAGTGGCCACGAAGCTCAGCCACGTTTCGCACCGGCCACCCATTTCACATCGCTTCGGTTTTTACGCGGCCACGGCCTATCTGATCCCCGTAGTGGTTCAAGTCGTGTTCCCCGACGACCCGACATTGACGGACGAACTGGTCTGGCTGGTAACGCTCGCACCTGCCTTCCTCCTGTCACTTCACTACGGGATAAAAGGAGCGTTCCTTGCTCTACTCATGGGAACAACGCTCTTTGTAGTAGTGGAGGCCGTGGTCGCCCTCAACTATACTCCCGACGATTGGCGCATCACGGTACCCATCTACATAGCCTACGGGGTACTCTGTATAAGCGTTGGTTGGCTTTCCGAAGAACTGCACACCCATTACCAGCGAACTATCGACCAGGAACGTATGGCTGCCGTCGGACAACTGGCCCTCACGGTTCAGCACGAGATAAACAACGCTCTCACCAGCCTGATGACCGAGAGCCAAATGCTCAGCGTGCAACAGGAAAACCTGACCGCCGATCAGCGCGAAGCGCTCGGCACCATCCAGCAATCTGCACAACGAATCAGCTCAAGCATCGAACGAATCACCAGAATCGATCATGCCAGTATTACGACCCCCGTCGCCGGCATCCAGATGCTGGACCTCAGGAGCGCCGCGCCGCAGGAATAGCCCTGTACTCTCACAGACGCGGATCGAACCGCCGGTCATGCATGTGGTTCCAGCACCCCAACGAGCGTCTCGAAGAGTTCGGTCAATTCGAAAGGTTTGTGAATGAACGCATCGGGCCCCTCGAACGGCAGCCCATGCTCACCATCCCCTTCCGCATACCCACTTAGCAGCACGATCGGCACTCGCGGGTCGATACGCCGCATCTCCGCAAACGCGGCGTCACCTCTCATTATTGGCATCATGAAATCGAGCAGCACCGCTTTTAGTTTGTCGCAGTGATTGCGGTAGATCTCCACTCCCTCCGTACCGTCATCAGCGGTCAGGACCGTGAACCCCCAACGCCGCAACACGCGCTTGGTAACCGACAGTACCGACCTCTCGTCATCCACCACGAGGATTTCACCCTCACCCCGCCAGTTCGAGTAGTCCCTCTCCGGCGACTCGGAGTCCTCACCTTCCGCCCCGCTCGCAGGAAAGAATAGGGTTACCGTAGTACCTCGATCCGGCGCCGAAATCACTTTTACCGCCCCGCCCATGCTGCGGACTATCCCCAACACAGCCGCTAATCCCAATCCGCGCCCTGCGAATTTCGTCGTAAAGAAAGGATCAAACGCCCGTGGCAGCGTGTCGCGATCCATCCCGTGTCCCGTATCGGACACTCTTAGGAAGAGGTAGGTACCGACATCGAGTTCGTCCGTCCAGTAACCAGACTGTAGCTCGGCCTTCGTCAATTTCGTGAGCCCTGTCGCAACACCTATCGTCCCATCACCATCCCGCAACGCTTCCGTAGCATTACTGACCAATCCCAGCATTGTCTGCTTGATTCGTGCGGCGTCTCCCAGAAAGTAAGGCAGTTCCTCTGCCAGGTCATACTGGATCACAGCATTCTCCGGCTTGATCGCCTCTATTGCGGACCTCATTCCTCTTACCTCGGAACTAATGTCGAGTGGCTTGATGTCCACCTTGGCCCGCCCCGAGAAGGCGAGCATCTCGTCCGTGAGTGCTGCAGCCCTGTTGACCGCCGTGCCAATCTCCGCCAGCATCTTCCTGGCAGGAGAGCCCTCCGGCAGCTCGAGCTGGGCAAGTTCCGCGTTCCCCAGAATGGAAACGAGAATATTGTTGAACTCGTGGGCCAGAGCCCCACCCATCAGACCGAGACTCTCCAATCGCTGTGCACGTTGCAGTGCCTCCTCAACGCGTCTGCGTTGGCTCACATCGACGATGTTCACCAGCACATTACTGAATCGCTCGCTATCCCGTGGGATGGCCATCTTCACAACCAAATCTATGGGCTGACCTCGCAGGGTTCGAGCCGCCACTTCGGTCTCAAAGAACGGCCTGCCCTCGGCTATCGCGACGAACTCGTTCGCGAACACCGAAAGATGCTCCTCGATCACTTTGGAGTTCAGAGGACCCAAAAGCTCGGCTCGACTTTCCGCCTCGTAGAGATCGAGCGTTGCATCGTTTACGTCCAGCACTGTGATCTTCTCCGCGGTCTTCTGGACGAACTCCGGATGCTCTTGAAAGTACTTGGCGAAATCCTCCACCCCCTGATTCTTCAACTCGTCGAGCGACGCCTTCACTGAAGTGAGATCCTCTTCCCAAATCGAAACCGAAGCAGAGTGGAAGATATTCTTGTATCTCGCCTCACTCTGCCGCAGTTCCGTTTCGGCCTTCCTCTGATCGGTTATGTCACGGTAGATGGCGTAGGTAGCCACCTGCCCCTGTTCGGTGAAGACCGGGGCCGCCAGCAGGGATACGTCTATCAGCCTCCCGTCCTTGGACTTGCGAACCGTGTTGACCGAGAGTCGCTCCCCCATCGCTACCCTGGTCGTAAAGGCTCCTGCCTCCGCACGCATTTCCTCCGGAGCCAACGCCAAGTCGACCGACTTGCCAATCAGATCCTCTGGCGTGTACCCGAACAGTCTCGTGAACTCCCGGTTGAGCCGAAGTACCCGGCTCTCGATGTCGACCAACACGATCGCTTCCGGCGAACTCTGGAATAGCTCTTCGAAGTACGCCCGTTCCAACGAAGCCGCATCACCGTCCGACTGCGGCGCAGCACTCTCTCGCACCACCGCCGTAAAGTAGGACTCGGCATCACGGGACCAGTGGGACAATGAAATCTCGACCGGGAACTCGACACCATCGCTGCGAAGACCGCGCAATTTCATTGTACGGTCTAGACCGTGCAATTCGCCTCCTGAGGCCACATGCCGCAAGCCCCGCAAGTGGGCAGCACGCAGGTCCCCCGGGATGATGATGGACACCGGCTTACCTTCCATTTGCCCACTCGAATACCCGAACATCGACTCCGCAGTGCGGTTGACTTGGCGGATTATGCCGGACGAGTCGGCTGTGATCACCCCTTCCGGGATGTGTTCGATAACGGTGCCGTAATTGAGGGACCCTTGGCTCACTAGCGGTCCCTCCACGCCGCACAGGTGATGCAACCCTTGCCATCGCGAGAACGCCGCAACTGCAGGATTCGTGACCGACCTATTCTTGCGACGTCCATTGGTAAGCTGCCTTGCTTGAGGGACCGGACAGACCCGCGAGGCCATTGCACGCGATAAATGTAACAAATTGCAATCCCGCTGGCATCTGTCCAGGCCCTGGCACACTGGCGTCCGCGCACACTAACTTAGGCCATGTCATATGCCATCATGAGCGGCGGGGGCAAAGATTCCACGCTCGCCCTGGACCGCTCCCGCAGAAACGACCTGGACGTCCGATACCTAGTGAACATATACGAGGGTTCCACCAATCGGGTTAGATTTCATGGTGTCAGGCGCGAACTGATCGCGAAACAGGCCCAATGTCTGAACCTGGAGCTGATCGCAAGACACACACACCCCGACACTTTCGAGCAGGCCTTCCACAGCGCCCTGCAAGAGTTGCGCGACCGTGGGGTTAGAGGCGTGGTGTTCGGCAACATACACCTAGCCGATGTCCGATCCTGGTATGAGAATCGAGTGACTGGAGCCGGTCTCGAACACATCGAGCCAATTTGGGGAGATCCACCGATCGAGCTCGCCTGGGAAGTCGTGGAACGAGGCTATCAAGCCGTTGTCGTGAGCGTCGATTTGGGTCAGGGAGCCAAGACATTGCTGGGACGCGAGTTCGATGCAGATCTCGTGACCGAACTCGGCTGCACAGAGGGCCCCGACCCCTGCGGCGAGCGCGGCGAATACCATACATTCGCGTTCGACGGCCCGGAGTTCAAACATCCCGTTGAGTTCGCGACCGGAGAAACGGTGGAGATCGAAGGACACCGGTTCCTCGATCTGATACCTTCTGCCCACACCTAGCCCCGTATCTGTGGTCTCAACCGCCAAGCCAGAAAGATCGGTTATGTTCGCTCGTGTACAGCGTTGCACTCTGCTCGTGCTGCTATCCATTCTATCAACGATGTCGATTGTCGAGGCCCAACAAACCATATCATTGGCCAACGGAGATCGTCTCACCGGCCGCCTGGCCAAAATCGAAGCCAAGGTGTGGGAATTCCAATTCGAGGGAGGCACCGGGAAGCTCCCAGCCGGCCAGATAGTTGGATTCTCGTCAGCAGACCCTATTGGAATACGGCTCACCGACGGTACGATCGCTGCAGCCACGGTAACTTCGTCAAACGGCAGCTTGGTGCTCACCATGCTGGATGGAGCGACTCGTTCCATCCGACCCGGAGAACTCGAGGCCGTCGGAGATGCGACGAACCTGTCTGCCCTCAGACCCGTGAAGATAGGTGTATTCACACCCTTCCTGCGATTCTGGCGCGCCACCGCGGGGCTCGGGTTTTCGGACAAGAGTGGCAACAGCAGAGCCCGCGGACTCACTGCCAGCGGAGAAGTCGAACGAAGATCACCGCGAGATCGTATCAATCTATCGTTGGGCATGAGTCGCGAACAAAGTCGCACGGCCGCAGGTGACTTCGAGCTTACGGTATCCAAATTCTACGGTGCACTCAGGACAGACCTCTTCTTCAGCAGTAGGCTGTTTGCCTACGCGGAGACGAGGCAAGAGCGCGATACTTTTCAGGACATCGACCTGAGATCGACCTACAATGGTGGACTCGGGATCCAGATAATCGCCACTAAGACGACCGACTTACGTTTCTCGGCTTCAGGTGGCGCAAGGATCGAGAACTTCGTCGCCAATGGAAGCGCAACATCAGCCGTCATAAACACCGGCACAGATATCAGACAAGCCTTGGGTCCAGCCACCTTCGCATGGAAGACGGCGTGGGCGCCGGATGTGCAGGATTTTGGAGACTACCGTTTCCGTTCCGACATCACCCTCACCGCGGCAGTATACAAGGGCGTCGGATTTCGCATTGGTCTACTACACGAGTTTGACAGTACACCGCAACCCGGCGTCAAGAGACTCGATACGCTGATTACGTCGACTATCACCTACTCCATCTCACAATAGGGACCCTGGTTCACAATGAGTCGCAAGTGGCTGGCTATCTTCGCAGTAGCTCTCGCCGAGTTGTTGGCGATGAGTCTCTGGTTCTCGGCCACGGCCGTCGTTCCCGCATTGATGGAAGAATGGGAGCTAACCGGCGCGGCAGCAGCCTGGCTGACCATGTCGGTGCAAGTCGGGTTCGTCGCAGGTGCTCTACTGAGCGCCTTTCTCAACGTTCCAGATCTGTGGGAGCCGCGCAAGGTGTTCGCTTGGGGTGCGCTCGCCGGCGGCGTCCTGAACGCCCTGATTCCACTCATGCACTTGGGCTTCACGTCAGCGGTCGTGGTGCGCTTTGGTACCGGAGCCTGTCTGGCTGCGGTTTACCCGGTTGGGATGAAGATCATGGCGACTTGGACGAAAGAAGACCGCGGACTCGGGATTGGATTGCTCGTGGGAGCCCTCACCGTGGGCAGTGCGTCTCCACACCTGGTTCGCGCATTCGGCGGCATTGATGCATGGGAGCCGGTCCTCTACATCGTCAGCGGCCTCGCCGTACTGGGTGGCGCCATAGGTTGGTTCGCCGGACACCTGGGCCCCCATCGATCCACCGCTCCCGCCTTTCAGTGGCGTCATATGCGCAAGGCGTTCGCCATCCGCCCTCTGCGCCAAGTCAACTTCGGTTACCTGGGTCACATGTGGGAGTTATACGCGATGTGGACCTGGATCCCCTTGTTTCTGGCCGAGTCTCTGCGGGCAGCCGACCCGCAACACCGGGACGCAACCCTCCAAGAAATTGCGTCCATCAGCGCGTTTGGTGTGCTGGCAATAGGCGGACTGGGAAGTTTGCTGGCCGGGCACCTGGCCGATCGCTGGGGGCGGACCCGTACTACCATCGTGAGTATGGCGGTTAGCGGAACATGTGCCGCATCGATTGGGCTGCTGTTTGGAGGATCCTATTGGGCCGTCATGTCGGTCGCGCTCGTGTGGGGGTTCGCGGTGGTAGCCGATTCCGCCCAATTCAGTACCAGTGTGAGCGAACTGTCGGATCGGGAATACATGGGAACACAACTCACCACGCAGACAGCCGTAGGGTTTCTTTTGACGCTGCTGTCGATCCGCCTGATTCCCGAAATCACATCTGCTGTCGGATGGCGCTGGTCGTTCATCGCACTGGTACCCGGACCCATCTTTGGCATCTGCGCAATGTGGCGGTTGATGCGATCACCCGACGCCAAGAGGCTCGCAGGCGGGCTGGGCTAATATGTATCATCTACCCGATCGACTCTCCTCTCTGCACTCCGCACTCTGCATTCTGCATTCTGCA
>JBHHZE010000082.1:0-10581 GCA_046757925.1 Gemmatimonadales bacterium
GACTTGGGTGAGTCTCCAGTCGAGGGCCCGGTCCCGGCGGGAGCCGCTCCCGACCTGCATGCTGCGCGAGCGCTGGCGGGTACCTAGATCCGAGGGTGGCCGATCAGAGCCACATGCCGCAAACTCCAAACAACAACCCATCAGGAGCCCGGTCACCGCTGCCTTCATCTCGCCTGCTTCCCTCGGGCCTGCTTCAGCGCTTCACGCACATACTGCGGAACTTGCATGAGGAATCCTCCGTGTTGAGTGCCTCTCGTCAACCACCTGTCTTCAGTACAGGGGCATTCAACACGGCAAAGGTTACATGCGAATCTAGAGGTGATGGTGCGCGGTGCAACCGTGAGCCGCCGGCCAGGTTGTATGATCTCTTCGATCTCGAGCTGGCACCTGAGCTGATCCCGCTGACGAGGAACTGTTCGAGTTCGCGGACCTGACGTGCAACTTGTTGCAAAGCAACAAGTTGAGCCGTGTGTGCAAAAGTGATCGTAATTGGCGTGTAACCTTTCCGCTGTTCAGTGCCCCTGTATATGTAGGAGGCAATGGCCCAGTCGCAACCGGCACCGTTCTGGGTGCGCCACCAGTTCTCGTTGCTGGCTGCGAGATCTGCTGGTTGTTGACGGCACCAGCGATTACGGCGACTGGAGGACCGACATGAACCTGGCCGGAGCATTGAGTGGATCGGTCAATGTGCCGATCATCGGTACCCTTTGGATACGTGTTGCACAAGTCCGTGCCCACAAGAAACAAGTGGGCGATCCTTAGTGCCCCCTTTGGAGGCCGTTATCGTATGAGCGTTAGTCTCTCCTCACAGTTCGCCTCGATCGAGTGGAGATTCACCCGACTGTGTGCCCCCAATCCACATTCGTGCCGCTCAGATTCGCTGGTTGCTGGGCATCGGCTTTGCGTGTGTGGACTTCGGCTAATGTCTCGGTGGGCGAGTCTTCTGACACGGGCGATTGTGCCCCTAGCGACAGTCCTTGTCGCCGACCTCGGCGTACTTCATGGCCAGGCTCCCGACACGCATTTCTCTCTCCATGAGATCTCCGTCGTGAGTCTTCCAACGGAGCTAGCCATTAGGGGAGCAGGTATAGCCCGAGACAGCAGCCTGGTATTCTGGGGTAAGAGCTTCGTGATGTTCGCGGATCGCAATACACGCGCACGCGTGTGTCCTTCCGAGATATCGAACCCGGTATCAGCAGCGTTTGTGGAGAGTGGCGGTCGCCTTCACATCGAAGTAATTACGGCCGATGGCCGACTGGTCATCGACACGTTACCAAGAGCATACGTGCCATGTGAGGTCGTCGCACACCTTACGTCGGTCGATTCGGTGGTTGCTGCAACACATGTCGACCAACGTTGGTTCCTCATCGGTGTGCGTAAACGGGATGGGAGGAGCCTTTTCTCCATAGCCTCAGACAATACGCCGCGCAAATTAGCGGGAGCTTCGAGGTGGCTCGGAGAGGATACCGCAGACGTGCACCTGACTTCTGGTTCGGAAGGAGACGCACAATGAACATTCTCGATCGCTATATCGTAATAATCGCAGTAGCTGTGGTTGGCGGATTAGCTTTGCCAACGGAGATCCAGGCCCAAGGGCCCTGTGTGACGTGTAAGTCCAGCGGGTGCGCCGTCGTTTTTGAGGACGGTTGGTATCAGTGCAGTAACGTCTTCGACGGGTGCTTACTACAGGGTTCGGGCTGCCAGGGTGGGTTCGCACTTCTCCCGGACGGACGTATGGTACCTGAGCTCGCGAGGGAAACCGGAGGACCCGACACTGAACCACTTAGCACGCGCTATGTGCTTGCTATTCAGCAAGAGAAGCTTCCGGTGGGTGCCGAGGTATGGTATCGACGAGCCTGCGACGATATCGTGGTGGAACGACATTACACAGTTGAGGTCGCGGCGAGTCTTCGAGCAAAGACGCGAGTGCTTTCTCTATAGTTTCGAGTTGTCGCTTCAATGATCTGAATACTTACACTGCCGGTTGGCTCCGGCGTCAGCTATGCCCAAGGATTGTAACAATAGGAGGGTGTATGTTCGCTATCAGTTGTAGAGCGGTCGTAGTGTGCGTGGGCGGTGCTGTTTGCCTATCAAGCGCACCCCTTCAGGGGCAGGTATCTGAGTGGCACCTTGTGTCTGAAGGACAATATTTCGGAATGGACTCGCTCCCGTCGGCTGAGTTCTTGAGTGTCGCTGCGGGCCCCGAGGGACAGATATACGTCGTTGTCGTGGGACATCCTGCGATCCACGTATTCGGGTCTGGGAGAGGCTATGTACGTCGCATAGGCCGAGAGGGGCGTGGCCCCGGCGAGTTCCGCAGCGCGCCGCAAATCGGCTTCGTGGGAGATACGCTTTGGGCGCTTGATGAAAGTTCGAGAAGGGCGAGTTTTTTTACTTCAGACGGAGAGTTGATTCGAACGGCATCGTTCGCGCAAATCAACACTTCTGCGGAGGCACACTCGATCGAAACCACTGGCCCCGTGGCGATCCTGTCGGATGGGCACGTTCTCTTGAGGCAGGAACCCCCTATGGTGGCTCTAGCGGGGATCGCGACCGTCAACAAGAAGTTGAAGTTGCTAAGGGCGTTATTCTCGGTAGAATGTGCCGTGGCCACGGCGCGCTTACCTAACGACTTTCGCCTCGTATTGCGACGACCATGGTCGTTCTCAGATCTACTCTCCGTCTCGTCCAACGGGGTGCACATTGCAGTGTTGTCACGGCCGCGCGTGGGGGACGACGGTGAGGGGCAATATACCGTTGCGCGTTTCGACTCGGGTGGGCGTCCAGTTTTCAGAAGAACATTTACGTATGAGGCCAACCGCCTACGAACGGAAGAGGTCAATGTTTACATCGATTCGAAGGTCGAGGATGTTGTAAGTGCTGCACCTTTGCCCCGCGGGCGCGTCAGGGAAGCCTTGCGAGACGCGATTGATTTCCCGAAATACCGACCGGGCGTGCCAGCTGGCGGCGGCGATCCTATCCACGGTGACATGCTTGTTGCTACAGACGGGCTGATATGGATAGGGAGAGATACTCGTGGGTCCCAACGGCTCTGGCAGATTCTTGACGGTTATGGGAGGCTTCAGGCCGTGCTTCGGATCCCGGAAAAGATTCACGTTGTGGAAGCGACATCTTCAGCCGTCTGGGGAGCTTCGGCAGATTCTCTCGGGGTGCCTCGTCTAGTTCGTCTTGAGGTAGGGCGGCAGAAGTAGCTCGGCGAAGCTCGAGCACCTAACCCTGTTTGATCACGCCCTTGAGCGCTAATCCCGAAGCGGTTCACCCCGGCGGCGCGGTGGCGGGCCGTAGCGGGTGGGGCTTCGGTAACCCTTAAATTAAGGGCAATGCGTTTTGGACGGCCGTGGAGTTGTCTCCATTTTGACGGCGTGTCACTGCGCTGTTTTGGCTTCTGTTCGGCCTCCTTTCTCATGTGCCTTCGGATAGGGAAGCGCTCCATGCCTTACAAAGAGTCCGCCGCCGTCATTCACAAGTCACTCGGCCAAGGTTGCGGTTTGGGAGCCGGTTCGCGCTTGAACGTGCGGTCAAGAGAATCGCTCTTCCCATCCGTCAGTGGGCTTTGCGCGTGCTTCCAGATATTGGAGTCGGTGAAGCGCTAGGGGGACGACGGCCTGAGTTTGTGCCATGAGGCCAATGGAAACAACCAGGATCCAGCGGTCTGCTACCGTCCAGCTCTCGCTGGTGAGTCTTGAAAGATGGCTAAGTACGTTGACACTGGTGAACGCCGGCGGAGTGTGGTGTGCCTCATGAGCGCATGAATATGTGACCACAAACTGGTGTTGTCTAACTACGATTCGCGAATCGCGTCGATGCTCGCGGGCGAGACTCCCCAACCCCCCAACACCATGATATCATCCCTGTCATGAATAGAAAGATGATTCTCGCCGTTCTGCCCTTCGTTTTCACAATCGCCCCGCCGGCACGCGCCCAGGACTCTGCACCGGGTGACACTGCTTACGTGGCAGGCGAGTATCGCGTGTTCACTGGGGCGGGAGTGCCTGCGTCGATCGACGACATCATCGCCGAGATGGGACGACACCAAGTCGTGTTCATAGGAGAGACCCACGACGACCCGACCGGCCATATGCTAGAGGCCGAGCTGCTCGAGCGAGCGTACGAGACCTACGGAGCACAGGCGTCGAACCGCGGCGCGCCCCACCCGGTGGCGTTATCGCTCGAGTTCTTTCAGCACGACGTGCAGCAGATCCTGGACGAGTACCTGGCGGGTCTGATAACCGAGAAGTCGTTTCGGACCGACAGTAGGCCGTGGCCCCGCTACGAAACCGACTACCGACCTCTGATTGAGTTCTCGAAGGAGAACGGGCTGTCGGTGATTGCGGTCAACGCACCGAGGCGGTACACCACCCGAGTGTCTATGAACGGGCGCGAGTCGCTGCACGATCTGAGTCCCCAAGCCCTGGCGAGTTTAGCGCCCCTCCCCTACGGACAACCTTCCAAGGAGTACCGCGACCAGTGGATCCAGGTCATCTCCAAGGTTATGGAGAAAGAGGGTATGAAGTGCGGCCTGCCGATCCCCAAGCCCGAGACGGGAAAGGAATCGGTTCAGCCCGAGGTACCCGTTGGATCACACAAGGCTATGGGTAACCAACTGGACAGCCAGGTGCTGTGGGACGCGACGATGGCGTATTGGATCTCGCAGTACTTGGCGAGCGAGCCGGATGCACTCGTGCTGCATATGGTCGGTTCGTTCCACGTCGAGCGCGGTACCGGCACCCCAGAACACTTGGAGGTCTACCGTCCCGGTACGTCGCGTATGATCGTGGTGCTACGACCGGTCAAGGACATCGATACATTCGAGCCGGCCCCTGACGGTGAGTGGGGCGACTTTGTCATCCAAACGGACAAGGCTCACACGCTAGAGGAGATCGAGTGCCGGAAGTATCTGGCTTCGCCTACTCAATGAATATCTCCTGTAGCGCGGAGAGCACCACTAGATGGCGGAGACACTACAGGCGCTAGGCACGCTCACCTCTGGCATCTTGCTCGTTTCGATCCTCGTACTTCAGAAACGGTCTGCGGTCTCGATGAACCCGAAGTTCGAAGATGTCGGGCCGTGCGTAATGGCCGGCTATATCCAGCTGCCATCTGGGTCCCACGAGTTGATGGCTCTCCACATCTGCATAGAGGATTCCCTCCTCGGAATCGAGCGGACCTGCCAGCACCTTGCCGTCCGGATCCACGATCAGACTGAGGCCGGGATTGATCCAGTCCTCTACTTCGCCGAGGTAATCGTGTTTGAAGTCGAGAGTGTCCGGGATATCCTTCTTGCGAAAAGCCTGACAGACTCCCAGCACAAAGCATCTGCTCTCCTTGCCAATGTGGCGCATCGTCGAGATCCAGGGCTCGCCGCGGTCCCAGGTCGGCGCGACGTGTATTTGCTGCCCTTCTGCGGACAATGCATACCGGGCGAGCGGCATGTAATTCTCCCAGCAGATCAACCCGCCGATTTTGCCGCACGGAAGATCGAATACCTCCAGGTCTGCCTCGGCTCCCTGGCCCCAGACGAGGCGTTCACCCGCCGTCGGGATCAGCTTGCGGTGCTTCCCAATAATCGAGCCGTCCGGCCCCAAGTAAAGGATTGTATTGTATAGCGTCGAGCCGCTGGCCTCGGAGTTCTTCTCGTTGACGCCCATCGCGACCGTGATCTTGCAGTCTCCCGCCACCTTGGCCAGGCGGGAAACCGCGGGCCCCGGTATCGACACCGAGTTCTGTTGCAGTTCCGTGTAGAGGGCCCTCAATGCATGAGTTTGGCCGGGTGGAATGAACCACACCCATACCGGATAGCCGGGCACAAATGCTTCCGGGAATGCCACCAGCTTCGCGCCGGCTGTTGCCGCTTCCTCTATTAACCCGCATGCCTTGTCGATTGTGGCGTCGCGATTTAAGAATACGGACGACGCCTGCACTGCTGCGATCTTGAACCTTTCCGTTCCCACGTGATTCGCTCCCATCATCCGTGTAAGGCCTTACGCCGGGCAAAGCCGGCGGCGGTCACGTCCTACTCACAAAGGACTTTCGCTAGAGCTTACTCGAGATGCAAGCGGGGGCGGGGGGCCGGGGCAAACCACAGCTGGGTACCTCAAAGCTCTCGTGCCTCGGCGAACCTCGCGCTCTCGGGAATCTCGTCCGGAGGCAGCCCCGAGGCTGGAAACGCGTCGGCGGATCACCGAGGCCGCCGTCGAGCTTCACGGTACGCTGGGGCCCGCGAACACCAGCATCACCGACGTGGCCAAGCAGGCCGGCGTCAGCCGCATGACCGTCTACAGCCACTTCCCGACCGAAGCCGATCTTTTCGTGGCGTGTTCGACCCACTGGGCTAGCCTCAATCCGTTTCCAGACCCTTCACACTGGGCCGAACTCGACGACCCTCGGGAGCGCTTGGCCAGCGCGCTGGACGAGCTCTATCACTGGTCCCAGCTCAAGCGCATCCGTCCTCTAAATGAGGGTGTTGTCGACACGCACGCCGTGGTGCGGGAAGCGCTACCGTGGTACCGACGAACCATGCGGCTCACATCCACACCAGTCAATATGCTGCGTGGGATGAGCGCTGCCACGCTGCGTAGCGGGTTAGCGAGCGAGTTATCCCATCTCTCCGACTCGCCTCTCCGTACCGGAATCCGTGCGCTCCCACAGTCTAATGGTCGTAGGCGCATCGCAATAGCTCGTTATGAAGCGCCGTTATCAATCGCATGCGAACACCATACGCTTCGATTCATAACCCTACCTGCAGGATTCCCGACGAGCCCCTCGCTCGGCAAGATCTACAACCGAGCAACCAACTCCCTCACCGCCCCGGCAACCTTTGCCCCGGAGTCCACGGCGCTCCCGCCGCCGCGAGATCGGACTCGAGCCTCGCCAAATCGGTATCAACCAGAGCCGACAACTCGGTGCGCAGCGTGTCAAAATCTCCGAGCGCGATCGCGACGTTGCGTCGCTGCGTCGCGGTAGGAGGCTGCCTGGTGTCCCAGTGTCCCCCGATCACACTGCCCACCCGGCCACGGATCGACGGTATGGTTGCCTCGTTGAGTTGCTGGCGCACGCGGTCGCCGCCGAGCCGGGTCTGGAGACTGTCGAGCCGAGCGGCGAGTTGGTCCATGCGCGCAAAGAGCGCAGGATCGGCACGCGGGGTTTGGACGAGCGCAGCGCGCATAAGCTCAAGCCGCGTGCGCACATGCCCGATCTCCCGACCAGCCCCCGCGACTCGGCGCATGAGTTCACCGGTCTCCTGCTGAAACCTTGCGACTGCAACGAAGTCGGTGCCGGGCTGAGCGGTCGGCACGGACTTCACCTCGAAGTCGCGCGGCGCGCCCAAGTGCTCCACTCCCGCACTCGAAATACGTACCAGTTCGACACTGTACTTGCCCGGCGCAACCAGCGCACCCTGTGGCCCTGACACCCAGGGCGGAGTGAAGTCCGGGTGTTCCAGCTCGATCGGGTCGGGCGGCGGTCGCCGCAAATCCCAACTCACCCTGTGCAGACCCTGCTTGGCAGAGCCCTCCACCCAGCGCACCGGCTCACCGTCCGCGTCACGCACCATCAACAGCACCCGGGGCGCACTTTCCATCCCTTCCTGCCTAAGGGCGTCGAACCCCGGGAACGGTACATCCTCGCCCCGCTCGCGTATCTCGCGCTCGGCCTTACGGCGCGTATCGTGCTTGGTTGCCACATCGTCCGCCAGATAGTAGGTGAACGTCGCACCGAACGGTGGGTTGGGTGCGGTGTAATCGGTGCTCCCAAGCGTGGGCTTGCCACGAGCCTGCATGGGAACCAATGGCACGTACCACCACGCGTCCCTCACGGGAAACAGAGTGGCCTTAGCTTGCAACACTCCGGCAGCGATCTCCCTGAGCGGCGAGTAATCGTCCAGCACGTAGAAGCCCCTGCCGAACGTGGCGCCCACCAGGTCTTGATCCCTACGCTGGAGTTTGATGTCGCGGAACGCGACGGTCGGCACACCACCACCCAACTCGAACCAGTTGCTTCCCCTGTTAGGAGTGAAGTAGAGCCCGAACTCCGTGCCCAAGAAGAGAAGATCGGGATCTACATGATCCTGCTGCAACGCCCACACAATGGTACCGACCGGAAGATCACCGCTTATCGAGCGCCAACTGCGGCCCCGGTCTTTGCTCTCGAACACGTAGGGACTGAAATCGCCCGTCTTGTGCGCGTCGATGGCGGCGAACACAGTGGCGGCATCGTGCTGCGAGGCCACGACACGATTGATAAACGATAGTGGGGGTACGCCTGGAAGATCGGCGGCGACCCTCCAGTTCTCCCCACCATCTTCGCTCACCTGGATCCGATCGTCGTCGGTCCCCACGTACAACACACCCTCTGCAACCGGCGACTCGGAGATCGTGGTTATGGTGGCGTACTGCGACATGGCCGAGTTCTCGTACAGCGCATCCACACTCCATACGCGCCCCATGAGTTGCAGCTCGTAGCGGTTGCGGTTGCGCGTGAGATCCCCGCTTACCGCCGTCCACGAGTCGCCGCGATCTTCACTCTTCCACAGCCGCTGTGAACCGGAGTAAAGACGGTTGGATGCGTGCGGGCTTATGACGATCGGCGAATCCCAGTTCCAGCGCTCGGGCGGATCGCCCGGCTCGGGCTGCGGCTGAATGCCGAGCGCCTCTTCGCTCCTGCGATCGTAGCGATACAGGTTGCCCACCTGGGTTTCAAGGTAGAGCGTGTTGGGATCGGTGGGATCGATCGCCACGCTGTAGCCGTCTGCGCCCATGGGCGCGTACCAGTCGCGGTTGCGCACACCCTCCACGTTGGCCGTACGCGCCGGGCCGAACAGCGTGCCCAGGTCCTGCGCTCCACCCAGGATGTCGTAAAACGGCTCGGCGTTGCTCAAGGCCAGCTTGTAGAACTGCGAGACCGGCAGGTTGGGGAAATGACGCCACGTCGTACCCTCGTCGAACGTGTCGTACAGCCCCGCGTCGGTCCCCGCGATCATGTGATCGCCGTTCGCGGGATCGATCCACAGCGTGTGGTTGTCGCTGTGCTTCTCACCACCCGTGCCTAGATAGTCGAACGTGGCACCAGCGTCGCGCGTCACGTGGAGAAACACATCCATCTGATATACCAAGTCCGGGTTCGTAGGCGACGCTTCGATCTCCTGGTAGTAATGAGGACCCGTACCGCCCGAGATGTACGGGTTCCTCCGCTCCCAGCTCTCACCCTTGTCGCGCGAGCGGTAGAAGCCTCGCTCTTCGTCGTTAGCCTGGATCGTTGCGTACACTATGTCGGGATCGGCCGGCGTAACGGCGAGCCCGATCTTGCCCATGTCGCCCTTGGGAAGTCCATTTGTGATCTTGCGCCAACTCTCGCCCCCGTCGGTCGACTTGTAGATTCCCGAACCGGGACCGCCGCCCAAGAGCGACCAGATGCGGCGCCTTCGTTGATACGCAGCCGCGTATATCACGTCGGGGTTCGAGGGATCGAACTCGATGTCGGTGACCCCGGTGTTCTCGTCGATTTGGAGCACGGCCTTCCAGGTGTTGCCACCGTCTATCGTCTTGTATACGCCGCGCTCTCCGCCCGGCGACCAGAGCGGGCCCTCGGCTGCAACCAGCACGACGTTCCCATCGCGCGGGTCGACGAGGATCTTGCCGATATGCTGCGACGTCTCCAACCCCATGCGTCGCCACGACCCGCCGCCGTCCAAACTCTTGTACACCCCGTCGCCCCAGCCCACGTGCCGGCCGCTCACGTTCTCCCCGGTCCCAACCCAAACCGCTTCCGGGTTGGTCGGATCGAGCGCAACGTCACCGATAGAGTAGGACGCTTGATCGTCGAACACAGGCTTCCACGTTATCCCGGCGTTGGTGGTTTTCCACACACCGCCCGATGCGGCGGCCACATACCACGTGGTCTTAGTGCGCTGATCCACGGCTATGTCTGCGATCCGGCCGCCCATCACCGCCGGCCCGATGCCGCGCAGCTCGAGCCCCGCTACCGCGCGAGCTATCTCCTCGCGGTCGAGCGCCTGCGCGCTCACCCCGGCGCTGAATGAAAACGTGAACGCTATCGCCAGCGCGAACGTCACTCCCAACCTGAGCTTACACATCTGGAAACCCTTCCTGTTTGGTTCGTTCGATCGCGTGCGCCGGACTACTGCTGCGGCGTCATACCCCTCGCACGCTTCTGGTCGGCAACCATGCGGGCCACGTCCGCCAGGAGTTGTTTGGCGTCGTACACTATTCCATCCTTGATCGTGTAAACCACCCCGCCCCTTCGTTCGGCCATTCCGGTCTTGTCGTTTAGCCGCACTACACCGGTTCCATAGAAGACCTTAAGATCTTCTATTGGGTTTTCGTCCACCATCACGAGGTCCGCCAAGAACCCCTCGCGCACAACACCGAAATCGATCGGCTTGCCGAGCGGTTTCATCAACGTCTCCGCACCGTACTTGGTCGCGCTGCGAATGACCTCCAACGGGGTGAACCCGGCCTCCTCGAGCAGCTCCATCTCCTCGATAGTCGAAAACCCCATCAGGTTGTAAATGTAACCGGCGTCGGAACTCACGGTCACCCGACC
>JBHHZE010000083.1:0-10547 GCA_046757925.1 Gemmatimonadales bacterium
CTGGGCGGCCAGCGGGGCCGGCATTGCCCAGGAGAGTTGAGCCACGAGCACGGCCATCAATATCAGCATGGCCTCGGGACTCGGGGGATACTGTTCGACATGCTAACTCCCTTGCGGTAGAGGCAGTTTTTGGGGGAACCGTCGCAGCCCCCCGGTGTCAGGGGGAAGATGCGGCCGGATGAGCGTTTTCGCGAGGTGTGACTGCCAAGTCATCGTCGCATCGATGTGATCACACCGCTGCGCGGCTCACGGAAAGCCGTTGTCGCTGTCGCGCGACGTGGCCGCTCTCGTTTTCGCCGGCATGCTGTTATGTTGTGACCCGAACCAATTCTAGCCGTCGCGAGCTGGTCGCTGTAGCTGATCGTGCTCTCACCCAGGGGAGCCGTCGGGCGGCGGTGAGTCTATGAAGACGAGACTACAGGGGCTATGGGACTACTCGAATGGGCTCGCGGCTACTTCAACGTGCGCGTGCGCAAGGACTGGCACTTTCGCCGACTGATGGAAACGGCTCCGGCGATGCGCTGGCTCAATCCGCGACGAGGGGAACGTATTCTAGACATCGGGAGTGGCGACGGAACCTATGACTATCGGATGGCCCGCCGCGGAGGGCGGGTTGTTGGGTTCGACCTCGATCGACCAAAGCTCCGCACCGCAACTCGCCACCATGGAGGCAAGGGACTTGCCTACGTCGAGGCGGACGCCAGTGCGATGCCGGTAAAGAGCGGATGGTTCGATGTGGTGGTGAGCCTGTGCGTGTTCGAGCACTTGCAGAACGACGAGACCGTATTGGCCGAAGCACACCGCGCGTTGCGTGCTGGAGGTCGGCTCCTTCTCACGTTGGACAGCCTGAGCCGGTCGGATATCCCAGAAAGCTGGCGGGATCGACACCGCATCAAGCACGCCGTCCGCCAATTCTACACGGTGCCTGCAATTCAATCGAAGCTCGAGAAAAACGGCTTTCGGTTGATCCGATCGCGCTACCTACTCTCCTCTCGAATCGACCTGCGATTCATCAAGTGGAGCTATGCCACGGAGCGAATGCGTGCAGTCCCCGCGGCGCTTGTGCGCACATTCCTGGTAACGCTGGGACGGTGGATGTGCGATGTGGCAAACTTTTTCTCTCGGTCAGACGGCGGTTGGACGTTACTGGTAGAGGCTTCGAGGGCCTAGCGAGATCATTTGACACTATCTGATCAGCAAGGGAAATCCCACCGACGGTAGTCGCATGTCCCCGACTCAAGACATTCACAAGGATGCCCGTGATCTAGCACGAGGTGCGCTACTCAGTCACCTGGGTACCGTCGCCAAGGTGAGCAAGTTCCTCTTTGTTTTGGTAGCGGCGCGTGCCTACGGGCCGGCTGCACTGGGGTACTACTTCTTGGCTTGGAACGTGGTCGATATTGCTTCCAAGTTCGGACTCTGGGGCGTCGACCGCAGCCTGATCCGGGATATAGCCCGATACAACGTCGACGAGAGCGATCATACCAAGTCGACGCTGTTCGGCATCCTTCGCTTTAACCTCAGTATCGCAGTGGGTTTGAGCCTTGTCACAACGGCCGTATTGCTCTATGCCAGCCGGGCGATTGCACAGGGAATCTTTCACGATCTCCAAATGCTGGCGCCGCTGCGCCTGCTTGCCGCCGCACTCCCCTTCGTAGTCCTGACCCAAGCGCTAATCGCCACCACGAAGGCGCTGCGTTTCGTGCGGTACGAGGTGCTCGTCCGTCAGGGCATAGAACCTCTCGTGCTGCTACTGGTAATGGTGGCCCTGATCCCGTTTTCGTGGGGTGCGGTGGGGTTGGTCTTGGCCCATGTGTTCGCCAGCATGATCGGAACGTTGGCCGCAGCGACTGTCGCGCTGACGAAATTCCGATTTGTGGGCTGGCATCCGAGATCGCTCGCCGCAGCGATCAAGCGGGACACACTTCGTTTCACATCCCCGTTGGCGGCCATGGATGTTTTGAACCTCACGGTGGCACGGGTCGACATCATGCTCGTCGGAGCATTGTTGAATGCTGCGGCCGCCGGATCGTATGGCATCGCCATCGAGATCATCTCGCTCATCAAACGGATTCGCCAGGGATTTGAACCCGTCTTTTCCCCCATCGTCGCCGAACTGCACTACGGTGAGCAAGAGTCGCGGCTGCGGCGAAATTATGTCATTGTCACACGATGGTTGCTAGCCGGCACGCTCCCCACCGTCATCGCGATCGGGCTGTTCCCGACGCAGCTCTTGAGTCTGTTCAACGATGAGGCCAAGGTTGCGGCGGGCGCACTCATGGTTCTCGCCTTAGGCCACGGCTTGCTGGCAGTGTTCAGTGCTTCTGAAACGCTGTTGGTCATGACCGGGAAGTCTTGGCTCAATACGTTCCTGGCGGCGTCATCCCTGACGTTGAGCGCAGCGGTAGGGATTCTCCTCATTCCGAAGCTGGGGATTGTGGGCGGCGCGTTGGGAACACTCGTGGGCTACGCGTTCGTGAGCGGCGCGCGAGTTCTGCAGGGACATAGACTGATGGGGTTGCACCCGTTTGGCTACACCCTGCTCTGGCCCGTCGTCGTTGCGCTCCTGACCACCACGATCGTCTACGCACTTAACCTCGCGATTACAGTCGATTCGGCCGCGAAACTGATCGTGATGCTGGTGATCACAGCCGTCATCTATGGAGGAGGGTTTTTTGGGGGAGCGCGCGAGCCGGAGGAGCGGCAACTGATCGCCAGGCTGCGCGCCAGGTTGGCTGGCGGTCCCAATGAGCGATCTGAAACGCCTTAGGGTCTTGTGGCGAACAGGCGGCGTCCGTGGAGATCTGTGAAGGAGTTGCTAAAGTTGCGCTGCTCTGGCTGTTCCGCGTCATGGGAGGTATCGTTTATCTAGGTATCGCTCGATCGAGGGTCACAGCGTGTCGGATCATGATGGGACCGGCCTAGCCGAGAGATTAGCGCCGTATTTGAACCCCAGCAGCGGCAAACCGCTACACCGGCAGATTGTCGATCGGTTGTGGCTGGAGGTCGTAACGGGAACACTGGAAACCGGTGAGCGCCTACCCACGGTTCGCCAGCTGGCTGTGGACTTGAATGTCAGCCCCAATACAGTGGCGCAGGCTTTCAAGGAACTGGAATCACTCGGCGTTGTGGTCACGCGTCGGGGAACCGGCAGCTTCATCGGGCTGCGCGATCCGGATCGATCCGAAGTTGAGCGCCGCGCACAGCTCGAGCGCCTGTGCGAAGACGTCGCGTCGCAGAGCAGTGCGTTGGGAATACCGTTGACAGATGTAGTCGAGGTGCTCGACACTATGCGCTCGCCGGACCGCGACGGCAACTGCAGTGGGAGGTAACAATGACCTACGTTCCAGTGCCAACTGTACAGCGGGCCGGGCAGCAGAGATCGAAGCACGTTGCCATGACTAAGCAATCCCCCAATGATACCCGCTATCCGTTCGTTGCAGTCGTATCTGGTGTGGTCGCTGGAGGGGGGCTGGCCGGTCTCCTGTCGCTGCTTCCGTTTGGGAGTCAGTTGTGGAATGGTGTTCTGCTGCCGGCGATATCGGTGCTGGCCGGCATGTTAACCGGTGCCTCGATCAAGTTTGCGGATCAATGGGAAAAAGCCGTGGTGTTGCGGCTGGGAAAGTACCGCGGGTTACGGGGCCCCGGCGTTTTCTTTGTGATCCCGGTGGTCGACCGTGTACCCTACCACATCGATCAACGTATCCGCACCACCGATTTCGGGGCGGAGTCGTGCTTGACCAAGGACACAGTGCCGGTCGACGTCGACGCTATCGCGTTCTGGATCGTCTATGATGCCGAACGCGCCGCGCTCGAGGTTCAGCAGTACGAACAAGCCGTGATCCTTGCCGCACAGACAGCGTTGCGGGATGCCATAGGCAAACACGATCTGGCCGAGTTGATTCAATCCCGTAAGGAACTGGGACACGGGCTCCAGCGAATCCTGGACGAGAAGATGCACGACTGGGGAATTCAGGTACAGTCGGTCGAGATTCGGGACGTGATCATTCCCAAGGCCCTGGAGGAAGCGATGTCACGTCAGGCGCAAGCCGAGAGAGAGCGCCAAGCCCGCATCATTCTGGGCACTGCCGAGACTCAGATTGCATCAAAGTTCGTGGAGGCGTCCGAGAGCTACGCGAAGAACCCCGTAGCGCTCAACCTGCGTGCCATGAACATGTTGTACGAGAGCATAGTCAAGCGCGGATCGCTCATGGTCGTACCTTCGGGCCTGGTGGACTCACTCAATCTCCAGGGCCTGTTGGGACTCGCCGGCGCAGCCAGCGCGAAAGGGCTGACGAATCCCCCCGGTGAGCAGCAGGATGAGAATGAGGGTGATCGGGACGGCTAACCCCCGTAAAAGATTTTTTCGCCCAGATCCCTGAGCCACAACGTTCCTTCATCGGGTCGGCCTTCGATATCTCCGGTAACACGGGCATCGACGACCTCACCCACGACAACGCTGTGGTCACCTTTTTCGATGAACTCCACAACAGAACACTCCACGGCCGCCGGTGCGCTCTCCAGAATAGGTGTGCCGGTTGTCCCGGCCTGGAACGCGTGGCCACCGATCTTGTCACCTTCGCGTTCTACAGGTTTGAAGAAATCGTACGCGACACCGCCCTGATCCTTGCCGAGCACGCTGAGGCCGAATCTCCGGACATCCTTTATGATCCCGTGAATGGCCGAATCGGCCTTGACTCCCACCACCAGAAGCGGCGGTGCAAAAGACGCCTGCGTCACCCAGTTCACGGTCGCCGCGCCCACCCGTCCGTCGTCGGCTTCGGCGGTCAACACGTACAGGCCATAGGGGATCATCCTCAGCGCAGTTTTCTTAGCATCGCTATCCATGCAATCCTCGCGGTTCTGTGAATGTGGAAGAAGATAATACCCACGGCCTTAGAATAGCTCGTCCTCCGCCTCATACCATTCTTTGTCAGGACTTACCGGCAACGGCTGTTCGACTCCCACGTTGTCAGCATCGATGTTCGCAACAATGCAATTCTCGGGCGGTATCGGAGATCCCGCCAGCCGCCGTAGCATCGCTAACTGACCGGCGTGGGTCATTGCATCTGCCAAGGGTCCTTTGTGGCTTCCGCGCCCGCTCGCCATTCGCCACCCGTAGAGCGCGTGCGCGCATAACCGAGCACGTCGGTCATATGACGGAGTGGTTGGTGTGGAGTTCTGACGCCCTCCTGGGCGCGAAAATCCCCAAATCCGGATGGGGCGCCGCGCAATGCCTTCTGTGTGCGATATGCAATGGCGGCGAGGAAGTGGCGCAGCAGTTGGCGCTCAGCATTCATGACGGCCTAGCGTCAGGCTTTGTTCTCAGCTTGCCAAGTCCCCACGTCATCAGTCCTAAGAACAACCCGTACAACAGACCGATCACGGGGCTCGAGATGAGAAAGGACAGCGGTGAGAGTGAGAACTGCCCGTCTTGAAATCGCGCTATGGCGTCGGGGTTGTTGGCACTGTAGGTCGAGAAGAAACTCGCCTCGATCACGCCATTCCATATTCCGTCCATAAACCCCACGGCGAACCCGTTTGCAAAGAGTCGGCCTTTCGCGCGCCTTACCAGGACACCGGCACCGACGATGGCTATGCCGATCCAGAGATATGGCTCTATTCCCTGAGTGTAACCGTAGAGCGATGCGACCCCCATCGCCAGGCCGAATCCCGACAACATGAGAACGAGTCTCCAGTTCATTCGTGGCCCCCGCTGATCGGTTATAGTGTGGTCCGGTTGGGGATCTACATTGTGCCGGGAGGTCTGGTTCGTCAATGCCGCAGGGGCAATCTGCGGAATCGTGGGACCGGATGCTCTGTATTGAGGCTGAAGCTGGAGCGCTTAGGCGACTAGCCAGTAGGAGAGAGCTGCTACGATAGCGGCGCAGGGGACGGTGATTATCCAGGCAAAGCCGATGTTCCTTACCACCCGCAGATCGGCCTTTCCGGTCGCGAGCCCGATGCCGAAGAGCGAGCCCACCGACACGTGAGTGGTCGAGACGGGCATGCCGATCAAACTGGCGCCGATCACCAGACTACCGGTTGTCAGGTTCGCGGCCAACCCCTGACCAGCATTCATGCCGGTGATCCTCCGGCCCATGGTGTTGGCGACGTGATGGGCGTTCAGCAATCCACCCAACGCCATTGCTACACCGAGCAATATGAGGCCCCACTGGATGTCAACGAAGCGAATCACGAGAAGCAACGCCGCGATTTTTGGAGTGTCATTTAGGCCGCGGGCAAAGCTCACGATGCCGGCACTCAAGTAATGGGCAACGTCGGTAAATCCTTGCCAGCTGGCGCCCAGGAATTGTCCCACGTACAACTCCTTGCAACGTTCCTCCTGGTTGACAGCGACGTCGAGCGACGTTTCCGATCTCGCGAGCGCCGTGACTCCACCCCCTACCGATACCAGTGCCCGCACCGGTTCGCCTACGCAGACGCATGTGTCCTTCTCTATCCCCAGCGTTTGCCGCAGATAATGGAACGCAGCCCAGAGCGGTCCGGCCACCGCAACCGCCAAGAGTGGGCTCACCAACAGGGGGATCAGGAACGTCGTTGCGAGTACACCGTACTTCACGTTACCGTGGGTGGCGATGAGGCCCGCGCCGAGTATGGCTCCGACCAGACCGTGTGTAGTGGAAATGGGGAATCCCAAGATCGCGGCCAAGATGACCGTGGCTCCTGCCCCAACAGCGATCGCCAGCAGGAACGCCTCACCGCCCGCAACGCTATCGGGCACCAAGCCCTTACCGGAGAAGGCAGACAACAGCGCGGAGGCTAGAAAAACCGATGCCACGGATCCCAGGAAGGTGGTGATCGTTCCCCAAGTGATGGCGGTTGGGTAATTGGCGGTGTCGCTGCCCAGGAGCGATGCTACGCCCTTGAAGTTATCGTTGGCGCCATTCGAGTATGCCAGGAAGCACGTGGCGGCGAACAGCAACAGACTAAGCAAAGTAGATTCTCACGAAAAAAAGGTGACGACGTTGGGCATGATCACTATGATGAAACGGTTACGGGCTCGGTTGAGTTCCCGGACTGGCTCCTGGTGTTCCAGTCTTTACGGCGTCTGGTCCTGGGTATGGTGGAAGGTTTTGACTCATGCAGCTGGTTGCTTAACCTTGATGAAGACGGCATCATCGTCTCTGTCCTGTACTGATCTGTGGATCCCGAGGCCTTGTAATGAATAACCGTGTGTTCCTTCTGGCGTTGTTCCTGGCGGCAACTCCTGCTGTCGCACAACAAACGCGGCCGCGTGCGCTGACAGCGGCCGACTACGCGCACGCCGAGAGTTTCTTGCGTGCCAACACCACGCCGCTCGTACTGGGCGGTGCGGTTCGCCCGATCTGGCTTCCGGACGAACGGCTGTGGTACCGCAACACGATCCGCGATGGTTCGGAGTACGTGCTGGCCGATCCGGCGAAGCGTCGCCGCACGCGGGCCTTTGACCATGGCAGATTGGCCCGAGCGCTTGCGGCAGTGGCCGACACGGTGTTTGACCCGCTTCATCTGCCGCTGGCTGGGCTGAAGTTTGCGCCCGGCGGGCAATCGATAGAGTTCGACATCGGAGTGCAGCACTACACGTGTGATATCGATGCCTATGACTGCACCGCCGAGCAGAGGGGAAGTCGCCGGGCAGCACGCAACGTCGTGATCTCGCCGGATGGCCGGCTTGCTGCGTTCATCCGTGACTACAACCTCTGGGTGCGAGATCTCGCGACAGGGCAAGAGACGCAACTAACCACGGACGGCGTCAAGGACTTTGGATACGCCACCAACAATGCGGGATGGATCAAGAGCGACCGTCCAGTGCTTCTCTGGTCGCCCGATTCCAGGAAGATTGCCACGTTCCAGCACGATGGTCGCGGTGTCGGTGAGATGTACCTGGTCTCGACCGAGGTGGGACACCCTAAGTTGGAGGCGTGGAAGTATCCCCTGCCTGGCGACAGCGTCATCTTCAGAATTCACCGGGTCGTGATCGATCTCGATGGGCCGCGCGTGGTCCGACTCCAGCTGCCACCCGATCAGCACCGCTCTTCCATCTGTGACCACGTGGCCTGTCGCGGTGGGGGTTGGGCCGATGTGGAGTGGAGTCCCGACGGTTCGCAACTCGCATTCGTCTCTACGTCGCGCGATCACAAGCACGAACAGTTACGCATCGCCGACGTGGAGACCGGCAGAGTGCGCGACGTGCTGGAGGAGACCGCGGAGACGTTCTTCGAGTCGGGCTTCAACCGCATCAACTGGCACGTCCTGACCGGCTCGAACGAGGTCATCTGGTTCTCGGAGCGCGACGATTGGGGGCATCTGTATATGTATGATTTGCAGAGCGGTCGCCTCAAACACCGTATCACCCAAGGCGATTGGAATGTACTCCAGGTGCTGCGTGTCGACGAAGAAGACCGCAAGCTCTACTTCACCGGCGCGGGACGCGAGCCAGGAGATCCCTACTTTCAATATCTGTACAGCATCCGTATGGACGGGACGCATCTCACACTGCTCACGCCGGACAGTGCGAATCACACGGTGACGTTTGCGCCGTCGGGGCGCTATTTCGTGGACAGTTATTCCACCCCCACCATTCCTCCGGTGACGGTTGTGCGCGATACCCAAGGTCACACCGCGGTGGTGCTGGAGAAGGCAGACATTTCGGGCCTCGTTGCCGGCGGCTGGCATCCGCCTACGCCGATAGTGGTCAAGGCTCGCGACGGCAAGACCGATCTCTACGGTCTCATGTACAGGCCGGCGAATTTCGATTCGACCAAGTCATATCCGGTGCTCAACTACGTGTACCCGGGTCCTCAGACGGGAAGCGTGGGGAGCCGCAGCTTCAGTGCATCGCGCAGCGACAAGCAGGCAATCGCAGAACTGGGGTTCATCGTGGTAGAGGTGGATGCCATGGGTACTCCCATGCGGTCCAAGTCGTTCCATGCGGCCTACTACGGCAACATGGGTGACAACGGCATTCCCGACCAGATCGCGGCTATCAAGGAATTGGCGGGGCGGTACTCATGGATGGACCTGGACCGGGTGGGGATTTGGGGACACTCGGGCGGAGGCTTTGCGGCCGCCGACGCAATAATGCGCTATCCCGATTTCTACAAGGTGGCGGTGTCGGAGGCAGGTAATCACGACAACCGGGAATACGAGGACGACTGGGGCGAGAAGTGGCAGGGACTGCTGGAGACTTACTCTGACGGTACCACGAACTACGACAACCAGGCGAACCAGCTTCTGGCAAAGAACCTGAGAGGCAAGCTACTCCTGGCCCACGGCACCATGGACAACAACGTGCCGCCGTACAATACGCTCCTCGTTGTGGACGCCCTCATCGCTGCGAACAAGGACTTCGATCTCTTGATGCTTCCGAACCGCCGCCACGGCTTCGGGCGCGAGCCGTACATGATGCGTCGCAGGTGGGACTACTTCGTGCGCAACCTGCTCGGCGCCGAGCCACCTAAGGATTATCGGATCGGGGTGCGGGAGACACCGGTGTTTTAGTCGGCGGCCACTACGTCGTACCGCCGATCGTACAACCGGGATAGGTATACGCAAACCCATACCAACGGGTGAACAGCTGAAACGGTCGCTCACCGTTTTCCCAGTGCGCACTCGGTATATGGTCACGCTCGCCGATCGAAATATGGACGATCCGCCCGCCCCAAGAATCATTTAGGCCGGTGTCGATCGCTGCCATGGGATAGAACCGGGCTTCTCCGTCGTGCACCACGCCCAACCCGTGTGTCATATGTGGCAGCCGGTCGTCCATTTCGCCCATCGTCTTGCGAAACCCGGGTGGCAAGAAGCCTTTCTTGCGCATTACCAGCCTGTATAGCCTGCCCATCAGCCACACACGCATCGCCGGGCGCGAGCGTGCCAACTGCAGATCGGGGTGATCGGCGAGTGCAGCGGCAGCGTTGGTCATCGTGACCGCCCATCTTGCGAGATGCTCACCGGCAATCGGGCCGTAGACCGCTTCTCCCCTAATGTGGTCCCAGTAGGTACCGGTCTCGTCATCGATGAGAAGGACGAGACCGTCGTACAGGCCGCCGGCACTGAAGTGGTGAACTCGTCCATCTATCACGGGGGTCAGACCGACCCCGCTGTGACACACGCTTCAGAACGCAACCAAGTACGGCTCGCCGCCGAGCTCGCCTTGCGCGACGTGGTGATACGCCATCTGCATGATCGAGAACGCAAGTCGCTCGGTCCCGCGCTCTATGACGAGAAGTTCCTCATCGTCCCGCAGCCCTGCGGCTGCCAAGCGGAGGGTTCGATTCGTAACACGGAAGCGTTCGAATGTATCGGGCCCTCGCAGCATGGCGCGGGAAACGTCGAATGGTTTGGACGAACTCATTGCTCTCCTTCGGGATTTGAGCCGTCGTCGACTCATCCGGTGAACATGATTGGCACGTACGGACGTCGCTACTCCGGGAGATTGTCTTGTCTCCAGTCATCGAATTCGCAAGTTTGTAATCTACCGGGTTTTTCTTGTTCAACCTCAACTGACAGGATTGGAAATGAGTGAAGTCAAGACAGCCAAG
>JBHHZE010000084.1:0-9726 GCA_046757925.1 Gemmatimonadales bacterium
ATGGTGCGTGACGGTGCCGCCCAGTTGCTGCACGGCGGTGGTGAGCTGGCGCTGCGCCTGCGCGGTGCGCGTATCGAGCACGCGCACGAGTGAGGCGATGCGCTTGGGCGGCGCGCTGGCCACGATCGCCGCGGAGATGGTTAGCAGGAATCGCCGCCGGCCATTCGCTGTTCGGCGTCGATGGGTTCGAGGGAGTAGCGCCCGGCGCTCAAATCTTGGGACTCAAGATCTCGAACAACGCGCGTGGCAGCATCTCGGTCACCGGCAGCATGCTCAAGGCCATGAACTATGCGGCCAACTTTGCCCACCAGCGGGGACTCCCTCTGGTCCTCAATTTGAGTTTTGGGGTCGGGAATGAATTCGAAGGCACGGCGGCCATCGATTCCATAGTAAATGAATTCGTATTGCGACATCCGGATCTCTTGTTCGTCATCGCAGCAGGTAACGACGGGCCGGGGATTTCGACGATCGACTTCCCCGGCTCGGCGGACAATGCGCTGACGGTGTGCGCGCTGTTCCCAGCCGTGTTTGCGAGCGGCGCCAACTCGGAAAACGATCGGGCAGAAGATGGAGTAGCGTGGTGGAGTGCCCGGGGTGGGGAAGTGGGAAAGCCGGACGTCTGCGCGCCCGGGGTGGCATATTCCAACGTACCCGGTTGGAGTGTCGGCGATGAGATTTCCCCCGGCACCAGCTTCGCTGCGCCGCAGATAGCCGGCGCGGCGGCTCTACTTCAGTCGGCCATGTTGCAGAAGGGCAGGCGCGTAAGAGGTATCGATGTAGTCCGGTCCCTGACCAACAGTGCAGCACCTCCCTCGCACAGCACAAGGCTGGATGCGGGAGCGGGAATCCCTAACGTGATTGGGGCCTATCGTTGGTTGCTGGCGGCGCACCAGGCAGGAGTCTATTCAGTTCGTGCATTGTCCGACGGCGGCAACAGCTCCCATGGATCCGCAGCCTACAGACGAGGTGGCCTTGCTTCTCCCGCCGATACAATTCAGCGCTTTATCGTAACCTCCTTGGGAGGACAACCCGCGGCCCGGCTCAAACTGTCGAGCGACGCGGCATGGATTGCGACCCCGGCTGTGGTCGAACCAGAGGGTGAACCGTTCACCATCGCTCTCACTTATGATGCCACCAAACTGTCGGAGCCCGGCCTCTACGTCGGCACCGTCTCGGCACGACCGGCAAGCGATACGATGGCGGGTGCATCGTTCACACTCACCAACACCGTTGTCGTACCGCGAGAGCTGTCGCGCAAATTTGTCCATGCCGACAGCCTAAACGCCGGGTGGGTACAACGTTATTTCTTCACCGTGCCCCAAGACGCGGGCGGTCTGTCGGTACGTTTCCGCGGCCAAGGCGTAGCTGCCGGTGGAACGCTCTATCTCTTCGAACCCGACGGACAGCCGTACCGCGGGAGGAGCAGTGCTGAAATAGACGCCTTGGACCGCTCGGCTACGATCGAGGTAGCCGCTCAAGATCTCCGGGCCGGAGTATACGAAGCGGTGGTGGTGGCGCCTCCGGGCGGCGCTCTCGAGTATTCATTGGAGGCGGCGATCCCTGACGTCAACGTCTCGGCGATCGATGATGGACCAGTCGCAACCGTCCGCAATCCGGGCGCGCAACACGTCGAAGTCGTGGTGGCGGCCGAGGCCGTTGGTGCGACCAGGGCGATGAGGTTGAGCGGCCGACGCTCGGATCCTGCCTTCGAGCGGGTGACCGCTCCTGACTGGGCCGACCGCCTGGTCGTTGACGTGACGCTCGACGAGGAGTACTGGAGCAGAGTGACCGATTTCGGCGTTACCGTGTTTGATTCGACAGGTGCGAAGCTGGCCGATGGACCGCTCAATTACTCGTTTGGCCGGCTTACCTTGCCGTTGGATTCGTTGGGTTACAAGGGTAACATGAGCATCGAACTGATACCGGCATATGCCCACTTGGAACCGCCGGCGGAATGGGAGGCGGACGTCAGGATTTCGTTCATGCCGCCGGCGGCGATTCCATTCATCTTTGCCGATAGTAGCAGGGAGTTTGCAATCTCGCTCGCGCCGGGATCGGCGGAAGCTGTCAGCGCCACGGGCTCGGTGGGAGTCGTTGCCATTCCAGATGGGTTTACACCACTGGTGCAGGTAAGGGCGGAAACACCGGGTGGGCCCGTGGCGATTCGACGCCAAGCGGTGGGACTCACGAGTGACTCGACGTTTACAACTCGGCCGCGCGAGGAGCGAACAAAGCGATGAGGCGAATGATTCGCATCGCGTCGGGCCAAGGCTTCTGGGGCGATTGGCTGGAGGCACCGGTACATCAGGTCGAGCGGGGGCGAATCGACTATCTGATGATGGACTATCTGGCGGAAATAACGATGTCGATCATGCAGAAACAGCGATCCCGCGATCCGTCCCTTGGCTACGCCAAGGACTTCGTTCCCCTGATGGGTCGGTTGCTCCCCGCTCTGGTCGAGCGCCGGATTCGCGTAACGGCGAATGCAGGAGGGGTGAATCCCGTTGCGTGTGCGGATGCAGTACTTGAACTGGCGAGAGAGCGGGGGCTCACCCGCAGGCTCAAGATCGGCGTTGTGACGGGTGACGATATTATGGACCGGCTCGACGCGTTGATGGCACGCGGGCACGCGTTCACCAACCTCGATACCGGCGAGCCCCTGGAATCGGTTCGCAGCGATGTCCAGAGTGCGAACGCTTATCTGGGTGCGTGGCCGATCGTAAAGGCCCTGGAGTTGGGAGCCAAGATAGTTATCACAGGTCGTGCGACCGATACCGGTCTCACACTGGCACCGATGATACACGAGTTTGGTTGGGGCCGACGGGATTGGAACAAGTTGGCATCCGGTACGGTCGCGGGCCACATCATCGAGTGCGGTGCCCAGTGCACCGGAGGGAACTGTCTGGTCAATTGGGAAAAAATCCCGCACATGGAGGACCCCGGCTATCCCATTATTGAGGCGAGTAGGGATGGCGAGTTCGTGGTCACGAAGCATGCAGGAACCGGCGGGCGTGTGAGCGTCGCGAGCGTCACTGAGCAGCTGGTATACGAAATGGGCGATCCCAAGAACTACATTACGCCCGATTGTGTAGCAGACTTCACCAGTATTGCTATCGAACAAGATGGGAAGGACCGTGTGAGAGTGGCGAACGTGAGGGGCGCCAAGGCGACGCCGTTCTTGAAGGTGTCGATCTCCTATGCCTGGGGCTACAAGGCGATCGGTACTCTCGTATATGCCTGGCCCGACGCCGTAAGAAAAGCCAAGAAGGCCGACCGCATCTTGCGCACGCGGCTGGAGCGACTGGGGCTCGAGTTCGACGAAGTGCTTACGGAATTGGTAGGTGTGAACGCCACCCACGGGAGACTCGGTGGCAAGCCGGCTCCCGATATCCCGGAGGTGCAGTTGCGAATCGGAGTCCGTGCAAGGGAGCGTGAGCCGGTCGAGCGGTTTAGCCGAGAGGTCGCACCCTTGATTCTGAACGGACCACCGAGCGTGACCGGGTTTGCGGGAGGCAGGCCCAAGGTTGAGTCGATCGTTGCGTACTGGCCGGCGCTCATTCCCAAGAAAGAGATTCGTGCTAAGGTGGAGATAAGAAAGTAGATGGAGCGGAAGGTACAGTTAGTTGAACTCGCGCACGCCAGAAGCGGCGATAAGGGTGATACAGCGAACATTGGCCTCATTGCACTGAAGCCGGAGTACTATCCCGTACTCGAACGTCAGGTAACCGCCGGCAGGGTCGCCCGCCATTTCCGGGGGTTGATCAAGGGGCCGGTAGAGCGGTTCGAGTTGCCGAATTTGAAGGCGCTCAACTTCTTGTTGCACGGCGCACTGGGTGGCGGTGGAACGCTGTCCCTCAAGACCGATGCACAGGGAAAGGTTTTCTCGACCGCCCTGCTGCGCATGGAAATCGAGATCCCCAGAACCCTCCGTGTCTGATACGCGGCTCGCGGTAGAACTGTCCGACGGCGTTCTGACGATTACGCTGGATCGTCCGGAAAAGAGAAACGCCATGGATACCACCATGGTGAGCGAACTGCTGGCGCAGCTGGAGCGTGCGGATCTGGACAAGGACGTGCGGGTGGTTGCGCTGCGTGGGGCGGGGAAGGACTTCTGCGCCGGTGCCGATCTGGCCGAACTCTTGGAGTCCGTCGACCAAACGGTGGACGAAAACACCGCCAGTGCTGGGCAGCTCGGCAACGTATTCATTGCGATGCGCAAGCTCCCGAAGATCGTAGCTGCCGTTGTACACGGGCGGGCGCTCGCGGGTGGCTGCGGGCTCGCCACCGCGTGCGATCTGGTGCTGGCGCACGAGCACGCATCGTTCGGCTACCCAGAGATCAAACGAGGGTTCGTGCCCGCGATGGTGATGGCGATGTTGGGCCGTGCGGTCGGCGAGAAGGTTGCCTTCGACTTAGTGGGCACGGGACGTGTGCTCACGGCGGCCGAGGCCCTAAACGTTGGCCTGATCTCCAGGGTGCTGCCCGCCGACGGTTTCGATAGAGAAGCGGATTCCATCTTGCGGGAGCTGGTGTGCGCAAGCGGGTCTGCGCTGGCACTCATCAAGCGGCAGCTGTATGAACTAGAAGGCCGCGGTTTCGAGGAGGCGATTGCGTTGGGTGCGCAGGTAAACGCCGTTGCGCGGTCTACGCCTGACTTTCGAGCAGCCGTGGAGCGCTTCCTCGAGAAGTAGTCCGTGCTAGTCGGGCGTGCGAGCCACTATCCGAGCCAATGGTAGAGCCAGCAAATCTCGGTGCGATGTGCTTCGCCCTGCGATACTGATGTCGGCGTAGCCGTATTCCTCCAGCAATCGCAAAGCTTCTGTCGGATCCCCAGCACGATCGCGAATCATTTCGGTGTGGAGCTCCAGGAACAGCAACGGAGACTTGGGACCCGATAACAGACCCTGCGCGCCGCGGAGTACCGCTGCCTCCTGGCCCTCCACGTCGATCTTGAGATGCGTGGGATGCAGCCCGGTCTCCCGTACCAGTTCGTCCACGGTCACCGCTCTTACCCTTGTGAGATCGGCTGCCGGTCTACCACCATCGTCCGGCACGAAGTAGCCGTCTGCCAGGACACCTGTAGCCACCATGTTGACCCAACCGCTGACCTCGCCGGCGGCAGCTTGAACTACGTTGATAGTAGTTTGGACACCGTTGAGCTTTGCCTGATGCGACAGAGTACGACAGGCCGATTCGGATGGCTCAACTGCCACCACACGCGCAGCTTCCCCGCCGTAGTGGACGGCTGCCAGTGCGAAGACACCGAAATGAGCGCCAACGTCGAACAGCACCATGCCCGGGGTGCACGTGTCGATGAATTCATCCAGCTCGGCCACCTGAACCGGATCTTCCAGCTGACTTCCGGACACCACGCGGTGGGCCGAAGGATCGAGTCGCAATGTCCAGCCTGGTCGCAGGTCCAGAATTCGATAGCGTCCGGCCACGCGCAAGACTTGCTCCATGGCCCAGCGTACGGTTCTGGATGGTGAACGCAGCAAATTCCGAACGGATCGTGGCAAGAATCTGCGAATCAGTTGACGAATGCCGTTCATGTAGCGAAGAATAGGCTCTCATCCGTCAGTTCTGCAACTTGGATTGTGTGGAGGAGACAGCTGTGTGGGACCACCATGTGGGTAACCTATTGGGTGACGGGCCGCTAGACATGGCGGATGAACTGGTAGAAGTACTCGCTCAGGGGAATGGGGTCCGCATAGAACGGATCGTTTCCCGCGGTCATCGGTCGCCCGACGATTTCTGGTACGATCAGGAACAGGATGAGTGGGTGATCGTGCTGTCTGGTAGTGCGAAACTCGCTCTTGATGACGGCTCCACCGTCACCCTGGGTCCGGGTGACTATGTCGACATTCCGGCCCATACGAAGCACCGCATCGAGTACACCGATGGTCATGGAGACACTGTGTGGTTGGCGGTGTTCTACGAGCGCGCTGCGAGTGAATGACTTTCTGTGCTGCCAAGCTCGAATGCGTGAGATCGTCTGCATGGGTTTGACGCCGCTGAGACCACCGGAATATTGCGAGGCCTGAAGCCGAGCCAGGTGCGGCTGCCCGGTGTCACGATAGACCGCATAGAAACGTTCCCGCCCGCACAAAAAAGATGTGAGCTGAGCCAACAGTTGGTCTAATGTTGCATTACAATGACGTCTCCATCGCTCGCCGATGCCCGTGCGGTGCTCCAAGCCGTATGGTGGTATCCGGACTTTCGTTACCACCAAAAAAAGGCGGTACTCGCGGCACTCAAGGGTAGGGACTGTCTTGCCGTCTTGCCCACGGGTGGTGGCAAGTCACTCTGCTATCAGGTACCGGCTCTGGTCCTCCCTGGGCTTACTTTGGTGATCTCGCCGCTCATCTCTCTCATGCAAGATCAAGTGGGTGCGCTCAGGCAGAGAGGTGCTGCCACCGCCTACCTCAGCAGTACGCAGAACTCCGCTACGCAAAGGTCGGTGCTCGATCTCCTGGGTGCCGGGCGTCTCAAGATTCTATATGCGGCACCTGAACGGATGCCCCGACTTCTCGAGCAGTTTCCGCGGCTGAACGTGTCGCTACTCGCGATTGATGAGGCGCACTGCATCAGCGAATGGGGACACGATTTCCGACCGCACTACCGAGCCCTCGGCTCATACCGCCGCAGACTTGGGCGTCCGGTCACCATGGCGGTGACGGCAACAGCAACCCTGCGAACACGGGATGACATCGTGCGGGTATTGAGTCTGAGATGTCCGGTCCGGGTGAGTCAATCGTTCGACCGACCCAACCTTTTTTTCTCCGCACGCCCATTCGACCACGAGGTCGAGCGGGTGCGGGCCGCCGGCGCTGCCCTGCGAGCGAGACGCGGCACGGCGATCGTCTACGTCCAAACACGCGACCGCACCGACGGCGTTGCTGCGGTATTGCGGCGCTGGGGACTCAACGCCGCACCATACCACGCGGGTTTGCCTGCGGGTGCGCGGCGTGCACTGCTCAAGAGCTTTCTGGACGATGGGATTCGCGTCATGGTCGCGACCAGCGCGTTCGGGATGGGCATCGATAAGTCCGACGTCAGATCGGTGATCCACCTGGGTGTCCCTGCCCGGCCCGAGGCGTACTTCCAAGAAGCGGGCCGTGCCGGGAGAGATGGTCAACCGGCCAGATGCGAGATTTTGTGGACCAGCGGCGATCTCGCCCTGGCCGCACGAATGTCACTTAACGGCGCCGGGCGCAAAACTGCAATCCGGGCCGCCAAGGAGGCGGGATTGGCGACGATGCGACGCTACGTTAATTCGCGCCGTTGCCGGCGCAGGCTGCTGCTGAAATACCTGGGAGAGCGGCTCGATCAGTGCTCCGGTTGCGATCGATGCGGGATCCAGACTGCCAGATCGACGTCCAAGCTCTGAGGTTCCCGTGCAAACAACACAGAGTCTGATCGCCTCAATCGTCGGGAAATGGTTTCAAAGCCACGGCTGGAACGCTGACGGTCCCCGACTCCGCCCCAACCTTTACTGCACTACAATCTGGCCCGACATCACCGAAGCACCGTGGACGGCGCAGAAATACGTGAACGTTCCTGCAACGGTGAATTGGCGAGTGTGGGTCCCGCCGGTCTGTGTGGCCGAACTGCCAATTCCGTCGTCAAACGTGACCGTGTGCGGATTCACCCCCGTCCAATTCCAAGTTACCGTCGAGTCTTTGGAGACCGTCAGCGACGAAGGGTTGAAGAAATTGTCCCCGACACTGCTCGAAGTCTGTCCCCCGAAAGTGCGGTGCTAGCTCCCCATGCCAAATTGACACCCGCGGCCTCAAGTCTCGGCAAGAATGTCCGAAAATGAGAACAGAGAGGTCCCGAATTGGCTCATTCTGCGAGATGATGTGGTGCGGCCAGTATTTGCTAAGTTACTATGACTAATGTACTTAGCTCGTAGAGAGTGGTATGGCACGGAACTTCCAATAGATATGGACGGCAACAAAAAACTGCGGTGCGTTGAACATCTTGCTGCCTAGCAAGTCTAAACTCGTCGGGAGGGGACGAGCGGGACCACGCCAAAGCCCGGTTCAACACACCGCAGATTTTTGTTTTCTGCCGGCTTCCATAGCATAGCGGTTTCCAGTTTCGCGGGCAAGACCGACGCCGGGTTCGGCAGGGGTTCCCGAGGTATGTGCACCAGTCCTCGGGCACCGTCGAACGCCACGTCTTTCCCCGGCGCCCCGGTAGCCATACCTTACACATTAGTACCGGAACGCATTTGGAGGTGCGGCGATGCGCTGGTCTCTATTCGTGGTTGTCGCTCTACTAGTCGGCCCATCTCAGGCGCGCGCACAACAGGTCAGCAGAATCGTTGTGACGGGCACGATAGAGTTGGGTCTTGCCCCATACGTGCGGCGCAGTGTGCGCGAGGCGAACGAGGCCGGTGCGGACGCGATAATCTTGGACATCGACACGTTCGGCGGACGGATCGACGCCGCCCAAAAGATCGTGACGGCGGTTATCGGGAGTAACGTACCCGTGTACGCGCTGGTCACGCATAACGCATGGAGTGCGGGCGCCATGATCGCGCTCGCGACCGACTCCATCTTCATGACACCGGGCTCGTCCATCGGGGCCGCAACGCCGGTGAGCGGAGCGGGGGAGAAGGCATCGGAGAAGGTGGTGAGCGCGATGCGTGGGGAGTTCAGGGCTCTCGCAGAGCGGCGCGGTCTCGATCCAAAACTCGCCCAAGCAATGGTGGACGAAGATATCGCGATCGAAGGGGTGACTGACTCGGGCAAGCTCCTCACCCTTACGAACCACGAGGCCGTGCGGCTGGGAGTTGCGGCGGCCGAGGTTCAGGACATGGACGACCTGTTGATGCGCGTGGGTCTGGAAGACGCGACGGTTACTACAGTCGGGATCAATTGGGCGGAACTGTTGGTGAGGTTCCTGTCCAATCCGATCGTTGCCCCGATCCTTCTCTCCATCGGGACCCTGGGGATCATTCTCGAGATAAAGACGCCGTCCTTTGGCATTGCGGGGATCGTCGGACTGGGGGCGCTCGGTGCATTTTTCGGGAGCCACCTCTTGGTGGGTTTGGCCGGCTGGGAAGAGGTCATTCTGCTGGGCATCGGGCTTGTGGCCATGTTGATAGAAGTGCTCGTCGTGCCGGGATTTGGGATCGCGGGGATCATTAGTATTGTCTGCATAGGCACCGCTACTTTCTTGGCCCTTATTGGGGCGCTACCAACGTGGCCCGATGTCGCCCGCGCAAGCGGTATCATGCTGGCGGCGGCGATGATAGTGGGGGTGACCTTGACCGTATTGCTGCGGCACCTGCCGAGTAGTGGTAGGTTGCGGGGCCTGTTGCTCCGGACGGCGACGGATAAGACGGCGGGGTACATCGCAGAACCGGCGCGGGAGGATCTGATCGGGGCTGAAGGTGTGGCCCTGACGGATCTGCGTCCCTCGGGTACGGTACAGGTTGGACAAGAGCGGCTCGACGTGGTGTCGGAAACGGGCTATGTGGCCAAGGGTACTTCGGTGAGGCTGATTCGGGCGGAAGGCTACAGACACGTTGTCGAACCGGTGCACGATTCCTTAGGCTAGTAGCGGAGAGCGAGATCCATAATGGGCAATCTGACAGAACCAGTCCTAGTATTAGTTGTTCTGGCGATGATCGCTATTGGCATCATCGCCAGCTTCGTCCCAGTACGGCTCTGGGTCGAGGCTACTTTTTCAGGTGTGCGGATCGGTTTGGGTAGC
>JBHHZE010000085.1:0-9094 GCA_046757925.1 Gemmatimonadales bacterium
GCAGTGTAACCTTAGTCATTGCATTTCTGCCTGTACTATCTTTCGCCATTATTCCGATCCTAGTGTCGTAACGGCCTTATGGCGCTTGCCCACTGCACCACGTTGCATATGCTAGGTGGGCTACGGGAGGTTGCAGAGCTACTAACCCACATCACGGCCATCAGCCTCACACATCGATGAACCTGCTGGCGTATTCGTCTGTGGGCACGATGCACGAATCGTAACGTCCAAAGATGCGGTAGCGATACCGTGCCACCACGTTGTATCCCCAATCGAGCATGCTTTGCGGCACTATGTCCAAAGCTCCGCACCATTTCCACACACCGCCGAGTGTTTTCAGAACGAACAGCGCCGCGCGTGCTCGCTCCAGCAAATGGGCGTCGGCTGTCCGGTAGTCCGCTACCACATAGACGGTATCCAGTGCAGTAGCACTCTTCCCATAGCGATCCAGCAACTCGCGGCCGTATGCACTTTGGAGCGATGCAAACCGAAAAATCGCTGCGCCATCGCGGTGGAGCACGAACCGGTTGAACCCGTTGCAGAGGCCGCAGACGCCATCGTACAGGACGAGGTGCTTGGCGGTCACCTGAGGTGCGTGGTTTCGGCGCGACTCAGATCCCACTCCACATACCATGGTGTCATCGCCGCCGCGACACCGCCTTTTTTTTGGTGTACTTCTTGAACCAATCCAGCATGTAGAGCTGAGTTCGCATGAAGTTGGAAGGCGTCCTGGAAGTTCCGTGGTACTCGTTGTTGAAGCGCAACATTACCGTGGGAACGCCGAGCGTCTTGAGTGCAGAGTAGTACTCTTCGGTCTGTGATATCGGTGTTCTGAGGTCCAACTCGCCGGTCATCAGCAGCACCGGTGTTTTCACCTTGCCGACGTGCATCAGCGGTGAGTGTTCCAGCCATTTGGTCGGATCGTCCCAGAAGTAGCCTCCGAAGCGGTGGTAACCCCACTGGATGATGTCGGTCGTGCCGGCGAAGCTGATCCAGTCGATCACGGGGCAACGGACGGCCGCTGCCGCAAAGCGATCGGTGTGGCCCACCGCCCAGCTCGACAACACACCACCGCCGCTACAGCCCGTTACATACAGCCGGTTGGGATCGACGTACCCCCGATCCACCAGCGAGTCCACTCCGGCCATCAAGTCTTCGTGGTCAACGCTGGGGTAGGCGTCGTCGATTGCGTTTCCGAAATCGGTGCCATAGCCGGTGCTTCCACGCGGGTTGGTATAGAGAACCACGTAGCCATTGGCTGCGTAGTTCTGGTAGGCGTAGCTGAAGCCCACGTTGTACATGCCGTGAGGTCCGCCGTGGATGTGTAATACCAGTGGATAGGTCTTGGTGGCATCGAACGACGGCGGCTTGACGATCCAACCCTGGATCTTGGCACCCCCGGTCGATGTGTACCAGATCTCTTCGACGTCACCCAATCGCTTGTTGCCGAGCACGTCGTCGTTGACGCGAGTGAGTTGTTCGACTCTCTTGTGATTTCGGAGATCCACGCTTACGATATCACCGGGTTTCTGCGGAGAAGTTAGGGTACCGACCGCGAATCCGTTGGGATTGACAGAGGCGAGTGAAAGCATGTGAGTCCCTTGGGTCATGTGTCGCACTTTCCCGTCGGTCGACGCGTAATGCACGTTGCTGGAACCCGCGATGCCGGCCGTGAAGTACACGCCCTTGCTATCACCCGCCCAGAACAATTGGCCCACGTCACGATCCAACGCCCCCGAGATCTTGCGCATCTCGCTACCATCGATCCCAATGGCGAACAGTTCGGTGGTGTGGTAGGTCTGCTCGATGTAGCGCGCAGGATAGCCTGCAAACGCGACCCGCCTTCCGTCGGGCGACACAACCGGACCAGCCCAGTTCCCCCGTTCCCGGGTGAGTTGACTGATTTTCCCGCTCGAGACGTCGACCTTGTAGATCGCCGACTCGCCGTAGTGCTCATCGGGGTTCTCTTCCATCAATCCGTCGAACACGATGGTGCGGCCATCCGGTGTCCAATCGACTCCTGCACCGAAGGCGAGTCCCGAAAAACGCGGTCCCACGTTCCACGAACCGTACGTGATCTGCCTCGGAGTACCGCCGTTTGCGGGCACTACGAAGATGTGTGTGTGACCCTGCTTCATGAAACCGCGCCGGTCCTGTCTATAATGCAGGGTCGATACCATGCGCGGTGGCTCGGTCCACTTAGCGTCTTCCGGTGGTGCTGGCATGCTGATGTTCCATGTCTCTTTCTCCGGCACCAACATGACAAACGCGATCGACTTGGCGTCGGGCGCCCAGCGGAAGCTGCCCGGTGTTTCGTCGACTCGTGTTATCTGAGATGTCGCCCCCTCCGCGTCCATCCAGCGGACGAAGATCTGCGTGCCCATGGGGTCACCCTCCGCGAGGTATGCGATGCGCGACCCGTCGGGCGACCACCGGGGGGTGGATCCCTTGGTGAGAAACCGCTGGCGGGATCCGTCGGCGTTCATGATCCAAAGTTCGGAGTCCCACTTGTCTTCCATCTTGTTGACATGACTGCGCGCGTACACGACGAGCGACCCGTCGGGCGACAGCTGTGGATCGCTTACTCTTTCGAAATCCATGTAATGGTTGACGGTGAGCAGCGTATCGGACGAGGTTTCCTGAGCCCGTGCCGGAGTTCCGACGGGCGAGACTATCAACGCTGTTAGCGTGGTCAAGAGTGGGTGGTGCATCGATACGCTCCTCCGCAAGGGGTACGACTTGGGTGAGAATGCAAAACCTACCAGCCAGCGCGAGAGAGCACCAGGTTGTGCATTTCGCGTCGTATCTAGTCTGGGGTATTTCTTCGCGTGCGCGAGGCGCGAGGTGTAGCGATCTCTACGACTACACAAGCTACTCTAAATGCGTTAGGAAGATGTTTTTCGAGAGCGCCACGGACGTTGCACGTCATACTCTGGAACGGCAGTTATGCTGGCTCGACGGATGCGGAGCAGTCGGCGAGCCGCCAGGCGCTTGAGGGCTACACGTAGGGCCGCCTCCGGCCGCCGTACCGGAATCCAGAGCGACTACGGTCCACATCAGCGGTCGCTCGGACGCCAGTTCAACAGCCGAGCGCTTCCTTGCTCTTAATGCGCGGCCATTTCGCTGCGTGCATCCTTAGATTCTCCGCATGGATCGGTCGGCCGACCTCTAGACGGTTGAATCCTGTGCAGCATAGGAGTTTGGTGCAACAGTCCCAATAACTTCAAAGATACCACTCACGTGACACCTGGTCGGACAGCCGCTACTTGGGAGCCAGCGAATCCGACTCCGCTAACCAACGCTCGGCCGCAATATGTAGCGGAATCGGTGCGCGGTCGAGCCCGGTGAGATCGATCTGCCGGGCTATAGCATTGACTTGGGTCAAGCGATCGCGCCTGCTACGCAGGACATCCAACAGGTGCCGCACCACGTCCCCATCCAATCGCTCGGTACCCACTATCCAATTCATTAGAGCAACCGTAGGGATGTCGGTGTCTACGCCTGGGTAACTTCCGGCCGGGATTACGCCCCGCATGTAATACGGATACCGTGCTGCCAATAGCGCCACGTGCGACGAGTCGACGGGCAACAACCGCGCGCCACCCGTGGTTGTGGCTTCCAGCACTGCCGACGCCGGATAACCGACCGAGATAATCGCGGCGTCGATGGCCCCGTCGCGCAACGCATCCGCCGATTCACGGAAAGAGAGGTACCGCACGTCGATGTCGTCGTAAGCGATGCCATACGCTTCCAACACCTGACGCGAGAGTTGCTCCGTGCCACTGCCGGCGGAGCCGACCGAGACCTTTTGCCCGCGCAAGTCACCCAGAGACTGTGCAGTCGAGGTGCGCGGGATCAACACGTGGGTCACGTTGGGATAGAGTGGGGCCAGGATCCTCAAACTTCCACCGCGGTAGCCTTGGTACACGGCGGTCGCCATTGCGAACCCCATGTCCATCTCGCCGCTCTCGATCCGATTCACGTTCTCCACGGACCCGCCGGTAACCTCGGCAGTGTAACGATGTGCGGAATCGGCGGCGGACATGAGACTCGCGAGCGCACCACCCAACGGATAGTAGATCCCACCGGTCCCGCCCGTCCCGATGCTCAAGAACGATCCGGAACCACCTCCCGTGGAACAACCCGCGAGCAACAAAGCCACCATCAAACGGAACTGTTTCGTCAACTCTTTCTCACAAGAATGATTGACCCCACGGATCCGGCCACAACGTTGCTAACCAGGTCGGGCAACATCAACGCCACACCAGCAGCGAGGAGTACGGCGCGCTCCCATGCCACGAGCGTGCGGCGTCCGTATCCGATGGTTGCAGCAGCAAGTGCGGTTACGCCCAGTGCCGCGGTTACCGTGGCGCCCAGCACTTGGAGTAAGGACCCATCCAATAATAAGGGCGGTCCGTAAACGAACGCGAACGGCACTACGAAACCGGCGGCAGCCAGGGCCACGGCGGCGGACGCGGTCTTGAGGGGTGGTGCATCGGCGATACCGGCTGCAGAGTACGCGGCCAGGGCGACGGGCGGCGTTATGTTAGACAGCGCACCGTAATAGAAGATGAACAGATGGGCCGCCAAGAGTGGCACGCCAAGTTGCGTGAGCGCAGGTGCACCCAACGCTGCCAGCACGACGTAAGCGGCGGTGGTGGGCAATCCCATGCCAAGTAACACCGAACCGATAGCGGTGAGAAGCAATGCAATGGGAAGATGCCCGCCCGAGAGCGTGACGATCACTTGCGACATGCGTAGCCCGATGCCGGTTAGGGATGCGACGCCAACCACGATGCCGGCCGCGGCACACGCTGCCGCAACCTGAACGGTACCGCTGGCCGCGGCCACCAGCGCCCCCCGAGCCTTGGGCCAATCGAGTCGGGTGGATTTCGCTATCAGCGTCATCGCAGCGGCCGTTACGACTCCCCAGAAGGCGGCGCGCATTGGTGAGCGCCCCAGTCCTAAGAACAACACGATCACCGCGAGCGGCAGCAACAGGTGTATTCGCGAGAGAGTTGCGTCCGCCTCGGTGGGAGTCACGGCAACGTTCATCTTGCGCGCGCGCAAGTGAATCGCCATGAACAGCGCCACGTAGTAGAGTACCGCGGGGATGGCGGCCGCGACGGCGACCCGCGTGTACGGAATGTTGGTCCAGGTCGCGAGGATGAACGCTCCGGCACCCATGACGGGCGGCATCAACTGTCCGCCGGTGCTGGCGGCCGCCTCGATCGCCGCGGCAAAGTGTGGCTTGAAGCCCGTACGTTTCATCACGGGGATCGTGAGCGTCCCGGTAGTCACGACGTTGGCAACGGCGCTGCCCGAGAGCGACCCCATGAGTGCGCTGGCCACCGATGCCGTTTTGGCGGGCCCGCCGACACTCGACCCCGCGATCTTGGACGACAGCGCAATCAGCAACTTGCCACCGCCGCCGGCATCCAACACGGCTCCAAACAACACGAACAGGTACACGAAATCGGCGGAGACGCCGAGCGGTACGCCCCAGATACCCTCGGTAGAGAGATAGAGATGTTCGATGAGACGGCGTGCGCCATAGCCGCCATGCGCCAATAAACCGGGTAGGTAGGGTCCCGCGAACGCGTACGTTATCGCGAGGAGTGCAACCGACACGAGTCCCCACCCCGAGGTGCGCCGTGCCAGTTCCAGAGTCACCACCACCGCGAGCGCGCCCATTACCAGGTCGAGAGGCGTAGATGCACCGGCCCGCGCAACCAGCTGGTGGTGCACTGCAACCATGTAGGCGCCGGCCGCTATCGCGGCACCGATAGAAGCCGCTGCAACTACGAGGGAGATCTTGCCGGCGGAACGTCGTCTTACTCCAACGCCCAGGTATGCCAGCACCGCCATCAGCGCCCAATGGACCGGGCGTTGTACGAGAGCCGTAAATGGCGAGACACCGGCGGCGTACAAATGAAACAACGCCGCCGCCAGCGCCAGGGCTGTTACTACCGCTGCATCCGCTCCTTGGTGACCGCGTCGACCACGACTTTCATCACACCGTCGCGCGCGCGGTCAACATCCTGCTGCAGCGGGATTTTGGTGCCGAGTTTTTTGTGCTCGCGGGCCACTATGGCATCTTCAAATTTCTGCAGCGCGCCCCGCAGTCGTTGTTGTAATTCCAGTCCCTTGCTTGCTGGCGCCTCGCTCACTTATGCCTTCCCTTCTTTGTCTTTCCAGTTCCACCACTTGAGCAGTTCGTTGTCGTGACTTGCGTTGCTTGCAAAATAGACGGCGCAGCGGAATACGTACAGCACGCACCGGTCGATGTGCACCTGCCGGAGCATGCAGAGGTCCTCGTACATGCGTTCCGGGTCCTGGCCGTTCAATTCCTCCACGCAGGTGAAACCGAGGTCGACCAGATCTTTGGCTATGCTTGGTCCGACTCCGGGAATCACCTTGAGATCGGTTGACGCAACGGTCGACATCGTTACCTCCAGCTCATTTGATTTCGTGCCCGCCCTTGCGGTTGTCACGCACGAACCGGTCGTGTGCCGGCATCACCACCTGAGGCAATGTCTCGGCGTTCATCACCGCATCCTCTGTGACGATCTCGTTGCGATACAGCAGGAACGCTACCAAACCGTAGACCTCGTTGTCGGTCAAGGAGCCGGGCCTGTCGAACGGCATCGCCCGACGAGTATAATCGAAAAGCGTGGTCGCGTAAGGCCAATAGTTGCCGACCGTCATCACGTAGCCGAATCGCTTGGCGAAGGGGAAGCCCTCGCGGGGCTCCCGTCCCACAAGCGCGCTGAACGGCCCCTCGGTACCGGTCGCCCCGTGGCATGCGGCACATTTGGCGGCGTAAACCGCTCTGCCGTCTGCCACCGTACCGCTCCCGGCGGGCAAGCCGGTGCCGTCGGGCATGATGTCTATGTCCAGGGCCGCAATCTCGGCGGCGCCGGCGACGCGGCCGATGCCGAACTTGGCCGGCGTTTGTGCCTCTTGGCCCCCTCTCGATCCGAACGTCGCCAGACGCTCTCCACCGCACGCCCAACATGCTGCCAGCACACCCACCACGGCCAACCGGGATATCCACTTCACGGTCATGGCGTCTAGTCCTCCAGCCCGAAGGTCACGTTCCCGTCACCTGCCACCTTCCACGCCCGGATGTTGTTGTAGTGGTAGTGTGTCGCCGGCCCGCGTGCTTCCCGCAGTTGTTGAACGGTGGGTTGCACGTATCCCGTCTCGTCCACCGCGCGGCTCAGGAGCAGAGCGTCTTCACCCTGCCAGTTCCACAACAGGCGGAAGCGAGTGTGACACTTGGGCAAGACGGGTTGCTGTAGTTCCGCTTGCTGCCATGTGTCGCCTCCGTCGGTGCTCACTTCTACGCGAGTGATCTTGCCGCGTCCGGTCCAGGCGATGCCGGTGATCTCCCAGTAGCCGCGTTCGGGAAGCTTCGCGGGATAGGCGGGGAACGTGATGATTGATTTGGCGTCCATCACGAAGCTGAACTGGCGCGCCGTTCCGTCTGCCAGGGGGTCGGTGTACTTGGATGTCTCATCGCGCGTCATGAACGGAGCATCGGCTAGTTCGATCCGGCGGATCCACTTGACGTTGCTGTTTCCCTCCCAGCCGGGGAGCAGCAGGCGGGCCGGATAGCCCTGCTCCGGCCTTATCGCCTCGCCGTTCTGGCCGTAGGCTATCATCGCGTCGTCGAACGCTTTCTCTACCGGAATGCTGCGTGTCATGACTGCGGCGTCGGCCCCCTCGGCGAGAAACCAGCTGGCGTCGGGGCTTGCTCCCACTTCCGTGAACAGCGTCGCCAGCGGCACGCCGGTCCACTCGCTGTTGCTGGTGAGCCCGTCGATCTGCTGAGGAGTTCGCTCGGGACCCAAGCCGATGTATCCGCTGGAGCCGTTGCCCGAGCACTCCAGGAAATGGAAGCGAGACTCGGGTGGAAACCGCTTGAGATCGTCCAGCGTGAAGATCATTGGCCGCTCTACCATTCCATGGATCAGGAGCGAGTAGTTCTGTGGGTCTATTTGCGGTACGCCGCCGTGGTGTCGTTCGAAGTGGAGGTCGGCCGGGGTGGTGATTCCGCGAAGGTCCTGTAGTGGCGTGAGCGATCCGCGTGGCGGGTTGCCGTAGGTGAGTCGCTGTGGCGTCTCTGCCGGCGCACGCTGCCCCACCGAGCGTGCGGGATGGCCCTGGATTTTTGTGGTGTCTTTGACCCCGCCTCGTTGCATCGCTGCTGGTTCTGCCGAGGCGTCACGGGTTGCGGGGAGTACGGTGGCGCCGAGCGTACCAGCCGCTGTGGCCAGGAGGGCGCGCCGGGTTATGGATTTCTTGTTTTGCGGCGGAGTTGGATCGAGCGACATCGAAGCTCCGTGGTCGGGGACGTTGGAAATTGGTTTGGTGGTCGCATTTGCGCCAGCGGGGCTACTCGGCCGTACGCTAGTGTCTCTCTGGAGCACCAATCTGGAATGAGTGGAAAACAGCGCATGAGCATAAAGGAACTCGAAGCCGAGGCCCTGAAGCTAGCCCCGCGGGCCCGGGCGAAGCTCGCTGGGAAGCTACTGGAGAGTCTTGAGGGACTTTCCGAGAAAGAGAGCCAGCAATTGTGGGCCGAAGAGGCCCAGCGTAGGGATGCAGAGTTGGATGCAGCTTCCAACAGGGCTCGGTCCGCCGAAGATGTATTCCGCGAGGTCCGCAGCAAGCTCGAATAGATGACCCGAGCGTCGTTTCATCCGCTGGCCGAACGCGAATTGATCGACGCCGCTCAATACTACGAGCTCGAAAGCCCCGGTTTGGGTGCGTCGTTCCTCGACGCGGCCGAGCGGTGCGAACGTGCAATCATCGAGTATCCCCATGCCGGAGCCCCTGTTTATGGTGAGATTCGCAGGCGTCTGCTCCAGACCTTTCCCTACGCGCTCTTGTACAAGGTCGGGAACCGGCCTAGCCTCGGCATGCAGAGCCCGGCGGACGAGATGGTGGGTGACCGGCAGCGTTAAGGCGTGCCCTTGCGGGTTATGGCGGCGAGCCCGAGGTTTGAGGGGATGGAAAGCGATACAAGTAGAGGTTAGACAGCGGTCATTTAGGGGATTCAGATGAGCATCTACAAGGTGGTGAGGAT
>JBHHZE010000086.1:0-8700 GCA_046757925.1 Gemmatimonadales bacterium
GCAATTTTCGCCGTCGAACGATAAGCGACTCCACCGGAAGCTACTCGCTGACGGCCCCGGGGCCCGGCACGTACTCTCTGAGATCAGACGCGGGTATTCACGGAGCGACCGTAACCTCGCCATTCAAAATCGAGGAAGGAAAGAACCCCGATATCGAGTTGCGCGTTTCGCAACGCGAGGTTACCGAGCTGGCGGGGGTGACAGTAACCGGAGAGTCGCTACCGATTGGGGGCGATCCGATAGCGGGGTTCTATGAACGCAAGGCACATGGTTTGGGAGAATTCATCACGCGCGAGGATATCGAGAAAAAGAATCCGTACAACTTCACCGGTGCACTCCGACTCACAACGAGCGTGAGAATTGTTCGTATGATGACCACGCCCGGCGGCCATCCACACTACACGGTGAGATTCAAAGGCCTAGCCGGACGATCGACCGGAAGCGTCTGCGCGCCAGTCCTGTACCTGGATGGCGCAAAGCTGGGACCCATCGATGAGGCGGAAGAAGGTGGACCCGACTTGTTAGTTGTCCCGAGCGACTTGGAAGGTATCGAGCTATACCGCCCGTCGGCGGTGCCCCCGAGGTTCGGCGGGAATGACGCTAGTTGTGGTGTGATCGTTGTCTGGACTAAGCGTTCAAAGTAGCACGGGATAGCCACCATTCGCCGTCAGGAATTCACGATCAGTTGTTGGAAAATTGGAATGTGATCTCGCCGGTTTGATTCCCAGATAGTACTATGACCTGCTCGTGAAGTCCCAGACGCGGGTGCCATGCCTTGATAGTGTACTTGCCCGGTGGGATGTCGTCGATCGTGAAATGCCCTGTGCTGTCAACGACGACCGCATACGGATTGTCCACGGCGTATATCCAGCCCAACATGAAGTCATGGGCGTCACATTCGAGTCTGATCTGCCTACCGCGCCTCGGCCGGAGTGGCTGCGTGATTGTACCCTTTTCGGGCGGCTGGCCGAAATTGAATAGTGTTCGCCACGTCTTACCGATCAACTCGGAGCCATGAATGTTGTGGAGAACGGGGTCGCTGTTGACGATATTGAGGTCTGCACCTCGTCGCATCACTTGGACGAACGGATCGAAGTAACAGTTCACTTGATCAACTACATATCCTTCGCGTAGTTGAGGCCAGGCCTTACCTTTGGCTATGCCATCAATCACGATCACGACGTTCCGAAGGCCTCCTTCATCGGTTACGTCTATCTCTCTCCGTTTGCGATAACCCTCACCGCAGACTTCCATGTCTCGCGTGATCAGCAGTCGGTTGGGTCTGGGGATCTCACCGCTGAACGTAACCTTTCCCGACACGGTTGCACCGCCTCTTACGGCGGTCTCCTGATAGCCCGTCGAGCGACTTTGAGCTTCTCCTTGAGTCGTTACCAGGAGTGATGCGACTGCCCAACCAAACCATGTGCTGGTGACAGGACGAAAGCGAACAAGGGGGCTCACAGTGACTGTCAACGTGCGCGGGATGCCGTCCCGATCCCGGAGCCGTACTCTTCGATCTCGATGATCTTCACGATGCTTTGTGTCTTGGTGTCGATTACGACGACGGTGCCGATACGGGAGTTGTCGCCCAGGTCGTATCGTGGAGTGTAAACGTGAGCGGCCTTGCTGTGGCCCTCCGGCATTTGGAGATTTCGGTTTGCAATGTAAACATATCGCCCGTCTGGTGATACGCCGCTCCCATGCGGTTGTGCCAAGCCATTCCCCTCGATGACCTTCGCAACCTGACGCCGTTGCATATCGACAACGGTGACGCTGTTGTCCCAGTTGTTGCCTACATACAGCCAGCGGCCGTCCGGTGTGAACACCGGGTGCCATGGAGCTGCATTGACGTCAATAGTATCCACCGGAGTCATGCCCGGTACCAGACGCATGTCGAATACGAATAACTTCGAGGTCAGTTCGGTGGTGCCCACCATGACGCCGCCGTCGGGCGACACTGCGAACTGGATGAAGACGTGCGGGCGGTCGCCGTCCAGACTCGTGAGTTCCAGGCTCTCCTCGTCAGGATCCACGATGGCGATTTGATTGACGGCCAAGCTGGACGTGAACACGTGCCGACCGCGGGGCCCGATGGCCAACGCGTGCGGCCTCGGGATGAACACGTCTATTTCCTGAACGGTCATGTCTGTGCGCCGGATCACGCCGATCGAATGCGGTGGATTGACTGCAGCCATGGACCGGGCCACGTAGAGCTTGTCACTGGCGGGGTCCAGCGCAAGCAATCCGGGTCTCTCTATCTCCACGCGCCCAACGAGCTCGTTGGCCCGGTTGAATTTGAGAACGGTGTTGGCACCTATGAGCGACACGTACCAAGAAGACCCATCCGGCTCCACCTGGATGTGATGGGGCAGGGCGTTCTCCGGGAACCCGAGCTCTGTAAGATCGACGGTCCGGACAACCATGTTGGTTTCCATGTCGATCACCGAAACCATCGCCGCACCCTGGTTCGCTACGTAAAGCAGTTGCCTGGCTCCGGCGAATGGCACTTCTCCCGCATCGGAACGTGCACCTTCGTCCACCCAGGTTCTCAGAAGCTCTACCTCGTCATTTGTCAGTCCGTCTGCGTCCAGCTCCGTCGGGTGCGGTCCGTCCACCAGCTTAGTGACAAGTTCGATCAGGAGGCTGTTGTCGGCATCAAACGCAATCACCGCCTCTCCATATCTCGATCCGGCGACCAGGTCTTGCCAGGAATCGAGCCGGAGACCCCGGGCAGCATCCGCCCCGACGTGACAACGCGTGCACTTTGCGTCGAGCAGCTGCTGGACTTCATCGTACTCGACCGTTGTCGAGCCGCGCACCATTCCGACAGCTAGAGCCACGATCGCAATTGGCATGCACAGAATGATACTACGAGTTGTTGTCAATTGAGCTCCTTTGGACCTACGGTCCTACACTTGGTACCTGGGCTGCGTTTCATGCTTTGGCTTCTGTGCTATCAATCCGCAGCTCCCTCAAGTGGAAGAGCGTGATCATCGATAAACTGGAACAACTGATGACCACCGTGGAGTTCCTCCTGAGGTTACTGCAACAATCCCGATGACTTTTGAAAAATACGGGCGACTGGAACACTTGGTAAGGCGCTGGATGGAGTGGCCGGCCGCCTGCAGCGCTGGACCGCATCAGGCTTCCTGGACGGGCAACTTACGCAGCTCTACCTTGCAAGGCCGACTAAGATGTCTATGCATCACTCTCACCGACGACATGCAAGATCGACTCGCTCTAGGCCGCAATCAGGGTGGGGAAGTCGTGTCCAACTGGGATATTCCCACCCTCGCCGGTGCGGGTGCGTTGCGTTCGACCGTGGTGGACATGCTCAAATTCATCCACGCCAACCTCACGCCGTCTGCATCTTCAATCTCGAGAGCGCTCGCCGCAACGCATTTCGAGCGGGTCAAGACCGGACAAGACACGATGACCGTTGGGCTCGGGTGGCACCGCCTGAAGACTGCAAATGGCGGGATCACCATCTGGCACAACGGCGGAACTGGCGGCTACCGCACTTGGGCCGGGTTCGATCCCGAGCGCCGGGTTGGTGCGGTCGTGTTACACAATTCCGCGCGAAGCGTGGACGACATCGGGTTCCATCTCCTAGACCCCGAGTTTCCTCTAGCCGACGCGCCCAAAGAGCGCACCGAAGTCTCGGTCGAACCCGCCGTGCTCGAGACATACGTCGGAGAATACGAACTCACTCCACAGTTCGTCATCACCATAACGCGCGATGGCGATCAACTCCTCTTGCAGGCAACCGGGCAGCCACAGTTCCCGATCTTCGCTGAGTCGCAGACCAAGTTTTTTCTGAAGGCCGTCGAGGCGCAGGTCTCCTTCGAAGTGGATAACAGCGGCCAGGTGACGGGATTGGTGTTACATCAGAACGGACAGAACGTCCCGGGAAGGAAACGCTAGGCGAGGGCGGCAGAAGTGAAGGGGCCATCGGATGCCCGGAAAACGACGGCCATGCCCCGCGCCCTATCATGGAGCGGGACTTGCTCAATCCGTCATCTTCCATAGAATACTCTGAGCTATTGTAGGGCTATCCGAGAAAGAGACGACAGCCGTCGTCACAGAACATTTCACGGGTCGTCAACTGTCGACTAAAGAAGCGAGTTACGCCGTATGAGCGATAATCCAAGGGATCATCAAGATACCGGTACGGACAGCATGGCGGTCGCGATGACCGTGGGAGCCGTAATAGGTGCTGCGCTGGGAACCTTGGTCGGTAACGTAGGCGTAGGATTGACGCTGGGGCTGGGGTTCGGGATCGCAACCGCAGCAGCGTTGGCGCAGGAAAAGAAGGAAATGGCGGCCAAGAAGCAACCTCACGACTGAGTATCCTGCGCCCCAACTCCTGTACCACTGTTGGTACGAACCACCAACCCAACCCATCGTTACGGATGCATGCAACGATCGACCCCCTTCCCTTCCGGGTGCGGATCCCGGGCAGCGAGACCCTCGACGCCCGGGGTATTCGCTCGGTCGGCTACCGGTTGGAGGGACTGCTTCACCTAACCGGAGCGACACTCTCCCTGGAGTGGGCCGCAACCGAGACGGTTCAGAGCCTCTCTGCCACCGGTGCGGGGGGCCAGAGGCAATCGGCCGAGCGAGACGGTAATGCCCCGGAGGGCGCGTATGATCATGTCGTGTTCTGCAAACGGGGGCATCGTTTTGAGTCACCAGTTAAAACACTTTATCACTACTCTAATACTAGCTAACCATAGTAATAAATAGAGTTAGTTGTGTCGCCTGACGTGACGCCCTCCTCGTCGACGTTCGCCCGGCTTCAGGCACCTAGCGCGCCATCGTCCAGACGAGAATCACGGGCGCAAGAGACGCGACCTCGCTTGCCCGACGCCTGCGCCTGCCCGCTGCGCGCGGATAATGCAGTCACCCGTGTCTGGATGGGTCGGACTCGAGACCCGTTCTCAAGAGCCGACCTTTACTCGGACCGGCCCGATACGGAACTACTTACTCGCCGCCACCTCCAGCACCACGTTGTAGAGAAACTCTACGAATTGGCCGACCCCCTCGACCGAGAGCCGCTCGTCGTTCCCGTGGGCGAGCGATCCGATCTCCTGATCGATGACTGCCCCTATGCCGTAGGCCTGCATACCCTTGGCGCGGAGCTGCGCGGAGTCGGTGGCACCAGTGAGCATGGTGGGAAGCGTTACCGCATCGGGGAACACGCGGGCCTGTACGTGCTCTATGGCGCGGAACATCTCGGTGTCGAGTCGCGAGGGGGGAGATACTGGACGGCCGCGTCTGGACGGCGGGATCACCTCGACCAGGGGATCGTCGATGAGATCGTTCATTTGACTTACGAGCTGCGGGATGTCCTCGTCGGGCAGTGCCCTGATATCCAGCGTCGCAACGGCCTCGGCGGGGATCACGTTGCTGCGGAAACCGCCGTCGATGATGTTGGGAGATATCGACGTCCGGATCATGGAGTTGGCCTCGATGTCTGTCAGCCTAAGCTTCTCCTGCACCAGGCCGGTGAGCATGGGGTCTTCCAGATGCCGGTACAGAAACGCCTTGTCAGGCGGGCTGATTGCGGCCATGCGCCTGAAGTATTCTCGCGTGGTCTCGTTCAAGCGCATCTGGGGCTGCCAGGTGCCGAACTTGGCCACCGCGGCCGCCAGGTGGACGATGGGATTGTCAGGCCGCGGCCTGGAGCCGTGGCCGGAAGTGCCCCGCGCCACCAGACGCATGCCGCGCGGTACCTTTTCGGTGGTCGCTACGGCAACCGACGTAACCCGTCCGTTCTTAGCCCAGATCCGGCCACCCTCGTTCAACGCGAACTCGGCCGCTATCTCGTCCCAGTGCTGCTCGACCATGTAGTTGATGCCGACCCGGGGCGTCCCCTCCTCGCCGGCCTCTGCCAGGAAGATGACATCGCGGTCCAACTCGACGCCCCGGCGCTTGAGCATCAGGACAACCTGGAGCGCCACCGCCGTCATCCCCTTGTCATCCTGCGAACCCCGACCCCAGAGGTAGCCGTCCTGGATCACGCCCGCAAAGGGATCCACCGACCACTTGTCGCGCTCCACACCGACCACATCGATGTGACCCATCAACAGCAACGGCTTCTTGGAGCCGTTGCCCTTGATGCGCGCCACGACGTTCCCCCGCCCTTCAACCATCTCGTAGATCTTAGCGGGGATTCCGTCCTGCTTCAGCCGCTTCTCGAGATACCGTGCCGCAACCGTTTCGTTACCGGGCGGGTTGCTGGTGTCGAGCCTGATGAGACCTTGGAGGATTTGGACCGCCTGCTCCCCCGCTTGAGCGAAATCGGGCTCTTGAGCGAAGGCGGGCACCCACGTGACGGCGAGCAACACAACCGCGACGGCGAGCTGTTTCATTCTTACCCCTTGGGTTTGATTACCCAGTCGACCTTGGCAGCTTTGCCCTCGGTGACCGTGACTTCTCGCGTCATTTCTCCCAGGGCCTCATGCCAAAAATGGAGAGTATACGTGCCCGGCGGCACACCGTCGAGCGTAAACTGCCCAGCCTCGCCGGTTACTGAATGATAGGGTTCGTCCTTGAGCACGACGATATAGGCGTTCATCCATGCGTGGACATCACACTTGACCTCGGTAATGCCCGGTCTGCGCAGTTTCTTCTTGAGCGTCTTGAGTTTGGGGGGCTGCACGGAGTTGAACAGGGTCCGCTTCTTGAGGAACGCGTGGATGTTGTGCATGATCCCGTCCTCGTTGTGGATCACGAGTTGCGTACCCTTGGCACCCAATTCCACCACCTGAAGATGCGGCTTGTAGGTACAGCCGTCTTGCACAATGGTCGCCGTGTCGGTCGGGGCGGGAGGCTTGCCACCGGTCACACCTTCCAGCGTAACTACGACGTTCGCGAGCCCTTTGTTCTTGGGAGAGACCACAAAGGTCTGCGACTGTTTGGAGCTGCCGCACACCGACTCGTCCTGGGTGACTTTGATCGTTTCGGGGCGCGGATACTCACTGTCGAACCGCACGACACCGGTTATGCTGCCGGCCGGCCAAGAGCCATCGGTCACCGCATCACGACCGGCGGGCTGTTGTGGGAGTGCAAGCATCAGTACCAGCCCGGCAAAGGCAAGCAATGTCTTCTCTTTCATGAACCCACATCTCCGATCTTTATGAAAACCCGTGGCACGCATCGCACATCCAAAACCAATGGGGTGTGACTCTAGTTCCGATCCCAAGGCAAGAATTGGCGTAGCATGCCTGCGGGCACTTCCGCAAGCCGTGGTTCGCACCCAACGCTGACTCTCTGAGATAACACCACGGTTCGCCATGCGCGCTTCGGTACCCGCAAGCATGCCGGTCCAGCAGGAGAGCATTGGGTGCCGCCCAGCGGTCGCAGCGTCACTTGATCGACAGCAGATAGGCGATGAGATCGGCCGTTTGCTCGAAGGTCAAGAGTTCCCCATAGTTGGTAGGCATCTTGGACGTTTCGCTGGGCTCGACGCGCTTCAGCTTGTTGGCGGGGATGCTCATGATCTCCTTCGACATGGTCAGGATCTGCACTCCATTCGCGTCGTTCTTGCGAATGAAGCCGTCCACCGATTTCTCCGATACGAATCTGCTGTCCTCAGGCTCGTAGTAGACCGTGGTGTACACCCAGTTCTTGCCGATCTCCTTGTTGGGCTCGAGCAGAGACTCGGCCAGCCAGGTCCAGTTGCGGTAGGCGCCTATAGCCGTGAGATCGGGGCCCGCCGAGGTGCCCGGTTCGTCGCCCACCGTGTGGCAGCTGTTGCAGCCCATGTCGTCCCAAACCTCTCTACCGCGTTCGGGGTCTCCGTTGCGGAACGGATTCATTTGGGGCAGCGTGGCAAGTTTCTGCTCGTTGATATCCATCGCCCAGGTATCGACCTCACCTCCCTGGCTCTGGAGATAGCTCACCACCGCCTGGATCTGCTCCGCGCTCAAGTCGATGGGCGGCTGATATACGGTCGCCATGTCGTTGGTGTAGCCCTCCACCACGTAGGCGCCCGGCTCCATAATCGACTGAATGAGATAACCGGTGGCCGATCCCAAACCCAGTTTCTGCCCTCTGGGCCCGGCCCTAAACCCGATATCGGCCAGATTGGGACCACGCGCTCCTTCCCCCCGGTCACCGATCTTGTGGCAGTGGGAACACTGCGCGTCACCCCAAAACAGCGTCTCACCCGTCTTCACTATGGGTGGCAATGTCTTTAGTGCCGCGACCTGCTGTTTCTCCTCTTGGGACAGCTCGAACGAGCCGGTAGTCGTGATCTTGCCGGTCATTCCGCCGTGGATCGTACAGTAGAGATTGAACACTCCCTTTTGCCCGATCGGCACGTGGAGCGTCTCGCCGGGTTGGATCGTGGTTGGAGGAACCACAACCACGTTGCGGTTAGCCGCGCGTACGATGTAGACATCGTGCTCGAACTCGTCCTTGTTCACGAACGTGAGGGTGTCACCCGGCTGTGCCATTAGGCGACCGGGATGAAACTCGATATCCGTGAGCTCGATGGTCTTGCCGGCATCGGCGGACTGAGCGTTTGCTCGAGCCGAACCCAGCGCCAGGAGCAAAGCCAGCAGCCAACCTGAGCGTCTACTAACGAGAGATATAGTCGATTGCATGATCGTCTAGAAACTTGACTAGGATGTGGGCCCGCACCGACCTCGTCGCGGGCGGTGCAGCCCCCCAAGCCGCCGCGCCCCCCCCAGA
>JBHHZE010000087.1:0-8481 GCA_046757925.1 Gemmatimonadales bacterium
GTGTACCACAGGACTGCGGCCCGGCTCCACGAGCAATATCGGCCTACGCACTGTTACCTGACACCCGACAACTGGCTACGAGTTCTGGACATGGCGGGCTTCGCGGATAGTCGCATCTGTCCCGAGTTGGACATCATGGAGCAGACCCTGCCGAATCCCTACGCAGCAGTGGTGATAGCCATCAAGGAATGACGTCGGTTTGAATCGGTATTCGACCGAGGTCTTGATAGTGGGAGGTGGTGGCGCTGCTACCGCGGCAGCCATATCCGCACACGAAAGTGGCGCTCGTGCTATGCTGGCGGTGAAGGGCAGGTTCGGAGTTCCGGGGGTTCGGGGGGCTGGAGCGACCTCGAATCCGATCGGCGACTACTGGACAATTCGGACCGTCGGGCCAAAGGGCAGCTTCTTCAATCCCCCGGAAAAGGTCTACAGCGACATGATCCAGGCCGGTTTGGGAATGGCCGATCCGGTTCTCTGTAGAATATTCGTGGACGAGGTGAGTGAGGCCGTACAACGCCTGCAGAGCATGGGAATGAGGTTCGGGAACAAGATGCTGGCGACCATGGAGGGCAGGTCCAACAAGCAGGGCACCAACAGCATCGTCGCCATTCAGAAGGCGATCATTGAAACCACAGGAACCGCGGTACTCGAGCACGCGAACCTCACCGACCTGGTTGTCGATAGCGGGCGGTGTATCGGGGCTGTTGGCGTAGACGACGACGGCGACCCTTTTGTGGTGGAGGCCGGAGCCGTGATAATCGCGACGGGCGGTGTGGGCCAGCTTTTCCGGTATAGCTTCAATCCTCCCGGCAATACCGGCGACGGCTACGCCATGGCTCTTCGCGCCGGCGCCGAACTGTTCAACATGGAGTTCATGCAGCAGGGCCTCGCGACCACGTGGCCTCGCCAGGCCATGATCATGCTCTACGAGATGGAGGAGCCCTACAGGCTGCTGAACGCGGACGGGAAGGAGTTCCTCGGGAACTACCTGCCCAATGGATACTCGGCGCACGAGGTGTCCAAACTCAAGTCGTACCACTGGCCCGTCAGCTGCAGAGACGCGGCAATCTACCTCGATCGTGCTATCAAGGGCGAGGCGCTTGCGGGACGGGGCACGGCACACGACGGTATCTTTCTCGACTTGGCACATGCCGACAGAGGTTTCGAGCCCGAACTGTTCGTCGAGTTCATACTGGCTCAGGGTATCGATGTCAAGCGTGACTTGATCCAGGTTCAGATTCACCATCACACCAGTAACGGCGGTATACGAATCGACTGCGACGCCCAGTCTACGGTGGCCGGATTGTTTGCGGCGGGGGAGGCCGGCGGGTGGCAAGGCGCAGATCGTTTGGGCGGTACCATGTTGGGCGGCTCGCAAGTGTTCGGCTGGAGAGCGGGGCGAAAGGCCGCTGAGGTAGCAAAGGGAGGCAGTTCGAACATCCCATCGCACATATTGGATTCCGTGCTCGAGCCCGTGTGCCGCTACCGCGAGGCGCGGGGCCGCAAGCGGCCAACTGAAATGCGGGGTGAGCTGCAGCAGACCATGTGGGAAACCCTCATCGTTGAGAAGGATGAGACGTCGCTCGAGCGAGCGCGTCGATTCGTAGCAGACGAGCGCGACAGGTTGGTCAACGACCTGCTCGTTGCCGAACCGATCGACGTCGCTCTAGCGTTCGAGCACCGGAATCTCCTGGACGTCGCGGAGGTGATCATCGAGGCCGCGGCACAACGAACCGAGAGCAGAGGCAGCCACGTCCGCACAGACTTTCCGGAACGTAACGACGGCGAGTGGCTCACTAATCTCGTGGCGACACGCTCCAGCGGCGAACTGCAGCTCGAACGACGCCGGATCGCGAGCGACGGTTGGGTAGACCAACCCGGCGACATCCGGATCAAGCCATGGGGGTAGACACGCGCGTCGCACTGGTCGCCGGTGGCGGCCGTGGGATCGGACGGGCAATCGCCAACCGGCTCGGCAGCGACGGATACGCCGTCGCGGTCGCCGCTCGTACGCTACAAGAGATCGAGGAGGTCGCCGACGGCATCAGCAGCGCCGGCGGTATTGCGCAGGCCTATTCACTGGACATCACCGACGCCGACGCGGTCGCAAACACCGTGCAAGATATCGTCGATCGCTTCGGTCGTCTGGACGTCATGGTCAACAGCGCCGCGGTGAGCTACATAGCTCCGGTTATGCTCGGTAAGCTCGAAGAGTGGACCCGTGTGGTACAGATCAATCTCCTCGGCGCCTTTTCACTGTCAAGGGCGGTACTTCGTCCGATGCTACGGGCCAAGGGAGGCAGGATCGTACACATCGGCTCTATCTCCGGCCAGATCGGCGCTCCATTCAACGCCATATACGCGGCGTCCAAGGCCGGAATAAATGGGTTGGTCAGGTCGCTGGCACTCGAAGTCGCCCCAACAGGTATCACGGTCAACGCAATCGCGCCGGGATATGTACGGAGCGAATTGTTCGGCCAGACTCAGGGTGCGCGCGCCAAGCTCAAGGGAATTTCGCTCGCAGAGCAGGAAGCCGATCTGGTGAAGGAGACGCCGACCCAACGCCTGGTTGAGCCCGACGAGATCGCTGCGCTCGTTTCCTATCTAGTGAGCAGCAACGCGGCCTCCATTACCGGTCAAGTCATTGCGATCGACGGGGGCCGGACTGCAACCTAGACGCTCGGCAGCAATTCGCGCGTTCCAGCACCCATCAGATGCGCCCTCGTCGCCTTATTCGCGCGTTAGAAAACGCGCGCTCGGCAGCGCTTCGCGCTGCAGGACCCTCAAGGGAGACACCCCTTACTCCCTACTCCCCGTTCCCCTATCCGTAAGAATCGCCCTAACGTCGATCCTATCGTATATCTCCCGAGGGATAGTATTGCGTCGGGCGTAGCTCGCGAGGTTCGGTTTGGCGGTAGCATCCACACCCCACTTTGTAGTCTTCCCGTCGATCTCCGAGGGATCCATTTCATTGCCACGAGCACCCGTCAACATGACGATGTCCCGGTCGGCTTGCACCCGCGTAGCAATAGCCCACTGAATACTGGAGGAGTTCGTGAGATCGATGTCCGTGTCGAAGCAGTACACATGCTTTACATATGACTCGCCCAGTAGATCGCGGATCAACTTTGGCACCGCACCATTCGGCAGCGCAGCCGTATCTACTTTGAGGAATACGGTCATCGGAGCGGGCAGGTGTATGTCGAGAATGCCTGCCGTCCGCTCGCAAACGGTGTGTTGCAGGTGCGCCCTAAGGGTTACTCCGGCCATTGTGAGATGCTCCAGCCGACCCGCAACGATGTCCTGAAATAGCGGATCATTACGATGGCTCAAGACCGACACCTTGAACAGTGGCCGCTCTTCTCGCTCCATGGCGTAACCGGCAAATTCGCCAAACGGCCCCTCCTCCACCAACGTAACGGGATCGATGGTGCCCTCCAGAACGAGTTCGGCTCGCGCCGGCACAGGAAGTGACGGATCGACTATCCCCGGGGTCGTCTCGAGAGGAGATCCCAACAGACCCCCGATAATCTGGTACTCGTCCACGTCTGCGCTTCCCGCGGCAAGGGCGCCCAGCGACCACGTCGGATGACAGCCGGAGAACGCGGCAACAGGCGTTTCATCACCGTTCGCAGCATTGCGGTCGACGATCTGTTGTAGATGCCCGCCAGGCGCGATGTAGATCGCAGTGGAATCGCGGCCACAGATCATCAAGCGATGGTAGCTCACGTTCAGAACGCCGGTGACAGGATCTCGCGCTACTACGGCGGTGGCGGTCAGGTAGGGCGATGTCTCCACTTCCGTGTATCGGATCTGCGGAAGGTCCAGTAGGTTCACTGCTTCGCCCTCCAATACATTTTCACGCACCGGTGCGATCGCCGCCCCGGACCACGGCACCGGGGCGATCGGACGATCATATGAGTCCTGCAATCGCTTCTCGAATTCCGCCGTCGAAACGCCATGTGACCCGGCAACTCGATTCATAGATGCGCAGACGTTGGTGACCACATGCCATACAGTGCCTTCCACGTTCGCGAACTCGATCACCGGCATGCGCATGCCGGCCTCGAGTTTCGCTACGATGGCGGCCATTTCCCATTTGGGCGAGACCGGGCGATCCACTTGCACATAGTGGCGTCCGGACCGCTCGCGAACGAAGTGTAGAAAGGTGCGGAGGTCGTGTGGTTGAGTCACGTGCCGCTGCCCTCAGCCAGACGAATACGGTCTACCTTGCCGTTTGCCTTGCGCGGGAAATCGGACCAAATGTGGTATCGTTTGGGTGCTCTAGCGAACGGTACCTTGGTATGACAGAGCCGACGCAGTTCGCCTATCAGCCGTACCTGTCCGTCCTCGTCAGGTACAGTAGCGACCCTGACGTGCGCCTCGATGCGCTCTCCGTAGACTCCGTCCGGCACACCTACCACCAGTACCTCCACGACGTCGGAATGTCGGTTAAGGATCGCCTCCAACTCATCCGCAAAAATGCGCTCACCCGCGGTCTTGATCATGGTGTTCTTGCGACCCTCTAGAAAAAGATCGCCCTCCGCATCAAACCGGCCGATATCACCGGTGTGCAACCAACCTCGATCGTCGATTACGGCGGCCGTCGCTTCGGGCTGACCCCAATACCCTGCCATCACGTTGTCACCGGAAATCACGACCTCTCCCACTCCACCCCGCTTTACTTCCCTGCCTTCCTCGTCTAATAGCAAGACATCGACACCGGGAATAGGCGATCCGACAGAGTTGGGCTTGCAATCGATTTTCGATGGGTGCAGCGCGGTTGCGCGCGGGGCACACTCCGTCTGCCCATACGCAATGTGGATCTCGAGTGCCGGTTTGGCCCTCCGAATACGCCTGATCTGCTCGACCGGCATCTTGCCGCCCGTTACCGTGATCCAACGGAGATCGGGCAATTGGGTCTCGAGAAACTTCGCCCTCTCGATCAGCGCCGCAAAATGGTACGGCACACCGGAAAAGCCGGTTACCCTCGTCCGCAGCAATCGATCTAGCACGAGTTTTGGAAACAAGAACCCGCCGGAAAAGTGAATGGTTGCCCCGGCCAATTGATGGACCAGTAGCTGCATGAGGCCGTGTACGTAGTGGAGCGGAACCACCATCAAGTAGGAATCGTCCGACAGGATCGGCATGTGTTCGATCACGCCCCGTACCACGGTCCAGAGATTACGATGTGTGAGGCAAACACCCTTGGGAGCCCCGGTACTTCCCGAGGTATAGACGATCGACGCAATGTCGTCGTCCCGCCCCTCGACCACCGGATGCGACACCCTGGTCCGCAACAGCGAGCTGAACTCGGAGCCTTCACCATCAACTTCCACAACACGGCAGTTGTCCAGGCTCCCAGCCAACGAACCGAGCTTTGACCGGAGGTACTTGTGTGTCACAAAGATCACCGCCGGCCTGCAATCATCGAGCACTGCCTCGAGTCCATCCGCTGTCAGTTGTTCATTGAGGGATACGGATATGCCACGGGCCTTGAGCGTGGCCCAGTAGGCGAGTACGGCTTGGGGGCAATGATCGGCCAGCATGCCGACCCTGTCCGCCGGGCGCAGCCCTGAGTCCAGCAGCCAAGCCGCCAGAGCGTCGCTCTTCCGGTCGACTTCTCCGAAACTCAGCTCACACTCTGAGAACCCGATGGCTGGCTTGTCGGGCACTTCGCTCGCGACTGCCCGAAAGCCGCAGGGAAGCCACATCTACTTGGCCGACGTCTTCTCTATGTACCGGGCCATGGCACCCAACGACGCAAAGTTCTCGGGAACCAGATCGTCCGTGTCGATTGCGATGCCGAAACTGTCTTCCAGCCACACGATCAGCTCCATCATAGCCACGCTGTCCAATATTCCGCTCTCCAGCAGATCGATCTCCGCGTCGAACGCTAGATCGCTGTTTGGTACCAGAGTGGTCTTGATAAAGTCGAATATCTTCTCTTCCCGCGTCATCGGCCCACCTCCACTTATTGGATTCTGCTGGTTCACTCCGTAATCACCCTGCGGTCAATCAAATGGTGCTCGATGGCTACATCGCTCAGCGCAAATGTGTGCGTCGTACCCTCGTCCGAGAGGGTCACCGGGTCGACTTCCAGCAGCCGCTTGTTCTGTCCCAGGCCCTCCACGTAGTCGAGATCCTCGCTGTGCGCCAATAGCAGTTCGGAACCCCGGTTCAGCACTCCTGATTCGCCAACCATCGTCCCGGCTACCAGGCCTATCCCACTCTGCCGGGCGATGTCCATGATCGCAACCACCCCAAGCAGACCCCCGCACTTGCCCACCCGCACGTTGAAGATCTGATATGCCCCGCTCTCGGCCCATCTCTCCGCATCCTTGACCCGACATAGAGACTCGTCGGCCACCAGCGGCACACCGCACTCACCGTACAGTGACCGCAACATTGCGTCCAACTCTGGAGCGTCTGCAGCGAAAGGTTGCTCCAACGAACTAATGGCTGTATCGGCGCACTCACGGAGGAAACGGCACGCGGTGTCCCAAGTGAAACTTCCGTTCGCGTCCAACCGCATTGGTATCTTGTCGCGCAGATGCTGACAGAGCCGGTGGACTCGGGCGCAGTCGCCTGAACCGCCGACCTTGAGCTTGACAGCCGAAGCACCGCTCAAGACCGCCTGAAACGCCAGTTTCTTCAAGTCGACGAGAGACGCCTCGAATCCTATCGTGACACACTTGCCGGGGGTGGTGCGTCGCGGCTCACCCAAGATATCGGGATACGAGAAATCCGCTCGCTGCTCGAACAGATTGATCAGTGCCAACTCGATCCCGCCGAACAACGCCGGCCCCCATGTATCCGTAGCGAATTCCTCTCGGAGAAAGTCCACTACTTCGTCTTGCCCCTCGAACCGCTGTCCGATGAGCGAGGCGGCCAGAACAGGACCCGATTCTTGGAAGATCTCGTCGTTCGTCTCCCCGGTCACGTATTCACGAGCGAGAATCTCTCCGAACCCACGGTTACCCGACTCGTCATGTAGACAAACGAGAATGGTATCGGAACAGGATCGCTCGGCAGCCGCATGTTTGAAGCTCGCGCGAAACGGCAAGGCGAAGCGGAGGAACTCACACTTCGTTATCTGCATTGACCTCCCGCAAGATCGGCAGGGCCTTCTCCAAGTCGAGCCTGCGATCGAGTCCACCGATCTTGATCTGCTCATCACTGACATTGGCATGGGCTGACTGCTGCCGGTAGCGTTCGAACCCTTCGTGGTCGGTGAGCAACCCGACGACCGGTCCGAGCCGACCCGATTCACGCTTGTCGCCGTACTCCGTGTTGACGCGCTTGAGCATGTCGTCGACCCTGCTTACCCAGCGTGCCGCCGTAGCTTCAGTCTCACCGCCTGTCCCGGGCCAGGTCATCAGCACGCCGTAGTGCGGATCCCTGCCGCTCCTCGGGAAGCAGACGAACTGGCCCGGCCCGGTTCCGCAAACGGAACTGGCATGCCGCACGGCCTCCATGACTTGATACTCGGTGAGCTTCTCTCCGGTAATGGATGAAGTCTTTCCCCGGCGGTAGAGGAATTCGATCTGCGGCACTTGTCCGCGGAAGCCTGTTACTCTCACGCAGTCACCCATTCTGTAGCGATAGAGTCCTCCCGAAGTCGTGCAGACGATCTCATAAACCCCACCAACTTCGAGTTCTCCCGCCAGCAACGTATCCGGAGTTGTGTTATCGATTTCGCTTGCGGGAATGAACTCGAAGAAGTGACACGTGTAGGCCAAGAGCCCTCCCGAAGCTCCGTCCCGGGTTGGGATAGCCATTATGCATTCACTCGATTGAGTGATATAGTCGCGGAAGGAAACTCCCGACAGATATTCTCGGACCAACTTGAGATACGGCTCTACCAGGTTGGACTGCCAGCAGATCGCCAGGTCCAGTTCCGGCCAGATGGTAGACAATTCCACCTTTCCTGCCGCTCCGAGCGCTCGCTCGATCTTCGCAGCTCGCTCTGGATGCGCGTGCAAAAATGTGGCAAGCACGTCCTCGCGGGGACCAGTGGCAGCCGGATAGGACAACTTCCCTGTGGACAGCCCATCGAGCAGATGAGTGATATTGCATTCGATTGTACGGCACAGTCGCAAGAGCGTGCTCGGATTCAAGCACATGACTCCGTGCAGCGGCCCCTGCATGGCCAACCGCGCCACCACGAAGTAGCGGAGATCGGGATCGGTGATCTCCCGCACGACCGGAGGCAGCGGCCAACCAGAACGCCGCTGGAACATGTGCATGCGGCGATTCCAAAAGCTGGTCTCCGAGATCGCTTGCGCACCGCCCGGCGTGGGCTCACCCCTTCCCGAGTCCCCGAAGTTGGCTATCAGCTTGCCACCTTCGAGCACTCGATGGTCTCGGTTCGCCCCAATGTTCGACTGACGCTGCGACCCTTTGTGCCGACGCGAACGGGTCCATCGGTTAGGTACTCCGACGAGGTCGTGCTGGCCTGCCACAACGGCTCATTGGCCG
>JBHHZE010000088.1:0-8314 GCA_046757925.1 Gemmatimonadales bacterium
TTACGCGCACGGATTTCCGGGGCCGCGAATGGGGTCCCAACCAACGGATCAGCGTCGACGAAGCCCTTAGGGTCTGCACCATGAATGCCGCGCGTGCGTCGTTCGAAGAACACCTCAAGGGGTCGATCGCCGAAACCAAACTGGCCGACTTCGTAATGCTGGCCGAGGATCCGCACGAGGTCGACCCATCGCGGCTCAAGGACATCACAGTGGTGCGGACGATCGTGGGCGGTAAGACGATGTACGCCGCGTAGAGCGACGAGGCACTAGTAGGGTGCTGGAGCGGATTCGTTGGGAGTCGGGCTTTGGCGCGAACTCGCTCGGTCGAGCAAAGCGCCTGTAGACCCGGGCGCTCAGCCCCAGAACTTTATCAGCGTGACCACGGTCGTGACCGTACCCAGCCAGAACAGGAACATCCACTTGATGAGTTCAGCCTTCACTGCCTGAAGTTCCGTCCGTAGATCGGAGCGGGCGTTTTCGATCTTGGCGTCGAGGTCGGTGCTAGCGGTCCCAATCTTGGCGTCGAGCGCGGCCCAGCGGACCTGCCACTTTGCCTCTAAGTCGTCTATCCGCCGATCGATTTTGGCGTCCAGCTCGGCCCAGCGGATCTGCCAGCCTGCATCTAACTCGTCTATCCGCCGATCGATTTTGGCGTCCAGCTCGGCCCAGCGGACTTGCCAGGCTGCATCTAACTCGTCTATCCGCCGATCGATTTTGTTATCGAGCTCGGCCCAGCGGACTTGCCAGGCTGCATCTAACTCGTCTATCCGCCGATCGATTTTGTTATCGAGCTCGGCCCAGCGGACCTGCCAGCCTGCATCTAACTCGCCTATCCGCCGATCGATTTTGCCATCCAATTCCGACCAGTGGGCTCGCCACTTCGCGTCCAACTCGGCCAAACGCTGTTCGGACTTGGCATCGAACCGAGCAAAATTGAGATCGTTCAAGTCCCGAAGATTGGAACTGTAGGTCGCGTCCACCTGGTTGAACCAATCGACCATTTCCTGGGCGATATCCTCTCCCAATTTATCGTAGAACTGTTTCGAAAACCTGGCCGTCACCGGCATGAGTACCTCATGATTGGTCCGGTGACAAGGTAAATATATGCTCGGCAGGCGCAGGTATCCAAATCACGCACGTTGTATCAAATTTGTGCATCCCTATGAAGGCCCAAGCTTTTGTCCTACCTCGTCGTTGGGAGTGTTGCACATGGGAAGAATCATAGGCGGTGTGATCGCAGGATATCTATCGATGTTCGTAACGGTGTTCGCCCTGATGTCGGCGGGTTACGTAGTCTTGGGCGCCGCCGGATCGTTTCAGCCCGGTAGTTGGGACGTCTCGGCCGTGTGGGTCGTCGTCAGTATTGCGGTTGGCCTGGCAGCGGCGATCGACGGAGGATTCGTATGCGCAATCATTGCCAAGAGTCCTACGGGCCCCAAGGCACTTGTTGCCGTCGTCGTTATACTGGGTATTGCTCTTGCGATTCCGGTGATACTGGCCTCGGGAGCCGAGCCTCAAGGCCCGCGTCCCGAAACCGTTCCCATGTTCGATGCGATGATGAAGGCTAGGCAGCCGATCTGGGTGGCGTTGGCAAATCCGTTTGTGGGGGCAGTGGGTGTGACGATCGGGGCAAGACTCAAGTCCCTCGTGCCGGCGACATCAGACTGAAAACCGGTGGAACGTCAATACTATGTTTACGCTCAATCATACTGGAGGCAGCAAGTGACGGTAAGACAGGTCGATCAGGTTGCTCGGGAGGTCGTGGAAGCCGGCACCGCCACCACCAGGCAGGTGCTGATAAGTCCCGACGAGGCTCCCAACTTTGCTATGCGCAAGTTCACCATCGGACCTGGCGGTAGCATGCCACCACACACGAACACCGTAGAGCACGAGCAGTACGTGCTGGGAGGTAGGGCGCAGGTGGGGATCGGTGACGACGTTATCCAGGTCAAGAAGGACGACGTTGTCTACATCCCCGCGGGAGTACCACACTGGTATCGTACGGAGGGAGACGAGTCGTTCGAGTTCATTTGTGTCGTGCCCAACAAGCCCGACAAGATCGAACTGGTACAGTCCGGCTAGCGCCAAAACCTTGCACCCGTTCGGTTCCAAAGGAACAGCTCACGATGTCCATTCGATCGCGTTTTCCGATCTTCGAGAAAAAGGTCTACCTGAATAGTTGCTCTTATGGAGCGCTGTCAGTCGACGTGCGGGATGCCTACAACCGCTATCTCGACGATTGGAACGAGAACGGCTCCGATTGGGATAAGTGGGTGGGCCTTTACGAATCGGCGCGAGTGAGTTTTGCAGAGCTACTGGGCGCCCAACCGGACGAGGTAGCCGTCACGTTTTGCGCCTCGGACGGAGTCAACGCGGTCGCGAGTGCGCTCGACTTCGGCGGGAAGCGCAGCAAGATAATCGTCAGCGAACTGGAGTTCCCCACGGTCGGTCAGATCTGGCACGCCCAGGAGCAACGGGGCGCCCAAATCTGTCACGTGCCCGAGTGCGATGGACGCATACCGCTCGAGTACTACGAGCAGGCGATCGACGAGAAAACGCTGCTGGTGTCGATTGCGTCGGTATGTTACCGCAACGGTTCCAAGCAGGATGCCCGAGCCATCGTGGAGCTCGCCCACCGGAGTGGGGCACTGGTAATGCTGGACGCCTACCAGGCGCTCGGCACCTTCCCGATCGACGTCAAGGCATTGGATGTCGATTTCCTGGTGGGTGGCACGCTCAAGTATTTGCTGAGTTCCGCCGGCACTGCAATGCTCTACGTCAGGCAGGACCTCATCGAGCAGTTGACACCGACTCACTCCGGATGGTTCGCCCAGCGCGATATTTTTGCCATGGATATACATGGGAACGATCCTTCGCCCACCGCCCGAAGATTCGAGTCCGGATCGCCGCCAGTGGCCAACGTGTACGCGGCACTGGCGGGTGTGGGGCTCATCCAGCAAGCTGGGGTCGACAAGATCGAGGCCCAAATCGCACAACTCACCGGTGCGATCAAGCAGGGTGTAAGTGAGGCGGGGTTCCAGCTCGCGACGCCGACGGAGGACCGCGCCCATGGCGCCCTGCTTGCGGTCAAGGCGAATGACGAGCATGCTATCGTAGAAGCCCTGGCTCGGGATGACATTGTGACTTCGTGCCGTGACGGTAACTTACGGTTGTCGCCGCACTTCTATAACAACTTGGAAGACATCGAGCGGTTGCTCGAGAGCATGAAGCGTCACCGACAGTACCTGCGGTAATCACAACGGTTTCAATTGGCCCCAAGAGCGGAGTGAATCAATGACGTCGAACGCGGACACCCTCGCCACGCTGGTTGCAGATCTCGCGAGTGGACGAGTCAAGGTAGTCGATCTAACGCAGCCCCTTTCTCCGGAAACGCCGGTCATACAGTTGCCACCCGAGTTTGCGGCCTCCCCGCCGTTTACCATAGACGAACTCTCGCACTACGACGATCGTGGGCCAGGTTGGTACTGGAGCGCCTTTGCATGTGGTGAACACACAGGCACGCATTTCGATGCGCCGGTCCATTGGGTTACCGGAAAGGATCATGACAACAACAGCACCGACACGATTGTGCCGCAGCGCTTCGTCGGACCGGCGTGCGTAATCGACGTTATCGCAGATGTTAGAGCTGATCCGGATTTTCTTCTTACCCCGGATCGCATCGAGGCGTGGGAGGAGGAACATGGTCGCATTCCTGCAGGCTCCTGGGTCTTGCTGTGCAGTAACTGGTCCAAGCGCACTGGGGCTGTCGAGTTTTTGAATGCCGGCGAAGACGGAGCTCATTCACCCGGTCCCGACACGGCTGCCGTTCGGTTCCTGGTTGAGGAGCGTGATGTGCTGGGCTTTGGCAGCGAGTGCGTGGGCACGGATGCGGGACAGGCTTTCGGCTTTGAGCCGGCGTTCCCGTGTCACACACTGATGCACGGCGCAAATAAGTTTGGTCTGGCGAGTCTCGCAAACTTGGATCAGTTGCCGCCGACGGGTGCGGTAGTGATCGCCGCTCCACTCAAGATCGTAAACGGGTCGGGCAGTCCCTTGCGGGTTCTCGCGTTGGTGCCGGGGGATTGATGTCGGCGGTCGCGAGGGTCATCTTCAGCACCTAACCAGGGACCACAATGGCAGAGCGATCGTTCGCCAAAGAGGTGCAATCATTAAAGCTTGGTGACGGCGAAGTGTTTCGCGGTGAAGGAATACTCGCGGTCACCAAAGCACTGCTGCAATCCGGCGTGGCGTATGTAGGTGGCTACCAGGGCGCGCCGATCTCGCATCTCATGGACGTGTTCGGTGACGCCCAATCGATTCTCGACGAACTCGGCGTGCATTTTGAGGTCTCCGCGAGCGAGGCGGCCGCCGCCGCCATGTTGGCTGCCTCGATCAATTATCCGTTGCGGGGTGCGGTCACCTGGAAGTCGACAGTCGGGACCAACGTCGCGTCCGACGCGCTCTCCAACCTCGCCTCTGCAGGAGTCAAGGGCGGGGCGCTCATCATCCTCGGCGAGGACTACGGCGAAGGCGCCAGCATAATGCAGGAGCGCACCCACGCCTTCGCCATGAAGTCACAGACGTGGTTGCTGGATCCACGACCCAACCTGCCGAGCTTGACCCGCGCAGTGGAACTGGGATTCGAGCTGTCCGAAGCGAGCAATACTCCGGTAATGCTCGAAATGCGTATTCGTGCGTGCCACGTGTACGGTCAATTCGTCGCCAAGAACAACAAGCGACCGCCACTCACTACCCGAGAGGCACTCGAGCAACCAAACCGCGCGGCCGACAAGATCATCCTACCTCCGTTCACGTTCTTGCAGGAGCAGGACAAGATCGAGCGCCGCTGGCCTGCCGCGGTCGATTTCATCCAAGGGCACGAAATGAACGAGCTCTTTGACGGTGACGCCAAGGATGTCGGGATAATCTTGCAGGGTGGGATGTACAACTTCGTCGTTCGTGCACTCGAGCTACTGGGGCTCTCTGACAGTTTCGGCGTTGGCCGCGTACCACTGTACGTGTTGAACGTGACGTACCCGCTCGTGGAGAGCGACATCGCTCGATTTTGTGCGGACAAACAGGCGGTACTCGTCGTGGAGGAAGGACAGCCCGACTTTATCGAGCAGGCGCTCAACCAATATCTCAACAGGGCCGGTCTCGGGACAAAAATCGTTGGCAAAGAAGTGCTGCCGATGGCCGGTGAGTATACCGGGGCAGTAGTTTTCGAAGGGATTAGCAAGTTCGTGCGGCAGTGGGTGCCGACATTGCTCGACGACGGTAGAAAGACGACCGTCACGCCGACACCCGATCCCGGCCTTCAGAAAACGGTGCCACCCAGGCCGCCCGGTCTATGCACAGGGTGTCCCGAGCGGCCACTCTTTACCGCCGTGAAGCTGCTACAGAAAGAATTGGGACCGGTCCACATCAGTGCCGATATCGGCTGTCACTCGTTTGCGACTTTGCCGCCCTTTAACCTCGGCAACTCGATTCTGGGCTACGGTCTCGGGCCTGCGGCGGCATCTGCCTTCGGATCGTCGACGAAGAATCGCTCGCTCACGGTAATGGGGGACGGAGGTTTTTGGCACAACGGTTTGAGCAGTGGTATCACGAACGCGGTCTTCAACCAAGACGACGGTGTCATAATCGTCGTAGATAACAACTACTCAGCTGCTACGGGTGGGCAGTACATCCCCTCGTCACGCTCGAGCATGACACGGCGTACTGTGCGGCGCTCGATCCAGAACGCTGTACGAGGCGTGGGAGTGAATTGGGTCAGAACGGTGCGGACGTACAACATCGCCAAGATGCTCAACACGCTGCGCGAGGCGATGACGACGCGTGCCGGTGGGCCCAAGATCATCGTCGCCGAGGGCGAGTGTCAGCTCAACCGTCAGCGCCGCGTGAAGCCTCTCACGGCCAAGATGATCGCGGGTGGCGAGCGCGTGGTGAAAGAGCGCTTTGGTGTCGACGCGGACACGTGCACTGGCGATCACTCTTGCATACGACTTTCCGGCTGTCCGTCGCTCACGATCAAGCCCAATTCCGATCCACTGCGCAAAGATCCGGTTGCGTACGTGGACAACAGTTGTGTGGGTTGCGGTGTATGTGGCTCGGTCGCGCACGCCGCCGTTCTCTGCCCGTCGTTTTACAGGGCCGAGATCATCTTCAACCCGAATATCTGGGACCGCCTTATCGGGGTTCTGCGGAGGAGCATCATCGGGTTACTGCAGCGCAGGTCGGATCGCAAGCGCGAGGCGCGCGTGTTCTCATGAGTTCGGCAACGTCCGGCCAGACACCCGGGCCGATTTCGATCGTCATATCCGCCACCGGCGGTCAGGGTGGGGGCGTGCTGTCCAATTGGATCGCGGATGTGGCGGAGCACAATGGTTATCTGGTGCAGGCCACGTCCGTGCCCGGTGTCGCGCAGCGAACCGGTGCCACGATCTACTACATCGAACTATTTCCCAAGGATGCCGCAGAGCGGGCCGGCAGGGATCCGGTGTTGGCGTTAATGCCCATTCCCGGCCAGGTCGACGTTCTCATTGCCGCCGAGTTGATGGAGGCGGGCCGAGCAGTACTGCGCGGTTTGGCGAATCCGGAGCGCACCACTGTAATTGCGTCGTCGCATCGCGAATACTCGGTTGTCGAAAAGGCCGTGATGGGTGACGGCATAGCCGATGGCTCCAAAGTGCTGGACGCGCTCGAGAAGAGTGCCAAGCGATTGATCGCGTTCGACATGGCCAGTGTTGCCGCTGAGACCGAGAGCGTGATTAGCTCGGTACTGTTGGGTGCGTTGGCGGGTGCCGCTCATTTGCCGTTCGTAGGTGAAGACTACGAGAGCGCAATCAGGCGCAGCGGCATTGCGGTTGAGAGAAACCTGGCAGGGTTCGAGGCGGGCCTGGCAGCCGCGCGCAACGGAGGTGCGGCGGCCGCACCCGAAGAAGCTATTGAACGGCACGTTAGCGCCGGGGCGAGTTCTCGCGCCAGGGCCTTGGGCCAACGAATAGAGAAAACATTTCCCGAACCCACGAGACACTTGATCGTGGAAGGGGTGAAACGAGTATCCGACTACCAAGACCTCCGATATGCTGAAGAATATCTCGACCGGCTCGACGGGATTCGTGCGTTGGACAACGGAGGTGGGGACCATCGTTACGAGCTTACGGTGGAGACAGCCAGGCATCTCGCGTTGTGGATGTCGTACGAGGACGCCATTAGGGTTGCCGATCTCAAGACTCGGTCCGATCGGTTCAAGCGGGTTCGTGAAGAGGTACGGGCGGACGCAAATCAACTCGTGTACGTCGTCGAGTTCTTGCATCCGCGGGTGGATGAAATCAGCGACATAATGCCCGCACGGCTGGGCAGGTTTATTGCAGAGAATGGTGTGGCGCGAAGCATCGTTGGCAAGATCTTCAGCCACGGTCGCCAACTGCCCACTGCAAAACTTCGCGGCTTCGTTTTGCTCTATTTTCTCGCGGGCTTGAGACGGTTTCGGCGGTTATCGTATCGCTACAAGAGAGAGATGGCGCTCATCGACGTGTGGCTTGCCCGCATCGCGGACGCGGCTAGCTCCGACTACGATCTTGCGGTCGAAATCGCCAAGCTTCAGCGACTCATCAAAGGTTATGGCGACACCCATGCCAACGGCATGAAGAACTTCAATGCCGTCATGGCCGCGCTCGACGTGCTTGGGGCCGACCAGAATGCCGCTGCTGCCGTCCGGCAACTCACCGAAGCCGCTCTAGCGGATGAGGATGGTGCTGCGTTGGAGGCCGTGCTGGAGAAGGTTGGCTAGGAACGCAGGTTACAGTGCCACGACTAGCGTCAGTTTGACAACGTGGCAGCCCACTGACGCGTTCCTGCCCCCCGCCTGGTCCCGAGCGCCGGAAACAGGTAGCTTGCCGTCGTAGGGCGTTGGCGTTGCAGTCTTGTGCGCCAAGTCAATACCGGTGCTATGGGGAAGAAGGGAAGGGCTCTGTGAGTTCCACGCCCACGAACCCTGTTATCGAAGAATACGACAGGATCGCGACTCGCTACGACCGCCGCTGGTCGTTCTACATCGATGCGACAGTGCAGGAAACACTCAGGCGACTCGATGTTCGGCATGGTGAGCACGTTCTGGATGTCGGATGTGGCACCGGCGTGTTGCTCGAAGCGCTTTCCGCCAAATTGCCGGCGGCGTGCCTATCGGGAGCCGACCCGTCGCCGGAGATGCTCGAAGTGGCGCGCCGGCGGCTGGCCGAGACGATAGTTCTGAAGTACTGCAGCGCCGAGAATCTCTCCTTCGCTGAAGAAGTGTTCGACGTCGTGATCT
>JBHHZE010000089.1:0-8198 GCA_046757925.1 Gemmatimonadales bacterium
CACCTTGACACACACGTTATCTGTACGTACAATGTACGTATGCTTGAGCTTCGGTTCGAGTGGGATCGCAAGAAGGAAAAGGCCAATATCAAGAGGCATGGTGTTTCCTTCGAAGAGGCGCGCACCGTTTTTTTCGATGAGAACGCCATCCAGTTCTTCGACCCCGACCATTCAGAGAATGAAGACCGTTTCATCCTGCTCGGCTTGAGTTTCAAACCACGCATTCTTGTCGTCTGCCACTGTCTCAGAGAGAGTGAGACAGTTGTGCGGCTCTTTTCGGCTAGAAAGGCAGACAAAAATGAAGAGTATGAATATTGGAGGCGAAGAAGATGAGAGACCGTTACGATTTTTCCAAGATGAAGGGCCGGAAGAACCCTTATATCAAGTACCTGAAGCAACCGGTAACGATGCGGCTCGATCGGGATACGGTGGCCTACTTTAAGTCAATGGCAGAAGAAACAGGTATTCCTTATCAGAGCTTGATCAATCTTTACCTTAGGGACTGTGCAGTTCATCACCGCAAGCTGCGAATGAAGTGGGCATTGTAAGAAAAGCCGAGCAATGCACTGCACTTGGCCTTGATCACGAAAACATCGTAAGAGTTGTCATAACACTAGATGCAACGGTTACCACGTCCCCGAGATCACACGTGCGGTGCGGATGGGCTTGTTGGTCGCCACGGGCGTATCCATTCTGGCTGTGGCAATATTCTCAATCGCAGTAGCATTGGACTTCTCGTCGGATGCACGCCAAAGATGGCGACGGGGCTAGGTCGGGGCGTGAAGATCAAGAATAGAGCTATTGGGAGGCCTGCGATACCTCGACGGGTTGTCGTATTCGTCGCAGCGGTTCTTGCCGGCTGCTCGGGCAATACGGCGACATTGGACTACGTGATCGTCCGCGAGTTACCTCATGACACGACAGCGTATACGCAGGGATTCCTTTACGCGAATGGTCACTTCTACGAAAGCACGGGGCTCCTTGGCCTCTCTCAGCTCCGGCGAGTGAATCCGGGCACGGGAGAGGTAGACGCTGGCGTGTCGCTCCCGGCGGATCGGTTTGGTGAAGGTCTGGCATTGCTGGAAGACCGGCTATACCAACTTACCTGGAAGAGCCGAGTGGGTTACGTGTACGAAGCTGCGACCTTGGCACTCGTCGACTCCTTCTCGTACGCTGGGGAGGGCTGGGGCCTCGCAACCGATGGAACATCACTCATCATGAGCGATGGCACGGCGCAGCTACGTTTTGTGGATCCAGCAGACTTTCAGGTAATCAGGCAGGTCGCAGTCAAAGACAAGGGTTTGCCGCTCAGCCAGATTAACGAATTGGAATACGTTAACGGCGAGCTGTTCGCGAACATCTATCGAAGCGATTGGATTGTGCGGATTGACCCTCGCAGCGGAGAGGTGCTTGGTTGGATTGATCTGGCTCGATTGCTCCCAGAGTCCCGGCGCACTGCGGCGACCGACGTCTTGAACGGCATCGCCTTCGACGACGAATCTGGTCACTTCTTTCTAACCGGAAAGCTCTGGCCGACTGTTTTCGAACTCCGCTTCCAGACGGTAGTGGGGGATAGCGTAGTTGGGGGGAAGCCCGCGCGTAAGGTGAACTCCTCCCTAGCCGGTTGGCCGAGTCGCTCACGCGGCGCCTACGCGGGCATCATAGCCCGTATGGTCTCCCGGCAAAGCCGACCCTTCTGGCTTGAAGGATCTGGATGGTAGTGAGCAGCGTACGGTTCAACGCATCACACATGGGCGCCATGAGGTTGCCCTCGGGTGGACACGGCACGTGCTCTAGCGATAGTGAGTGACCCAGCTCGTGAGCTAGGGCTCGGCGACCGGAACCCGTCACCGTTAGATCGCGAGCACCCGTTCGGTCCACCTCGGGCAAGATCACAGCCCGCACATCCGGGAGGTATGCGCCGGCGACACCGTCGCCAAGAGTTCTGACGATGAACACGTTCCACTTCTTGGGCAGTGATCTGCCGTCTGGGACTACCGACGACAGAAGATCGAGGGGCGACTCACCGCGACTGACCGACGTGAACTTATCCTCGTTTCGAGTGGAATCGCGCACGATTGATTCGATCTCCCAGGTGATCGACGCCTGGCGCCAAACCTCGTTTGCCCCTTGGAAGAGCACAGCCACTTCCTCGTCGGTTATGGTCGTATTGATCAGGCTGGTCGTGATGGGGTCGGTCTTGCTGGACGAGAGCAGGTGGACTCGCACGGGCAGCGCGATGGGGTCGGCGTTGTGCGGTCCCGTCCCGTCGTCGCTACAGCCCACCGTCGCAATAGCGAACAAACAGCTCGCTAGACATACCGCTGTTGATCGCTTCATCCGAGGCCTACGGGTCGAGGACACTCCACTCTCTAGTAATACACTTGCCGCCTGGTCCGTTCCGGCGAACCCCGATTATTGACACTGAGTTGCCGATCCCTCAGCCCGTTGTGGAATGGAGTTGAGAGCCACACATTCCCCACAAGGGCGGCAGTGCGACGCCTCGGCGCCGTATAACAATCCAGGTACTACCTTCGGGTAGTGCGACAAGAGAATGACCTGGGCCACGATCGAACTGATATCCGACACGGTGGGGGAGATGGACAGATGACGCGCGACAAACCCGCTCTCTGGACGTGCCCCGACTGTGGTGAGCGCTTCACGACCCGAAACCAGTGGCATTCGTGCGGGACGTTTGACATCGACACCCTCTTCGAGCGAAGCCAGCCGCACGTTCGCCGCCTCTTCGACCAGTTGGTCGAGATCATCCAGGCGTGTGGTCCTGTGACGATCACGCCACAGAAGACCCGCATTGTGTTCCAAGTTCGGATGCGGTTTGCTGCCGTGATGCCTCAGCGGGCATCTCTCAAGGGACACCTGGTGTTGGCTGAGCGGCAGGACTCCGCTTGCTTCGAACGAGTCGACACATACTCGCCCCGTAACCACGTCCACGTCTTCCGGCTGGAGTCCGCAGAACAACTGAACGCAGAGTTTTGCCGTTGGGTCGACGAGGCGTACCGCGTCGGTCAACAGAAACACCTGGACCGGCCGGCTGGCCGTGGCGGCGACTAGCCGGATGTCCTACACTGCCATACAACTCGTGAATCGAGCGGCTCGGGCACGAGGAGCAAATCGGCTGGCAGATGCGCAGCGGGATCTGGTCGAGACGGTAGCGCTTTGTCGGCGGTCCGGCACTCGGCTCGAATGGGTACGCACACTCAAGGCGCTCGGCCAGATCGAGCGTGACCCGGGCCATCGCGACAGAGCGCAGTCGCTGTACGAGGAAGCGGTTGCCATTTGCCGCGATGAAGGCGACCCTCTCACGCTGGCGCACGCGGTTCGACATCTGGGCGACATCCACCTGGATACGGCGCGGGTGGAACCTGCCGAGGCGTGCTACAACGAGGCGCTAGTGCTCTATCGCGGCCACGAGCAACCTCCCCCTCTGGATCTCGCGAACGCGATCCGGCCGCTAGCCATCCTCAGGGAGTCGGTAGGGGAAGTGGAGGAGGCGAGACGGCTGCGGGTAGGGCCAGAGGAATGCTACTTCTGGCGAACGCACGCGGGTGCCGAACTGGATCTACTGGTAGTGCGAGGACCGAAGCGGCTGGGGTTCGAGTTCAAGCGGACCGATGCTCCACGCGTTACGCCTTCGATGCGCAGCGCGCTCACCGATCTCAAGCTCAGCCGGCTGTACGTAGTGCATGCAGGCAAAGAGTGGTTTACCATGGGAAAACGCATCGAGGCATTACCGATGGATCGGTTAATTGACGTGCTTCAACCACTACGCTGAGCGGATGGTCTAGTCTGTCCTTCGAGGGCAACCCGTTTCCCGTGGCAGGAGTAAGCGATTAGCAGCGCCACATGGCCGCTACTTGGTCCCTGAGGCCACGAAGATGCCGATCGCTGCCGCTTCCCCACAGCTCGACTCGACGCAGCAATTCTGTCCCACGTCATCCACCACGACGTCACGTAGACCGGTGTCGCGAAACCAACGGTCCACGCTGTCGCGGGGGAAGCCCAGCCATCTGTCGTTGTGTTCCTCGCGCAGGAACTCGAAGTCGTGCTTGTCTACATCGGTTATCACCAACAAACCTCCGGGCCGGAGGGTTCTGGCCATCGCCCTGATCGCCGCAGGAGGATCTTCCACGTGGTGCAGGTACATGTTGGCGAACACGTAGTCCACGCTCTCGTCACCGATGCCAAGGTCCGAGTCGCCACCCAGTTTGTACTCAACGCTGCCCGCGGCCGAGAACTTCTGCTTCATCTGCTCGAGCATGCGCTGTGACTGGTCTACGGCCACGACGTTTAAGCCTCGCGCCAGCAATCCCTCGGTCATGAAGCCCGTACCTGCTCCAATGTCAGCCGCAAGTCTCCCGGGTTTAACGTCGGCCACATCGAGTGCTCGGTCTCGCACTGCATCGGAATAGAAGTTCTTGCGCATCTCGTCCCAGGCGTCGGCCACGCCATCGAAGAATTCTTTGCTTCCGTCTGTCATCTGACTCTCCGTATCAAGAGCGACACGGCCGTGGCGCACAGCATGCGTCACAGCATCGAACTCACATCCAGCCCGAAGTCTTGCTTGACTCGGCGGCACCATTCTTCGTCGCTGATCGCTCCCCAGTCCACCCACTGCTCGTCGGATATGCCCGCCCGCCACTCCAGAAAGGGCAGTGCATCAGGGCCTGTGGGATATCGCAGCTGCCGGCTGTCGCCTTCTACTATCTCCCTGATCTGTTCGCCCACTACATCCGGTGACACCGGATTCTCGAGTGAAGCTCTGAATAGGGCGTGGAGCCGCCGGCTATTGGGATAATGTGTGTCGGCCGGGCTCTCCCCCATCTTGCCGAAGATTGGTGTGTTGATTATGCCGGGTTCCACGATCGCTACTCGTATGTCGAACGGTTTGACCTCCTGGGCCAACGATTCGCTCAGCGCTTCGAGCGCCCACTTGGATGCGCTATAGGGGGCCTGCGGGGTACCGGATATGCGGCCGGCGACCGAGGTGACATTGACAATGCAGCCGCGTTTCCGTTCACGCATCGTCGGCAAAACCGATTGGATACAACGTATGGCACCGAAGAAGTTCGTTTCCATGACCTGTTTGAATACAGAGACAGGCGTCTCCTCCACCGGGCCCATGCTGCCGAGTCCTGCATTGTTCACCAGCACGTCCACGTGACCCCGCTCTGCAATGACGGTATCGATCGCATCCCTTACAGATTGGTCACTGTCCACGTCCAGTGTACGAATCTGGATCGGTAATCCTTCATTCTCGGCGATGGATCTGAGTTCTCCGCCCCCACCTTCTGGGTTGCGCATGGTTGCGAAAACATCGTGTCCCGCGCGACCGAAACACACCGCCGTGGCCATGCCGATTCCAGTGCTGGTGCCGGTAATGATGACTGTCGCCATGGCTTCTCCTAATACAATTGCGTTTCTGACTGTGGACAGCTACACCACAAAAGTTTGTTGGCGTGGAGTGCCCGACCACATGGGCATAGAATAGCGCCCGGAACACAGCTCGGCGAGACACGGTGACCAAAGCGGGCCAACCCTCTACATTCACTGGCCATGTCAACAGCCGCCGATCGAGTATCAGCATCCGAAAAACCGTTCCCGTTTTGGCCCGCGGTGCGGGAGTCCATCCGCGGAACGACACAGGATTTCACGGCCGGCCCGATAGGCCGGGCGATCCTGCTGCTTGCCGTGCCCATGGTTCTGGAAACGGCAATGGAATCCGTGTTCGCCGTGGTGGACGTGTTCTTTGTGTCGCGCCTGGGACCCGAGGCTGTTGCCACGGTGGGCCTCACGGAGTCGATGCTGACACTAATTTACACCGTGGCGCTGGGACTGAGCATCGGCGTCACTGCCATGGTGGCGCGTCGTATCGGAGAGAAAGACCCCGACGGCGCCGCTCGCACGGCGGTCCAAGCAATCGCACTGGGAGTGGGTGTGGCCGCGGTTCTCGGGATTGTGGGAGGCGTGTTTGCGCCACACCTGCTCGGCCTGATGGGCGCCGCACCCGAGCTTGTAGGGCCGGGAGCCGCGTACACTCGCGTCATGCTCAGCGCCAACGCCACCGTCCTGCTGCTGTTCCTGATAAACGCAATCTTCCGCGGCGCCGGTGATGCGGCAATCGCAATGCGGATGCTGTGGCTTGCCAACGGTATCAACATTTTCTTGGATCCGGCCCTCATCTTTGGCATCGGACCGTTCCCGGAACTCGGCATCCAGGGCGCTGCCGTCGCAACGAACGTCGGGCGCGGCACCGCCGTGCTGGTACAGCTGCTGGTTCTGGCACGAGCGTCGGGCCGGATCAAGATCGCCGCCCGGCACCTGCGACTGTATCCGCACGTGATGTGGGAACTCGTTCGGTTGTCGGGAACGGGGATGTTCCAGGTCTTCATCGGGATGGCCAGTTGGATCGGACTCATCCGCATCCTGGCGGGATTCGGCAGCGAGGTGCTCGCGGGCTACACGATCGGTATTCGTGTCATCATCTTTGCACTGCTGCCCAGTTGGGGGATGAGCAACGCCGCCGCCACCATGGTGGGCCAGGCGCTGGGCGCAAAGAAGCCCGACCGCGCCGAGCGCTCGGTGTGGATGGCGGGGTTCTACAACATGCTCTTCTTGGGAATGATAGGTCTGTTGTTCGTGCTGTTCGCGCCGCAGATAGTCAGCGTGTTCACGAGCGACCCGGAACCTGCGCGCTACGCGGTGCTGTGTCTCAGGATAGTGAGTTCCGGATTTTTATTCTACGCCTACGGCATGGTGCTGACCCAATCGTTCAACGGTGCCGGCGACACGTGGACGCCTACTGTCATCAATCTGTTTTGCTTCTGGTTGTTCGAGCTGCCGTTCGCGTACGTGATGGCCTACGTGTTCGATGTCGGACCGGTGGGGGTGTTCGTTGCCATGACCGTTGCGTTCTCGTCGTTGGCCCTGGTGAGTGCGGCGGTGTTCCGGCGCGGTAGCTGGAAAACCAAGGTGGTATAGGTCTTACTCGATCCGTACGAGTGTCGTAACCCGCGTTTCACGACCGTCCTCCGACACGCGTTTGATCTTCAAGCTGTCGCCGGCATACGAGAGTCTGTAGGTGTAACTACTTCCGTCCATGGAGTTGGGACTCTTGGCCAACGTCGGCACGATCGTGAGCGTCGAGTCGGTTGCGTCGTACGTGCCGGAATGAGCATGAAACACGTCGAACGCGGCGAGCCGCACCGGATCGCTCGTCTCGGCAGTGAAGAGTTCTCGCGGTCCGCTCTCGCGGATTTCCTGGACGCTGAAATATCGCTCGGCAAAGATGTACAGTCCGGGTTGGGGATTCGTTTCGATTCGCGTAGAGCCGTTTCTCGTGAACGACCGCTCGACCACCTGCCATACCCCACGAATTGAATGCGTTGCCGGCTTGCTGCTGCAACCGAACGCGACCCATGCAGTTAGTCCGACCAGGAGAATCGACAACCACCGAAGCGTGTCTGTTTGGACCATCCTATCTGCCATGACCTTCTCCCTTGGGCTGCGCGAGCAGCCGCTCGTGGAAATCGAGACGTTCCTGTAGTTCGGCCATATCCTCTCTCAGCGCATGCGTCTGATCCATCAGGCGTTCCAGCGCATCCGTTACGCGCTCCAGCGCTTCGGGGTCCTTCTGCTGCATGGCCTTGGCATTGATCCGCATCTTCATGGCGATCAATACGAATGTTCCGATGCCGAACATCGCGATCAGTGCTGCGACGGCCTCTATGATTTGTGGGGGCATGTGATCCTCGACCCGAGTTATTGTCTTTAAGCTACTACGCGGCCAGCAGGATGTGAGATTCAGGTCATTTCACGTTTCACTTTTCACATCTCACACCCTCCCGTTCCCCAGCGCCCCTTGATTTCCTTCGAGCGCCTCCGGCTCGGCCGGCAGGCCCGGGCCACCTTACGCGCACCCTGAGCTAGGGCTATATAACAGATCGTAGCGCCGCAACGATCGGCGCGGTCGAGCCCCGCACCCTCATCGAGGAGTAACAATGCTGCGTTCACTCATCGTTGGGTTTTCGTTCCTTGCCGTCGGAACCCTGCAAGCCCAGACTGGAAGCGCGGGAGTATCTCCGGCCCGCCTCGCGGAACCGGATGTCGTCTTCGAACCCATTCCGGCGACCAACGGGTTCGATGCGTGGGTACGCGAGATCATGGAGGAGTGGAACGTG
>JBHHZE010000090.1:0-8096 GCA_046757925.1 Gemmatimonadales bacterium
GCCTACACCGCGGTCGCGACTGGCAACGGCTGTCGTCAACGGTCAGATCTACGCGATCGGAGGCTACAACGGCGACGGGCCGGAGATAGCGGTCGAAAGGTACGACCCCACGTTGGACACTTGGACTCGAAGATTTCCCTTGTTGAGACCGTTGCAGGACCATACCGCCGCCGCGGTCAACGGTCTCGTGTACGTGATGGGAGGAAGCGGATACTGGGACAGCGTGGCGTCAGTGTACGTGTACGATCCGGCTAACGGACGGTAGGAAGGACAGCCGCTACGGTATCTGCAGCCCCTCGATCCGTCTCCGACATGCCGAGCATTCGAGATCGACGGTAATCGCCGTCCACGACTTGGGAGGCCGGCCACCGAAGCGGCGCTTCTCGACACCGTCTTCCCGTTGTTTGCTCGCCAAGCTCCCCGTGACGAGCATGATCGCACTGTCGAGAGAACAACGAATATACTTGAGATTCCGCTTGGCCTGCTCCCTTATCTTGGCCTCACCGCGCACCGTGTAGTCGCACTTGGAATCTTCCAGTAAGAAGGTCATTGTCCTCGGGAACGGCGATGAGTTCTGTTGGGAGCATTGTATTTGCAATCGCAAACCGGTTTCCGCAAGCGCCGTTCTTTATTCGGTGACTACAGCGAGTTGTGTACAGTTTGTGGATAGCAAGCTCAGGGATTACGTAGGTCTCAACCCGTTTCTCCACGCCGTGCCGAAATGTGCACAACACTTATCAGAGAAGTCTCCACAAAAAACCGCAAACACGAGGAAGGTGGAACGACAGTATCCGACCGGAGGCTGGTAGGCAGTCGTGACCGGCAACGGCTTCAGTAGACCGACTCCTGTTGTCCATCAACCCTTAGATCGCTGCATCTGTCTAACCCTAGGCGGACACGTGCTCCAGCGTGAATCCTATGCGCCCGCACTTGCGTAGTGCGTCTCCGGAGCCCGTCCCGACCGGCTCAACGAAAGAAAACACCATGGGTACACTCAAGTATGCGTTTCGCACGCTCCTCCGGGCACCGGTTGTTACCGGCGTCGCTATAGTTTCGCTGGCACTCGGCATTGGCGCCAACACCGCGATCTTTTCCCTGTTCGATGAGATGTTGATCCGTGCGTTGCCGGTGAAGCAACCCGGACAATTGGTGAACCTCGCCAATCCCGGCCCCAAGCCGGGCTCGCAAACCTGCAACGACGCCGGCGACTGCGACGAAGTCTTTAGCTACCCGATGTTCAAGGATCTCGAGAGCAAGGCCACGAGCTCCTTCTCAGGCATCGCCGCACATCGACTCTTCGGCGCCAACCTCGCATACGACAACCAGACGGTGAGCGGTCGGGGGTTGCTGGTATCGGGGTCATACTTCCCGGTGCTGGGCGTGCGGCCCGCGCTGGGGCGCCTTTTGGGCCCAGATGATGACCGCACTATCGGCGAGCATTTTCTAGCGGTGTTGAGCTACGACTACTGGCAGAACCGTCTGGGCGCAGACCGCGGCGTGCTTGACAAGACGATCGTCATCAACGGTCATACCATGACGATCGTGGGAGTAGCCGCGCGCGGGTTTGAGGGGACAACACTGGGCGCGCGCCCGGACGTGTTCGTGCCGATCACGATGCGGGGTGTGATGTCCCGCGGGTTCAACGCCTTCGACAACAGGCGGAGCTACTGGATTTATCTCTTCGCGCGGGTCAAGACAGGCGTGTCGCGGGAGCAGGCAGATGCAGAGATCAACAGCATCTACCGGGCGATCATCAACGACGTCGAGGCCGAACTCCAGAAAGGCATGAGCGACAAGACGATGGCGCGGTTCCGGACCAAGAAGATCACCTTGGGCGACGGACGGCGTGGACAAAGCTCACTGCACAGAGAGGTGGCGACACCACTCAACCTGCTGCTCGCAATCACGGCGATCGTGCTCCTCATCGCCTGCGCCAATATCGCGAACCTCTTGCTCGCACGCGGAGCCAACCGCAGCCAGGAGATGGCGATTCGGGGATCGCTCGGTGCAAGCCGGAGCCGACTCGTGGGGCAGCTCCTCATCGAGTCCTGTCTACTGGCACTGCTCGGCGGAGCGGCGAGCCTCCTGGTGTCACACTGGACGCTCAGGTTCATCGGATCGATCATCCCGTCCGAGACGGCGAGGGTTCTGGCCCTGGCGTTGCGTCCCAACGTCGTGCTGTTCACAGCAGTGCTGTCCTTAGGGACAGGGATCTTGTTCGGTATGTACCCGGCACTGCACAGCACGCGGCGGGATCTCATGACCGTGCTCAAGAGTAGTTCCGGCCAACCGGCCGGAGCGCGCGCCGCCGCACGGTTTCGCAGCGCGCTCGTGACCGCTCAGATTGGCCTCTCGATGGCACTGCTGGTTGCGGCAGGCCTGTTTATCAAGAGCCTCGCCAACGTTAGCAGGATCGAGCTCGGTCTGTCTGTCGAGAACGTGGTCACCTTCGCCATCTCGCCCGTACAGAACGGTTACGAGCCCGAACAGACCCAGGCTCTGTTCGGACAAGTGGAGGAGCAGCTTGCGGCGATCCCGGGCGTGACCCGTGTCTCCGCCGCGCTCGTCCCGGTGCTGGCGGGAGACAGTTGGGGTACCGACGTGTCGGTGGAGGGATTCGAACGAGGTCCCGACATCGACGCCAACTCGCGCTACAACGAGATCGGCTCCGGCTACTTCAGCACGCTGGAGATGCCACTCATCGCGGGCCGTGAGTTCACGCCATTCGATCGCGCGGGCACGCCCGGCGTCACCATCGTAAACCAGGCGTTTGCAGCCAAGTTCGGTCTGGGCGGGCCCGAGGCGGTGGGAAAGCGAATGAGCACCGGCGGCAGTGAGCTGGATCTCGAGATCGTGGGTCTGGTCAAGAACGCCAAGTACAACGACGTGAAGGGAGCAGTACCTCCTCTATTCTTCATGCCATACCGCCAGGACAACGACATCGGCTCGATCAACTTCTACGTGCGGACCTCGTCCGAGCCCGATCGAGTACTCCGTGCAATACCAAGGGTCATCAAGCAACTCGACGCCCACTTGCCCATGGAGGGACTGCAGACGCTGGAACAACAAGTGCGGGAGAACGTCGTGTTAGATCGTGTGATCGGCATACTCTCGGCCGCCTTCGCTACCCTGGCGACGTTGCTGGCGGCCGTTGGGCTCTACGGGGTTCTCGCCTACACGGTGGCTCAGCGCACGCGGGAGATCGGCCTGCGCATGGCGCTCGGTGCCGACGGCCGTCGCGTGCGCGGACTTGTGCTCCGCCGGGTGGCGCGCATGACCGCAATCGGTGGCGTGGGAGGGCTGCTAGCTGCACTGGGGGTTGGGAAACTCGCCAAGTCCCTGCTGTTCGGGATGGAGGGAAACGACCCGACCGTGCTCGCGGCCGTTGCGATCCTGCTCGCTCTGGTGACATTCGGCGCGGGCTATCTCCCGGCGCTGCGCGCGTCCAAGGTCGATCCCATGCAAGCGCTGCGGTACGAATAGGTGGGATCATGGCGAGCTCGGCCGAGACGCGAAGCGGACGGAGGGGTCGGGAGATCATGGGGTGGCCGTCAACAGCATCCTTAAGGATGCACCGCTAAACTCGACTACTTGTACTGCTTCCCGTGCTTCATCACGATATCCACGTCTTGCAACAGCGATATGTGCCGCAACACGTCGCCGCGCACGGCGATGATGTCGGCGTACATACCGGGCGATACGGTGCCGACCTGATCGGCAACACCCATGAATGCCGCCGGCCAGTACGTTGCCGCACGGATCGCGGTCATGGGATCCACTCCCAAGTGATCGACCCAGACTTCCAACTCCCACCATGTCGATTGCGAGTGGAAGTTTCCGGGTACACCCGAGTCCGTTCCGATCAACAGCACCGATCCGGTCTTCCTCAGCTGATTGAACTTGTGCGCTAGAGTCGGCTTCCTGAGTGGGGTCAACTGAAAGTAGGGCAGTTGATCGAAGTGGCTCAACGAGTGTGCAATATCTGCGACGATGGAATCGGGCAATCCCACGTGCCACGACGGATCGTCGAGCAGTTCGGGATTCTCTTTTATGTAGTCGTTGTTATAGAGAACTGAAATCGTGGGCGTCCAGTATAGCGGGCCAATGTTCATCTGCGCGGTGCGCTCATCTATCATTGCGACTACGTCGGCCGGATAGCCGGGAGCGGATGACAGACCCGTATGCTCGAAGTTGTCGACACCGGCCTTGAGACCGCGTCTGATTTCTTCGGGTCGGTGTCCGTGAGCGACCACCTTGAGGTTGTGCTTGTGCGCCTCGTCCACGACGGCACTCACTTCTTCCATCGTCATCTGATCCTGATCGATCATCTTGATGACATCTACGCCGGCCTTGGCCAGTTTCTGAACTTTGCGCCGTGCATCGTCGACACCGTTGACACCCCAGCGGAAGTACTCGGTACCCGGATAGGGTTCGTGTTGAATGAACGGTCCCGACACGTACAGCGTTGGGCCCGGTATCTTGCCCGAGTTTACCGCATCACGCACGTGGATACTCGCATCGAGCGGCCCGCCCAAGTCCCGGGCACTCGTGACACCGGCCATGAGGAGTTGCTTGGCCGACGACGGCATGATCACCGATTCGAATATCGGCGGATACGTCTTGTCCCAGTGGTCGTAGTCCGAGTGTCCGTTGATCATGAGGTGAACATGCATGTCCCAAAGTCCCGGTAGCACCGTCATTCCCTCGGTGGAGATGATTTCGGCGCCGTCGGGGATCGCGATCTCCCCCACGCGGCCAACCGCCGTGATCCGTTCGCCGCGGACGATTACGACGCTGTTTCTCACGGGCGTCGCACCATATCCATCGATCAGAGTGCCGCCTACCAGCGCCATTACCGACTCCGTCTGTGCAACCACGGGCGGCGTTACGCAAGTCAGGGACACGACGAAAGTGGCAACAAGAGCCCAGCGTGATGTCTTCATAGTCAATTTCTCGAGTGGAAGTGAGTCCCGGCCCTACTAGGTCGATCAAAGCCCGCTGATCATCGTGTCGTGAATAGGGCCTAATGTACTCAGCGTCCAACACGTAACGCCACCTTCGGCTCTGTACGGCAAGCAACCGCGCAGGTGGTGCGAACGCGCGCAACTTGACAATGTATATATACACACATATATACTTCTTCCATGGCGATCAAGGCAAAGTTATTCAGAAATGGAGGGAGCCAGGCAGTCCGTCTCCCCAAGGAGTGTCGTTTCCCCGACGATCATACTGAGGTCTTGATCAGGCGAGAGGGGAACCGTCTTATCATCGAGCCGGTCGATGAATGGGCCGCCGAATTTCGCACATGTTTGGCAGCTTGGGACGGTGAGATCGAAAGGCCCCGTCAGACCCCCGTCCAGAAACACAAGAACCCGTTCGACTGACCAAGCATGCGATTCATGTTGGATACGGACACGGTGAGCTGTGCTCTCCGCGGAGTGGGCAGTGTGTCTCAGAAGCTACTGGAAAAGAACCCTTCGGAGGTCTGCATTAGCGTGATCACGCTGGCCGAGCTACGCTACGGTGCGGACAGGTGGGCCTCGAAAAAACTCCACCGTCTGGTCGACGTGTTTGTTCGCGGTGTGCTCGTCGAGCCATTTGGCGCGGCTGCCGCCACGCGCTTTGGAAAACTCGCAACGGCGCTTGTGGATACCGGCATCCCCATTGGCAGTTTCGATGCTCTGATAGCCGCTCACTCGCTCACCCTGGGTACCGTTCTAGTGACCAACAACACGAAACATTTTTCCAGAGTGCGAGGTCTCAAGATCGACAACTGGGTTTAGCCTCCCGGGTGGTACTCCCGTTCGATGTGGCCCTCTAGCTGCGGGCGGTAGAAATAGACGTCGCGCAAATCTCCCGTGCTGTATCGCAACGCCTCGTCGTTGAAGTGCGGGGACGAAGGATCACCGCTCTCCCCACCGGCGGTGATGGCCCTGGCGCGAACGCTGTCGCCGAATTCAACCACGGCCACGAAGCTGTTCCCGCTGGTACCGTAGAGTTTCTTCGTACCGTTATGGCTGCGCGCTCCGAATGACGCCAGTGAGCCCCAGCGGGACGACGTGAAGCCGACGGGGATGCTCGGTTGCGCGTCGTCGAACCGGGGAACGATGTCGTCGGTGAGACGCTGGAATCGATTGATGTCGCCCCACGGAGTCTTCCAGCTCCCGAAATCTTCGGTGAGTTTATCCGATGCCGCGGACAACGACTGCAGGAGCTGCTGATCCGTGGCCTTGGTAGCCATGTAGTCGTAGATCGAGATGCCCGCCCGCCGAGCATCGCTTCTCACGCGTTGCCACAGATCCTGTCCCCAGAAAACCGCGAGTGCTGTCGGGACCGACTCGACCGACCACCGGTAGTCCCAGCGCCTGAGCAGCGTGATCTGCCCGGACAACTTCGTCTTCAGCGGGTTGGCGGAGGGGGTTCTGCGGTACGCCTGGAGCAGGCGCGGGACTAGGACTGCAAACTCCGTCAGGTAGCTATCGAAGGCGGCCTCGGTCAGGGAGCCGAGCGTGAAGTCTTTCTTGTTTTTGAGAACCCGAATGGCGTGGATACCCCGCGGGTTCTCACCGCCCCGCTCCATGTACTTGGGGTAGTCTTGCTTTTTCGGACTGTAAGCGCCGGCCGCCGAGTACGGCCAGTTGTTCGTGTTGAAGAGCCAGCCGTTTGGCGGGTTCAGCACGTTGGGGCTCTCGTCGATGGAGTGCACGCCCTGCCATTCCGTCGCCGGGTTGCTCCCGTCCACCGGCCGGAGCCAGTCGAAGCTGGTGTCGCGCCGCGGAATGAAGTTGGAGTGGAAGTACGCGATGTTGCCGTCGGCATCTGCAAACACCGTATTGTTGGACGAGTTGGTGTGCAACTCCATGGTCTCGCGGAACTCTTTGTAATTCTTTGCCTTGGTCCGCAGGTACGACTGGGTCAACGCCTTGAGGGGTTCCTCCATCAATCTCACGCTCACCCACTTGTCGTCTATTTCGCGCACGATGGGCCCGTGATGAGTGCGGTAGACCGCGAATTCCCTCCGGGCCATCCCGGCCCCCGTCTTGTAAGCGACCGTTATCTTCTTCGTCGTCAGCGGACGCAGCTCACTCCCGTAGCGATAGGCGAGACCGCTATCTGTCTTCACTATCGTTTCCAGGTATTCGTCGATGTTATCGACGCCGCTCGAGGTGTGCATCCATCCCACACGTTCGTTGAAGCCTTGATAGACGAAAAACTGTCCCCATGTCACTGCACCGTAGGCGTTCAGGCCTTCGTCGCTCACGACCTGTACCTCGGCCCGGAAGTAGAACGACGTATGAGGATTGATCAAAAACAGGGCATGGCCGGAGGCACTGTTGGACGGCGCAATCGCAAAGCCATTCGATCCGCTCGGCTCCATCGGCATGCCGCCATCGGCGACAGCCACATGCATCGCAGCGCTGTCTCCGTAGAAGGCCTCAAGCTGACGAAGAGACACTCGCTCGATGTCACCTCCGATGCTGCCCTCACTGAACGTGAGCGCCATCCAGGGCTCGAAGCGGTTGATGACCTTGGGAGTGACCTCGGGGTGGGTGTAGAGGTAGTAGTTCAGACCGTCGGCAAAGGCGTTCATCAACTTCTTCAACCACTCCGGGCTCACCTCGTACAGTGCCTTCATGCTGTCGGGATCGATGAAGAGCTTCATCCTGAGATCGCGATATATCTCGCTCTCCCCCTCGGCCTCCGCCAGGCGGCCCGTGGCGTTCAGGTAGTTCACCTCCACCCGATTGAAATCGTCCTCGGCTTGCGCGTACAGCAGGCCAAACACGGCATCGGCGTCGGTCTTGCCGTAGGCGTGTGGAATGCCCCAATCGTCGCGGATAATGGTGACGTCCTGGGCCTGTTGTTCCCAGCGCGCGATATCGGCTCTGGATAGGTGCTGGGAGGAGCATGAAACACATGCCGCTGCAACGAGGAAAACGAGCTTTTTCATGAATGATTCCGCTTAGGTGAGTGGATGTGCGATGTCGCGACCTACACGAGTATACCAGCTTACTCGCGACTACTCCAATAGCTTGAAAAAGAAGGTCCGTCTAGACGGGCGTGCTCTCGGGTTTCTCTCTCTTGGTGAGCTGGTT
>JBHHZE010000091.1:0-7974 GCA_046757925.1 Gemmatimonadales bacterium
CGTGAAATGTGAAAAGAGATCTCACTATCCTCTCGGCATCCGTTGCAGTCCTTTCAAAGTCCCGGTGATCAACCGTATTGTCGGATCGCAGCAGCGTCTGACGGCATCGAGATCCTCCGCGATTAACAACTTGTGATACGCGGCAAGTCTCAGATGTGTCCGCAGTTCGTAGGCTGACCCCAGCGATATGCGTAGGCATCGTATCATTTGGGGTTGAGTGCCGAGCCCGTAGCCTTCAGCAATGTTTGCTGGGATCGAAGCAGCGGAGCGCCGGATCTGATTGCGAAGGTCGAAGTGCTGGGTAATGGGACCGCATAGAGTGAATCCGTAAGCCTCGCACGATAGCTCCACTGCGGCGCGCCAGATATTCAATCGCTCGAGTTGGTACATGAGCTAGTATAGTGGGATACGGGCTAGAGGCTGTCATCGTTTTCCTGCGCGGGCGGTACCTTTCTTTGCGCTATCACGTTTCACATTTCACATTTCACATAATGACTGATCCCTCTCTCTTCTCCGTCGTTCAAGGCCGTCCTCTCGCGGACCGGATGCGTCCAAAGACTCTCGACGATTTTCTGGGCCAAGAACACATCTTGGGCGAAGGCAAGCCGCTCCGAGAGGCGATCCTGAAGGGCGAAGTGACCTCCATGGTTTTCTGGGGGCCGCCGGGTTCGGGCAAGACCACCCTGGCTCGCATCATCGCCCACTACGCCGACCGTCATTTCGAGCCGTTCAGTGCTGTGACTGAGGGAATCCCGCGCGTACGCGAGATCATCAAGGAGGCGAAGCAGCGCCTCGAGTTCGAGGGCCGCGGGACCATCCTTTTCTGCGACGAGATCCACCGCTTCAACAAGGCGCAGCAGGATGCCTTTCTCCCATGGGTGGAGCAGGGGACGGTGACGCTCATAGGTGCGACCACGGAGAATCCGAGCTTCGAACTCAATGCTGCACTCTTGTCGCGATTGCAAGTGTACGTTCTGGAACCGCTGACCGGGGAACAGATCAGACAGATCGTGCAATGCGCGTTGGGTGAAACGGGAAATGTGAAAGGTGAAAAGACTGAGGTCGAGGTGGGCGATGAGGCTTTGGGGCTGCTTGTAAGGTGGGCCGATGGTGATGCTAGGCGGGCCCTTAACGCGTTGGAAGCCATTATCTCACACGTACGCTCCGACATTTCACATTTCACTTTTCCCCTTTCACACGAAGTAGTCGAATCCGTTCTAGCCAAACGCCTCCCCGTGTACGACAAGTCCGCCGAGTTCCACTACAACATCATCTCGGCGCTGCACAAGGCAGTGCGCGGGTCTGATGTCGAGGGTGCCTTGTACTGGTTGGCGCGGATGATAAACGCGGGTGAAGATCCACTCTACATTTCCAGGCGCGTGGTGCGGATGGCGAGTGAAGACATCGGGCTGGCCGATCCCCGTGCGCTCTCGATCGCACTGGCGGCGAAGGATGCGTTTCATTTTTTGGGATCGCCGGAAGGAGAACTCGCCATCGCCGAGGCTGTGATCTATTTGGCCACGGCGCCCAAGTCAAATCGTGTGTACGAGGCTTGGAGCAAGGCGATGGATGCTGCGCAAGATCACCCCAACGAGCCTGTCCCTCTGCACATCCGCAACGCGCCAACCGGTCTCATGAAGGAACTGGGCTATGGCAAGGGCTACCGCTACGACCACGCGGAAGACTCTGGCTTCGCGGCCGGCCAAGAGTATCTGCCCGACGCGCTCCGCGACGCCAAATGGTACGAGCCGAGCGACTTTGGGTTCGAGAAGGAGATCAAGAAGAGATTGGAGTGGTGGGAGGGGCTGAAGCAGAGGGAAATGGGAAAAGGGAAAGGGGAAAAGGATGGAGGTGAAAGGTGAAAAGTGAAACGTGAAAGTCGGCGGGTTCCTACTTCCCACTCCCCATCTTTTCACATTTCACATTTCACTTTTCACATCTCAAACCTGGGGCTCCCCTCGCTGCGCATGCCGTTAGTGTCCCTCCGCGCGCTGCAGTTCGCGAGCAAAGGCCGAGCACCTAAATGCTCCCAGCCGCTCACCAACGCGCGCTACGGGACGCACCGGCATGCTGCGCTGAGCAGGCCCCTTTCGCATTTCACTTTTCACATCTTTTCCCGCTTCTCGCTTCCCGGTTGCCGGTTCCCCCCCTGGCCCCGCCGCGACAGATGTTGACCGGGGCCCACGGATGTGTGCCTGCGCAGCCACACCGTCACCGATCCATAAGTCTATGGTAAAAAAGAGATTACGCTGGCCACATGCCGTCGTCGGTATTGGGAATGGAAATTGCACCTAAACTCATGAGTTCTTGCCACTTAGAAGGTGGAGGAGTGATGGAGAAGAAACCCTTCGTGAAGCCAACCCTGAAGGAAGAGGCCTCGCTTACCGAAGCTACCCTTATGCTGATATCGATTACGTTGTAGGGGTCGGTAGGCACTTCGTCGCAGCGCCAGGTCAGACGAATGGCCTGGCGCTTCTCGTTGCGGTAGGATCGGGAACTGCATAGTGTGCTCTCTATGCTCCATATCGAATGTGACGACCCCGCGGTTGGCTCTGCCGTCGAACGCTGGCTCAAGAACTCAGCCCTTGTAATATCGCCCCCTCTCACAATCCGGCTAAAGATCGGCGATCCCTCTCCGATCCCATCGACCGCTGGCCAGATCTTTCGGCAGGGCAGCGTCGAGATCGTGACGCAAAGCGACAGCGGTGAGACTTCCTTGGGCTGGACTCTCGCCCCGGCGACGGCGAGGCTCGAGGATGGTGTACCCGTCGCCGAAGTCGTCCTTTCACCCGAGGCCGCGAAGCTCTTGGACATGGCGCTCAGGTCGTTTTTCCTAGCTGTAGTGATCTTTCTCGTCCGGCGAGCGGGCTACCACCACGTGCATGCTGCCACGGCGCAGGATCCCGAGGGCAATGGCTGGCTGTTTGCAGGCAATGCTCAAGCGGGCAAGTCTACCACCGCCGCACTGCTGGCATCGTGGGGCTGGGCGGTCGGCACGGACGACATCGCGTTCCTCGCGGCGGGCCATGCCGCGGTCGATGTTGTGAGTTTTCGCGAGCCGATCGCGCTCCGCCCCGGTGGCTACGACCTGCTGCAACGCCATGTGGGCGTACCGATCCCCGAACGCGACAAGGTGGGTTGTACCCCTGAAGAACTCGGAGGTTCGTGGGCGCCACGCGTCACACCGAATCTAGTGCTCTTCCCCACAGTCGGCGATGGCTGCACCTCGGTGTCCCGGATCCCGGCGCGGGAAGCACTGGTGGAATTGGTGAAGTGGTCCGCCTGGGTCGTTCTCGAACCGAGCCTGGCACAGGAGCACCTGGAACTCCTGACGCGACTCGCCAAGCAAGCGCGCAGTTTCCGTATTACGTTGGGTCGGGATCTCTTCAGTGATCCCTCCATCTTGAACGAGTTGACGGCGTGACCGCACGATACATCAAACACAAGGATCTCCGCCTCACCGAGTTGGAAGGCGAGGGCGTGGTGCTACACCTGGGAACCCGGCGCTACTTCTCGGTGAGCGAAACGGGACTCGTCATTCTCCAAGCGCTCGATAATCCGCAGTCGTTCGATGATCTGGTAGCACGCCTACTCGACGAATATGAAGTGACCGAGTCGGAGGCCGTGGAGAGCACAAGGGAGTTTCTGGATCGGTGCCTCAAAGCGAAGCTGGTGCTGATCGAGCAGTGAGTGACCTGTCATTTGCGTGGCGGTTGAGAGCGACGTGCGCCGCGCTCCTCATTCCTCCGCTGCTCTCCATCTTGTCTTTTGCCAAAGTGGCGCACTGGTTGAGCGTAAATCCCGCGCGACACGCCGACGTGACAGACATGCACCTGGCGCACTACGTGCGATCCATCCTCGCACGCCTCTCCGGACCCTGGAGTAACACCTGCCTGCGCCGCAACACGGTGCTCTACTACCTGTTGCGACGTGCCGGCAGGGACGTCGAGTTGGAGATCGGCGTAGCCCGCGATGCGAAAGGCAGGATAGAGGCGCATGCCTGGCTCGTGAAGGGCGGAGTGCCGTTCCTGCGGGAGGATAGCGATGCGCCGAGTAGGTTCCAGCACATCGCACGATTCCCCGGTGGCGCACGCGAGTCGGTCAAGTGCTGATCGACTTATTGCTAAACACGCTACGCCTAAAGCCTGCGGCATCACCGACGTCAATGCAAACGAGGTGGAACGCCGTCCGGCTTGCGGGACTCGAAGCGCTGGTCGAGTACGAGGGTGCGGAGATCTGGTTGTACCGGCGGCTGCGAGCACTGCGCGTTCGACTGACCTCGGTGGAGGGCATCCGCTTCACCGAGTGGCTTGGGACGCGCGCGCGCAAGATTGCGGCTGCCGATCTCTTGGTCGACAACCAGGCCGACCTGGTCATGCGATCGTTGGCCCAGCTGGGCGTTCCCGCGGTTCTCATCAAGGGTGCTGCCCGCCGCCTCATGAGCGACCGATTCCCCCTGGCAGATGCCCGTGTTACGGCGGATGTCGACGTCTTGATCCCGCACGAGATGTGCGACCGCGTGCTCGAAGGACTGTTCCAAGCGGGGTATCGCTATCAGTTCCCGACGGATCGCACACCGGACGGGCACTATCACCTGAGACCCCTGGTGGACAGCAACGGGGTCCGTGTGGAGTTGCACGTGTCCACGTCCGGCGCCGCCGAGCCCGCAGAGGCCTGGCGACGGGCCACTGCGGGCGGCATGCGTGCGGGAGCGGATCTGCCCGTCCAGCCGGCGACGGAGCTGCTGTGGCACGGGCTTACGCACGCGCTCGAAACCGGTGGGGGCGAGGGAGGATATCGGTTGCGCTACTTCCTGGACGGCACGTCGGTGTTGGCCGGCGAATGCCCACTCGACTGGGACGAGCTGGCGCGCCGGATGGATGGGCCGGAAGTCCCGTCCAGGAAGCTCGCCGTCAGTTGGCTCCGCACCGCCCAATGGTTTGCAGGTGCGGACATCCCAAGCGAGATCCTGGGTGACATTCCGCCGTTCCCATTGCGCCGGCTTCTCGGGTGGAGACAACGCGTACTGGCTCAACCGCTACTCGGGCGAGCGTTGCGGGAGAAGGCTCTCTCTGAGGCGACCAGAGTCGAGGTGGGTCTTCCCCTTACACCGAGCGCCAAGGGCCGGGCTAAGATCATTCAACTGAGGCGCCGGACCGCGGCGGCGGTGGTGAGGGCGGGGTATTTGGGGTGGCGGAGAATGTCAAATGTGAAAAGTGAAATGTGAAAGATCCTGACGCTCCGCATGCCGCCGCTGTCCCTCCGCGCGCTGCAGTTCGCGCGTAAGGTCAAAATCCTAACTAGCTGACGACCGCTCACAAACACGCGCTACGGGAGGCACCGGCACGCTGCGCTGACCCGGATCTCTTTCACGTTTCACCTTTCACTTTTCACCTATCAGGCCTACGGCTCCCGTCGCTTAGCGCCGGCCTGTAGTGCAGGCCAGCGTCGGAAGCCTAGCGCCGTCCCACCGCCAAAGCCAGAATCCGCGTAAACTCCTCTGCGTCGTGCATGTCCAAATGCGATCCGTCGGGGCAGGTGAGTTGGGCCACGGCGGGGATGGTTTCCGTATCGATGGTCAGGGCCGATGTGTTGGAAGCCAGTCTGTCCCAGTACACTCTCTTGGGATAGCGCTCCTCCTCGACACGTCTTATCGCACCGCATCTGGGCAGCTGCGCGATTACAACCCGCCCTCCGCGGGATTGTATCGCCGTCACGGCAGTTTCGATGCGCTGCAATATCTCGGTGGTTTGGGCCTGGCTGGTGGGGTGGCCCTGAGTCGAAATGAATTCGTACTGTCTTTGGAAGCGCGTGTTGGCGTCTGTCTTGGAGAAGTCCTGCGGTCGGAACCGGTCCTTGCGCAAGTGGGAATACGGAGGCTCGGGGAGAAAATGGGTGATGTTGCCCCCATTGCTCAGCCGGCCCGCGATCCGCTTGAGCAGTTTCTCAGGCGCTACGGCGGGACTGCGCCATGCAACGAGAGGAACCAAGTATTGCAGGTTGGCCTCGGTGTATTCCGACGGCTTCGATCGATATAGATCGTACGACAACAAATAGCCCTCGGCGCGGCTGCCGAGATTGCGGGCGTCGAACTCGATGCGCGGCACGAAGTCGACTAGGGCGGTCCCCACAAACGAGCGATCTTCTGCAAAGTGCTCCAACATGGGGAGTGCGGCACCCGAAGTGATCGCGAGTTGAATAGGCACGCGCCCGCCCACGACGCGCGCCCACCCTTGGGGGTCGAGGTCGGCCATCGCTCGGGACGAACCCAATAGTACGGTCCCGTCGTGGTCCAGCCGGTCGCGGTTCACGGACCAGGCTTGGAGGTCGTCCTCGACCGAGGGAACGAAACCGTGAGATCTCAGAGTCCACTCCCATGCGCCCAGGCATGCGACGCTCAAGGCCAGCGCTCCCAACCACACTCGGCCCCAGTCTACGTCGGGGAGGCGCTGGTTAGAACTGGAAATAGATGAAGGCACGATTGTCTCCCGGTACCAGTACCAACAATATCAAAATCCCACTCAGCGCGAGGACGCGTGCCCAGGGCGGTGTACGCGCGGCCAGTTCCTCGAGGCTCGACTCTTTGAGCAGCCAATGCGAGCCGAGGAGAATCACGGTGATCGCTACTACGCGCGCTGTAGCGAAGCCGCCGAGTGTAATCTCATTCGGACCGCCCGTAAACATGGTTTGAACCAGGGCAAACGCGCTGGGGAATTCCCGGGCCCTAAAGAACACCCACGCCACGCACACGAGCACGTACGTAAGTAACGCCAGAGCCAGTTTCCCACCTGCTGAAGTCTGCCATCCGGTTGAGCCGAACCGTTTCTTGAGCACTCGCTCCGCCGATAGGTACAGCCCGTGGAGTCCTCCCCACACCACGAAGTTCCATGCCGCGCCGTGCCACAGCCCGCCCAGCAGCATGGTGCCCATCAAGTTCAGTCTCGTACGGGCCTTGCCTTTGCGATTTCCGCCCAACGGTATGTACAGATAATCGCGCAACCACGTGGAGAGCGAGATGTGCCAGCGCCGCCAGAAATCGGAGAACCCTATGGCGGCATACGGAAAGCGGAAGTTGTCGGGAATCTCGAAGCCCATGCACAGACCCACTCCGATCGCGCAGGTGGAGTAACCGGCGAAATCGAAGAAGATCTGGGCTGAAAACGCCAGCGTGCCGAGCCACGCCGTGAGAGCGCCGGCTTCGAGTGCGCGGCCGTAAACTTGATCGGCGACCGGCGCCATCCAGCGGTCTGCTAAGACCACCTTCTCGAATAGCCCGATTGTAAGGAGTGTCAGTCCCCAGCCCAGCTGTCGCGCACTCACGTTCCTCGGTGTCAAACACTGCGGCAGAAAGTGCGACGCCCGCACGATGGGTCCCGCGACGAGTTGTGGAAAGAACGTGACGAAAAGCGCAAAGTCCAGAAACGACTCTGCCGGCTCGAGCTGGCGGCGGTACACATCGATCGTGTACGAGAGCGTCTGAAACGTGTAGAACGAGATCCCCACCGGCAGGATGATGTCGAACGGCGGTGGACTGTAATTGATACCGACAGTGGCGGCGAGCGACACGAAATTGTCGAGCAGGAAGTTGCCGTACTTGAAGAATCCCAGGAGCCCCAAGTTGGTGCCGATGCTGGTCAACAGCAGTGCCCTTCTTTGGACTTGGGACGTTGCGGTCGGGAGCCGCTTGGCGACATACCAATCCACGATCGTGGAAAGCCAGATCAAGAACACGAACGGTGGGTTCCACGCGGCATAGAACAGGTAGCTCGCAATCAGCAGATGCAGCTTCTTGGCGCGCCAGGGTAGGGGGAGGCGGTACAGCCCCAAGACGATGGCGAAGAAGACTAGGAAGGTGAGGGAGTTGAAGAGCATGGCCTCGAATACCTACCGAAGCCTCCGACAACGCAAGACCGTTCCTTTGTCATGAACCCCAAGCTGGCGCTTGGGGTTAGACGGGGCTCCTATCCGGCCAGT
>JBHHZE010000092.1:0-7620 GCA_046757925.1 Gemmatimonadales bacterium
TCCCTACTCTCCACCAAATAAACTATCTCACCATCCCGCAACATTCCAAACTTCTCCCGCGCGACCCGCTCCTGCGTGGCGCTGTCATGCTCCAACGCCTCGGCGTACGCCGCCAGGCTGTCGATCTCGTGCCGCAGGGCAACCAGCGCCGAGTCTTCCTCGTGGACCTGGCGCTTGAGTTGCCACCAGTCGATCAATCTATATTCGCCACCGAACGCGCCAAAGGTAAAACCGCCCAATACTGCGGCGAGCGCAATGACGCGCCCCTTGTTCACAGACCGTAGACCTCCCGGCCCGGATAGATCGCCACGTCTCCCAGCTCCTCGTCGATCCGCAGCAACTGATTGTACTTGCATATCCGATCGGTACGCGATGCACTACCGGTCTTTATCTGCCCCACTCCGGTCGCCACGGCCAAGTCCGCTATGAAAGCGTCCTCTGTCTCGCCGGATCGGTGCGAAATCACACAACCGTACATGTTCTTTTGCGCGAGATCGATGCACTGCAACGTCTCGGTCACCGTGCCGATCTGGTTGAGCTTGATCAGGATCGAATTGGCTACGTCCTCCTCGATACCGCGGGCCAAACGCTCCACGTTGGTGACAAATATATCGTCTCCCACTAGCTGCACCTTCTCGCCCAACACCTTCGTGAGCTCGGCCCAACCCTCCCAATCGTCCTCGGCCAGGCCATCCTCGATCGTTACGATGGGATACTTCTCCAACCACCCGCCGTAGAGATCGATCATCTCGGCGGCAGAATGCTTGGAGCCATCACCCTTCTTGAAAACGTACTCGCCGCCCTGATACAGTTCGCTCGCCGCCACGTCCACCGCTATGGCTACGTCGTGGCCCGGCTTGTACCCGGCTTTCTCTATGGCCGACACCACGGCGTCGAGTGCCGCCTCGTTGGACGGCAGCATGGGGGCGAATCCACCCTCGTCACCCACCGCCGTCGAGAGTCCCTGCTCGGACAACACCTTTTTCAAAGTATGAAAAACCTCCACCCCCATGCGCAACGCCTCGCCGAACTCCTCGGCGCCAACCGGCACGATCATGAACTCCTGAGCATCCACATTGTTGGATGCATGCGCGCCACCGTTCAGAATGTTCATCATCGGGACCGGCAACACGTGGGCCAACGGCCCGCCAAGGTACCGATAGAGCGGCAGTCCCACATCTTCCGCTGCCACACGCGACGACGCCATCGATACCGCCAGGATGGCGTTGGCCCCGAGGTTGCTCTTGTTGGGCGTGCCGTCCATTTCCAGCATAGCGGCATCGAGCTCAACCTGATCGAGCGCGTCGAATCCCTCCAACCGCGGTCCGATCACTTCGTTTACGTTCTTGACCGCCTCGAGCACCCCCTTGCCACCATAGCGCTTGGCATCACCGTCCCTCAGCTCTACAGCCTCGTGCTCCCCGGTCGACGCCCCGCTCGGGACCGCCGCCCTACCGAACATTCCACTCGACAGAACGACATCGACCTCTATCGTGGGATTCCCCCGCGAGTCCAAGATCTCGCGCGCCTTGACTGCGACTATTGTGCTCATGGGCGGCGCAACCTAGTGGGAGTCGCGGGCTGCGTCAACGCTGAACTGCTCAATGACCGCGCGCACACGCGCCAAGAGTTCGTTCCGTTCTTCATATGTCATTCCTTCAGTTGAAATCGGTTTTCCAAAATAGAGAGTAACGGGACGGGGATGGATCCGAATGCTACCCTTGGGCGAAATGCCAAAAGTGTGTGCGCAATAAACCGGTACCACCGGCACCTGCGCCGCTATGGCGAGTACAAATGGACCCTTCTTGAACGGTTGCAGCTCGCCCGTCCGGCTACGCGTGCCCTCGGCAAACACAACGGCGTTCATCCCGTTGCTCACAACCTGTGCAATTGCCTCATATGCTGCGAAGGCCTTCTGCCGGTTTTGCCGGTCGAGAAAGATGTGACCGGCTACCTGCATAGCCTTTCCCAGCAGCGGAACCTTGGCCAACTCCTTCTTGGACAGAAAACGGGTCGTGTGGGGCAACGTTGCCGCCAACGATATGATGTCGAACCAACTCTGGTGATTGGACACGAACACCACTGGCCGACCCTTCGGTATGTTCTCGAAACCGACCGTACGTACCTTCACGCCCGCCGCCTTGAGCTGCCAGGCAGACCACCGTTTCGTCGTCTCGTCGTAAACTCCACCGTGGCGGTTGGGGATACGTAGAATCAGCGCCGCTACGATCACCTTCAACCCATAATAGATCGTCAAGAAAATGAGCGTGACCCTGTACCAGATCGTGCGAATCATCGGGATGCGGCAAGCGGGAAACGGGAAACGGGAAACGGGCTCATAGACCTAGAAATGCCTGTAGCCAACTGGCGGCTCGATTTGTAAGCCGTCTCTCAACAACTGGACTCCACTTCCCGCCGCAACCTCTCCCACCCGCTCGAGCGACAGGTCAAATCCTTCAGAGAATTCCGCCGCGTGATCCGTTCCAAAGTCACGCGGCATTGCCACCAGCAATTCGTACTCTTCGCCTCCGGCGAGCGCCATGGTCGGATCTGCCGCCGGGTGGACCGGCACCTGACCGGCTTCGATAACACAGCGAACGCCGGACGCCGCAGCGAGTTGCCCGGCGTCGGCCACGAGCCCATCACTCAGATCGATCATCGCGCAGGCACCGTGTTCGTCGAGCCATCGAGCTTCCTTTACGCGCGGCATCGGACGGGCGAACCGCTCGCGCGCCATACGATCCGGTTCGTTACGGCCCTGCCATGCGGTTAAGGCGGCAAGCGGAGCACCCAAGCGACCGGTCACCCACAATGTGTCGCCCACCGATGCACCGCTCCGCATTATCGGTTCAGAGACGCTTCCGAGAGCTACGACGTCTATAACGAGTTTTTCGCTCGTAACCAGGTCCCCGCCCCAGACTTTCGCCTCCACCGCACCCGCGACCTCTCCGATCCCACCCGTCAACTCCGCCACAAAATCATCGGGCCACTCGGCCGAGACGCCGAGGCTTGCGAGTAACCCGATTGGCGAGGCTGCAACCGCCGCGAGGTCGGACAGCGCAGCCGCCCCAACCCGCCAACCGACTTCATGTGGTTGGATCCAACCGAGTTGAAAGTGTACACCCTCTATGGCCATGTCGGTGGACACGGCGAGACGCTCGCTGCCGAGTTGCACGATCGCGCAGTCGTCACCGCCCGCGACCGCGCGATCTCCCAACGCACGCCAGATTCGCCGGATCTTGTCAAACTCGGAGCCTTCGGCCAACGGCGCAAGATTCTTCATGCAGTCAAAGTAAGGGTAATCGCGTCACACCAAAGCGGGGGGCTTAAGCTCCACGAGCACGGGCGGAGCGTGAATCGCGTCTCTTGCCAGTTCCTTCCACAGCACTTCAACGGCGGCAACCACGTCAGCGGGCCGTGTCGAGCGGACCCCGTGCGATGCCGCCGCAACTTCTGCGGCCCGGCCCAGGACGTGCGCACCCAGCGCAGCCGCATCGCCTGGGGGCATGCCGCGTGCCAAGAACGCCCCTATGAATCCGGCCAACAGATCGCCGCTACCACCGGTGGCGAGCGCCGGATTGCCGGACGCTACCACACGTGTGTCGCCTCCGGATTGGGCGATCACCGTGGGCACACCCTTGAGCAGGATCACCGGGGCTGCGCCTCGCGATTGCGCCGCCGCTGCGGCGGACTCTGCGGCGGCAAAACGGTCATGGTCCATATCGCCAGCGAGATCGGGGAAGACCGACCTGAACTCGCCCGGATGAGGTGTGAAGACGCGCGGCGCGGCCCCGGCGTTCAGCGCATCGAGACCCACGTGCAGTGCGTCGGCATCGATCACGGCGGGACTATCCACGCTAGCCAATAGCGCACCCACGAACGCACTGCGGTCCTTCCCGCGCCCCATTCCAGGCCCCAAGACCACTGCGTCGGCCCAACCGAGCGATTCCTCAAGCGATTCTTCGATCCCCGGGCCGAGTGCCGTTTGAGTGGTGAGCGCATCGGGCAGCCGCTTTTGCGCGGCGGCCACGGTGACCTCGTGAGCCGCGACCTTGACCAGACCCGCCCCTACCGCAAACGCGGCGGACGCAGCGTGGATCGCTGCCCCGGCCATGCCGTGGTCGCCTCCCACCACCAGCACCCGCCCGCGATCTCCCTTGTGCATCGCGGCTTCGAACCGCGGCAACACGGTCCTCGCCCATCCGTCCGTCACCAGAGTGGGCCATTCGGCCGATGGCTCGGGGAACCCGATGTCCACGACCACCACCCGGCCACACAGATCTCTGGCAAGCAGGTGCCCGCGACGCACACCCCCAAACGTCAGGGTGAGCTGGGCGCGCACGGGACCGTGTGCCTCGCCGGTCGTAAGGTCCAGTCCGGTGGGCCCGTCGATCGCGGCAACCGGCGCAGCGCTGTCGGCGATGTGCCGCGCAATCTGACCAGCCGCGCCGCGGGGTGGGCCCGATGCCCCGGTGCCCAGCACCGCATCCACCAGCACGCCGACAACCGGCCATTCGTCCCCGGGACCAAGCCGCGTGACTCCCGCCTCCAGCGCCAACCGGCGGTTGGCCTCGCAATCGTCCGAACGCTCGCGCTCCTCGTCCACCGCCCAGACCCTTACTCCAGTGGCCACCAGCGCCCGGGCCACAACCCATCCGTCGCCCCCGTTGTTGCCGTGCCCGGCCGCTACCAGCACCCCATCACCCAGCCGATCGGCGAACTCGCGCGCGACGACCAGCGCGGCCGCGCGCCCTGCAGCGTCCATCAACACTCGGCTGGGGATACCCGCTTCAACGCGGGCGTACTCGTCCCAACTCGCGGCCTGGGCGGCGTCGAGCACGGGTATCTGAATCATTATGGATCGTTACAGTCGGTGACGGCGTCGGGGCGGCACCCCGCTGCCACAGGACTACTTGAAGCTTTGACCGATGGCCCGACCGAGCGAAATCTCGCCGTTGTCGATCCGGATGTTGAAGCCGCAATCCGGGCTATTACAAACCCACGCCTTGTAGGTGATGGGTGCTCCGTCGCGTCCATAATCAGACAGAGGCAATAGAATCCCTTGATTGCACTTCTGACAGGTGGGAAACTCAGTTAGTTCCATGATGCACCCCTCTTCCCAAAACTAATACTACGCTTCAAACACCCCCGCCAGCGCGACTTACGCCGGCCCATGGGTATTCTTCTTCGAACGCCTCCTCAAAGTCGTAGACGGCACTGAAATCTTCTCTGCGGTCGTCATCGTCAGGCATGAGTAACCCCACATCTATCAGCACGAAAACGATGCGGCCAATGTCGTCGGTGTCATCGATTCCCCAGTACGACAGAACGGTCCGTGAGGTCAAACCGAACTGCTCGCGCGCGAGATCGCGGCACCCCCACGCCAACTCCTCACCCCGTATGTGCCCACGTACCTTCCGCTTACGCTGACAGTACTCCAGCGCCGCCAACACGAAGAGGTAGGCCCTCTCATGGTAGCGGCCGTCGATGGCCCGGATTCGTTCGAGCAGCTCTTCGGCTAGTTGCAATTCAAACACACCCATAAGGTGAATCGACCGGTCGCAACGAGCAAGGGGTGGTCACACGTTCACCTGGTGCGTGTGGGCACCTGCATCGAGATAAAGGGGAAACTCTGCCGCCAGCTCGTGCACCGACGCCCCGACCCGCACGATCGTAGTATCGTCCGGCTTGGTCAGAATCGTATCTATGAACTCCGCAACCCTCAGCATCTCGCCCTCCCGCATTCCCCGAGTGGTGAGGGCCGGGGTCCCAATCCGGACCCCACTGGTCACGAACGGCGACTCCGGATCTCCCGGAATCGTGTTCTTGTTGACGTGAATCTCGGCTCTGCCCAGGGCCTCCTCGGCGAACTTGCCGGTCATCTCCTGGGGTCTCAAGTCCATGAGCAGCACGTGTGAGTCGGTGCCGCCCGAAACCAGAGTGTAACCGAGCTCCATCAGCGACTCCCCCAACGTGACCGCGTTGCGCACCACCTGTGCCGCGTATTCCTTGAAGCCGGGCTCCAGCGCCTCATGGAAGGCGACGGCCTTGGCCGCAATCACATGCTCGAGCGGCCCTCCTTGCATGCCCGGAAACACGGACTTGTCTACCGCCTTCGCCAGAGCCTTCTTGGCGAGAATGAACCCGCCCCGCGGCCCGCGCAGCGTCTTGTGCGTGGTGCTGGTCACCAGATCAGCATGGGGAACGGGCGAAGGATAGACGCCGGCGGCGGCGAGGCCTGCAAAGTGCGCCATATCCACCATGAAGACGCAATCCACCTCGCGCGCAATCTCGGCGAACCCCGCAAAGTCGATCTTCCGAGGGTACGCGCTCCCACCCGCCACGATCACCGACGGCCGCGCCCTAAGTGCAATCTCCCTGACACGATCCAGATCGATCAGTCCGGTATCCTGATTGACCTGATATTGCACGGCGTTGAACAGTTTGCCGCTGGCATTCACGGGAGATCCGTGAGTAAGATGACCGCCGTGGGACAGCTCCATTCCCATCAGCGTGTCACCCGCCTGCATCACCGCGAGGTACGCGGCTAGATTCGCCTGGGCGCCGCTGTGGGGCTGAACGTTGGCGTGATCGGCATCAAACAGTTGCTTGGCCCGTTCGATGGCAAGACTTTCGATCTTGTCCACCACCTCGCAGCCACCGTAGTACCGCTTGGCTGGGTAACCCTCGGCGTACTTGTTCGTCAATTCGGAACCCATCGCCTCCAGCACAGCCCGCGAGACGAAATTCTCGGACGCGATCAGCTCCAGCCCCTCTTCCTGTCTAGCTACCTCCTGTCCGATCAACCCACCGATAGTAGGGTCGGCCTCGCCAAGAGACAGCCGCAGACTGTTGGCATCACCCATCGTAGTTCTCCGTCATGCAGGCTGGGCGCTGCGTTCCGCGCCGGCGGCGATGCGCCGTTCGGCAAGTCTACGAGCAGCCTGATATGTGGGGACTCCCTCGTGACGCGATATCTCCAATAGCTGGAGAACCGTGTCATAGATCTCTGATGTCTTCTCGTTAACCCTGTCTGTCTCCCACCCCTCCAACTCGCCGTTCACGCTGATGAGCCCACCCCCGTTGATCACGTAGTCGGGAGCATAGATCACGTCCCTTTCGTAAAGCGCATCCCCGTGACGGTCTTCGGCCAGTTGGTTGTTGGCCGCACCGGCGACGATTTCTACCTTGAGTACCTCGAGCGATTTGTCGTTGATGACCCCGCCCAACGCACACGGTGCGAACACCTGAGCGTCGACTTCGTATATCTCCTCGGGCTTCACGCCACGGGCGCCGAATTCATCGACAACCCGCTTGACTCTCCCGTCGTCGATATCTGTTACGACCAGTTCAGCACCTCCTTCGTGCAGGTGGCGGCAGACGTTATACCCCACGTGTCCCAACCCCTGGAGCGCGACCGTCTTACCGGACGGATCATCCGAACCATAGCGGAATTGGAGACATGCCAGTATGCCGCGGTAGACCCCGAACGCGGTAACGGGAGAGGGATCGCCTGAACCTCCCTTGAGACCGACAACGTAGTCGGTTTCCTCACGCACATATTCCATATCGCTCGGACTCGTACCCACGTCTTCGGCGGTTATGTAGCGTCCCCTCAGC
>JBHHZE010000093.1:0-7532 GCA_046757925.1 Gemmatimonadales bacterium
ATGCCACGAATCGGTCCGCAACGCGCCTTCCGAGTCTGTCATTCCCCCTCGCGTTCCCAGCAACAGATCTGGGGGAACGTAGGGCACCGGGACAATGTGGTTCTTTGCAAAGTCATCCCATCCACTCCAGCAAAGCTATTCTTCCGCGTCGGGCCTCCGCAACATAGATCCATCCGCCGTGAACCCGCAGCCTACTCAAAGATCCGCGGCCGGGAATCCAAGTCTCGGGTCAAACGATCCCCGCCAGGAGTAGTGCGCTCCGCTCGCTGGCCCCTACCGGCCCGGGCACGTACCTTAGGGACCCACTTGGAGATGAGTTCCACCGTGCCCGATCCAGCCGTGCACTTCCGATCCGCGGTAGCAGATCGATACGCCATCGAACACGAACTTGGTTCGGGCGGGATGGCCACGGTCTATCTGGCCAGGGATCTGAGACACGAGCGCTCGGTCGCCATCAAGGTCCTGCGCGGCGAAATCGCGGCCGCCGTGGGAAGCGAGAGGTTCCTTTACGAAATCAAGATCACCGCCAATCTCAATCATCCCAACATCCTCCCGCTGCTCGACTCGGGCGAAGCGGACGGCTTTCTGTTCTATGCCATGCCCTACGTGCAAGGCGGCTCGCTAAGGACCCGGCTGAACAGGGAAAAACAGCTCCCGCTGGAGGAGGCCCTCGATATCGCCGTCGAGGTAGCCGAGGCGCTGAGTTCGGCTCACAGAAACAACGTGGTACACAGGGATATCAAGCCGGAGAACGTGCTGCTCGAGGAGGGCCACGCGGTAGTGGCCGACTTTGGGATAGCACGCGCGGTCGAGGCCGCCGGTGGAGACAGGCTGACGGGAGAAGGGTTGACCGTGGGTACGCCGCCGTACATGAGCCCCGAGCAGTGCGCGGGAGCGGGCGCTATCGACGGCCGCTCGGACATCTATTCTCTGGGCTGCGTGTTGTACGAGATGCTGGCCGGTGAGCCGCCGTTCACGGGCAGCTACGCCCAGGCAATCATAGCACGGCACGTGTCCGAGCAACCGCCGTCGCTGAGAATCGTGCGACCCACGGCGAGCGCAGAACTTCAAGCCGTCGTGGAGAAATCCCTGGCCAAGGCCCCGGCGGACCGGTTCCCCACAGCCGAGCGCTTCGCCCGCGTATTGGCCTCCGTGCAGCCACAGTCGCACAAGCCACACAAGCCCATCCGCTGGCGGCCGATCGGCGTCACCTTGGCACTATTCGTTGCCCTAGCAGCTTTCCTAGTATTCCGCCCCGACAATATCGCGCTCGCCAGCGGGCCGAGCATCGTGGTCTTCCCGCTGCAACAGCACGGAGACGTCACGGATTCGCCGGACGGGGATCGACCGCGGCCTGCCCACGAGTTCGCCAGCGCGATCAAATGGATTCCCGGTGTGCAAACGATGGAGGTACCTGAACCGGCGAGCTCTCCGGCTTCCCAAAGCCAGATCTCCCCTTCCGCACTGGTGAAGCGAGCGAGAGACCTGGACGGAGACTACTTCAGCACCGGCGAACTAAGGGCCGGGCCGCAGGGCACCGTCGTTACGCTGGCACTACACAGCGCACGCACCGGCGAGCAGGTGTATCGCGGTACCGCCGGCGGCCGGGGCGAATCTACCGCGCGTGCGCTGGAGCGGCTAGCCATGGAGGCCGTTCTGGAACTCATGCGCGCGGGAGACCTCGAGCTCCAGACAATGATGCAGATCGCCGCATCCACCACATCGCCCCGTGCGCTCGCCCACCTCATGCGGGGACAGAGGTACTACGGCACCTACCATCCCGACATGGCGGTGAAGGAGTATCAGCGGGCCGTGCAGGCCGATTCCGAATTCGCCGTGGCGTTCCACCGCATGAGCGTCGCGCACGTATCCCGCTACGATTACCGCTCCGCGCTGGATGCGGTGCGGCGCGGATTGGCGATCGAGAACCTGGAGGCACCGTGGTCGAACTTGCTCCAAGCCCAACGAGACTACGTGCTTCGCAACGCCACCGCGGCAACGGCCGGGTTCCAGCGGATAGTGCTGGACTACCCCGACCTGCCAGACGCGTGGCTCGGCCTCGGCGAATCGCTGATGTACATGGGGGCCTACGTCGGCCACAGTCTGACCGACGCGCGGGCCGCATACGAATCACTCGTGGCGATCGACAGCGGTTTTGCGCCGATACACGGCCGTCTCGTGGCGCTTGCACTGTTGCAGGGAGATTGGTCCCGCGGTGAGCGCAGTTTTCGCGGCATGCCCCGGGACGACAGGGAACGTGCGGTCTGGGCAGCCGCGCTGGAACTCTCTTCAGGCGACGAGCAGCAGGTGTCCCGGGCTCTCAGATCGATGGCCACGGCTGACCGGCCCACGCTGTCCCTGCTCTTCGCCTTTCTCACGCGGCGCAAATGGGGACTCGTGCTTGCCGACAGCATCGCGGGCTATCTCATGGGCCCGGATCGGACTCCGGACGACAGGCTACGCGGCGCACAGTACCGCTTGGTAGCCCTCACCGCCCAGCAGCGGTGGCGCGAGGCCCAACGCGTGTGGTCTCGAGTCGCGCAGGGTCTGTCGTTCGACAGATGGGTGGTTGCGGCATATCTAGCCGGTTACGATGCCGCAGACCTCGCGCGGCCCATGCTCGAGTGGAGCAGAAATCAGGTGCATGCGGGTGTCGCGCCCAACTTCTCACGGCCGACCGACGACGTCGCGAATCAGGCGTTCCGGGCCTTAGTGCATGCCGCAACCCTGTGGGGCGACTCGGCGGAAGCCGGCGAACTCCTCGCAGCGCTCGATGCCGCGCGCCAGCCCGACGAGTCCAATCCCCTACCGGCCGGGTTACGATCCTCCCTACGCGCCCGGCTTGCCCTCCTCGCCTCCGACACGACCCGGGCGGTCGCCTATTTGGATAGCGCGGTTGCACGGCCCGGCTCACCGTGGATCGCATTCTTCCCGCTTACCGCCCTGGGGCCACAGAGGTTACTGCTGGCGCGGCTGTTGGCTCGACTCGGGCGAGCCGCCGACGCTGAGCGGTGGCTGAACTCGTTCGACAACACATGGTCGGTGGGCGATGCGCTCTATGCGGCACGGCTCACCGAACTGCGCCAGGAAATCATTGGAATCACCGGAACTCAGACATCACTGAGCCGTCCCGTTGTAGAACCATCCAAGCAACATTGAGGAGGAGTTATGCCGGAAAGAGTACTGGGTGACATTCATCTGATGACGGACTGGTTCCCCACCGTCAAGTTCAAGCGTCCCAAGCTGGACGATCTGAAACCGGGGACCGACGAGGCGTTCTACATGCTGGCCACCTACTGTTTCGTGCTCGCCCTCAAGATGGAGTACATGTGCAAGGTGACCGAGCGCTTCGCCGACAACGCCGATCCCGCGCTCGCCCGCGACCTGTTGAAGGCGTACGACGCGATGGAGGCCTGTAGCACGTGGGAGGAGCGTGCCCGCTGGGCTGAAGGAGCGATGCGCGAAGTGTACCGGGAGATCGGCGACCGGCACGCCACCAATGTCCGGAACAAGGCCGCGCAGGGCGAGGAGAAGGGCAACTAGAACTCGCGGCTGTCTGTCGGTGTGGGCTCGGGGCCAAGCAATGGGCGACTCTAGGAGACGGCTCCGGGCCCGGCGCCCCACACGGGCTAGCTCTCCTCGGCCACCAAGTCGTGCATCGTCAGGAGCCCCACGATCTTCAGGCGCCGCGCGCCCACGGGAAGCCTGATGTCAACCTTATCGCCCTTCTTGCGGTCCAGCAGACCCCGCCCCAGCGGGGATGACACCGAGATCTGACCGCCCTCGAAATCGGCACCGTCCGAGACCACCAACTCGTAGGTTTCGGTCTTACCGGAGTCGAGGTCCTTGACCGTCACCTTGGAGCCCAGCCCGACCCGATCCTTGGGGATCTTGGACAGATCCAGATTGGAGAGCTTCGCGAGCCTCAGACGCAGTTGGTTGATACGGGCCTGGACGAACTGCCGACGCTCGTGGGCAGCCTGGTAGTCGGCGTTCTCCCGCAGGTCGCCCATGGCAATAGCCTTTTCCAGCGTCTCGGGTATCGTGACGGTCAGTTCGTAGGTAAGCGCCTGAACCTCGTCATGGAGCTTCTTCTTGATGGCGTCGAGCATACTAGAAATGCTAGCCCCTTGGAGCGTCCCCGGCTAGAAGCAGCCTGTTCCAGGCCCTAAGTCACCCTAGTGCGTGGCATCTTTCCGCCGCCGGACTCCTTGCGTAAGACGTATCGACTCCGGCCGCGCGCCAAGGCGGTGTACCTCTTTTATCTGTATCGGCCGATTGACCTCATGTGGCGGCGCGGCAGACAGGTGCTCGGGATATTGTTTGGTACGAAGCGGGCGCAACCGTCGATACTGCGCGAGCGGCGGCGGCGGATGATCCGCCGCTGGGCAAAGGAGCGGAGAGGTAACCATGCGTGATTGCTCGATGTCATCGGGCCCTTTCTTCCTACGCCTTTGCTTCCGCGGCTCGATCTTGGGCACCTTGGGTTCCCGATAACGCACACCGCGTCTGGCCCGCCGCAGCCGGCGTTCGTTCCCCTCGTCACCGCCCACCAATGCAACTGTCTGTGTGGTCGCTCTACCCGCATCGATCTTGACCTCCAGTTCCAGTTCTTCCCGTCTCCCCTGCAGGCCGTCGTAGCCTATCCGCACAGTGTGGAGACCGGCGGGTAGCGCGAAGCGCGCGAGCAGTAACTCTGCCGGCAGGATAGACCAGCTTCTAGTGTCCGCCCGTTCCGTGGCCGCGGCCAGACCGCGGGTAGTGACCCGTCCCAGGAATTCCCCCACATCGCCGGCCGCCTTCTTGCCCGCGGCCTCGGCTTCGGTAACCGCGATTTCCTTGAGTAGCCCGCGCGCCACCATGCGCAACAAGATGGTTGGCTTCTCTTCCTCGAAGTCGCGCACCTCGATAGCAGAAAGGTCCTGCAGCAACACGGGGCGGGCCACCCGTCGGTCTACAGACACGCGGATGTTACCCGCACGCTTCGCGTCCAGCTCGTAGGACGGCCATGCAAGCGAAATCAGGTCGAGTCCCACGGCCGAGCCCGCCGTTGCGATCACCACACCATCTTCATGGCTCGGGTAGTCTACTCCCGCCCGCGATAGCTCGTTCATCACAACGAGCGTCCTGACAATTACCTTTGCGGCGGCGATGATGGCGGAAGCCAGATCGCCCGATAGAACGGAGTCTTTTTCAGACGCGAGAATCGGGATGTAGAGTTTCTGCTCCGTTCGATGCGACACGAACCCGTTCTCTATGATCACGAGCAATTCGCCGGAATAGACCGAGGTACTATCGGGCCCGTCATCCGCACGCGCGCGGTCGTCCAAATAGGTGGCGCGCGTGGTCTGGGCCACGTCATCGAACCCGAGTTCGGTCGCCACCTTTACGAGATCCTTAACCACGGGGAGCGGTGGCGCGACACCGTAGTTCTCCTCGTATTGCTCATAACCTAGGAGCGACTGCCGTAGGGATACGACGGCGTCGTTGTCCTCGCCGGCACTCCATTGCAACATACCGGCGACATATTGGACCGCTGCCGGATTGGTGAAGCTGCGACCGGGATTGTCGTTGGCGTAGCGTCTGAGCAATTCATTCGCCTTACGTGCCTCGACGAGCGCGTTCTCCACATCGCCCATTTTGAGGTAGTTCATCATCCCGTAGTAGTGGATCATCGACCACTCCTGCGCGGACGGATAATAGTCCAACACCTTATCGTTGATGAGAAACGCGGCGATGTTCTGGCTGATGCTCTTGGTGTAACGCTTGCGAGCGAGACGCTCCGCCGCCTGCAAGGCTTCATTGCTTGCGCGATAACGGCCTAGCCGGTGAAGGAAGAGGCCTTCATTGAGCTTCCTGATGAGTGCGTCCTTGGGTCCGCTCCTTAGCAGCAACGGAAGCGCTGTCGAATCGCGCAGAGTCAGGTAATGTCTGAGTGCGGCATCGTAAGGTGACAACGACCTGTTGCCATAGAAGGGCGAATCGATCGGAACTGGTGGGGGCGGCGCCCTGTTCGCCGCGCACGCCGACACGATCACGGCAAGTGCAACACACGCCACACGCCCCACAACGACTCGGCCGGTCATTGCGGGCACGGCCCACTAAGCTCTACCATTACCGGCGTGTGCGGCTACGCTCTACGAACTTCTTGATGCGCTTCTGATTGATCCAGACGCGCTCGTTGGATTCGAGGTCGGTGAGGTTCAAGTCGATCTGATAGTAGATGAGTTCACGGCCGCCCTCAACGTCTTCGATCGACGTTATCTCACCCACCAATATGAAGTCCGCCCCCAACTCGTTGCGCATGCGGGCGCGCGACTCGGCCGAAGCGTTCTGCTGCTGATCCTCCCGCTCTTCACGTACTTGTCCGCGCTGGTCACGGTCGGCTACCACTCGCGTGGCGCCCGAGCGCAGCAGTGCCGTTTCGATATCCCGGAGAAACGCGTTGACGGCGATGTGTTCTGAAGTGCGGTTCCTAACCGATCCCAGGATCACCGCCGGCAACTCACCGTTGTGTGCCTGCTGGAACTTTCGCACCCAGGGGTAGCTCAACGCGTCGTCGATCATCTCGTTGGCTACCAGGCGGGAATCGGTGTCGTTCCAGTAACCTGAAAGGTCCACGGTCTCGTCCGGATCTATCCGAGTCACACGAGTACCGTGACTGCAGCCAAACGCAATCACGGCAGCTACGGCCGGCAGGAAACAGCGTGGTGGTGGAATGAGCGGATGCATTGTGACGGCCTCTCGGTTGTGTTGCGTTGTGGTCTTTGCAGCAACTACCCCTAAGCTGGTGGCTGGGTCCATCAGGTCAAGCCCATGCCTCGGCTTTCATTTGCTTGCACGATTTGGCCGAGGAGACGCACATTGTGGGTATGCCAGCTACAGACGATCGCCTCAGTACCGTTGGTGCGATGGGTGAGATCGACCTGCCATCCCTGTTTGGGAAGATCGTGGGAGACAATCCCACTCAGAGATCTCCCCCAGCCCAACCTTGCGGCCTCCTGCACCAAGTCATAGGTTAGCCACTGGGACCAGAGGAGTTGCCCAAGTGGGCACTGTTCTGTACCAACTCGCAAAGCCTCCCTGGACCGCTGCACCACCGACCGGCCCTCACAGCACCAGCACAGCCCCAACCCAACTAGCGCAAGGTGCGTATCATGAGCCGCCGTAGATCCGCCGTTGTGGCAACGATCCCGGTCGTATCGACCATGTTGTTCGTATCGTGCGGAGGAGACCAGAACTCCCCAACCGGTCCGGTAGACAAATCCAACACCGCTGTTGTCCGGATCGACGTCACGCCGGGGAGTTTTACGGTTACGGGCATAGGCGTTACGAAGCAATTTCAGGCGCAGGCACGTGACGCCAATGGCAGAGCAGTATCTGTCACGATTACCTGGAGCACGTCAGATTCCACCGTGGCCACAATAGACGCCACGGGAATGGCTACATCGACCGGCGTCGGTGTCGCCACGATCATGGCGACTGCCAGTGGCGTACATGGAACCGCATCGCTAACCGTCAACGAGCCGCCT
>JBHHZE010000094.1:0-7479 GCA_046757925.1 Gemmatimonadales bacterium
GTGTGACATTTCAGGGAAAAGGGAAAAGGCAAGATGTGAAAAGTGAAATGTGAAATGTGAAAGGGGACATTGGATCGCCTCTATGGAGGCAGTTCGCCGTTGAGGGCGACTCAGCGCACAAGCGCTGCCGAGCGCGGTTTTCAAACCGCGAACAAAAATGAGCCGTCCCACTCGCCGACGGCGGTTCACTGAACCATCCACTCGCCGACCGCAGCTCCGTGGACAGTCTCGTCGCCGATCACGCCGACCCGAAACCCAGCTTACGATCTCCCGTTAACATCTGGTGGTAAGCACGGGATTGATCGTGCTGTTTATTTACCCGCACCAATTCCTCCATCAGCGATTCCGGATATTTAGACGGACACTCGACGCTCCTGAGAGCGGCGCAATAGCACACTTCTTTGAGATGTGCACCGGTGAGATCGCCCGACTGAGTGGCGATTGTCTCTATCGTCTCGTCACAAACGGGCCACGGGGAATACCTGCGGATCAAACCACGTCGCTCAGGGAGACCGGGCCGCGGGAACACGAACACGCGATCGAACCTCCCCGGTCGGTCAAGCAGGTTCTGCTCCAATCCCGTGGGATCGTTGGATGTGGCGATCCACAGCACTGGGCAAGTGGGCTCGAACAGACCATCCAACGCGTTGAGCAGGAACTCAGGCGTTATCTGACCCGATTGCGTGATCTTGTCGATATCCTCCATGACAACAATTGCCGCATCACGCGACGCGTTGATCCTTGACAGCATGTGTGTAAACGATTTCCCCGTGTCGAGACGGCAGCCGGAGCTTTCGGCCATGTAGACAAATCGCCGGCAGCCCGCAAACCGGGTCAACAGATGCCGCACCGTGAGGCTCTTGCCTGTGCCGGGTGCTCCTACTAACAGGATTCCCCGGGTCGGGCTGATCCTGAGGCTCGCACACAGTTCCGCCGAACGCCAGAAACAATCCACGTACTCGAGCAGCGAACGCTTGAACTCCGCCGGAAGAACGAGATCTCCCTCGGTTACAGAACCTCGATCTACTACGTGTGTTTCCGTGCCAAAGGATTGAATGTCGTCTCGGAGCCACTCCAGTTGTGTCGCCTTGAGCCGAGCCGCTAAGGTGAGAGTGGCCTCGAGATCCGGCCCGCCGAGTATCAGTGAGGGATAGACGGCTACAGGCAGCTCTTCATTTTCAGTGCGTAGAGCCACGTAGCGCTTCCCATCCAAACGGACGACGCATGCTCCCACGAAATCCTCGATTACCACGCCGTCTACCTTCATCTCGGGTGCGTGCCCCAGAGCCCTAGTTTGCCATTCGGTAACCCACTCAGGACGCAGCACCCATCCGTGGAACGGCTCGACGAGTTCCACTTCGCCGCCCAGGCTTCGTACGGCGGCAATGAAGTTCGTCCCCTGCATCCAGCCACACACGAGCACTGGCTTGTACCCCAACTCAACCCGCTCGGCTACCTGACGCAACGTCGTCGCCCACTCGCTAGTCATGATGTGGGCTTTACTCCTTCTATAACTGCGATCCATGCTCTACTCCTGGAGATACTTGGTTCTGGTTTGCTCCGGGTCGGGGAGTGTAGTGATGGGGTGTGACATTTCAGGGAAAAGGGAAAAGGCAAGATGTGAAAAGTGAAATGTGAAAGGTGAAAAGACTGCCGCCCGTTTGCGGGCAAACCGGCCGAGCGCTGTTTTCAAACAGCGAACTACCGAAGGCAGACTACCGAAGGCAGACTGCAGAGGAGCGAAATACCGAAGGTCGACCTAGATCGGTCTGAACAGCTTCGCTAACTCGAGTTCAAAGGGCTCGGCGTTCTTGGTGGGCGTCCATACCAACCGGTCGCGTTCCACCGTCGGGAACGTGGCGGCGGGCGTCCACACCTCGGCGTATCGCTCGTGAGGATCCACGATCCAATAACACGGAATTCCCACCTCTTGGTACAGCCGCCGCTTGGTGAATCGATCGTAGCGAGCGGTGCTCGGACTCAATACCTCAACCGCTAGCAACAGTGTGCGGACGTTCTTCCAATCCAGGGTGCGCGCTTCTTCTAAGTCTGCGATCAAGATGTCGGGCTGTACGAGGATGTCGGGGCCCCATGAGATATCAGCGGGCGATGAGAAGACACGTCCCACAGGGTGGGCCTCGATATAGTTAACGAGCGCGGCGGAGAGTCGTGTCACGATATCTTGATGCCACAGCCGCGGGGAGGGCGTCACGAGCAGTTCCCCGTGCACCGTTTCGTAACGGTTGCCATCCTCGGGCAGTGAGCGGACCATTTCGGCGGTGTAGTACAGTGGGGCAGCCATACCCATAAGGTCACCTCGGCGATGCATGTTGGGCAAGAGTAGAGCACTACCTACGGTACTGTCACTGCGGGCCTCACGTAGTACCAGTTGAGCGAGCCTTGGGGCTAAGAAATGCGGGAAGCGGGAGGCAGAATGTGAAATGTGAAATGTGAAAAGCGTAGAAGCTACCGCCCGTTTACGGGCAAACCGGCCGAGCGGCGGCCTTGGCCGTTCGATCGGGATCCCCTCGAACGATCCCAACGCAATCAGGTGTCGCCGGTCCCCACTCACGATGCAGTCTGCACGGCCGGCGAGCGCGCATTCGAGAACTCGATTGTCTGCGTCGTCAGACGTTATGATCCTAATGTGTACTGCGGGTCTCACAGTAGTTGCGATACTTCGGATCTCGCGCCGCGCCTCGAGCGCCTGATCGTCGGACCAGCCGAACTTTTTCCGGAGAACGGATTCCACCTCGGTGAGTATCGGTGTGACGTGAGCAGCTTGATGCTGCCGCCGCGAGCGAGGGATAGCACCGTCTCCGGCCGGCCGCCAAACAGCAGGGCCGACAGGTAGACATTGGTGTCCAGCACGACGCGCCGCAATCAGAGTTTGCGGTTTCTCACCTCGGTCACCGCTTGCTCGATAGCGGCAGCGTCCGTGACACCCGTGCTCCTGGCGGACGCTTCACCCCAACGTCTCAACTGGCGCCACCGACTCGTCTCGGCGTATTCCCTGAGCGCCTCCCGCACCAGTTCCGATCGAGTTCGGCCTTCTTGCTTCGCCATAGTGTCGGCGAGTTTCAATAGATCCGCTGGCAAAGACACGGTAATGACCTTGGTGGTTCGCAAGTCGATCTCCCGGTTGGTTGGGCTGGGTAATAATAAGTATTACTCAGCCAGCTCTATGGCAATCCCAGGAGATTCTCTGTTGTTGACCGGTCCAAACGTAGCCGCAGTTTGCCAAAGCGGTGGAACAGGGAGCGCGCTTCAATACCCACTTGATGTGGCTATATCGGTGCTCGACAGCAACTAGGACTTGTCAAAACACGCGAAAACAACCATTATTAGTGGTGATATATGTACCTAGGAGCAAGTCGTGCGATCTACAGATTTCTTTGCAGCCCACCCTGTCTTCGCTCACGCGGAGTTCGTGGCGGCCCATACAGCCGGCGGGCGGAGCCACTTCACGAGCAATAACCTGCTTGCCCGGCACCTCTCGGCCGGCCGCTTGGTTCGGATACGACGCGGGCTCTATGCAACGGTGCCGCGTGGTGTGGACGCCAGTAGCGCGCGAGTGGATCCGTACCTTGTGGCCACTCATCTCACGGACGATGCGGTAGTGGCATACCACGCTGCGCTCCAGTTTCACGGCCGGGCCTATTCGTTGTGGCGGCGGTTTCACTACCTCACCCGCAAGCGAGCAAAGCCGTTCTCGTTCCGAGATCTGGAGTTCCTTCCTGTCCAGGCGCCGTCTGCTGTGCGATCGCTGCCGCATCTCGGGGGCGGCCTCACGGAAGTCCGCCATGTTGGTGGGAACGTGCGTGTCACGACCCTCGAACGCACCCTCGTCGATGTCCTCGATGCGCCGGACAAGGCAGGAGGATGGGAGGAGATCTGGCGGTCGCTGGAAATGGTCGAGTTCTTCGACCTCGATGCGGTCATCGAATACGCTCTGGCACTCCGCTCGGCGCTTACCGTGGCGCGCGTCGGGTTCTTCCTCGAGCAGCACCGCGAGAGCTTGATGGTGGAAGAAAAGCACCTCGAACGGCTGCAAGAGCACGCGCCTGCGGGGCCACGGTATCTGGATTCCAGTCGGGAGCCCGGCAGGCTCGACTCCCGCTGGAATTTGGTAGTCCCCGAGTACGTCATGCAACGCCGCTGGGATGAGGCTGCCTGAATGCTCTCCGAGTCGGACCTTGCGCGTGAGGCGGCGGCAACCGGCTTTCAGGCCGAGCCGCTGGAGAAGGTGCTCCGCCTGCTCGAGCTGCTCGAATCTCTGCGCAGCCACCCGTTCCTCAAAGAGCGGATCGTCCTCAAAGGAGGGACGGCGCTTAACCTGTTCGTGTTCGACGTGGCGCGATTGTCCGTGGATATCGATCTCAACTACATCGGAGCGGCGGATCGTGAAACCATGCTGCAGGAAAAGCCGAAGATCAACCAGGCTGTGGAGGCCGTCTGCGGCCGACTCCGAATTCAGGTCAAGCGCGTACCCACGGAGCACGCAGGAGGAAAGTGGCGGTTGTCCTATGTCGGGACTTCTGGACGTTCAGGGACCATGGAACTCGATCTCAACTTCCTGATGCGTACACCCCTGTGGGCGCACGGTATCATGGACTCGCGTCCCATAGGCTCGTTTGCCGCGTTAGCGGTGCCAGTCCTGGACATCCATGAACTCGCCGCGGGGAAACTCGCTGCGCTCTTCGGGCGTAACGCCAGTCGTGATCTCTTCGACTCCCGCAGCTTGCTCCTGGAAGATGGGCTGGATCGGGCGCGTCTCCGACTGGGGTTCCTCGTCTACGGTGGGGCGAGCCGTCGCGACTGGCGGACCGTTTCCATCGGCGATGTCCGCGTGGATCCGACCGATGTTGAGCGACGACTGGTTCCCGTGTTGCGAGCAGATCTCGCACCCGATCGGACCGAAACCAAAGCCTGGAGCGAAAGGCTTGTGAGTGAATGCCGTGACCTGCTCTCCACCGTATTACCTCTGAACAATCAGGAGATAGAGTTCCTCACCCGCTTGAATGACGACGGCGCAATCACACCCGAATTGCTGACCGACGATATGGCGATGCAGGCGACGATCCGCTCTCACCCAGCGTTGCGCTGGAAAGCCCAAAACGTTCGCGACCACAAGGGACGAGGGTGAGAATCGCGAGACGTCGAAGGCGGTAGAACAAAAGGGAAAAGGGGAAAGGCGCTGCGACGGGATCGCGTCTAGTTGGCCTCCGCCACCGTGCGGCGCCGCTCGCCCGTCTGCGGCCATGGACCTATGTTAGGCCGTCGAAACCCGGATCTGTCTGAATTGGGGGAAGATGCCAAGGAATCGGTGTTTTCATGGTTTTTGTTCTGCCGTTGACCTTGCGCGACGGTATTGGGATGCCGAGCATTGGCGTTGGCTTGCGACTTTGGTCGGTGGTGCGAAATAGCGGCGCGGGTATTGAATCTTTACGGAGGTTGCAGCTTGGATCTGGATTGGCGTCTCCGCCTGGCGGCCTTCGCCGCACTCGACCGGCTTTGCCGGCAGGGGGACGGGGTCGTCTCCGGAGGACAACTTGCCGATGGATTCGAGTTTGAAGGAGAGCGGATCCGGTTGTTCGATGTCCGGCGGGGCATATGGCGCCCGCGTCAGCTCGGTCGCGACGGCGCGGCGCTCACGATTGTCACGACGCCGCCCAAGCCTGGTAAGAAGCCACCGTACGACGATCAAATCGCATCGGACGACAAGTCATTCCTGTATCGGTACGAAGGAACCGATCCCCACTACTGGACCAACGTTGCGATCCGAACGGCGATGCACGAGCAGCGACCATTGATCTACCTGTATGGTGTGGTGCCCAATCTGTATGAACCAATCTTCCCGTGTTACGTGATTGGAGACGATCCCGTTGCTTTGGGGTTTCGAATCGTAGCCGATGCCGCGACCGCTCGCATTGGTCCGGATGTCTCTATGGAATCAGAGCTCACAGCACCGAGGAGAGAGTATGCCACTGCCGCGGTCAAGGTGAGACTGCACCAGCGCCGCTTCAGGTCACTCGTTCTATCGGCATACCGGAATAGGTGTACAATCTGCCGGCTGACGCATTCGGTGCTGCTAGACGCAGCCCACATTCTTCCCGACCGAGACGAGCGTGGACGCCCGGACGTCTCCAACGGCCTTTCACTGTGCAAGATTCACCATGCAGCGTACGACGCGAACATCATGGGCGTCGATCCGGCGTGCGTCGTTCATGTGCGCCAAGAGGTGCTCGATGAACACGATGGCCCAATGCTGAGGCATGGTCTTCAGGAGATGCAGGGGACTCGTATTCTGCTTCCGCGATCTGCCGTCCAGCGACCGCGTCAAGAATACTTGGAGGAACGGTACGAACGGTTTCGCGCGGCATGACGTCGTGGTTGCTTGTGTTGGATGGTGGTGATATGTAACATTTTGCAAATGACGGATGTAGGATGCCATGAAAGCCGCGTATTTTCTGTCAGGAGTCGGCTATGACGGACCAACGTACAACACCAGAATCTGCAGCTGGTGATCTCAGCGACGAGATCATAAGTGAGATCGTTGCGCGCGTGCGGGATGCGTCCCGGCCCGAGCAAGTGATCCTGTTCGGTTCGGCGGCCACCGGACGGATGACCCGCGACAGCGACATCGATATCCTAGTAGTCCTGAACAACGTGGCGGACGCACGCCAGGAAGCGATGCGCGTGCGGACTGCGCTTGTAGGTCTACAGTTCCCCTTTGATGTCATTGTGATCAGCCGGGATCGCTTTGAGGAAACCCGTGATGTCATTGGGGGAATCGCTTGGCCGGCCGCGCGGTACGGGAGAGTGATCTATCAAGCCGCCTGAGGAGGTCAAGCGCGAGTTCGTACGCCAGTGGCTAAGAAAGGGGCTGGCTGACCTAACTGCCGCGCGACACCTGCTGAGTGGAGGAGCGGAGCTATCATATGGTGCGGCGTTTCATGCACAACAGGCAGCCGAGAAATTATTGAAGGCGGTTCTCGTGTGGCATCAGGTGGAGTTCCCGAAAACCCACGACATTGGACGCCTTGTGGAGCTCGTGTACTCGGCCGACCCACCACTGGCGGATCGCACTCGAGAAGCAGCCGCCCTCACTCCCTACGGCGTAGAAGCCCGATACCCGGGCGACCTCTGCGAGCCGACACTGGGAGAGGCGCGACTAGCCATGACACTGGCTGAGCGCGTCCGCGACGCAGTGCTCCAGCACCTACCGCCCGAATTCGGTACCACGCAGACTTAGGAGCATGGCCGCGAGGTAAGGCTGCCGCCCGTTTACGGGCAAACCGGCCGAGCGGCGAGTTTACTCGTCGTCTGCCGCTTGCGGTGTGAAATGTGAAATGTGAAAGGGGACATTGGATCGCCTCTATGGAGGCAGGGCGCCCTTGAGGGCGAGTCAGCGCGCCAGCGCTGCCGAGCGCTGTTTTCAAACAGCGAACTACCGAAGGCAGACTACCGAAGGCAGAC
>JBHHZE010000095.1:0-7472 GCA_046757925.1 Gemmatimonadales bacterium
CTTTGGTGATCAGCGAATGGTATTTCACCGCAATTGTACCGCCGGCTCAGAACAGTATTTACTATTTTCCAGGCTATGTAGAAATCTACAACAACAGCGACTCGACCATCTACTTGGACGGCAAGGTCTTTGGCGCCGGCTGGAGCATAAGTAGCGACTTCTTGCCGGGCCGGCCCTGTGCAGATGACATCCAACTAAGAGACGACCGTCGGGGCATTTTCGCGCGCTTTATGCAAGCGTTTCCCGGCGCAGGAACGGACCATCCGCTGGCTCCGGGAGCCGCGGTGGTGATAGCGACGGATGCGATCGATCATACTCAGCTTGTGGAAGGTACGATGGACTTGAGCGGAGCCGATTTCGAGTTCTTCGGCCCCACCGACGTGGATAATCCGGCCGTGCACAACATGATAGATGTGGGCTTGGCGCCGTGGATCATGGGACACGGTCTCTTCTTTTTGCCCCTCGGCGCTGGTTCGGAGGTACCATTCATTGCAGACCCAGTCGACATCTCCGCGCTACCCGTTGAGTTGGACCCCGATGACATATCAGGCAGCCCTAGGGCATTCGTACGTTATCCGGGCGACAAGATCCTCGACATCGCGACATTTCGCGACAGGTTGAATAGTGAGCTTGATGCAGAATGCCTGCGGATGGTCAACGTGAAATTCGATAGAGTGGAAGGATATTTCTTGCCTTCAACCAATGCGGCGGTATCGACGCACCGCCGAGTCGCGGGATTCAGGGCGAACGGACAGGCCATTCTCCAACGCACCCGTACCAGCGCCGCAGACTTCATGGTGGGCCCGTTCAATCCCGGTATCCCTCCAGCGGCTTTCCGCCGCTAGCGCATATGGATGGGCTACCGCGGATCATTCACTCGGACACGGATTTGCTACACTCACGCTGACCGAGGGACGGATCAGTGTCCTAACGATTCTCCGCCGCCAACGTCGGCCGCTTATTGCAGTATCACGCCAAATCGCACGCGCCAGCCGTTGCGATCGCCGCCCGGCGCGAATGACAGGCGAGACAAGGAGTTGTCGCTTGGAGCGAAGGATTGGTAGCGGGCTTGCACAACGAGCGCGGTAGTTGGGTTGGACTTCCACTGCACGCTGAACCGGGCGGCCTCGGGCTGGGTGTCGGTGAGGTACAACCCAAGCTCCGGCGCAATCAATTCCTGGAAGAGTGGGCCCAATACCGTCGGCTTGGGGATGGTTCCCTCGGCGGTATAAAACGATCGTGTGTAACTGGCTGAGACTCCCAGCAAGTTGCTGAACTTACGGGCGACTTCCAAGTTGACACCGAAATTGGACGACCGAATGTCGGTCAACACCTCGGCGATGACATCGCGCCTGCGACGTTTCTCCCGTCGGAACGAGATCTCTGTCGCCAGTGACCACCCTCCCCGCAGTCGATGGATGCGTGTCTCCAGGTTTGCGGACCATGCCTGTTCGTCTGCCACAAACAGATTGCCGCGTAGGTCCGGCTTGCGGGCCTGGCCATCGACGTCTCTCCAACGCACGTTCAGCGTCACCAGCGCTCGGTCGGCTATTGCGCGCTGCACCGCTCCTCCCAACCCAATCCCTGTTGCGCGCCACTTGTCGAGGACAGGCGAGCGTGTGTCCCTAGACTGCTCGTCACGATATCGCGTCCGCTGGCCGAACGCGACCCATCGCATGCCGAGCATCGTGACGGCAAGGCCCGCTCCTCCGGCTAGAGAATGTCGTTCGATCCTGCGGGAAAACGGAGGGTTTGACGGCGCGAGATCTGTAACGGTCGGTTCCGTAAAGCCCTCGAACCGATGCACGATGCCGCCGAATGGCGCGTTCCCCATGGCCAGGGTTTCCACGTCCCTTTGCCACCGTCCGTGGACCCCGACCACCAGGTCACCCAATCCGAAACGTCGAGCCACTCCTATCGTGGCTCCGGGACGCGCAGCCCGATCGACCGTGGGCACGGGGTCACGCCGCGTACGCAGTGTCACGGCTTCGAGCCCGCCCGATACACCCAGAGCCCAGGACCCCAGCCGCCAGCCACCCGCTGCCTCGAGCCGCGCCTTGGTGGAACGCAGGTCGGATGCGCCCGTATCGGACACTACGAACGGTGCGCTGCCGTGCGGGTCGAGCTGGTCGGCGCGTGTGTCGTCGAATAGCCGTTCATCGAAAACCACTTGGCCAATAACGCCCGCCCTGTCTCCCAACGGCATCCATGAGAGTGCCGAAACGCCGCGCTCGGTGGTCCGCTTGGGGTCCAGCGGTCGTCGGAAGTCGCCTGATTCGTGCGCCAACGAGGCCATGAACTCCGTTCTGGCGGCAGCGATCTCAAATGCCAGTGCCGCCGGATTGGCGGCGGTCCAAAAAAGCCCGACCGGTGGATCGGGGTAGAGCAGCAGGCCGAGTTGGCCGGGCGCACTGGGGAGTCGGCGCGCCAGCTGTCCGAACGGAATGAGCGGGCTCCACTGCTGGGTCCAGGCCGGCCGGTCGTAGCGGTCGGGGACCCGTGACGGGTCGACCGCCTGCGCTGTCAGCGTACCGACTGCGGTCACTATCGCCAGCAAAGAGAACATGATTCGTGTCATCTGGGTGGGCCCGTGTGGAGGTTCAAGGGCATCGTCAACTCCACGCCGAAACGGATGCCTGCCAAAAGTCGTGCTCCCCGCACCGTGACCTTGCCCGAGCGGTCCAGCGCATTGAATGCATAGAAAGAGAATCGTCCGTCCAGCGGCAGTGTCTTGCTGACCTGGAGACTCAGCAGCCAGTCGGCCGGTACCCTGAAGTTTTCCAATCCCTTTCGCGCGCGGCGCAGGTCTGCGAATTGCGGATCCGTACGATCCTCCGGGCGAATCCGCACGAGACTCCCATCCCTGTTCATGAAACCCGCAAACGACAGAGTGTCGCTTGCACCAACATCTCTGGTGGTCTCCTTGGCGTAGTGCTGCAGAGTGCCCGTGACGACCAGACCCAAACGGGGTTGATGGTGAACTATCCGATAGGTAAAGATTGCGCGGATACCCGTTGGCGATCTGCCGTCCCAAAACGGCACCCGCGGAGTGCTCCCGTTGAATTGAAAATTCTCGAAATCGGCCAGTGCACCGAATTCGATGCCATCGGCAAACAATTCTTCCTTGATCCATGCTCCCTGAACTTCGAGATTCGTGCTGATGGCTTTCAGTTGGGGCAGGAATGCCGTGAACTCAATTCCTCGAGTCTTCACCGTGAGATTGTTGGCGGGCTGCCGTATGAGGATTGGTACCGTGTCCACAAACGCCGCCGGCTCGATGATTGTCGGCGGAACTCCGGTACCCACCGTGGAGTCCGACAGATCGAAGTGTTCGCGCAACAGCGAGCTGGGCTGGAACCGCAGGCCGACCGCGTCTGACAGTCGCTCCGAGAACGCAGCCACCGATATTGCACCGCCCGTATTCCCCAACACGAACTCCGCACCAATCTCAGCCTTGCGGGCATTCGACATTCCCAGATTGGGATTGGTGGGGTCACGGATGAATGTTGTTATTACTGCGAGCCGCTCGGCGGGGTCGGTGGTGAACCGATTCACATTCACCAGGTCGAAAAACTGTGGGTCAGGTGACAGCTGTGCCTGGCTCGGCAGTTTGGCCAGCCGGCCCCAGCCCGCCCGCAGGCGGACCCAACGACTGGGAGTGAGCTGGACGTTGAGACGCGGTTCGAGCGACTCGTCGCGGAACCCCGAAAACCAGTTGGTCCCATCGTTCAGAAAATCGAGTCTTAGACCCGCCTGCACGTCCAGCCCCACCCCGCCCGGGAGCGTGCTGCGAATCCGGTCGGACGCGTATAGCGCCCCGGCAGCCAAAGGTGGCACGTCGTCCGCGCGGCGCGGGCGGTCAAACCCGCGCACGCCGTTGAACGAGCCCCCCAAGGGCTTGTCGATAGGAAACTGAAACCCAGGCCCGGAGTTCCACTCGCGGCGCAGTTCGAGACCGCCGGTGAACTCGTGCTTGAGGCCCAGAATCTGTTTCGGAGCAGTCGCCTCGAGCCGGCCGAAGACCAGCCAAGGGTCGTCGTCCAAGTCTAGACGTGTGATGAATTGTCCTCCAATAAAGCGTCCCACCGAGCGCCCTTCGGTCAACCGGTCGGTGAAAGGCGTCGCACCCGCTATGACTGGGAGTTGAAAGAACGATCGCTGACTCCGGCGGCTCACTGCGGCCGTAAGTTCGATGCGTGACTCGTCGCCGAGTCTGAGTCGTGCCCGCTCCGAAACGCGCACACCGGAGTCCCGATTGCGCGAGGCCACCCCAGGCCGCAGATCCGGCTGCTCGGGACGGTCGTCGAACAACTGGAAAACATCGACGCGTGTATCCATAACAAGCTTTGCGTTCTCTCCCAACCCGTCGCCACCGAGCGAGAGCCGGTGCGCGAACTGGCCGGCGAGTCGGAACCCATCGTCCTCGGTTACGCCGGGCGCCAGCCGGGTACGGGCAATGTCAAACGTGGCGGTCGCGACCTGTGTCTCGCTGGTGAATGATCGTCCCGCCACCATACTGCCCTCTACGGTGCGGTCGTCGTATCGCACGACCGGCACGGGATCGACCACACCGGCCCGTGTATCCACAACGATCACACCCTGTGTGAGATCACCGAACCGTGCCGACGGGATGCCGCGAATGACCTCCACTCGCTCGAGGGTGGACGCCGGAATGCGCCGCAAGTCGATGCCGCCTCCGGCATTCGAAGCCCCGAACTCCGACCGACCGCCCCTCTGGAGATTGGCGTTGTTCGAGACGGGCACGCCATCGAGAATGATCAGCGTGCCGAATGCAGCGAGATCGGCGGCGGAGGGGCCACCCGCCGTAACGCTATTCGGTCCTGAGGTCACGCCGGAGGTTGGAACCGAGCGCAGTGAGATCTGTTCGACTCCGTCCAAACCCGGCGGCGACACGGGAACGCCCGGCGTCAGTTCCAGCACACCGCGGAGGCTCGTGGTCATCTGATTGGCGATGGCCTCGCGGTCCACCACGCTGGCGGTGCCCAACTCGCCGCGGGCCCGGCTCAGTGGATCGGCCGTTACGACCACTCCCGGCACGAGCAGCGCACTCGAGGCTATCTGGATCTCCTGGGTGACGGTTCCGCGCGCTGGTACCACAATCGCGTGTCGCGTAGGCGCGTAGCCGATGCGACGAGTATGGAGCGTCTGTGGACCGGGTGGCACACTCGCCAGCCAAAACCTGCCGGCGGCGTCCGTCACCGTCCTCAAGTTGGTGCCCTCGATCGCGACCTCGGTATTGGGAACAGGCTGGCCGGTCTTGGAGTCGATCACCCGGCCGGTCACTACTGTAGCAGTATCCTGACCCAACTGCGCCAAATGAACCGTCACCATGTCGAGGGCGGCAGACAGGTTGACGTCGGCGGCGCTGGTCACCTGCACTTCAAAGGCTACCGGCAGGTAGCCCACGTGAGTTATGAGGACTCGGTACTTGCCCGGCATGAGGCCGGAAAAACGATATCTGCCGTCCCGGCTCGTACGAAGTGAGGGTGCGCGGGCAGCAGCCGCACGCGTTCCCGCAAGAGATATCAAGGTGACGAGCGCGTCGGCCAGGGGCGCCGATCCATCGGCGGCCAAGACCCTGCCGGAGATGCTACCACCCGTCCTTGGCTCCATGGGCCGGACCTGGGCATGACTCGCCTCCCCGGCGGCCGACGACACCAGAGTCATGACCATGAGCACCCGGAACAGTTGCGATCTGAACGCCTTGAATTCGTCGATAAGCACAATGCGACTCTCAGTTAAGGAGGCCCGTCTTGCTCTGGGATGCCGCTCCTACTAAGGAATAACGATCGAGCCCTCCAGTTTCTGACACAGTGGGTGAGATCCGCAAGCCCGAATGTACGGCCGGGCTGGAAAATGGTCTGATTCTGCAGATATTGGGGTGGGTGTCAGAAAATGGGGCCGTCGATCGTTTCTCTCATAGAAGGTTGCAGCGGCCGGCCGCACCGGACCGATGATTGGGACCGTGCATCTGGAATAGGAGCGACACAAAGAGTGACATTTTAGTCCGATGGACGTGGAAACGCTGTTCGACCGGCATTATCCCGCGCTGCTGCGGTATCTGACCCTCTACACGGGGGACAGTCATGAGGCTGCCGATGCGGCTCAGGAAACGTATCTGCGGCTGCTCAAACGGCCGCCAGAGCGCCAGGACAACGTGCGGGCCTGGCTCTTCACAGTGGCGACGAACGTAGTGCGCGACCGTTGGAGGAAGCGGCACGTCGCTCTCCAATCCGATGTTATACCACAGGCCCTGGTCGGGGATCCGCCGCCCGACCCGCAGGCAACCGTGGAGCGGGAGGAGCGGTGCCGCAACGTGCGGCGTCTGCTGATGAAGCTAACGCCCAAGCAGCGGATTGTGCTTCTCATGCGAGAAGAAGGATTTGCTCAGCGCGAGATTGCGCAAGCCGTCGGTACTACCACCAAGTCGGTCGGCACCATGATCGCCAGGGCGCTAGACAGGCTGGCAACGGAATTGGAGCAGGCGGGAGAGGAGCTGTCATGATTCTCATGACGATGCAGGATGGGCAGCACATAGACGATAGCGATCTCATCCGGCTACTGGATGGTGAGTGTGAAGACGCCGAGGAGCGCGTGCTACAGAACCATCTGAACGGTTGCGTCCAGTGCCACCGACGGAGCGACGATCTAGCCCGCTTGTCCGAACGATTCTCCGTCCTGCTGTTGGATCTCGACGAGCCTCTCGCGGTACAGGCCGAGTCGCCGCAACGCTCGCATGTTGTTCAAACAACGAAACAAGATGGGGTGGTCCGACCGTGGCACTCGCGTCGTTCTCTCCGATTGCTGGCAGCTGTTGCGGCATTAGTTGTGGTGATCGTGAGCGTGGGTCCCGCGTACGCCTGGGTGGCCCCGAGGTGGCAGATGTTCAGGTCGTTGATCGCAGGCGCCCAACCTGCGGAAACCGGGATTCAGGTATCACCACCGGTTGTGTCGTTCGTGCCCGCCGGTGCCGAGTTCCGCATCGACTTCGCCCGGACGCAAGCGGAGGGGACCGTGTCCATCGTAGCCGACTCCACGGCATCGGCATCTGCCAGCATATTGGGAGGCGACGGCCGGGATGAACTCGTCGTGCTGAGATCGGGCCTGAGGGTGCTGAACAGACCGGAGTCGTCAGCGAGCTATCACCTACGATTGCCGCGCGCGCTTAAGGTCGTGGAGGTGCGTGTGGGTGGAGTAGTCGTCGCGCGATATAGCATTGCGGAGGCGAGAGGTCGGGTTACCTGGGAAATCGATCTGGTAAAGCCATTGGGTCGTTGAAAGGCGTGCGTCGAGCCGGTGAAGATCTGTTGCATGCACTCGGACTTCTGACACTGCACGTGGAGTGAACGAACAGGAACTGTCGTTTGCCGTCGAAGACCGGACCGAGCGGGTCTCCGCCTTGCTCCTCCGACCGCCCGGAGCCAAAGCCCTCTACGTCATGGGTCACGGCG
>JBHHZE010000096.1:0-7168 GCA_046757925.1 Gemmatimonadales bacterium
CGGTACACTTCGGGCTGATCGTGACGCTGAACTTAGGCATAGGACAGCAGACTCCACCGGTGGCCAGCGTACTCGTCACCGCCTGCTCGGTTGCAAAGGCCGATATCTGGGAGGTTGCGCGAGCCAACATGCGCTTCGTTGCCGTGTTGTTGGCGATGTTGCTGCTGGTGACGTACGTGTCGTTCGTGCCGATGGCGTTGGTTGAGTTTTTCTATCGGTGAGGGTGGTGGGGGGCGGGAAACGGGAAACGGATAGTGGCAACGGGCCGATACCGATGATATTCTCACCACGAGCTGATCTGATCAACTCTCGCCCGGCAGTTCATGGGTACAACCCATTGTGGCGGTTCGGGAGCGCGCGGCAAGCGATTCCGCCAGGTGCTTCCTACACAGTGCTACTCCACACCACTCACATATCGCAACGGCCGAGTTGCCACATTCGTAACAATCCATCGGTTTGTTCTCCATTCCAGGCTTCGTTGACGTAAACGCGCCGCTACGCAAGTGGTGCAGGCAGCCCATGAGCGACGCGATGCTGCTGCATGGCCTCCTTCTGATGGGTCCGGATACGCAGGTCCGATAGGGGGTATGCGCTGCACAGCAGCACATACCCCGCTGCAATGTCCTCGGCGTAGAGCCTGAGTGCTTCGGTCTGGTCGGCCTCTCCTTCCTCGATCAGTCCCGCACAGCTCACGCACCACCCCTGAAGGCAGGTGGACGGCAGATCGATTCCCGCTTCCGAAGCCGCCGAAAGCAAGTACTCATCGGCGGAAACAGTTACGGTGTGCTCCCCTGCCGGCGTAACGAAGGAGACGCGAAAACACTCGCCGTCGAGATCGTCCTCGATCGGTCTACGGGTTGTAGAAGCCGCGGTTCTTGCTGTAGGGGGCATCACCCGGGCTCCCACGGCGGAAGTGGCCCGACGGGCGCACAGTCCCGTCGCGTTCTTTCGAGAGTAGTTCGATAAACCAAGCCTCGTGCTCTACCTCCTCCTGCAGGATGCGGGAGGCCATATCGTAGGTCCGCGGGTCCTTGCCCAATGTGAGATCGCAGACCTCGTTCCATGTCCGGACCGCGCAACGCTCGGCCTCCAGCAATACCTCGAGGATCGCAGCGGCCGTAGGTTCCTTCGGTAGATAGGCGTCCGGACAACCGGCCCGGTCGGCGAATTTGCGAATGTCGTGCGGTAGTTCACCGCCCAGCTCGTAGATGCGCGGCGTGATGAGCTCGAAATGGGAGCGATCCTCCAGACGTGCGTCCTCACAGATCTCCTTGTAGTCCTCACTGCCGGCTAGATACATCCGAAGGATCGTGTAGTAGTAATAGGTAGTGAATTCCGCACCCGCCGCGTCGATCAACTTCTCGATGAGCTGTTCGACGTTCACACCGCGGGCACGAATCTGCTCGACCCCCACGCGCTTCGTTACGTCGCCGGGCTTAACCTTGCCCGTTGCATGTGGCTTCTCATGTGGCATCTGACGGATCTCCTCCGGGTCAAAATGAGTCTCGGGATACTGCATGAACTACCCCGATGGAACTAGGATGGTGATTATAATACTAATAATGATTATTATTCTCAAGTGTATACTGGACACTGCCAGCCCGACTGTTTGCTCCACCTTGCGGTGAGGCAGTGAAAAGCCATATCTTACAACGAGATAGGAGGTGATAGCTTGGCCCGACGTGGCGCCCCATCCCATAAGAAATTGATCGAACGGATTGTGAAAAGAAGCACTTCACATCCCACCGCGGATGAGGTTTTCAGCAGGGCAAGGAAGATCGAGCCCTCGATTAGCCTAGCGACCGTCTACCGCAACCTCCGGGCTCTGGTCGCCGACGGAGAGATCCGAGAGCGCAGCTTTGAGGGGGTGAGCCGATTCGATCCAAACCGCTATCCACACGGCCATCTGATCTCTACCGCGTGCGGTGCTATCGCCGATTTCGCACCGGACGTCGAGCACTTACTGGCACCGGTGCACGAGCGACTTCAGGGCTGGAGTGCTGAGGAATTCGACCTCGAAATACGGGGACTCTGTCCGAGCTGTAGAATGCAGAGTGCAGAGTGCAGAGTGTAAAATGCAGATTGGTGATCTAGTTCCTGTTTCCCTTCACACCTTCACGTTTCACGTCTTCTGCACTCTCCAATCTGCAATTGTCACCGCGCCTTTAGCACCAACCGGTCCCGCGTCTTCGCCTCCACCGCCTTCCGCGAGAACGGCACGCTGAAGTAGCGTCCGTCACCCCACATTTTGCGTAAGTCGCTGTAGTGCGGGCTACCGGGTTGGCCCGACTGTCCCGGCGTGCTGGTACCGACGGAGTTGTCCCAATTGGAGAGATCGATGATCTCGCGGAACGACGCACCCGATTGACCGGTGACGTTGACCGTCGTCCTGTCACCGCCGCGCTCCACATCGGGCAAATCGAACGCAGCAGTGATTGGGTGCGTGAAGTGGGTTTTGTGCATCGCGCCCCAGCGCCATTTGGACCAGTCACTTCCTTGCGAGCGCTCCAAACTGTCGATCGCTACAGCCAGCGCCCGTTCTGCCACCGAGTCGCGCATTGCTCGACGCCCGTTACCAGCGAGTGCCGTTCCATCGAGTGCCGCACGCCACGCGTGGTATAGGGCGGCTTCCGCGCTCCCGCGATCCATAACTGCGTCCCACTCGGCCAGCATCTCCCGCGCACGTTCGATCTTTTCGTCAGATGAGGTCCAGCCCCGTAGAGCTCGAACTGCCTTAGCGGCCGTCGACGAGTACTCGTCGTATTGGAGCCGCTCGAAGTCCTGTACCGTGAACCCGCCGCTGTCCGACAGCACGTCGTCCAATCGGAGATACCGCACCGGCGACGCCCACCGGTAGCCCAGTGGTGGGGAATAGCCATTGGGCATGATGTTGTGGTTCGCTGTCGCGATGTAACCGCGCGCGGGGTTGAACTCGCGCGGCAGCTTGCTGGTGGGCCTGAAGCCGCGCCAGTCGTACCTGCCGCTACCGGGTACCGGCAGGCGTCCCACCCAGCCGCAACACCTGATCGGCGTCATACCCGCAGCCTGCCAGCCGATGTTGCCGTCCACGTCCGCATACACCAGGTTTTCCGACGGCACGAGCCAGTGCTCCATGGCGTTGAGATACTCCCGCCAGTTACTCGCCTGATCGACGCGCAGCGATCCCAGATATCCCGCAGTACCCGCTTCGGCCAAGACCGACTTGAACGCATACGCCTTGTTGTGCTCTATATCCTTGTAGACGATGGGACCGTGACGGCTGAACTGGAGCGTTACGGGCCGTGGGTCTTCGCCCTTCACGTAGATCGTGTCGCTCTCGCTCTCGAGCGGGTCCCAACCGTTCTGCCAGCGTACCTCGTCGGGGTTCTCGGGATTGAGTTCTTCGACAAACACGTCCTGCTGGTCGATGCCCACAATGGTAAGTCCCCACGCGATCCGCTCGTTGTGTCCGATCGCCACGCCCGGCAACGCCGGCTCGCCGGAGCCGATAACGTTCCAACCGGGTGCGTTCAAGTGCACCAGATACCGCAGCGACGGCAGCGTGATGCTGCGATGGGGATCGTTTGCCAGCATCGGTTTACCCGTTGCGGTCATCGCGCCTGACACAACCCAATTGTTGCTGCCGGGATCGCCGGAGTTGTCCGTGTCGAACGGTTCAATCAGGCGGCGATATTTCTCGAGTACCGGAATGCGCGGTATGCCCGCGTAGCCCGAAGCCAACGTGGTCAACACCTCCCGCGGTATCTGCGACACATCGAGCCCGGGCGGCACTGTCAGCTTCTGTGGCGGGTCGGGGTTGTCACGCCGGTTGGCTTCCGCAACACCCAGCTGAGCAACCGATCGTGCCAGCCGGAGTTCTGCGAGCGCATTGCGCGTCATGGGAAGGCCCGCCATTCGCATTATCGGCACCTCGGGTGTCCACGGATCCGGCACGATCCCGGTCAGCTTGAACTCCACCGGTAAGTTGTCGCGACGGTGTTCGATATAGGCGTTGATGCCGTTCACGAATGCCGTGATGATGCGTTTGCCGTCGGCGTGATAGCTCGTCCACTCGGCTTCCATGTCGCCGCGGTACTTTAGCAGGCGTGCGAGCCGGTCGCGCTCAACGGTCGCGGGGCCCACGATCTCGGACAACCGACCCTCACCGATCCTCCTCCAGATCTCCAGTTGCCACAGCCGGTCCTGCGCCGCCACGAACCCTTGGGCAAAGAACAGATCGTCGACCGTCTTGGCGTAGATGTGTGCGATCCCCGCGCTGTCACGCAGCACCTCCACGTCCTGTTGGAGACCCGCCAGAGGAATCGTGCCTGTGAGCTGCGAGAGTGAAGCTCGCTGCATGCGTCCTAGATCGTCGGTGATACCGGTGCATGAGAGTGCGACTAGACCGACTGCGACCAGCCGAAAGAGTCTGAGAGTCGAACGGTGAGCAACACGTTGTGACATTTTTGCTGTTGTCCGCATAGTATGGAGATGTGAGAAATAGTCCGCCATGATTGACTGGTCAAGCGGATGCACTGATTTGACGGGTTGCGGGGTTGGTGATACCTTCGGCACTTGGACTCGAGTCTGCGGTAGAGTAGGGCGAACGTTTTGGGGGCCGTTACGAAACAAGCCGTCTACCGCGCCGCGCTGCTGGTGAGTGCGGTCGCAGCCGTTACCACATGTTCTGATTCGCCGTTCGAGCCCGTGGCTGTAAGCGCGCAGTTCGATTTGCGGGGGTTCGTTGCTGCCGTGCAATCGACCCCCATTCCCGCGGACGAATTGTTCGTCGAACTGCGTCGGGTGAGCGACTCTTCGGTCGCGTTTGCGGACACGCTGAATCCCGGAGCCGTATCCTCGGGTGATAGCCTGGTAGTCAACGCTACCGTCGATCTCATGTCCAACCCAGAGCAGTTTTTTCTGTACGCGGAACTCCGCGGCAACGGCGTAGTGTGGTTTTCCGCCAGCGGAACCGTGACCGCTTCAGCCGATTCCGTGAACAGCCCTCCGCCCATCGTGCCGGACTACGTGGGGCCCGGTGCTGCAGCGACTTCCGTTGTAATCACACCGATCGACACCATGGTGGCAGGTGGGGACAGCGTGCTGGTTACGGGAACGGTTTTCGAGGGGCAGACGGCGGTATCGGGCGCCCCGGTGTCATTCGCGTCAGGTGACACGGCGCTCGTTCGGCAGCCGACCCAGGTTGGGATGAACCAAGCATGGGTTTCAACTCCATCCAACATGTCTGGGCAAGTGACCATAACCGCGACTGCTCCCGTAACCGGTGGCTCAATCAGCGATTCCACGACCATCGGCTTCTATGCGCCGGCCGCACAACTCGTTAAGGTATCGGGTGACGCGCAGCAGTTGCTACCGAACGCCGTGGCACCACAGCCGCTGGTAGTGCAGGTGCAAGACGCAAGCGGCGCTCCATTCCCCATGGGCTTCCCCGTTGTGTTTGCCATGGCAAGCGGGCCCACAGGCACCTCACTGAGTGCCGACACCGTTATCTCCGACGCCCAGGGCACGGCACAGGTAACGCTCACCGCCGGAAGCACGACCGGGACGATCCAGGTGACGGCGACGGCTCAGGGACTGACCGGCTCGCCCATTACCTTCACGGCCGACGTCACGGGGCCGAGCGGACCCGCCAACGTCGCAGTCAATAGTGGCAACAATCAGTCGGTCACAGTGGGGACCGTACTCCCCGTCAATCCGTCTGTAATCGTAACCGATGCGGGTGGGAATGCGCTGCAAGGTGTGTCTGTCACGTTTGCAGTGACGGCGGGGCTGGGATCCATCACAGGTGCTACCCAGACCACCGACGCGGGCGGTATTGCGACCGTGGGCGGCTGGACGCTGGGGACCGTGGCCGGCGCCAATACGATGACCGCAACGGTCACAGGTCTTACGCCGGCGACGTTCACCGCCACTGGCCTGCCCGACGCACCGGTGACACTGGTCAAGGTATCCGGTGACGCACAGACAGTGGATGGCGGTATGCCCCTGCCGGCCCCGCTGGTGGTCGAGGTGCAGGATCAGTTCGCCAATCCTGTGCCGAGTGTGACGGTTGCGTGGGCGACGTCGTTTGGGTCCGTCACTCCTACATCGTCCGTGACCGACGCACAGGGACGGACGCAAACGTCGTGGACCTTGGGGACGGGCTCGGTGAACCAGACGGCCACGGCCACGGTGGCCGGAATTACGCCTGTTGTATTCAGCGCAACCGCAACATTCCCGACGCCGACGATTCTCCTTTCGCTCGCCGGTACCAACCGTGTGCCCGCGGGCGGGACCGGTACCATCGATGTTCAGCTCTCGAGTCCCGCCGGTGCGGGCGGGGTGAGCGTGACGGTGAGCAGCGACAACACCGGGATCTTGACCGTCCAGGGTGGTGCGAGCGCGACCGTAAGCATCGCGCAGGGCGCGAGCACCGGCCAGGTAAGCGTGGACGGCGTATCACAGGGAACCGTCACGGTGCGGGGTAACGCCACAGGGTTCACCGAGGGAACGGTCGACGTAACGGTGTCCGTGCAGGTGCTGAGCATGCCGGCCACGCTCAACGTGCCGTTCGGCGGGACGGCGTCCCTGCCTGTTCAAATCTCGACGCCGGCACCCGCGGGCGGGGTCGACGTAACGCTCATCAGTACGAATCCCACAGCGGTGTCGGTGCTGACCCCGACTGTCAACATCGCCGCGGGCCTCCAGACTGCAAATGCCACAGTGTCCGGCGAGTTTCCGGGTACGGCGACTGTCACCGGCACGACCGCCAACTTCGGCTCGGCGCAGACCACGGTGTCTACCACGGCGAACCTCAACATCACCCGGGCCTCGGTGACGCTCAATGCGAGTTTCTCAAGCGACATTACAATCCAACTCGAGAGCGGCGGCTCTCCGATCCCCGCGCCCGCCGGTGGGATCTCCGTGACGCTGACATCGGCCGATCCGGGATGTGTGGCGGCTACCTCACCTGTGGTGATACCTGCGGGCCTGGTGAACACCACCGCGACGCTTTCGTTTGGCGGCGTAACCACTCCGACGTGCGCCGCGGTCGTGACCGCCACCTCTCCCAACATCGCGGCCGACAGCGTGACGGCAACGGTGAGCCCGGCACCGCCGATCAACCTGACGGGCACGACGGTGGGCGCGGGGTTGCAGCGTTCGTGGTTTGGCTCGTTGGGTGCGTCGA
>JBHHZE010000097.1:0-7168 GCA_046757925.1 Gemmatimonadales bacterium
GGAGCGGGCTGAGGACGCGGCGCCCGCTCCACTCGGCCACAGCCGGAGCGCTCTGCTGGGAGCGGACCTCCGACACACGGCACTAGCCGGGCTTATGTGTCAGGGGGCGAACCCGACAGTATTTGGGGTGTACCAGTTGTGCGAGAGGATTGGTCCGACCAAGGTCCAATCCCGTTGAAGTACCGATCTGGAGGCCATCAGTGCACCAAAAACCGCTGTTCCTTGTAGCAATGCTCACCCTGACATCCGGGCCTCTCGGAGCCCAGGGCAGGACCCGGGTCATTGCGAAGAGCGAGATAATCGGCTCCGGTGCCAGCAACGTCGCCCAAGTGATCGAGATGCGTCGGCCCAGCTGGTGGCGTGCACTCAGTTCTGCTCGAGCGTCCAGGCTCCGGCTTATGCGGCGCCTCCCGGCCGCCGGTCAGCCGGTGCCGGCGAAGCGCGATTGGCGCTGTACATCGCGGGTCTTCGTGGGCGAAGATCCCATCGGTGAGATCCCGGATGACCTGTCTCTCACGGATGTCACCTCGATCCACTACTATCCCGCGGGCTCGGACCGGCCGGACGGGGCCCGGCAGTGCGACACTCCCGCAATCCAGATCATCCTTGCCAAAGACGCGCGGCCCCTGGCTGGGCAGATCCTGAACAAAGCGCAGCTGGCTGCGGCAGGCGGCGTACCCCCGGAGCGGCTCTCCTGTCCCCCGCTCGATTACCCTACCGCGCTCAGACAATCGGGGATCGAGGGAAAAGTGGTGGTCCAGGTCGTAATCGACCCGGCCGGCCGGACGCGTCCGGGCTCGGTCAAGATCGTCTCGGCCACGCACGACGGCTTTCGTCAGCCGGTGATCGATCTCATGAACGCATGCCGCTGGAAGCCCGGCACCGTCTCGGGGGCACCGGTTCCGGTCCTGATCGAGATCCCATTCCAGTTCAGCTTGATCCACCTGTAGTTGATCGCAGGTCAGGGAGTCGCTGCGAAATAGTCCTCCAACTCCCCCTGGACAAGCGGGCTGCCCCAAGTACAGTTTGGGGCGGACCTGGTGAGCAGCTTGAGTCTACCCTTCTCTATACACACCGCACATGTCTGCCGGTCATTTGCTGTTGCGGTCAAGACTACGGGGACATGCTCATCGCGATCCAACTCGAGGAACGAGATCTCGTGAGCTTTCATCCGGAGAGCTATCCCGAGTATCAGAAGCGCGTACCAATGGTGATACCATGGAAAGGGACGGTTGTATGAAGAACCGCTCGACGTTCGCAGCTGTCGGTGTGTTTGTCATGCTGGTAGGCATCTCTAACGGAACGAAGGCTGTCGCACAGGAGGCCGCCAGGGTGCATCGGTTGCCGGCCGGTCCATCGACCGTTGCCTGGGGATACTACGATGCGGCGGCGAAGCCGGTGCTCCGCATCGCGTCGGGCGACTTCGTCGATGTTTCGACCATGCTCACGTCCAGCCCCAAGCGTCTGGAGGGGGCGGGGGTAGCACCGGAAGATGTCGAGCAAGCGCTGCGCGACATCTACGAGCAGGTGACCGACAAGGGCCCAGGTGGACATATTCTAACCGGCCCCATTTACATCGAAGGCGCCGACGTGGGCGACGTGCTGGAGGTCCGCATTGTGTCGGTGGACCTCGCGATCCCCTACGGTTACAACGGGTGCAGCGGGTTCATGCGTGAGAACTGCGCCGATCCGCGGATGCGCATCATCCAGCTCGATCGCGAGAACATGACTGCCGACTTCGGGTTCGGCATAGCCGTCCCGCTCAAACCGTTTTTCGGCAGCATGGGTGTGGCGCCGCCACCGGACGCGGGTCGTATCAGCAGTAATCCGCCGTGGATCCACGCCGGCAACATGGACAACAGGGAACTCGTGGCCGGCACCGTGCTCTACGTTCCGGTCCACACTCCTGGGGCATTGTTCGAGGTGGGTGACGGCCATGCTGCGCAGGGCAACGGCGAGGTCGATCAGACCGCGATCGAGACGTCGTTGCGGGGGCGGTTGCAGTTCATCGTGCACAAGGATCGGCATCTCGAGTGGCCCCGCGCCGAGACTCCCACGCATTACATCAGCATGGGAATGGACGAAGATCTCACCAAGGCAACACGGATCGCGATTCAGCAGATGATCGATTTTCTGATGGCCGAGAAGGGGCTACCGAAAGTTGAAGCGTACCGGCTGGCGAGTGTGGCGGCGGATCTGAGCATCACAGAACTCGTGGATGGCAATGTTGGGGTTCACATGACTATAGCCAAGAGCCTGTTCACGGGCCGCCGGTGAGTTTTGTTGCGGCGCGCGGCTCTGTGGGGTCTTATCGTAGCCGTTGTCTCCGGCCCGCTTGCCGCACAGAGACAGCCAGCGCTCGAACGCGGGTCGCGTGTGCGAGTCTGGTCGGGCGAGCTGGAGGAGTATCCCGTGGTAGGGCGGTTCGTCGCTCTGGATCAACACTGGATCTCCCTCATGGAGCCCGGTCGCGGGTTGCATCTCATTGCCATATCGGCGATCGATCGGCTCGAGGTGGGTCGCGGTAAGAACCCGGCAATGTTGTTGGGGGCGATTGGTTTGGGAGCGGGTATCGGCGCGGTCGCCGGCGCAGCCGTTCCGGAAGCGGACGACTGCCGGCTGGGGATCGCGCCGGCATCGGAGTGTGCGCACGAGACTTCCGACGCACTGATCGGTGCCGTAGCCGGTGCAGTAGTGTTCGGATTGCTAGCTCGGCGGTTCACCAAAGAGCGTTGGGTCGAGAGGCCGCTGGATCGGGTTGCGGTGGGAGCGGAGGGGATGGTGTTGCTGGGATTGTCTCTGCGGTTCTAGCGCCACCCGTTCGCGCCGGACGGCACGGTGCCAGTTACTGGATCACCGATCTACCCGTCACTAGCTCCGCCCCAACGCCTCCTCCACCGCCCGCCGCACGAGCACCTGCGCCAAATGCTGTCTGTAATCGGCACTGGCATTGGTGTCAGACGGCGGATTGGTTCCGTCTGCCGCGTGTTCGGCAGCAGCAGCCACGGCGTCGGCACCGTTGCCCATTAACGCGGATTCGACGCCTGTCGCACGAAGCGGAGTCCAACCCATATTGGTGAGGCCGATCGACGCACGAGTGATGTTGCCGTTGTCGCGTTCGACTAATGCAGCCACACCCACGATCGCCCAGTCCTGCGCCCGGCGATTGAACTTGATGTAGCTCCAGCCGTGGCCGGCCGCCGGCCGCCGCACGCGGATCTCGGTCAACACTTCATCTGCCGCGAGCGCGGTCTCGAACATACCCCTAAAGAACTCCCGCGCCTGCACGGTGCGCGACCCGGAACCGCCCCTGATCACAAACTCGGCGTCCAGTGCGAGCAATACGCTGGGCAGGTCCGATGCGGGGTCGCCGTGCGCCACCGATCCGCCGATCGTGCCACGGTGCCTGACCTGCGGATCGCCCACCAGGCCTGCAGCGTGAGCCAGAATGGGACATTGCTCGGCCAACACGTCCGACTGTTGCACGTCATGATGCCGCGTGAGCGCGCCAATTGCTATGTAATCGTCCGACTCACTCACGTAAGATAGATCGGTGATGTTCTTTAGATCGATCAACAGTGTGGGGCGAGCTAACCGCAACTTCATGAGTGGCAGTAGTGAATGACCGCCCGCGATCAACTTGGCATCTTCGCCTCCCTGCCTGAGGAGCAGACGAGCGTGGTCGACCGACTTGGCGACCTCGTAGTCGAAGGATGTGGGTATCATGCTCCACCTCCCGTAGCCCGCCGGATAGCTTGCCACACGGTTTCGGGTGACGCCGGCATCTCCATATCGCGCACGCCCAAATGCCACAGCGCATCGATTACCGCGTTGATCACCGCCGGCGTCGAAGCTATGGTTCCGGCCTCTCCAATACCTTTCACGCCCATAGGATTGGTGGTGCTGGGTGTCACGGTGCGATCGGTTTCGAACGACGGCAACTCTGCCGCAGAGGGCACCAGGTAGTTCATCATAGATGCCGTTGTCAGGTTGCCGTCCTCGTCGTAGATCGCTTCTTCGTAAAGTGCCTGAGCAATGCCCTGGGCCACGCCGCCATGCACCTGGCCGTCCACGATCATCGGGTTGATGACGTTGCCGCAGTCGTCCACGGCGAGATAACGGGTGATTTCTACCTTGCCGGTTTCGGTATCGACCTCCACAGCACAAATGTGCGTACCGAATGGGAACGTAAAGTTCGGCGGATCGTACACGTACGTGGCCTCGAGCCCGGGCTGAGTGCCGGGCGGGAGGTTGTGCGCGGTCCACGCGGCGTAGCCCAGCTCTTGGATCGTCTGTGCCTTGTCGGGTACGCCTTTTACCGAGTAGCGACCGCCGTCTACCTCGATGTCTTCGGGTGCCACCTCCAACACGTGTGCAGCTATCTCCTTGGCCTTCTCCCGCACCTGCTCGCACGCGTAGTGCAGCGCTATGCCGCCCACCGCGAGGCTGCGGCTGCCATACGTGTCCATGCCGAGCGGCGCTACCTGGGTATCGCCGTGCAGGACTGTCACGTCTTCGAACGCAACGCCGAGTGCGTCCGCCGCGATCTGCGACCACGCTGTCTCGTGACCCTGGCCGTGAGGGGAGGTTCCCGTTACGACTTCGACCTTGCCGGTGGGAAGCACGCGAACGATTGCCGCATCCCAGCCACCCGCACCGTAGTTGAGCGATGCCAGAACCTGTGACGGTGCCAGGCCGCACATCTCCATGTAGCATGACAGGCCCAGGCCCAGCTGCTTGGTATCTCCGCTGTCACGCCGCGCTTGCTGTTCGTTGCGAAAGCCTGCGTAATCAACTTTTTCGAGCGCAACGGTTAGGTTTTCGTCGTAGTTGGTGGAGTCGTACTGTAGTCCTCCGGGACTGTCCACCATTGTGCCCTTGGGAAGGAAGTTCTTGCGGCGTATTTCGACCGGGTCGACCCCCACCTCGCGGGCGAGCCGATCGATCGCACGCTCTATTGCGTAAGTGGCTTCCGGCCTGCCAGCGCCACGATATGCGTCGGTCGGCGTGGTGTTGCTATAGGCGCCGGTGCACTCGAAGGAGTACGCATCGGCGCCATAAACCCCGCTGTAGATAAATCCGCCGAGTAGCGGTACGCCGGGGGTCACGAGTTGTAGGTAGGCGCCCATGTTGGCCAGCAGGTGGACGCGAATGCCCTTGATCTTACCGTCTTTGGTAGCCGCAAGCTCGATGTCCTGAATCACGTCGCGGCCGTGAATGGTCGCCAAGTAACCCTCGGAGCGTTCTGCGACCCACTTTATGGGCCGGCGCAGCCGCCGGGCCAGTGCCAGACAGATCGCCTCTTCGGCGTAGACATTGAGTTTTGATCCGAATCCGCCGCCCACGTCGGGCGCGATCACCCGCAAACTGCCTTCCGGAATCCCCAGCGTCATTGCGAGCGTGATCTTGGAGATGTGTGGGATCTGCGTCGCCGACCACATGGTGAACTGGCCCGCGGCCGGGATCGGTTGGACTACAACGCCGCGCGGTTCGATCGCGTTGGGTATCAAGCGTTGCTGCCGGTACCGTTCCTTGATAACGACTTCGGCGGTCGCGAAAGCGGCGTCGATGTCGCCGTTCGCGAGCGACCACGTGTAGCAGTCGTTCGTACCGAAGTCCTCGTGCACCACGGGTGCGCCGTCAGCGTGGGCGGTCTCGACATCGGTAACAACGGGCAGGGGATCGTAATCGACGTCCACCAGCTCCGCAGCATCTATGGCGGCGGCGCGGGACGACGCAACCACGACCGCTACCGCGTCTCCCATGCAGCGTACCTTGTCCTTGGCGACGGGCCAATGGTCTGCGATCTTGATATCGTCGGTAACGGGCCATGCCATGGGCAATCCGGCGGCCCACTCGTCCGCCAGGTCGTTTCCCGTGAATGCCGCTACCACGTCAGGCGAATCCAGCGCTGGCTGAACGTTGACGCTGTTGATCTTTGCGTGTGCCAGGGGGCTTCGCACGACTGAGAGCCAGAGCGTGCCCGGCGGCTCGATGCTCTCGACGAACGTACCCTGACCGGTGATGAGTTTGGGATCTTCCTTGCGGCGTATCCCGCCGCCCACGTATTTTGTCGCTGCTTCGGGCGCCGTAGTAGTCATGGCATCACTCCTAAGACACCGGCGCCGCGGCCTTGGCCGCCGCCAGTACGGACTTGACGATGTTGTGGTAGCCGGTGCAGCGGCAGAGGTTACCCTCCAGCGCATGCCGTACGTCTTCTTCGGTGGGGTCGGGGTTCTCCCACAGGAGACTCACGGCGGCCATGATCATGCCGGGCGTGCAGTACCCGCATTGGAGTCCGTGGTTCTCGCGGAAAGCTTCCTGAAGCGGATGGAGCTCGCCCTCCTGTGCCAGCCCTTCGATGGTGGTTACGTCGCATCCGTCGGCCTGTACGGCCAGCACGGTGCACGATTTCACCGATTCGCCATTCATTAGGACGGTACACGCTCCACACGAAGACGTGTCGCAACCCACCGACGTGCCCGTTAACCCAAGATGCTCGCGAAGAAAATAGACCAGGAGGGTTCGCGGCTCGATATCCGCCTGATGCTCGGCTCCGTTGACCGTCACTGTGATCTGTGTCATGCGTCTGCAGGCCTCCATCTGTCCGTCGTACTATCGCCTTCCCCCTGGCACGACCGCACGAGTGAGAGGACTATGGCGGTGGGGCCGGAAAGTGTAAACCCGCTCGCGGGACTCTGCAAGAGCCCTGGCGTCCTTTAGGACGTTGTGCTCGGCCGAGCCCGGGTTCTTAGCCCGGGACTCCCATAACGGCATTTCCCCACGTATTCTCGTTACTGGGAGTTCAAAAGTTACCGTGGCCATCGCTTGACAGTATGCTCTCAGTCAACTATAGAATGTCAAATAGTCGTAGCCTGCCGTCCAGTCTCGCATAGTCACACGTGTGCTCTATCGCAAGGATGAGCAGAATGCAACTTTCGAATAGTACCCCCCCCCGCTGTTTGGTCGTTGGTTATTCCTGTGGGCTGTTGCCGCGGTCGGCCTATTAGGGTGTCAGGATCTCCCAACTCGGGGTACCGATACGCGCCCTCCCGAAACAGCGACGCGGCCCGCCGCGCTGCAATCGGTAACCATCATACAGGAACAGACGTTCCAGGCCCCCTTTGAACTCAGTGTAAGTCTCCGCGGCACTCTACGTCCCAGGGAC
>JBHHZE010000098.1:0-7118 GCA_046757925.1 Gemmatimonadales bacterium
TTATGGGTGCACTAACAAGCGGACGGTGTTACGGAAGAACCGGCGGGGGCGTTGGGGCGTCGGGGCTTAGGGGCGTCGGGGCGTAGGGGCGACCCATGGGTCGCCCCTACGCCGTTTGCACGGCTATCCGCCCATCCGCCAACGCCGTCGGACGGCAAGCTGTTTGGCGCTCGGGTTATCGGTCTCGATCATCCTGTAAACGGGCACGGGATGCTCGCCCAGCGTCACGTCGAGCATCTCGTTCCTGCCGAGGCGGGAGATCCCCAGTGCCACCTGCTGGCCGGGCCTGTAGCGGTTGAGCGCCGCGGTCAACGATCGCGTGCCGTTCACGGTCGTGCTTCCAATCGAAAGGATCACGTCGCCGTAGCTGACACCGTCGCGCCACGCCGGTGAGCCCACGGTAACTCGGGTGACCCGTAAGCCGTTGCCCGACGCACGTGTCGCTACTCCTAAGTAGCCCGAACGGTCTCGATCGGCGGTTGCCGCCTCGTCGACCACTAGATCGTAGCCGGCGAGTGCGAAGAAACGCTCGAACGGTATGTCGTGGGTCCCAAACACGTAGTCGTCGAAGAACTGCTCGAACGATCCGCCAGCCACTTGCTCGCAGGCCTTACGGATTGCATGGGCGTCGAACGCCGCGCCATCGTCGCGGGTCTTCTGCCAAATATACCGCATCACGTCGTCCAAGCCCTTGTCGCCGTCCGTGCGGTCGGCGATCTCGAGTTCGAGCAGGTTGGCGATGACCGAACCCAGGAAGTAGTAGTTGCTCCGGTAGTTGGCGCTGCTCTCGTCGCGGCGGTAGTAGTGGATCCACGCGTTGAAGCTGGCGGCGGCAGGGCTCTCGTTGCGGTTGCCCGGGCTGGACTTGTAGCGCGTTACCATCTCGACCGGATCACTCAGCGAGTCGATGAGTCCCGCGCGGTAGAGCACCCGCTCACCGTAATAGGACGTGAACCCCTCGTAGAACCACAGCGCATCGGTGTAGTTCTCTTCTTCGTAGTTGTAGGGCCTGAACGCGGGTGGCTGAATGCGCTTTACGTTCCACGTATGGAAGAACTCGTGAGACGTGGTGCCCAATATGCGTCGCCTGGACCGCGGGTCGGTGAAATCGACATTGCCCAACCCGATGGTCGTGCCGTTAGCGTGCTCGATGCCGCCGCCGCCGGTCACGGTCATGTAGATGAGCGCATACCGATCGTATGGCAGGCCGTCGAACAGCTCCGCGTCGGTCTCTACGATCTTGGTGAAATCCGCACTCAGTTGCTCCAGGTCGGCGTTGTTGGAACCCAAGATGAGAATCGCGTGCGGCACGCCGTTCACTTCGAATGCGACGTCATCGAAGTGTCCGATCAGCATCGGCGTATCGATCAACTGATGGTAAGACTTGGCTACAACGAGAAACGGATCGTCGGGCGATGGCCGAATCCCGCCGTCCAGGCGCCAACCTTCCGGCAGCTCGAACCTGGCGGAAGTAGGAAGATCGGTGAGCCCCACCACGTACATGAACAGGCTGGGCCCCAATATGTGGCCGCCCTCGGCGTAGACGAACGACCAGCGGATGCCCGGTTCGCGTCCATATACCTGGTATTCCACTATAACACGCTCGGCGCCGCCCGTCTCTATACGCCAGGTGTTCTTATCGATCTTGTGCCAGGCGAACTCGCCGCCGTTACCGTCGTCGGCCGCGAATGTCGTGACGTGCCGCTCGTACTCCCGCACCAGGTAGGAGCCCGGCGTCCACACCGGCATCGACACGTCGACTGCTGCATCGTTCACTCCCGTTATCTCCATTCGCACGTGGAACATGTGCGTCTCCGGCTGTGACACCGAGACGACGTAGTCCACGGTTGGAGCTACTGTCGGATGCGCGACAGCCGGAGCTGGTGAGGCGCCGAGCGACAAGGCGGCCGCGAACGCGGACAAAATCAGCGGATTCATGCATGGGCTCCAGAAAGTGATGAGCGGGGAAACATGATCTACGGGTTTGACCGCCCCGCAAAATCCAACGTCACTGTTGTCGTTTCGCCCTTCCGAACGTCAACCATCGATTTCAAGGTACCGTATTCTTCATGCCACACAATCAACTCATGGCTGCCGACGGGTACACCCGCGATGGTGAACGTTCCGTCTTCCGCCGCCATGGTAAAAAAAGGATTGGGGAGCACGAAAATATGTGCCAGCATCTGGGCGTGAATGTCGCACTGCACCCTGATGCTATCGGGGCGCTGGAATACGGTCGACATCACCGAACCCGGTTTTTGAGCGCGGTTGAAGCTGCGATTCTTCCTGCGCCTGCTCTTCGTGCGTGTATGGATGTTGTGCGTCTCGGGATCGTTGTTGGTGAACGTGATCCTGGTCCCGGCCAGCATGCCCAATACGTGAGGAACGAAGGTGTAGTCGAACTGGTCGAGGGTCGGTGCCGGCAGCGGTTGTGCCGGTTCGGCGCCGACCAGCGAGTCGCCCAGCAGATAGACGATCGTTTCGGTCGCGTCGATACCTTCCGGTGCAGCTCCACCGTCGAAAAGCACTCGGCCCGCCACGGTACCGGTTTCCGCCGAGTGCATACTCTGCTCCGTCGGAGCAAGAGGGAACGATGCACCGGCCAGCCATACCGCTGCTCCCACAGTGAACAAGAGCCTGCGGTCGTGCTTGACGAACTTCACCGGGATTGTGGGGAGGGATCGACCCTCAGAGTGATCGCCATCCCTGAGCCCACGTGCTCGGGGATCTGACAGTTGAACATCCAGTTCCCCGGATTCGACATCTCCACCAGGAGATCCACGGTCGAGCCGACGGGAACGACGATCGTGTCTCTCCAAACGAAGTTGGTGGACCGAACCCCGTCCTGGTCCAGCAGTAGGAAACGCTGTCCGTGCAGATGCATGGGATGGTTCATCGGGTGGACGGCCTTTGGGTTGTTGAACAGTCGGATCTTGACGATGTCGCCCTGTTTGAATCTCCAGCCCACCGCCGGACCGATCTCACCGCCTGCGGCAATGTCGGCCGCGTCTCGCAGCACCCACGTGAGATCGCCTCCCGTGGCCAGCCAGTTCATCATCGGCATCGTCTCGTTCCACTCGACCGGCGGATTGTACAACGTGTCCATGATCATCAACTGGAGAATGGGATTGGGCAACGCGGCGCCACTTACCGTCAGTACGAGTTCACGGTCTACCGGCCGGTCGAAGTAAGGGCGAACGCGGTCGATGTCGGCTTGCACTTCCGGGTGCTGCCTCAACTCCGTGAATTGCGCCGAGCGATCGACGTCGGTGGTCTTGGTGCCAACCGTTATCGTTCCGAGAGTGTCGCTCCGCGAATAGAACTTGCCCATGAAGTGATCTATCGCCTGGATCCTATTGGCAAGAGCGAACTCGCCCGGTTCGTCGAACAGTACCTCGACGACATAGCGCTGGCCCGGTGCGATCACGACGTTCTGAACCCAAGCCTCGCGTTCAAACTTTCCGAGATCGCCTGCGATGAGCTTTATCGCCGCGCCACCCCACGACAGATTGAAGATCCGCGTGTTCGACGCGTTCGTGAGATAGAACCGAACGACCTCTTTTCTGTTAACGGTGAGATTGTATTCCGTCCGTCCGTTGACCATGAGCACGTTGCCGAACCGTCCCATCAACGCGTGTGTCGGAGCTTCCAGCCCCCAGGGGAACAACCCCAAGTCGTCGATCAAGATATCGTCCAGCAGCAGAACCTCTTCACGGTTGACCGGATTGTAGTAATCCTCTTCCGGTGCCTCGACGATGATGTTGCCGTAGAGTCCCAAGTCCTGTGCTATGTCTGCGTGTTGGTGCGGGTGATACCAGTAAACCCCCGCGTCGGGAAACTCAACGGTGTACTGAAAGGTCTCACCGGGTTTCACCGGCCGCTGAGTGAGTCCCGGCACGCCGTCGAAGCGGTTGTCCACGCGCACGCCGTGCCATCGAATGGTAGTGGAGAATTCGACGTTGTTCGTGAAGTTGACGGTGATCGCGGAGTGCTGCTTCACCCTGAGGAGAGGCCCGGGTATCTGGCCGTTGAACGCGTACATGATGATCGAGCGTCCGCCGACATCGTGGAGCACCAGCCCTGCGTTGAGATCGAGTGTATCGCCGTCGGCCAGGTCGATCGTCTGTCGAGCCGTCGCCTTGGGCAGCGCGGCTCGCTCTGCATCCGTTAGCGCGGACCCCGGAACGAACGGCGTGACGTCGGGCACGCGGCCTTGCAGGTAGGTCGCCATGGCCTTGGCCATGTCCATGGGTGGCATGCGCCACGCGGCCGGGTCCTTGCCCGCCGTCATGGTCATCTGCTGCGGCTCTTGTGCCAGCGTCGGCCGTGGGACGTGTAACAAGCACAGCAGCAGAATCGATGAGTGGGCGATCGCTGCGCCGGCGCGTGCCGATCTCGGATTCACTCGACGTATAGACATGGTGTTTCTCAGCAATAATAATAACAGCACGGAGGTTCCATGGACGCACCTCCCGTGGTGCGGTCGCGTGCGCCACGTTAACTTGATTACACCCAACGACCCACCCATCTATAAGCGAGGTGACGTGATGAATCTCGGCTTGTCTGTTCGAGCGACGATGACGCTCTTGGCTTTAGCCGCTCTCCCCTCGGCTCTCCTAGCGCAGAACGGCGTCCCATGGAGCCCAATGAATCCCGGAAGCGAGAACATCGAACTCATGGGACACCGCCCGCTCGGTCCCGGCCTCTCGGTCGCGGACTTGGACATCGAGCAGGAACTCGACCGACCGTACGCATACGTGGGTCGGATTGCGTACGGCGAAGTGGGGCCTAAGGGAATGGACATCATCTCGCTCGCCGATCCGTCGAACCTGCAAGTGATCTACCGGTGGCGGATCGAGGACCAGGACCTGCATCTCCGGACCGGCGGGATGGACGTCAAGCACTTCAAGTGGAAGAAGCGGTACTACGTGGTGCAGTCCCTCCAGTTTGGGCAGGCGGGTCCCGACGGGGATCTCGGTGCGGTGGTACTCGACGTGACAGGCCTCCCCGATGCGGGCAAGGTCCGTGAAGTTGCCCGGATCCGCGAGCCGGAACTACCCGGCGGCTTCCACAACATCTTTGTCTACAAGCATTCGAACGGTCGCGTGCTACTGTTCACGACTGTGAGCGGGCCGTTCGCACACGTGTACGACCTCGGTCTGGTGGTTGAGGGCAAGGTTGACAATGCCTTGATCGCGAAGGTCCCCGTGCCGGAGAGCCCCGAGGGGGGTGCACGCCGGCGGGGATACCATGATTTCTACGTGGGCTTCCACACCGACACCGAGACCGACCGGTTCTACGGTGGTGGAACGGGTGGCTACTACGTGTACGACATCACCGACCTCGCCGCCCCGAAACTTCTGGTCACTCTGACCGGCATCAACGGAGTGCGTTTCGGTCACACGTTCACCCCGTCGCCCGACGGGCGATACGTGGTTGCCGAGACCGAGTATCAGTTTGCGCCGCTGCGGATCTTCGATCTGAAGCCCGCGTTGGACAAGCAGGCCGAGGACGGTCAGCCGCATAACGTGCGGCGGCCTATTTCGGGCTGGACCGCGGACTGGAAGAACTTGACGCACAATCATGAAGTGCGTTGGCCGTACGTGTTCGTGTCCGGCTACCTGGACGGCCTGCAGGTCTTCAGCCTGATGGATCCCAAGAACCCGGTGACGGTGGGCTACTACGACACCTACCCCGGCCCGCCCAACGATCCCGATTTCCGCTATCCGATGTTCAATGGCGCGTTTGGCGTGGACGTTCGGAACGCGGACGGGCTGATCGTTGTGAGCGACATGAGCACCGGCATCTGGACGTTCCGGATGGAGGGATTCAACGGCTGGAACGGGGAGGACTGGGGAGTGCCCGACGTCTCGAGCGCTCAGAAGTGGGACAAGCCTTTGGTTGCGAAACCGATCTCCCGCCGGTAATGAATTGTCGTCTGAGTCTGGCCCTGTTGCTTCCGGTGGTGGCCGTGCCGAGCGCCGGGGCTGCCGGGAGCGGCGGGCCTCTGCCGCACAACGCTCTCACCCCCGTGCCGTATTTCTGTGCGACTGGCCCGGAGTACTACAGGATCGCACTCGTCTCTACTAAGCGCGTGCCGGGCTCGGGCCGCGCCAGCGGTTTCGCGGAAGTGTTCTATGAGGACTCACCCTTTGGTTTGGCAGTGGCGCCCGACGGGAGTTACGTGCAGCGTCTCGAACTCACTGTCGACGGGTTGAAGCCCGCGAGGAACGGAGCATACGTGGTGTGGGCCAGCACGATGAGCTTGGATCGGGTGAAGCCGCTCGGCGTACTGGACGGCAAGCACAGGTTAGGCGGTCGAGTCACGTGGAACAAGTTCCTGGTTGTGATCTCGCTCGAGCCGGCACCCGAATCCCTCGGCGCCAAGTGGTCGGGCCCGATCGTCATGCGCGGCATGTCGCGCAGCGGGCTGATGCACACGTTGGCCGGTCACGGGCCGTTCCAGCAGGAGAAGTGCCCCTCTGTTGAGTTCTAGTCGCCCGAGCGAGGGCTAGTGTGATAACCGGCGCTTGATGCGGTTGGTGGGTCCATCGGCGCCGCTGCACTCCCCTTGTGGGGCACCAGGATCTAGTCTCAAGCAGGCGGAGAAACGCGGCGCTTCGGGACCCACCAACACGCATGTCTTGCATTGCTAAGCAGCACGAAGCCGGAGAACTTTCGTCCTCCGGCTTTTCCAACGCAGCGAAACGGGCTACGCGACTAGCACTCGTTGTTGAAATTACTGGACACGCTCCGTGCGTCAAGTGGTGCGGCGGTACTGGCGCTCGGATTCGAACCGAGAAGGCTTTCACCCACCGAGTGCTAGTCGGATGCGTTTACCAATTTCGCCACGCCAGCACCCAAATCGGCGACGAACCGTGGTAACCAAAAAGGCTTGGACGCAAGACAATCACATCCGTTTGCCGAGCCACGGGCACACGATAACGGGTTCCATGACGGGTGAATAACCGAATCCACGCGAGCTGTTGCAGAATTTTGCGGAATGTTCTTGATGCGGTTGGTGGGTCCCTCGGCGCCGCCGCACTCCGGGTGGCGTCCCGGCCTCTAGGTCCAAAGCAGGCGGAGAAAACGCGGCGCTGCGGGACCCACCAACGCAC
>JBHHZE010000099.1:0-6967 GCA_046757925.1 Gemmatimonadales bacterium
CCTGACCCTCGAGGTCTTAAATCAGGACACGACGACCGTCGTGACGGGACGTGTGCTGGACGCCAAGTCGGCACGGCCCGTGACGGGGGTCGAGGTCTCGGTGGAAGGGACCGAACTCCGCACCGTGACCGACGCAGAGGGCCGCTACTGGCTGGTAGGGGTGCCGCCCGGGCCACAGGTGCTGCGTACCAGGCGGATCGGATTCGCCCCGGCACGTGTCTCGATAGTTGTGCCGCGAGAAGGCACAATCACCCGCGACATCCGCATAGCCGCGAGCGCGCTCATGATAGCGGGCGTGGTGGTGACGGCCGACCCGGCTGGCAGGGCGAGAGGTGAACTGGGGACGGCCAGCGTGATCGACCACGAGGCGATAAGGCACGAGACCGCCACTAGCCTGGCCACGATATTGGAACTGGTACCCGGCGTCCAACTCCAGCCACCCGGACTGGACCAGGTCCAACAGATCCCGCTCCGCGTGGCACCCACCTCCGGCTCCGGCGCCGCATTCGGCACCGGTACCAGGTCCGACGACCTGGCGTCGTTCGGCACTCTCATCGTGCTGGACGGGGTGCCGATGTCCAACAACGCCAACCTCCAATCGCTGGGTCCCCGAGGAGAACTCGACTTCACCACATCGGCGGGCGGCGGGATCGATCTCCGCCAGATACCCGCGACCACGCTGGAGCGGGTGGAGGTGATCCGTGGTGTCCCATCGGCCCGGCTGGGCGACTTGACCCAGGGTGCGATCATCGTGGATACCCGGGCCGGCGAGGTCGAGCCCGAGGTCTCGAGCCAGTTCGACATCCGGACCGCCGAGGTGACCGTCGTCGGGGGCAGGCGACTGACTCCGACGCAGACTGCGACCTGGACATTCGACTTCGCGCGCACGCGCAACTCGCCGGGCCGCTCGGACGACAACGCCGACCGCATCGCCGGCCAGATCCTGCACCGAGCGGAAATCGGGTCCATCACCGAGCGTGGCGTAACCTGGCCCAAGCTCACGCTGGACACCCGGTTCGACTTCTTTCAACTGCTGGACGACCGGCCGGCCAACCCCAACACGGGGAGGACGCGCACGTCCTTCAGCCGGGACCGGGGCTTCAGGCTGATCGAACGCCTGAGGCTCAGGCTCACCGACCGGACCCGGCTATCGATCACCGGTGCGGCGACGGCGGTGAGGCAGCGCTCGCGCGCCACCGCCGATCTCACACGCAGCGCGCTCCCCTTTACCGACCGCCTGACCGAAGGCCGTCAGGAGGGTCGGTTCCTGATCGGGCCGTTCATGTCGCGCGTGGACGTGGACGGCAACCCGTGGCTCGGTTTCGGCCGCGTCGAACTGGCCAGTGAGCAAAACGCCTTGGGTGCCAATCACAAGCTGCTGGGCGGATTCGAATTGAGGCGCGAGTGGAACAGCGGGCCCGGCACGCAGTTCGACATCGAGTTTCCTCCGCAGTCGACGTTCAACGGCGTGCAGGGGTTCGACCGCCCGCGCGACAACCGGGAGATACCGGCACTCAGCACCAGTGCGGTCTACGTGGACGACCGGATCCGGGAATCTCTGGGATCGGCGACGCTGCAGCTGCAGGCTGGACTCAGAGTCGACATGCTGCACGACGGATCCTACTGGACCTCCGGCGTGCGTGACGCGGTGCTGGAGCCGCGTTTCAACGCTGAGTTGAGCCCGTTCAAGTGGCTCAGGTTCCGTGGCGGTTGGGGCCGTACGGCCAAGACACCCTCGCTCGGCGCACTCTACCCGGCACCGCAGTTCTTCGACGTGGTGAACGTGAACCAGTTCACCAACGATCCCGCCGAGCGGCTCGCCGTCGTGACCACGATTATGCGCGACCCCACCAACCCCGATCTCGACCTGACGCGAGCGACCAAGGCCGAGGCGGGAGTCGAGGTGGGGATCGGCGCCAGCGCGCTCTCGTTCGTCCTGTTCCGCGACAGGATAAGCGGCGGCGTATCGATCCGGCAGGAGCCCGCGTTCATATTGCGCGACCGCTTCGCGCTCACCGATTCTGTGATCGGCAACGGCATCAAGCCCGACATCATCGAGCCCCCGTCCAGCACCGACACGATCCCGATATTGATCCAGCGACCAGCCAACATTATCACTCAAAGGAACCGCGGGTTCGAGATCGTGGCATCGCTGCCCGAACTGAAAGCGATCCACACGCGTCTCCAGATAACCGGCTCCTGGGTCGAGACCAAACAGCAGACCGGCGCGCTGTTTTTCGGCCGGCAGAACGACTTCAGCGACTTCCAACTGTTGGAGACCGATCCCCGCACGCCATTCTGGGAGGGCGTCACCGAGATCGGCAAGCGCGTGCTGTTCATGTACCGCCTTGTCCATCAGGAACCCCAGGCCGGACTGGTGATAAGCGCTACGATCCAGCACAACATCACCGACGACATCCGCGACGCGGCCGGCACGGACACGTTGGCGTTTCTGGGGTTCCTGACCCGCGACGCGCAACTCGTGACGGTGCCTAAGTCTGAGCGCGGCCGCGACGAGTTCCGCGACCTACGGCAGCCGCGCGGCGGAACGTTGTTGACGTTCAGGGGATCGCCCGCCGACTACCTGCTGAGCGTACAGGTGAGCAAGACGCTGCCCTTGGACGGCAGGCTCAACTTCTGGGCGTTCAATTTGCTGGACCGGCGCGGCACGCCGCTAAGTGGGACCGTGCAGCCACGGATATTCGCGCCTGTCAGGGTGGGTCTACGGGTATCGCTGCCCATGCGGGTTCTGATCGGCCAGGTGAACCCATGAGGGCCCGTGTGGGTGCAGCGGGGGCGGCACTGCTCCTATCCACGCTCGCGCCGCGAGTGCTCCAAGCTCAGCTCGCCGATGCAGTGGGACCGGTGGCGGCAGGCGGTACGCCCAGGTGGACCGAGGCGTGGAGTCCGCTCGTGCCGCTGGGGGAGCTGCCGCGCACGCTCCCAGGAGTGGAACTCGGGTTCGCAGACCTGTTGATTCTCTCCGCGCCGCGTATCGGACTGTTCTGGACTGCGGGCAACCCCGCAGCGCTGCCCCGCGAGGTCGGCGAACTCCGCACCGAGTTCCAGGTCGGGTCGGTCGATCACTCCGGCGACTTCCGCCGGCCGTTCGACCCCGGCGACGAGACCCACCAGGTGGTGGCGGGCAGGGTGTGGGGCCCGCTCGGCAGCAAAGGCGCCGGGATAGGACGCGTCGTGGTGGACCATGGGAGCTTCAAGAACCAAGCGTTTTCAGACCTGCTCGTGCCGTACTCCACCGAGCCGTTCACGGTGATCGATACGTTGGGCGAGGAAACCTCGCGCACCGCCGTGCAGCTGGAGGGCGCGGGCGGCTGGCAGCTGGGGCGGCTCGGCCTGGGCCTGGGCTTCGGCTACGCTCAGCAGGAGACCCGCACCGTGGAATCGGCCGTGCCCGTGTTGAACCGCACCGCCAACCCCGGCGTAACGGGCGGCGTCACATACGACCTGGCGGGCGGCAAAGTACACATCGGGACGTACGGCCGCTGGCAGCAGACGGCAGAGACCGTGTCCATCCTGTCTGTCGCAGCCGCGTCGCGGGTGTACCGCTTCGGCGGGTTCAACGATCCCACACCGATAAACCTGGTGGCGACGTTCTTCAGCCAGCGCTTCAACCACAAGGCGTGGGCCGCGGGTGCCACGGTCGGCGCGGAGTTGGGCGCAGTGTCCTGGACCGCATTCGCGCAGCGCGAGGACCTCACGTCGGAGAACTTCAACACCACGTTCGGCGAGGGCATGGCCGACAACTGGGACGCCGACGGCTGGACGGCCGGCGCTGCCGCGCAGGCCGACCTGGCGGCGCACCACCTGTTGGTCACCGTAGACGCGCGCTACTCCAACATCACCGGTGAAGAGAAACGGGCGGAGATAGATGGTACTCCGTTCACAACGGATGAAACGCGCTGGCACGTGAACGGGGAGCTGCGCGGGAAATCCGACAACCGGTGGGAGGCGGCGCTCGGTTTGGGGATCAAGCGCGAGGACCGCAGGCGGAGCGACGGCCTGGCCGAGGCCGCCACCGACATTCGGGCCTGGCGGCCCGCTGCCGCGCTCGAGGTCGCGCACTGGCTGAGCGCAACCGTCGCGCTGTCGGGAGGAGTGGCGGTGTCGGAGTACAACCCGTCGGGCTCGGTGCCCCTCGCCGCGACCTTGGGCCCCGTGTACCAGAACTGGTTGGCACCCGCCGTCGCGCTCGAAGCCACCGAGGCGACAGCGCATGCGTTCATGGGTACGCTCCGCTGGCAGGCGCGTGCTGCGCTGGGATTTTGGGTACAGGTCCGTTCCGAGAGCGCCTCGCCGCCCGACAACCGCTCGGGTCTGCTGCCCGGCGCACCCCGCGGCGACCGCGACAGGTTGCGGGCGGCTTTCGGGGTGGTGTTGGGAGGGAGGTAGGAAATGATGGGTATCGATATTCCGTTCGGCGTACGTAACCGCTTAAACAGCGGGAACTTAGCGGTCGCTGCTATAATTTGGCGGTTTCAATCGTTATACGGATATAGCAACAATCTCATGCTTACGCGCAGCCCATTCGGTCCTTTCGACTGAGGAGCACACTTGTGGTTGCCAAGCAGTTTAACCGGTTCCTGCCTCTCGTCGGTCTCGCGGTCGCGGTAGCACTCGTCACCGTCTTGGGCGCTCAGAACCGGAGTCTCAAGGGCCAGTACGCCGATCTCATGCAGCGCGCGACTCAGCCCCACCCCGGGATATTCGTGCCGACGTTCCATACCGCCACTCTAGGCGGCGATTCCGTCACGGTCGGCACTGCGGGGGCGGGCGGGGGCCAAGTCCTGTTCTTCTTCACGACCACTTGTCCGTACTGTCGGGAGTCGCTTCTTGCGTGGCAGCAAGTCGCGTCACACCTCAAAGCCGTAGGTAGCGCGAGCGTATACGGTATAGCGCTCGATTCACTGCACCTCGTACGAGAATTTGTCAAAGAGCACGATTTGGGCTTCCCGGTCGTGATGTTTCCCGAGGCGAAGTTGGCGCAGTTGTATCGTGTCCGGCGCGTTCCTCTTGTCATGGTGCTCAACGAGGAGGGCAGGGTCGTCTATTCCAGAGCTGGGCCTCTGACGGGTCAGGCGGCGATTGATTCGCCGCTCGAGACGGAGGCGGTGAGTGCGCTGGCTGCGCGGCCGATCTCTATGCGCTGAGTTAGGTGAACTGAAGGTTCGTGTGGGCTGGCCGAGGCTGGCTTCGTGTTTGATGTAGAGTCATTTTCCAAGGAGGCATCATCATGTTTACAGTGAAACGGTTACTTCGCGGTGTGAGCGCGGCCCTGGTGGTAGCGGCACTCACTTTCGGCACCACGCAGGCGTTTGCGGCTACGGCCACGGCCTGTAACGAGCCGGGGCAGATCGGAACCTGTCCGCCGTTTACTATGACTTCCTGCAACGACAAGTGCGTTGAGCTGTTCTGGAGCGGCGGGGAGTGCTTTGCGGGTTGCTGCCAGTGTGCGATCTGACCGAAGTTGAAGTTAACCCCTGGCGCCTGCATAGGCGCCAGGGGTGCGCCGATCGTGCGTGCGGCACTAGCTATGACCGGCCGGACGGGGCTACGGAGCATCGAGGTGCTCGCTCGGACCGTGTGGCGCCGCACTGTGTATCACGCAGAGTAAAAGGAGTCAGGCGTATGGCCTACTGTAATAAGCTAATTGGGACTCTGCTCGGGCTCGCGACCCTCCTGGCTGCCTGCCAGCCGGGTGAGGTGACTCAGGTGGATCCCAGCGATATTAACGCTGACGCTCCGGATGTTCCTCAAGTGAATCGAACCACGCTCACGGTGCATGCGGCAGTGGACTCGGTCGACGGGGCGCTGGCCGATTCGCTGGGCTGGCGGGATGGGATCCCGGGTGCGGAGATCAACATCCTGCGCAATGGGACTGCTGATTGGAGTACGGTACTGACGGATTCGAGCGGCACGTTTCGGTTCACGAACATGATTCCGGGCCTGTACCGGGTTTATGGAGCCCGGACGCTTACAGACGGCGAGGCGGCTAGGCTGGGAGGTGTAGTACGGGCATTCGGCGACGGCCGGACGATCTCAGTTTCAGTTGAGGAAGAAACGACGCTCGAGTTGTCCATGATAGCCGACCGACCGCGGTCGCTTGTCATCAGCGAGATCGGAAACGGGGCGCCGGTGCCGTGGGAAACTGGCGGAACCGGCTACCAACTGGCCTACTATTTCGAGATCTACAACAACTCCGACAAGATGATGTACCTGGACGGCATGTTGTTCGGGATGGCAAACCTGTTTATCGCTGGCAGGACTTTGGGCAGCGAGTGCTCTGAGAGTCAGGCGGTGCGGACCGATCCCGAAGGAATCCATGCACTTGGGTTCCTGCGGTTTCCGGGATCCGGCATGGAGCACCCGATTGGGCCGGGTGAGACACGTACGGTGGCGGTGGCGGCGATCGACCACAGGCCGATTCATCCGACATTGATTGACATGTCAGACGCCGACTTCGAGATGGGCGTTTCGGGAGGTGCCAACAACCCATCTGTGCCTGACATGATCAACGTCGGGCAGCCGACACGATTCCTTCCGCGATGGCTCTTGGGGACACGCCACGTGTATTTCCTGTCACTCCCGTTGGACGTGGCGAGTCTACCGGTGGGGTTTCGGGATAACACGGGGAGGGAACGCCTGCGAGTTCCCAAGGACAAGCTCATCGATGTCATAGCCTTGAGGTCGATTCGGGTCCCGGATAACGCGGTGTTTCCTCCGTGCATCCCCATTGTGGCGCGTAGCTTCAACCGCTATGAAGGTGGGTTCCTGAACATCAGTTTCGATACCGATCCCACGTTCCCCAGTACGCGGTCTTTGCAGCGCAGGGTGCTGCGGATTGGACCCGGTGGGCGGAAGATTCTGTACAACACCAGGACCAGCGCTGTGGATTTCTTCCGAGGAGTCGTACCGCGCACGTGGCGGACGCTTCCGTAGTCTTGACTAG
>JBHHZE010000100.1:0-6962 GCA_046757925.1 Gemmatimonadales bacterium
CAAGCGGCAGCTTGGGGTTAGTTGACGGAGGCTGGAGCCCGGTTCGCTTGGGGTTTACGAGTTTCCAGTGTTAGGTTTCCCCCATGAAATCCGCCCAAATCCGCCAATCATTCATCGATTATTTCGCCGGTCGAGGCCATACGCACGTGCCGTCGTCGTCGCTCGTGCCGGCTGGCGATCCCACCCTGCTGTTCACGAACGCGGGCATGGTGCAGTTCAAGGGCGTGTTTCAGGGTATCGAGCAACGCGATTACGACCGGGCGGTCACGGCGCAGAAATGCGTGCGCGCCGGCGGCAAGCACAACGACTTAGAGCAGGTCGGGCACACGGCGCGCCATCACACGTTCTTCGAGATGCTCGGCAATTTCTCGTTCGGTCAGTACTTCAAACGTGAGGCGATCGAGTACGGTTGGGAGTGGGTAACGAGCGAGGAGTACTTGGGCATCGAGCCCGACCGCGTCTACGTATCGGTGCACCACACCGACGACGAGGCGCGCAAGCTGTGGCACGAGGTGACGGGCATTAGTGACGCGCGCATCTACGGTATGGGCGACAAGGACAACTTCTGGCAGATGGGGGACACGGGACCGTGCGGACCGTGTTCGGAGATCTTCGTGGACGTCCGCGTCGGTGGGGGTGGCGCGCGGGTCGTGCCGACGAAAGCCGAATTCATCGATCTCAACGAGGCTGGCCGGCTCTTGGAGATCTGGAATCTCGTATTCATGCAGTTCGATCAGGCTGTAGACGGCACACGCACGGCGTTGCCCGCACCTTCGGTCGATACCGGAGCAGGCTTAGAGCGGATCGCCGCCGTCATGCAAGACGTTCCGTCGAACTTCGACACCGATCTCTTCATGGAACTCATACGGTGCGGAGAGGCGGTGGTCGGCCGTTCGTACGATCCCGGTCCCGACGGTGTGGGTTTCCGTGTGCTGGCGGATCATGCGCGCGCGGTCGCATTTCTCCTGGCCGACGGGGTGTATCCCTCCAACGACGGCCGCGGCTATGTACTGCACCGCATTCTGCGCCGCGCGGTCAGACACGCATATCTCATGGGACGGACTGAGCCGACACTGGTGCATCTGGCCGACGTCGTGATCCAGCAGATGAAGGAGTTCTATCCCGAGCTGGGCGAAAAGTCGGCGCACATCGCGAGCGTCACGCGCGCCGAGGAAGAGCGGTTCTTAGAGACCATTGAAGACGGCTTGAAGCGCCTGGATGAGATCACTGCCGGTCCCGTGGGGACGATCGCGGGGTCCGACGCGTTCAAGCTGTACGATACGTACGGATTCCCCATCGATCTCACGGAGATCATTGCGCAGGAGCGCGGCTGGCAAGTGGACCAAGCGGGATTCGAGCGAGAACTGGAGCAACAACGCGAACGCTCGCGCAGTGCTCGTTCCGGTGGTACGCCCGCTGGTAGGTCAATTCACTCCCCACTCCCCGGGGCGGTGCGGCGAGGCGGGGCCAAGTTCACCCGCGTGAAACCCCGAGTGCGGCAAAAGTTCGTCGGTTACGAGACCACCCGCACCGACACGGAGGTCATCGCGTTCCGCAAGTCGGACGAGCAACTCGAGTTGATACTGCGGGAGAATCCGTTTTATGCGGAGTCCGGCGGGCAGGTGAGTGACACCGGTGTGGTGAAGGGTGACGGTTGGGAGCTACCGGTCACCGACGTTGAGAAGGACAATGGTAAACAGGTGGTGGTCGGACCGTATGCCGGGGATTGGGAGCCGACCGATGTAGAGGCGATAGTGGAAGAGCCGCGCCGTCGCGACATCGAGCGCAATCATACGGCGACTCACCTGGTGCATGCCGCGCTGCGCAACGTACTCGGCGCACACGTGCGGCAGGCCGGTTCGGTGGTGTCGCCGCAGAGGCTGCGGTTCGATTTCTCACACCACTCCCCCCTCACGCCGGAGGAGTTGGCCGAGATCGAAGAGCAGGTGAACCGCGGCATCTGGGCAAACGTCGAGGTGGTAACACATCAGATGCGCTACGCCGATGCGATCGCGCTGGGAGCGATGGCACTGTTCGGCGAGAAGTACGGCGACCTCGTGCGCGTGGTGGACGTTCCGGAAATCTCCGTGGAACTGTGCGGTGGCACGCACGTGAAGAGCACGGGACAGATCGCGCTGTTTCACTTTACAGGCGAGTCGGGAGTGGCGGCCGGCGTGCGGCGTATCGAGGCCGTAACCGGGCCCGGTGCCTACGGACTCGTCAAGCAGCTGGACGACCGCGTAGAGGAAGCCGCTAAGGTGCTGCACACCAGTCCCGAGCACGTGGCGCGTAAGATCGCAAACCTTCTCGCGGAAAAGAAGAAGTTGGAGAAACAGGTGGAAGAACTGCTCAGGGGAGTGGGGAGTACGGAGTTGGGAGTAGGGAGCGAGCATCGCTTGGGCGATGTTGTGCTAATGGTGGAGCAGTCTACCATCTCAGATCGTAGCCAAATCGGGCTCATGATGGACGCGTTCCGGCAACAGAGCAGCAACGCGATCCGCGTCATCTTCGCGACCGGCGAGCGGCTGGGGATCCACGTGGCCGTCACCGACGATCTCATATCGCAAGGTATCAGGGCCGGGGAGATAGTACAGCGCATAGCGGCCGTTGCGGAAGGACGCGGTGGCGGCAAGCCGCACTTTGCGTCCGGCGGTGTGGGCGACGCGGGTAAGCTCGACGACGCGCGTCACGAGACGCCCAAGATCGTTGCCGGCTTGCTCGGCGTGGAGGTCAGCTGACCTACGTCGAGAGCTGGCTCGCGCCGCGACTACAAGAAGCACCGGAATCACTCCGGCACTTGATACTAGAGGCAGTACGAGGTCCCAATCTGCACTCTGCACTCTGTACTCTGCACTCTGCACTCCCCACTCCCCACTCCCTACCCCCCGATGAGGAACGAGAAGAACTAGCGGTCCTCCTCCAACGTGCAGCAGAGCAACTATTGCAGCACGCCAAGTCCGGCCCACCCACACGCGAGACTGCCATGACTCTCTTGGCCGCCGATGCGCTGACCACGTTTGCCTGCGAAGCTGCGGCGGAGGCCGGGCCAGAGGCACTGGAGAGTCTCAGGTGAGATGGTTGTGAAATGCGAGACGATGTGAGACGATGCGAGACGGTGCGAGACGGTGCGAGACGTGAAATACACCCGACAAATGAGGTGAGGGCAAGCGAAGTGCGAGTTTTCCCGTGCTGCTGCATGAGCTTGGGCACTTACCGGTTCGCTAGGCTTGAGCTTGGAGTTAACCTTTTCCCTGTTGTCAAGTGATTGACATCCACTCCCACCTTCTCCCCGCCATCGACGATGGTTCACGCTCGGTCGAGCAATCGGTGCGGGTGTTGGATTGGTTTGCGGCCGAGGGCGTAACGGATGTGATACTCACACCCCATACCAGCGCCGCCGAGTTGGCGCACGATCCCGAAGCTGCCGTGGATCGCCGGGCGGGGGCGTTCGAGAAGCTCGCGGCCCAGGCCCCTTCCGTTCCCAAGTTGCACTTGGGCTTTGAGATCATGTTGGATCAACCGCTATCGGCGATGGTAATCGGAGATCGCCGGTTCTCTCTGGCCGGGTCGCGTTACTATCTGGTGGAGTTTCATCGGTCCATCGCGGCGCAGGCGGCCCAGATGGCACTCAAGAAGATCGCTCAGGCGGGTGCAGCGCCGATGATCGCGCATCCCGAGCGCTACGAGTCGTGCACGCCGCGTGTCGTGGCGGGCTGGCGTTCAACGGGCGCCAAGATTCAGATAGATGCCACGGCGCTCACGCGATCCAATACGCGCGCCAGGAACGCACGGCAACTCGTGGCCCACGGATTGGCGAATGTAGTGGCGGCAGACAACCACGGCTGCGACCGCTGCATCACCACGGCCGTTCGGTTCTTGGAGGAACGCGGTGCGCCGGAAACCGCACACTGGCTCGCGACCGAGAACGCCGCGGCGATCTTGGGAGACCGCGATCTTGCCGATGTGCCGGCAATCCCGTTGCGGGAGGACATGTGGAACCGAATCAAGAACATCATGGGACGATGATCACGGAGGCAATAGATGACGATTGATCTATCGGGTAAAGTCGCGTTGGTGACGGGCGGGTCGCGGGGAGTGGGGGCGGCGACGGCCGCGATGCTCGCACAGGTGGGCGCACAGGTGGCAATCACGTACCGCGAACGGCAGTCCGCAGCAGAGGAGGTGCTGGTGAGGATAGGTGAAAAGAGAAATGTGAAAAGTGAAAAGGCGATTGCGATTCGGGCCGATCTGTCGCGTCGCGAGGACTGCGAGCGGGTTGTGCAGGAGACGGTCGGCGCGTTTGGCGGGCTGGACATTTTCGTGGCCAATGCCGGCGTTTGGCCGGTGGACGACATTCCGGTGCAGGAGCTGGATGAGGAACGATGGCGTAGGACGTTGGGGGTTAATCTAGATTCTGTGTTTTTTGGGTGCAGGGCGGCGGTTAATGTCATGAGGAGTGAAAAGAGAAATGTGAAAAGTGAAACGGGGAGCGGGAAGATCGTCATAGTATCCAGCACCGCTGCCCAGCGGGGTGAGTCGTTTCATGCCGACTATGCCGCCAGTAAAGGCGCGATCAATTCCTTCGTGAAGTCATTGGCCATTGAGGTGGCGCCTGATATCAATGTGAACGCCGTGGCACCCGGTTGGATCGATACCGAGATGTCACGAGTTCCGTACGAGCGGGACGGAGGAAGCGGCAGGCGGACAATAGAACAGGCCATACCTATGCAACGCATCGCCAGCGCCGCAGATGTTGCGGGGCCGATTCTGTTCCTGTGCTCGGATCTAGCCCGGCACATCACAGGCGAGATCCTGAATATCAATGGCGGCGCAGTTTTGTGTGGATGACTAAGAAGTCAAAGGTGAAAAGTGAAAAGTGAAAAGCTGAGTGTTGCCGGGGAACGTGAGTGCGAGAAGGCTTCCACTTTTCACATTTCACCTTTCACATTTCACCATTTGTTATTTCACATTTCACATTTCACCTTGCGCGGGGAGCGGCGATGAACTTTCCTTCCCGTCTCCCCATTCCCGAGCCGGTCCTCAGGATCGCTGAGAAGCTCGAAGCCGCCGGGCACGAAACCTGGTGCGTCGGTGGTGCGGTGCGCGACAACCTCCTCGATTATCCCAACAAGGACTTCGATCTCGCGACTGCGGCAACGCCCGGCCAGGTGCAGCGGCTGTTCCGCCGTACGATCCCCGTGGGGATAGAGCACGGCACTGTGGGTGTGTTGGACCGTGACAACCAGCTCCACGAGGTCACCTCGTTCCGCCGCGACATCGGGACTGACGGACGGCATGCGGTGGTCGAGTTTGGCGCTTCGCTCGAGGAAGACCTCGCCCGTCGGGATTTCACCATCAATGCCATCGCCTACCACCCGGTGCGGCACGAGTGGCGGGATCCGTTTGACGGTGCAGCTGATCTCGACGCACGAGTCATCAGGGCGGTGGGAGATCCGGATCAGCGGTTCAGGGAGGACTATCTCCGTATCTTGAGAGCACTTAGGTTCGCGGCCCGGTTCGGCTTCACCATCGAGGAAGCCACTTGGGCGGCCGCCACAGCTACTGTTGCAGAGCTGCAACATCTCTCTGCCGAGCGGGTACGGGACGAGTGGTTCAAGGGTATCGTAACCTCGCTCAACCTGAGCGAATTTGTGCGATTGTGGGAGGATGTGGGGGCGATGGGGGTTTGGATGCCAGACGTGGTGAAAAGTGAAAAGAGAGAGGTGAAAGGTGCTCTTGCCCGTCTCCCGAGCGATCCGGTGCTGATCACGAGTTATCTGTCAGAGGATCCTGCCATCACTCTATCGGTGCTCAAGTGCTCCAACGCGGAGGTCGAACGGGGCAGGCGGATTGCCAGCTATCGTGACGATCCTCCCGACGCTAGTTCCGAGGTGTCGGTGCGCAAGTGGATGGCTAGGGTGGGGGATGCTGTGGACGATCTTCTGACAATCACCTGCGCGGAGCAGCCGGAATCCCGCCTCTCGGCGGCCGTCGAGCGGGTCAGGGACTCGGGTGCGCCCCTGTCGGTGGGTCAGCTGGCGGTCAATGGAGCTACACTGATGGAGGCTGGCATACCTGAAGGTCCAGAGATCGGACGTGTGCTCCGGCGGTTGCTCGAGGACGTGCTGGAGGACCCCACGCTCAACTCACCTGACAAGTTGATGAAGCACGCCCGCACTCTTTTCACGTCTCACCTTTCACCTTTCACCCGAGGCAGGGAGGGGGAAGCGAGCCCAGAATGACCGCTCTCCTCTACGCCATCGTCGCCGCGGCCGGCAACGTCGTTGGCGGAATTGCGGTCGCCAAGGGTGCCAAGCTCGGGCTCAAGCTCATATCGGGCTGTGTGGCGTTTGGGGCGGGGTTCATGTTGTCCGTAGCGATTGGCGAGGCGTTGCCCGAGGCCTTGAGCCGGGGCGGCAGCGCGGCAGCGATGTTCGTGCTGTTGGGCTATCTGTTGGTCCACCTGTCACAACATACCGCGACGCACCATTTCCACTTCGGCGAGGAGACGCACGAGGTGACCCAGATGGCCGGAGTGAGTGCGTTGGTTGGGCTGTTGCTCCACACCTTCTTCGACGGCGTCGCGATTGCGAGCGGTTTCGCCGTGAGCCAGAAGTTGGGCATCCTGCTGTTCTTAGCGATCCTGCTGCACAAACTCCCCGAGGGCGTAACGATCGCGAGCCTGCAGGTGGCGGGTGGTACCAAACCCAGCCGCGCCGTCGCCAGTACGGCTCTCCTTGGTGTCGCCACCATAGCCGGTGTCCTCCTAACCGAAACGCTCGGCTTTCTCGCGGTCCACGGTTTGGCACTGTCGGCCGGCGTCACGATCTACGTCGCGGCGTCCAACCTCGTGCCGGAGTTTCAGGGCAAGCCGGGGTGGCGACTGCCGATGACCTTCTTTCTGGGAGCCGGAGGGTTTTTTGGGGTGAAGGCGATGCTGGGCGGGCTGGGAATCTAGTGAT
>JBHHZE010000101.1:0-6878 GCA_046757925.1 Gemmatimonadales bacterium
TCACTCCGCCTCAAGCTCGCCATGCTATCTCAGAACGCCGCGACAGCTACTGAGATCAATAAGTCGATTACAAGTTTGTATGCGTCCAGTCGCACTCAGAACAACCTAACTCTGACTGCTACGACCGATGCGTTATGTAGCATGACGATATATGCGACGTTTTTCGAAAGCTCTACACATGCCACGTGCCTTTTGCGCGAGGCCGAGCGGCTCGTCGGGCACCTCTCAATTCCACTGAAGCAAAAAGTACTCCTATTCAAGGCGCTAGTTAGCCTCCGAACCGCACAATGGGATCAAGCTGCGCTAGCACTTGATCAAGGCCTACGGTTAGCACGACGAGTCAATGATGTTGCGACGACAGCACACTTGACGAACAACCTCGCATGCTTATCGCTTGAACAAGGCCAGTGGAACGAAGCGATTACCCTATGCCGACGTTGCATAGAGCTTGATGAGACCATATCAGGCGGTGGACACTTAGCTGTAGCGCCGCTAGTAAACATGGCGAACGCCTATTTCTATCAAGGCAAGGCTCGTAGAGCACGCCAGCTGTATGATCAGGCGCTAGAAGTTGCTGCGGCGAGTGGTTACAGTCCGCTATTGCTTGAAGTGCATGCCTGCCTTGGGTTAGTTGCGTTACAGGAAGGCGACCAACTGAAGGCCGAAGACCATGCACGCGAGCTCAGTGCTTGCCTAGATGAGACAAACGGAGTTCACGAGAGATTCAAGATTGAGTGGCTGCGTGCATACATGGACTATGGTCTCGGAACGCGAGCCGCATCCGATTTGCTGAGGCAAGCGGCGGAGGAGGAGCGCTCTAGGGACATAGTCGGTGCGCTGAAGCTGGCGTGGCTGGAGCGCCTCCTCTACGCCAACGTGGAAAGCGGGTGGCCCGGTGATACCAGATCCGTTGCCGTTGCGGCGGAAATGCGGAGTATTGGACTTGGTTGGTTTTCCGGCTTTACGCGTCGTTGGCTAAAGACGGCTAGGAGCCGTAGTACTAGCACTTGTAGCGAGTAGCCAGTTTCCTTGAGGACGTTGAATGCGTCTAGGTTGCGGACGAAACGGCTCCAGCGTGGGCATCCAACTCCAGCAGTGATAAGTCTAGGACGTTCGCATCCACGGCAATTTCAACTATGATGGGATCGAACTGCGTGCCGGAATTCCTGGTCAACTCCGAGCGGACTTCGTCTACTGAGAGGGCTGCGCGATACGGTCTGTCAGTAAGCATTGCATCGATGGAGTCCGAGACCATTATGATCCGAGCTCCAAGAGGAATGGCGTCGCCAGCTATACCCATCGGATAACCGTCTCCGTTGTACCATTCATGGTGGTGACGAACACATCTCAGAATCTCAGGGTCGAGGCTGCGCACGGACTTAATGATGTCGACACCTTTGTCCGGGTGAGAACGGATTAGGTGCCGCTGAGTGGGTGTAAGTGGCCCCGTTTGTCTGAGAATCTCACCGTACGCTAGGTCAATCTTGCCGATGTCGTGAAGTAAGGCTGCTGTTTCGATGATCCGAGTATCGCGTGGTTTCAAGCGTAGGGCGTGAGCTATCCTGCGAGCACGCTCCGCAACGCGAACAGAGTGCCCCGAGGTATACTTGTCTCGCGCTTCAATAGTCTTGATAAGTACACGCAGCAAGTCCTGATTGAGTTGCTGCAGCTCAATGTTGACGCCGTAGCTGTAGCGAAGGCCAATAATCGGTACAATTGCCGCAAGAAGTGCGACAGCGCCCCAGCGTACATAAAGATACGAAACGAGGTACGCAAGCGGACTGATGGCAAGATCAAATACTATGATACTGCCAGCGGTTCGCTGCCACACTTCAATGAATGTACGGTTCTCTGCAAGAGATATAATACGTGATACTGTAATGGTGTTGACACTGAAATATGCAACTACCGCTACTAGGAACTGGGGAAAGGTCGCCGAGAAACTAAGTTCAGTGAGACTAGGGACCGCGCCAAATAGAACATACAAAAAGCTTCCAGCGGCCACTGACAAACTTACTTGGGCCGCATTGAACACAGCCTTGCGGGTGGGCTTCTTGAGCAACCAGAATTCTGTGAAGAACTGTGTCACAAGGGTTAGAACGATAGCGCCAAAGGGGCCCAGGATCGGGATAGCCCCTAGTTGCGGTACGAACTCCATGGATGTGGTCGTACCGCCTTCTGTTATCTTGAGCGCAAGAATGGCTCCGAGTATGGCGAGGGCGAGTAGCGTAAGGAGTGCGAGCGTCCACTTGGGTGTTACAAGGGGCGGAAACAGCCAGAAAGAGAGTGGAACAACGACGATCGCCGCTGCCACAACGGCGAGGATGAAGACGGTTAGCTGTTGGTCCCGTCGCATGTAAGGAGACCCCCAATCCCTACGACATTACCACTTAAGCGTTCCCGCTAGAAGCGCAACCGCCAAAGACCAAAGCATTATGCCCACCTCCTCTCATCGGGAGTCGCATCCTATCCGCTAGGGGATGCGCTGCATCTCCGCTTGGAGGTTCGCTCAACTCAGCTCTGGGTCCTGGCCGCAGAGATTGGGGGTCTTCGATTGCTCCTGTCGATTGTCGTGAGCAACCAAGCCCGCTCGGTGAAGCCGGCTTGCAGCCCCGCCCTTGAAAAAAAACCGGCCGACCATCCGCGCGCAAGGCTGAGTGGGTCCGTAAAGGCGTTCAGCGATCGGCCAGCCACCGGTTGGTTGCGCTGAGACAGGCCAGGACGACGCTCTCTTCCACGGAGTTCTGGACCTTGCAAACCCCCGGGAGCACCGTGGATTGCCGGCCGGAGAGACCCTGGACCACGACCAGGACGAGCCGTCGGCCCGCGAGCTGGATCTCCGACACGCTCTCGATCGCAAGAGTTGCCTTCGACGAGGCGAGTTGGGTGAGTGCATTCAGCACGGCCTGCGCTGTAACCTCTAGCCGCGACTTGGTGTGGTCCGGGCCTGCGGCCTCTCCGACCAGGATCTCATCCCCTCGGCTCAAGCGTACTTCGCAGCGAATCGTTTCCCCCGCCTGACGCTCCAGCCTGAACGATTCGAGCAGAGGCCGGCTGGCGGCAGGAGCGGGGGCCTCTTCCGGTGCCGCTTCGCCGATTGATGGGAGATCCCGGCCCGTGACCTGGGCGATGGAGATCTTGCGGTGATCTACTTGAAGCCCGAACTGTGCGAGAAGGGCGGACTCGATGTTGCGAACGATCTGTTTGGCCCCGAGTCCGGAGCCGCTGAGCACGTGGATCTCATCAATCCCACCGCTCCCGTCGGGGACGATCTTGAGCGAATCCACGCCCTCGACCGTTTGCAGGAGTCTTTCCACTCGGCGAAGTCCCCAGGGGTCGAGTCCCCGCACCGCCGCCGCCCCCACATCCTTACTCTCCTGGGTCATCTGGGTGTTTCCTCGTTGACCACGGGATGGATCCGGTTGCCTCCATGGGCTTTCGCAATGTATAGCGAAGCATCGGCTTCTGCGAACAGGTCGTCGCTGGTGAGGAGAGACCGCTCCGCTCCGGAATGAAAGGCAAGGCCGATGCTCGCGGTGGTGCCCGCCTCGCCGTCCGGAACCGAAACTCGGATTTGTGCCACCCGCTGCCTGATCTGCTCCGCCACCCTCACCGCTCCCTGTGGATCCGAGTTGACCAACAGGGTCACAAACTCGTCACCACCAAAGCGTCCCGCAATGTCGGTGCTTCGAATGGTACGCCGAAGTACATCCGCGACGCGTCGAAGAACCTCGTTGCCGACCGGGTGCCCGTAGCGATCGTTCAGCTCCTTGAACGTGTCCAGGTCGATGAACAGCAAGGTCACGCCCGTACCCGCACGATTCGCCTGGCCCATCTCTTCCTCGACCCGTTCCACCAGGGCCCGGTAGCTGTAGAGATCCGTGAGGGCGTCGTGTGTGGCGTCCCGAACCGCCTTGGAATAGTCGCGGCTCAGCTGAACGAGACCGGCAGCCAGGTCGGGCTTGCTTCGCATCATCGACTCGGTCAGCGAGAGGTAGCTCGCGTAGCCGCTCGGATCCCTCTGCCAGAACGACCGGTCCGCGCGCCCGGCCCGCTCCAGCGCTCGCTCCACCTCCTCGAGCTCCGCCTCCGGCAGGTTCGAGGGCTTGGGCTCATACGCTATGCTCAGGTCGAGGTCGTGCGGCACGGTGATCACCGGCTCGTCTGAGCGGATCGGATCGGCGAGTTCGAGAATGCTTCGGCGCCAGTAGAGCTCCCCGGGCGTACCGAGCGCCGGGTGATCGAGTGCGCCGTCGAAGGGCAGAATGTCTATGAAGCCCAGATGACTCCCGTTCTCCTCCAGGAGCCTCGAAACGCTGGCCAGCGTGTACAGACCCCGCAGCTTGCGGAAAGTCCTCGAAGAAGCTCGCTCCTGATCCAACATGGGTAGCGGCAACCCACCGGCGGTGGACAGGTAGCGCCGGCGCTCGGGTGGGACCGCCTGGAGGAGAAGCGGCTGACCGGCCGGCTCCGCGCCCCGTTCCACGAGCAGCCGCTCGAACTCGGCGAACGAGAGCTCGGCGTCGAAGAGCGTATCACCATTGAGCTCTGGAGACTCGAGGCCCACATAGAGCAGCTGCCGCTCCGGGTTCAGCATCTTGAGATAGCGCGCCAGGGCGACGGCCGGCGTCACGATGGGCGCCAGGTAGGGAAGGAGCTTGGGATGGCGGCTGCGACAGTACTCGACCACCAGCGGGCTGGTGGAGCGGATCCAGGTCTTTTTCTCCGTGTTCTCGCGCCAGATGCGCAGATACTCGAACGCGACGAGCTCGTCACCGAGGAGCTCGAAGAACAGTTCCCCGAACCCGGCGGCGTAGACGGCGTTGATCACCTGCTCGGGACTGGCCGGATAGAAGTGGACGAAGATCTCGGATGGCAGCACCAGGTGCAGGCAGCCCGACTCGAGCATGTCACGGACTACCGACAGGCCGCTGGCCTCGCCGTCCCGCGGATCCTTGGGGGATCCCCGCTCGCCTTCCACAGTCATCCCTTCGCGCACCAAGTCTGCTACCTGCGACGCGCCGGGAAGATTCAGCTGGCTGGTCTCTTTCTCCACCGCTGCTCGCTACGCGTGGGTGTTCGGACGCGACGTGGAAACCCGCAGGCCACCGCTGGTCCATACGAGGATCCCCGACATCATCGACTGCTGAACCGGTCAAGGCACGATGACTCGTACAAGAAGTACGCCCCGAGAGTCACGAGTGCGCCAGAGCGGGGAGGAACGCGTGAAATCTCCCGTCCCATACGGGCTTACGGCCGGCGGGGACGGAATGCAGCGCCGCCAATCCTCGCCTTCCGACCGGCTACGCAGGAGCCGGTGTGGCGAACAGGCAACGTCCGCGGGGATTCCAGCCCCGGATCCCATTTTGCACGGTAATGCGCGAGTTGGCTGGCAATCCATACGCGGGGTGTCTAGCTTCCGGCGCGGGTGCAGCCGCCGCTGATGTGAGCGGCAAATGCGCGTGTCGCCAGAACGTGCTCGAGCGGTTGAGTTGACGCAAGTGTTTGGCAGCGTTGGAGTTGGGTATGGCCAGGGGTTTGCTCAAGAAGCTCGTGTTCCGCCTCGATGGCGCCGCGGACAGCGCCAGAAAGCAATTCGCCAGCGAGGGCGGCACCACATGGGAAGCGGAGATCTCGCTCCATTCGGGCACATTGCCACAGTCTCCCCGGCTGATGGTCCTGTTTCGGGTCCCGGCGGATCCCGCCGTGCCTCGAAGGTACACGCTCCTGCCGTCTCATATGTCCAAGCTGCCCGAGGCGGCGGCGGCGCAGCTGTCGGAGCGGGAGCTTCGGGAGCTCCTGGCAAGCTCCGTGAAGGTATAGCGCGACCTGCCAGGCCTGTATGAATTCAGGATGAGACCTCATCGAGCCGACGGGATTCCGAAGGAGTTGTCATGCATCGCACGTTTCTAGACGACAATCTGCTGGAGTGGGAAGCCTATGTGTCGGGGGGTGCGCCGAACACACCCGCCTCGGCCCGGATCTATTTCGTGAGCAGGACGGATCCCTTCGAGAGGCCGCGCTGGGTTCTGGAGGAGAGCGGAGATGTGGTGATCGCCGAGAACAATCTGGCCGAGATGGACGATGAGGAACTGGCCAGGCTGCTCGTCGATGCCACACCGCTGGACTGAGATGTTCCACGAAGCCCGCGAAGGCTGGATCGAGGTGATCACCGGCGTGATGTTCAGCGGAAAGAGTGAGGAGCTGATGCGCCGGGTGCGGCGAGCCATCATCGCCCGCAAGAGCGTCCAGGTGTTCAAATCGCACCTGGACGACCGTTACGGCGGCATACAGAGGATCAGCTCTCACGACGGTCAGGCGGTCGCCGCGATCCCGGTCTCTCGCTCGGTGGAAGTCGCCGAGCGGGTGGAGGAAACAACAGGGGTGGTCGCGGTCGACGAGGTCCAGTTTCTCGATTCTGGCATCGTTGCCGTGGCCAACGCGTTGGCGGATCAGGGCCGCCGTGTGATCCTGGCGGGAACGGACATGGATTTTCGAGGACGCCCGTTCGGCCCGGTAGGCGATCTGCTCGCGGTGGCCGAGAAGATCGACAAGCTTCACGCCATCTGTGTGGTGTGCGGAGAGTTGGCGACCCGGAACCAGCGCCTGGTGGGAGGAAAGCCTGCGATCGCGGAGGGGCCCACGATCCAGGTGGGCGGGTCCGAGTCGTACGAGGCCCGCTGCCGTCGCTGCCACCGGGTGCCCTCCGCGGTGGACGAGCAGGTTCCGCTGTTGAACGAGGGCTGAAGGCCTCCCGTCCCGCTCCCATCTTCCCCGCACAACGAGCCGGGCCGTTTGGTGGCGGCCCGTCCGGAGCCTGCCCACGCCAGGCGGCGCCTGGGCTCTCGGTGAACAACCATCTTGCGACTTACAACTAG
>JBHHZE010000102.1:0-6587 GCA_046757925.1 Gemmatimonadales bacterium
GGGGCGGGGCCTTTTGACCTTTCACATCTCACGTTTCACTGTAACTCATTCAGCTCTCACGTGTCCTTCCCACCCTAAGTCGCCGATGATCAACCAAATCATCCCCGTCGTCGAGTCGGCAGGTCGTCTGATCCAGGACGTCGCTTTGCGCGGATTCGCCGTCGAACAGAAAGGCAGTCAGGGCCCCGTTACCGAGGCGGACCGCGAGTCCGACGAGCTGCTCAAGTCGGAGTTGCTTGCCATAGAGAGCTGCGGCTGGTTGTCAGAGGAGACCGCCGATGACCGTTCCAGGCTCGACCTCGAGCGACTCTGGGTAGTGGACCCGCTGGATGGCACGAAGGAGTTCGTAAAGCGGATTCCGGAATACACGGTGGCGGTGGCGCTGGTGGACGCTGGGCGTCCCGTCCTCGGCGTGGTGCACAATCCCGCTACAGGCGACACGTGTTGGGCGGTTAAGGGGGCCGGCGCGTTCAAGAACCGCGTTCGCATCCACGTCGCTGATGGAGCGACGCTTCTTGCTTCGCGCTCCGAGGTCAGGCGCGGCGAGTTCCGACCCTTCACCCACGAGTGGGAAGTCACCGCCGTGGGCAGTATCGAGTACAAGCTCGCGCTCATTGGATCCGGCCGCGCGAGTGTTACATTCTCACGCGGTCCCAAGTGGGAGTGGGACGTGTGCGCAGGTGCGCTCATTGTCGAAGAGGCCGGGGGCAAGGTGACTGACCTGTTCGGGGGACCGTTGGAGTTCAACCAGCCGTTCCCCAAAGTCAAAGGGGTATTGGCCGGCGCCCCCGAAGCATACGAGCGAGCACGCACGCAACTCGGGAGTGTCGGGGCATCGGATCGGATGGGGGAGTTCTCGGAGGGAATGTGAAAAGTGAAAAGTGAAAAACGGGTCTGGGAGGGGGGCCTTTTCACCTTTCACATCTCACGTTTCACAGCAGTTCATTCACATTTCACATGTCACCGTCACCACAACGAAACTTAGGAGTTATTCCTTGCCCGACCATCTAATCGCCCCGCACGGTGGGGCTCTCAATGATCTGGTGGTAAATAAAGGCCGTGCGGCCGAACTCAGAGACGCATCACGCGACTGGCCGTCTTGGGACCTCACACCCCGGCAACTGTGCGATCTGGAACTCCTGTTGAACGGGGGGTTCTCGCCGCTACGGGGATTCATGACACGCGAGGATTACGACGGTGTGTGCCAGTCGATGCGGTTGGCCGACGGCACATTGTGGCCGATGCCGATCACGCTGGACGTGACCGACGACATGGCTGAGAACTTGGAGCCGGGCGACACCTTGGCACTCCGCGATGCCGAGGGCGTGATGTTGGCGGCAATGCACGTAACAGACAAATGGACGCCCGACCGGGAGTCAGAGGCTCAGGCCGTGTTTGGAACCACCAACCGCGAGCACCCCGCCGTTCAGTACCTTCTCGAAAAGAGCAATCCGGTTTACGTGGGCGGCAGGCTGGAGGGTTTGACCCTTCCGGTGCACTACGACTACAGGGAGTTCCGGGCCACGCCGGAGCAGGTGCGGACAGAGTTTTCCCGGAGAGGTTGGCGCAGGATCGTGGCGTTCCAGACCAGGAACCCCATGCACCGGGCCCATCAGGAACTCACGCTGCGTGCCGCCAAGGAAGTCGAGGCGAATCTCTTGATCCATCCCGTGGTGGGGATGACCAAACCTGGCGACGTCGATCACTACACCAGGGTGCGTTGCTATCAGGCGCTCCTGCCGCGCTATCCCAAGAACACCGCCATGCTTTCGCTGTTGCCGTTGGCAATGAGAATGGGTGGACCGCGAGAAGCCGTCTGGCACGCGATCATCCGCAAGAACTACGGCTGCACACACCTTATAGTGGGTCGCGATCACGCGGGCCCGGGCAGCGATTCGAGTGGTACCCCGTTCTATGGCCCGTACGACGCTCAGGAGTTGCTGCGACAGCACGAGGAAGAGCTGGGGGTTGCGATGGTGCCATTCAAGATGATGGTGTACGTGGATTCAATGGACAAGTACGTGCCGGTGGACGAAGTGCCCGAGGGCGCGCGGTCGCTCAGCATATCGGGCACCGAGTTGCGGGCCCGGCTGGCGGATGGCCGTTCGATCCCCGAGTGGTTCACGTTTCCGGATGTGGCGGTGGAGTTGCAGAAGAGCCATCCTCCGCGGCACAAGCAGGGATTCACGGTCTTCTTCACCGGCCTGTCTGGATCTGGCAAGTCCACCATAGCGAATGTCTTGATGGTGAAGTTTTTGGAGATGGGCGGCAGGCCGGTGACGTTGCTGGACGGCGATCTCGTTAGAAAGCATCTATCGTCCGAACTCGGGTTCTCCAAGGAGCATCGCGACATCAACATCCGGCGGATCGGGTTCGTGGCCTCCGAGAACACCAAGAACGGGGGAATCACGATCTGCGCGCCGATCGCGCCGTACAACGCGGTCCGCCAAGAGGTGCGTGCGATGATCGAGGCTGTCGGTGGGTTCACCCTGGTGCACGTGGCGACCCCGCTCGAGGTGTGCGAGCAGCGCGATCGCAAGGGGCTCTACGCCAAGGCCCGTGCTGGAATCATCAAGGAGTTCACCGGTATATCCGATCCCTACGAGGAGCCCGAGGACGCCGAGGTCGTGATAGACACCACCAGCGTAGAGCCGGAAGAGGCGGCCCAGCAGATCATACTGCACCTCGAGCGCGAGGGATACGTGGGGTAGGGAGTGCAGATTGCAGATTGCAGATTGCAGATTGCAGATTGGAGATTGGGTGGTCTATGCCTGGCATCCCTTTAGGGTCATCCAGCGCAAAGCGCTGCCGAGCGAGCGTCTCATAACGCTCGAACCGTGAGGGAGTGGCATTGACCGGCGACGGTTGGGTAACTCTCGCAGTTCTGGTGGTTGTTGTTGTCATCCTGGCGCGCGACGTCGTCGCTCCGTCGGTTGCGGTGGTGGGTGCCGTGGTGGCCCTGCTCGTGTCCGGTGTTGTAAACGCGCAGCAGGCGTTCGTAGGGTTTTCCAACCCCGCGCCGCTCACGGTCGCGGCGCTCTACGTGTTGGCCCGCGCTATCGAAAAAACCGGCGCTCTCCAGCCGGTGGTGTCGGGTACGCTGGGCGAGGGGAAGGGCAGGAGCACGACTCTTGTGCGACTCCTGGTGCCGACCGCGGCCGCCTCCGCATTCCTCAACAACACGCCCATCGTAGCCATGCTTGTGCCCCAGGTCAGAAACTGGGCCGACCGCTACGGTCACTCCGTGTCGCGGTTCCTCATGCCGCTCTCCTTTGCCGCGATTCTGGGAGGTATGGTGACCCTGATAGGCACGTCCACGAATCTCGTTATATCGGGCATGCTGCAGGCGACGGGGTATGAGCCGCTGGGCATGTTCGAGTTGACCCGTGTGGCGTTGCCCGTTGCGCTGGTAGGGATCGTCGCGATCGTGATGTTGGTGCCCCGGTTGTTACCGGAACGTCGCGCAGCGCGCCGGGAGATCGAACAGGAATTCCGTGAGTTCGTGGTGGGGATGCGCGTCGAGCGCGGTGGTCCGATCGACGGCAAGAGTGTCGAGTCCGCTAAGCTCAGGAACCTACAGGGAGTGTTCCTGGTGGAGATCGAGCGCGACGGCGAGCTGATCTCGCCGGTGGGGCCCGGCACCAAGCTGCACGGTGGCGACCGGCTGACCTTTGTGGGCAGGGTGGGGCAGATTGTGGACCTTCAGGGCATGCGAGGTCTTGCATCTACGGAGCGGGAGCACTTAGCGGAGTTCGACAGCGCACGACACACCTTTCTGGAGGCTGTCATAGGGCCCGCGTCCCCGCTGGTTGGCAGGACACTCAAGGCCGTCGGGTTTCGCAGCACGTACCAGGCTGCGGTGGTTGCGATCCATCGTGCCGGTCAGCGCGTCGATGCAAAGCTGGGTTCGGTGCGCCTCAAGGTGGGTGACACGCTCTTGCTGCTGGCGGACGAGGGATTCCAATGGCGTTGGCGTGATCGCAATGTGTTTCTCTTGGTGTCGCGCCTGGGCGGTGCACCGCCGGGGGTAACGCGCAAGGCCTGGGTGGCGGGGCTGGTGGGATTGGGGATCGTTCTCGCGGCCGGCTTGGGCGTGATGCCCATTCTCAATGCGGCGCTGCTAGGAGCGTTCGCGCTCGTTGTGTTTGGAGTTCTGACGCCGGGCGAGGCCCGCACGGCAGTGGATCTGGACGTCGTTCTTACTATAGCCGGGGCGTTTGGACTGGCGAGCGCGCTGCAGGTGTCGGGTCTGGCGTCGGCGGCTGCGAGTGTCTTGGTGGACGTGTTCGGTGGTCTCGGCCCACGTGGTGGGCTCCTGGCCATAGTGCTGGCGACCGTCGGCCTGGTGTGTGTCATCACCAACAATGCCGCCGCGGTCCTCATGTTTCCGATCGCCATGTCTACCGCGACCGAACTGGGGCTTGCCGAGCGGCCGTTTGCCATCGCGCTGGCCCTTGCCGCATCGGCATCGTTCCTGACGCCCGTGTCCTATCAGACCAACCTCATGGTCTACGGACCCGGCGGTTACAGGTTCTCGGATTATCCGAGGTTGGGGCTGCCGCTGGTGGTTCTCGTCGTTGTGGCGGCGGTGTTGGTGGTGCCGGTTTTTTGGGGGCTTTGAGTAGTCAAAGGTGAAAGGTGAAATGTGAAAGGCTGCGATTGCTGCTCCCCACTCCCCATTCCCCCCTCACCCATTTCCCTTTTCACCTTTCACCTGAAGCGCTCAGGGTTTTGGTGGACATTCTCAAACTCGTCCAGATTAATGGTCTCCATTAAACATATGGACCTATGTGAGCGGGGCAAGTGAACCAAGGTCGGAACCGGTTGCGCCAGATATACTGAATACGTATTCTTATTCTGATTACGACTGTGGGAGGCCCTCCATGAAAGTGACGGAACGGGGTCAGGTGACTATCCCGAAGGAGCTGAGGGAGCGGTTCGGGTTTCTGGCTGAGACGGAGGTGGAATTCGAGGTCAAGGATGGGGCGCTGCAGTTGGTGCGAAGCCAGGGGCAGCGTGCGGCAGCTGTGAAGAGCTTGTACGGCCGCAAGCAGTTTGGGCGGTCGACCGACGAACTCATGAGGTTGCTGCGGGAATGAAGCAGTGGCTCGTGGATACCAACGTCCTGCTGGACGTGATCGGGGCCGACGCCCGGTTTGGCCCGGCGTCCAGGAAAGTGCTGGCCCAGTGTGCGCGGGACGGGGTGATGGTGATCAACCCGATCGTCTACGCCGAAGTTGGCGCGTTTGCATCGTCCAAGGACGAATTGGACGAACTCCTTCCGACGGCGCTCTTCCGGCGCGATCCGATACCGTGGGACGCCGCGTTCCTCGCCGGCAGGGCGTTGGAGCGCTACCGGGGGCGAGGCGGGAGCAGGCGTCGAGTGCTCGCTGATTTCCTGATCGGCGCTCACGCTGCAGTGGCTGGGTTTGGGTTGGTCAGCCGCGATCGTGGGTATGCCCGCTATTTCAGGCTCGAGGTCGTTGAGCCCGCCGGGGAGGGGGTGTGAAGCGGGAAGCGGGAGAAGGGAGGTGAAATGTGAAAAAAGGCCGCGTTAGCGCGAACGAGTAACCTGGGCCATTTTCCACTTCGCATTCCGCACTCTGGCATTCTCCCAACAGTTGCCCTTCCCGAAGGGCCTCCTAGGTTACATCCATGGACAGTCAGCAACGTTCGACTTCAGAAGGCCGAAGCATAGGCGAATGCGTCGGCCGAGCGGTGGACATAGCAGTTGCCGGATGAACGGAGGTTCTCACTAGATCGGCAGCGGGGCGATTACGTAGAGGCGCTGGACCGCGCGGTGGCAAGCGCAACCGCCGCCTTGAGTGCTATGCCGGAGGTGCAATTGGTCGTGCTGTTCGGGTCGTACGCTGCGGGACGACGCGATCTGTTCACCGATCTCGACTTGCTCGTGGTGCTGGAGAGTCAGGAGGACTTTGTCCGTCGTGCCGCGAACATACGGAGCCGGCTGCGATTGGGAGTGGATTGTGATCTCTTGGTCTACACGCCCGAGGAGTTTACCCGAATGCGTGATCACGGCTTCGTCAAGCGAGCGCTCGAAACAGGGAGAGTACTGTATGCGAAAGAGCCCGCGGGAAGAGGGTGAGCGGTGGCTCGCCCAGGCGGCCGTGGATCTGGGCTGGGTCGATCACCTTGTGGCGGAAGGGGGATGGCACCTGGCCTGCTTCCTTGCCCAGCAGGTGACTGAGAAGGCAATCAAAGGGTTCCTGTATAGCCAGGGAGAGGATGTCGTGCTGGGTCACTCGGTGGAGCGCTTATGTTCGGCCGCAGAACGATTCGATCCGATGTTCGCCGAGCGGGCCAAGCGCTGGGCTCTGTTGGACAGCTATTATGTAGGGACCCGCTATCCCAATGGTTTGCCGGACGGCATTCCGGCCGACGTGTATACCCGCGATGCAGCCGAAGGCGCGCTCGGTCTCGCGCGTGAAGCAGTGGAATGGGTGCGTGAGTTGTTGGATGCGGATGAGGGGCGCTAAGTAGGGAGTGGGGAGTGGGGAGTTTGAAGGGGCGGGTCAACCACCGCGTAGTGGCTATCCCGATCGCTCAGATCCAGACCTACTGTCAAC
>JBHHZE010000103.1:0-6357 GCA_046757925.1 Gemmatimonadales bacterium
CTCCATTCCGGCGGTGACAGTCCGACGGTCGACTACGTGTACATGTGGAATGACGAAGAATTGTCGCGGTGCTTCGGATCACGTGTTCTCTATCGTGCGAGCGGAGACGAGCCCGGGACCATGTTCGCGGGTACATCGGCTACTGTTGCGATAGACAGGGGGATCCCCTGTGTGACCGTAGAACTTGGCGGCGGGCTGGTTGACCAGGCGCCGTACGTGGAGCGCGGCGTTAGGGGAGTGTGCAACATGCTCAAGAAACTAGACGTCCTCGATAGTTCACCCGATGCACCACCCGAACAGATTGTGGTGGATGGTATCGAGACCGTCCGTCCGCACTGTGGTGGGCTGTTGGAGACAGTCGCCCCCGCACTGGGTGATGCAATTGAGCAGGGCGACGTGTTGGGACGAATCCTCGATCCCTACACGTTCCAGGTCTTGAAGGAGATCAAGAACCCCGTGGCCCATGGCGTCATGATTCTCTCACACCTCAGCAGGAACGTAGTGCAGCCGGGAGATTACGGGTACATGGTGGGTAGTCCGGAGTGACGTGTCTGCAGGTGCGTGGCGATCGATCGAGTGTAACGGTTCGTCAGCTGCAGGTCTATGTGGAGACAGGGAAGTGTGAATACAAGAAGTGAAAAGTAAAACGGTCGTGGCCGGTCAGGGGGCCACACCAACCCAACCGAATGCATTGAGTGGCCCTAGCGCCGCGCCAAGATAGAAAGTACCGGAGAAGGTTCCGAACGGTCCGTCATCACAACCACCGAAAAACCCACCGCAATTGTTCACAGGTACATTGGGGAGATCGAGGTGGCCCCGCAAATGTCCCGTACTGATCAACATGTAGCTTCCTGGGTTCCCTCTAGTGACGTCCCATGCTCCGTTTGGGTAAACGTTGATGGAGTCGAGGCCCCAAGTGAGCGTGTCCGCTTGGTTTGTAATCGAAGCGGTCATTTCTCCCCCACCAGCATTCTCGCGTCCGATTGCGGGGAAGACTAATCCTTACTGTCGGAACGTCGACAGGCTGAGAAGGCACTACGTCTCCGAATACAGCGTTGACTCGATCCGCAAGCGAAGCGGTAGGAGCTTCTGAACCGGTGGGCCCTTCTGAGCAAGATACTAATCCTAACGGTAGACATGTGAGCGAGATGCTTGAGGAACTTGGGGTAGCCCGTTGCTCAAACATTGCAACCTCCGGGAAAGAGACGGCGTTGTGTCGTGCGGCGCATTCTGAAGGCAACGATAGGCCAACCCGGATTTTCGCGCTACGTTGGAAGGCAAGGATGCTCGGCCATCTGGCAGACCGTGGGTGTGAGTTCCCAGACTTCGAGGCCTCTGAGATCTTGGAGGGCCAGCATAGGATCTTCGAGGCGAGCCAGGTCCCGTGAGTTTTCCAGGTCGAAGCGGGCCGTTACGCGCTTCTGGGTGGCTGCAATCTGACGGGCGAGTGTGGTCTTTCCGACCTGCCGGGCGCCGAGGATGGCCACGCTAATAACCGGAATATCAAGGTGTTTCAGTATGGGCGGGTCGGCAAGAGGCGGCTTGAGCGCCTTCAGTGGCTCAGCCTGCCTCACTACCGGCTCCGCCTAGACGATATCCGGGTGTTCTATGACGTCACGCAAACCAAGGTCGAAATCCTCGCGATCATCACCAACGCCCAAGCCGAAGAAGACTCTTCCAGAGGCGGACATCGCTCATTGGCCGACAATTGAGCGATGCGGCAACAGAAGTATCTTTCGAGACCCCCTTCGGCGAGACGCAGACATGAAAACAAACCGGTCGATCCTCACGCACACCGTCAGTTTAGTCCTAGCCCTCACACTAGTTGCGCAGGCGGCCGTGGCCCAGGGAGGAAACGGCGACGGATCCGCCTGGACCCCCGAACTCTCTATGAAGTACAAGACCATCAGAGGGACAGCGATGTCACCCGACGGCAAGCTCGTGGCCTACGTGGTGCGGGAACCGGTGATGGAAGGTGAGAAGCTCTATGGCCGCGGGGGCGCGGATGACGGCTACCTGAGCCAGATCTGGATAGTGTCGGCCACTGGTAAGCTCAACGTGCAATACACGACCGCCGAGAAATCCTCGAGTAACCCCTCGTTCTCGCCGGATGGGAAGTACTTGGCGTTTACGTCGTCCCGCTCGGGCAAGAACCAGATTTGGATGATGCGCGTCCAGGGTGGGGAGGCTTTCCAGCTGACAAATGGAGAGAAAGGGGTGGGCTCGTATCGTTGGTCGCCCGACGGGTCGCTCATAGCGTACACGATGCAAGACCCCGACTCGCCAGAGGAGAAGAAGGCCAAGAAGGAGAAGCGGGATGTCATTCTGGTGGACAAGAACTTCAAGTACAGTCATCTCTACACGGTAGCCGTAGCGGAAAACGACAGCGGTGGGCATGACACCCAGCGACTGACCGCGGGGCAGTTCCATGTCACTTCGTTTGATTGGTCCCCCGACGGGAAGTTCATAGCGTTCACCCACCAGCCCGACCCCAGAATAAACACCGGCGGAATCGCCACCGATATTTCAGTCGTGCCCGCCGATAGCGGGGCAGTGAGATTGCTGATTCGGCGGCCCGGAGCGGACGGCAACCCTCGTTACTCACCGGACGGCGGCACCATAGCCTTTATCTCGCACGGCGGTACGCCACAGCGGATAGGACTGGGAGACGTCTATGTGGTCTCGGCTAGAGGAGGCGAGCCAAGCAAGCTTGCGGATACGCCGGATCGCAGCGCGAGAATGTTGGGTTGGACGGCAGATGGTCGGAGCATCTTGGTAACCGAAGCCGTACGAACCACGCGGCAGGTGGTGAGTGTCCCGGTGGACGGCTCGGCGACCAGCTTACTCGGTTCCGGTGACGGCGTACTGGGTTCCGTTTCGCTAGATCGCCAGACAGTTCATATGGCGTTTACTTACCAGGAGCCGGAGATGCCGGCAGATGTCTATGTCTCGCCGGTCCGGCAGTTCCACAGGACCAAGCTCACTGCGGTCAACGCAGGTGTGCCGCGCCCCGCCATGGGGAAAACGGAACTGATTCGGTGGCAGTCGAAGGACGGGCTGGCAATCGAAGGGCTTCTCACATATCCGGTGGGTTACCAGAAGGGGAGACGCTACCCCCTGATCCTGAATGTCCACGGTGGGCCCGCCGGGGTCTATTCCAGGTCCTTTACGGGCAATGCCAGCGTCTACATGCTGCAATACTTCGCCCAGAACGGCTTCGCGATCCTGAGACCTAATCCCCGCGGAAGCAGCGGTTACGGCAAGGAGTTTCGCTACGCCAACTACAAGGACTGGGGATTTGGTGACTACGAAGACGTGATGAGTGGTGTCGACCAGGTCATCGCGATGGGGGTGGCCCACCCGGACTCCCTGGCCTTGATGGGGTGGAGTTATGGCGGTTACATGACCTCCTTCATCGTGACGCGAACCAACCGCTTCAAGGCCGCCAGCATGGGCGCCGGCCTACCGAATCTGATCAGCATGGTGACGACTACCGATATCCCCGACTACCTGGTGGCTCACATGGGTGGTGAGTTCTGGAACGACTACAAGACCTACCAGGAGCACTCCGCGATATATCGTATAAAGAACGTGACTACTCCGACCCAGGTAATCCACGGCGCCAGAGACCTGCGGGTTCCCACCACGCAGGGGCAGGAATTCTACGTGGCCCTGTCGCGGCGCGGGGTGCCCACGGAGATGATCGTCTATCCCAGGACCCCACACGGCCCAAGGGAGCCCAAGTTCGTGATGGACGTATCCCACCGAATCATGACTTGGTTTAGCAAGTATCTCGCTCGGCAACTACCTACGGCGACGACCGGTCGATAGCTAGGCCGCAAGTAATACTTGAGACCAGACCCGGAGACGATGACTGAATATAAAGACAGTAATCACAAGCTGTTACGTGGATCTCTTAATGTGGATTGGAGGTGCATACGTGAGGTATCATGGCACGATGTGCAACAGCTCGGGCTTGGGATTCGCTCTATGTTCTCTCGTCGGCCGCCTGCACCGAAGGCGGTTCCAGCGGTGAGGTTGTTCAAGAACCAGCCGTGTGGACATTGGCCGAGCAGCCGTCAGTCGAGATCGGGGTGGTAGAGGGCCCACCAGAGTACGAGCGCCATAACGCGACGAGTTCGGTGGTGTTACCGAGCGGCCGAATAGTTGTGGCCAATACAGGGACCCAAGAGGTCAGGTTCTACGATTCCGAGGGCAAGTTCGTGGCGAGGTCCGGCGGGCGGGGTACCGGCCCGGGGGAGTTCCGCTGGCTCATGCGCGTGTACGGGGTGGGACCTGACAGCGTCATGGCGTTCGATGGGGCCGGGAGCCGGTTCTCGGTCTTCGATGACGCGGGCACGTTCGCTCGGACCCTGCCGATGGAGCCCATCGATTCGGTGTTTCCGATGGAGGTGTGGCTGTACCGACGGTTCTGGGTGGACGGCGGGAGGGACTTCGAGGCGAGGAGGATCGTGCGGCGCGCGCTCGGCAATGTACCCGTCCCAGCCGCAGGTCCGGGATACCGCTTCGTCCGAGTCGATTCGGATGACAATCCGTGGGTCCGGCGGCCGGCTGACGGATCAGCAGTGAGCCAGTGGGATGTGTTCGACCACGACGGACGGGCGATTGCCACCGTTCAGACCCCGGCACGTCTCGATCTCCACCAGATCGGCAGTGACTTTATTCTCGGCCGCTGGCGCGACGATGACGATGTCAATTCCATCAGGATGTATGGGTCGGCTTGCTGATCCACGAAGCGTCCGAGACGATGTGCGCAATGGCGGTGGGGAGCGGTGTACCCGTCGGCTGGCCCGAAGGAGTATCCGTCTGCAACTGAGAGCTGTGTTACAGATCTTCTAAGATCTTGTCCACAACGCTCGAAAGTGGCCGGTCGTCGGACAGGATGGCACGCAGCACGTCGGCTGCCTCGGCGGCGAGACTTTCGGGGTGCTTGCGGTCTTTTTGGAAGCGCACGATGTGGCCCAGGAGTATCGGTACCACCGTATCTTCTTCACCTTCCAGTTCCGCCTCGAGGTCTTCGAACTTGGGTACACTCGCCGCCCACGGCTCTTCGGGTTCCGGCGCGGCGAACTGATCTGTCGGAAGGAGAGCGAACAGTCTGCACTGGAGGCCGGGATCTTGTTCGATCGCCGCGAGCCCCAGCCGCACCGGTGAGGCAAAGATCGATTGAGTTTCGAGTTCGTTGAGCGCCTCGGGTGGGATGATGCTCCGTGCAATGAGCCTCTTGTTGAAAAAAGTTCCCATGCAGACCATGCCCTCCGGCGTTCTGTGGTCCTCTACCTCGTCCACGACTAGAGGCACCGACTGCTGGGTCGAAACGAACGCAACGGGGATGGCAGATGGCTCCCCGTCACCATCTTCGTAGAATTGGTCGTCGTCGGTTTCCCACGGCTCCATTTGCACGCTCCGATTAGGTCGGAAACATAGCCTATTGCAGGTCTGTCCCCAAGCGCTGTCACGTCACGCTATAGACATCTCTGAACGGGTTCTCCAACTTGATTGAGATCAAACAGGAGATCGTCATATGTCGCGCTTCGTAGTCCCGTTTCTAATGCTGTCACTTGGCGCCTGTCAGGCGTCGGGAGGCGCTGCAGCGGTGTTTACGGGAGAGTCGGGCCGGTGGGTGGATCTCACGTATTCGTTTTCGGACAGGACCATCTATTGGCCGACAGGCAGGGGGTTCAAACTGGAAGAAGTACAGGCCGGCCAAACTGACGCCGGGTACTACTACGTCACGAACAATTACTCTGCCGCGGAGCATGGCGGGACTCACCTGGATGCCCCGCTCCACTTTGCGCGCGGTAAGGATGCCGCAGACCAGGTCCCGCTCGATCGTCTGATCGGTCCGGCCGTCGTGGTGGACGTGTCAGACCGTGTGACACCCGACTATCTGATTACGGTTGGGGATCTCCAAGCCTGGGAGCGGTCGCATGGCCGCATACCGGACGGTTCAATCGTTCTGTTTCGCACTGGTTGGGGCTCGCGTTGGCCCGATCGGGCACGATACCTCGGCACGGCGGAACTGGGTCCCGAAGCGGTGGCCCATTTGCATTTCCCCGGCATCTCGCCGGCCGCAGCCAAGTGGCTGGTCGAGCAGCGGGCTCCCGACGCAGTTGGGATCGACACCCCGAGCATCGATTACGGGCAATCTGCCGGGTTCGAGAGCCATGTTATCGTCTACGGCGCTAATGTGCCCGGATTCGAGAACGTTGCCAATCTCGACCGGCTTCCGGAAACGGGGAGTTACGTCGTAGCATTGCCGATGAAGATCGAGGGCGGAAGCGGAGGGCCGCTCAGGATCGTGGCCTGGGTGCCGTCTGGAGGTCAAAAGTGAAA
>JBHHZE010000104.1:0-6272 GCA_046757925.1 Gemmatimonadales bacterium
AATGTTCGACATGCCACAATTCCTTCGTTGGTGAGCGGAAGTACTGCTCGCCCAAATGTAAGAGTGAGGGGCGACCGCCGGCGCTGCGTCGATGGAGATCGACTTGCAAGTCATGTGAGTCGCGTTATTGGGTTGCTGCCAGCGGCCCACCACAACGCAAAAGTATTCGGTTTTGCTCCGAGCCCTGCCGGAAACGGGGCATACGGCTCAACTGTCAGATGTGCCACGTTCTGTTCTATCACCCAGTTCCAGCAACATTTTGCCAGGAATGTACCGGAAAGCGCCGGAAGCAACAGCTCCTACACAAGAATCATGTCCGCCGAGCCAGGCTTAGATCTGCTCGGGTTCAACGGTTTGACCCTATCGAGATTTACAGGCGCGACGGGTGGCGATGTGGTCTTTGTGGGGAGCGCGTAAGCCGCCGACTCCAAGCCCCTCATCCAAGGAGCGCATCGCTGGATCACATACGACCCCTTGCAGATGGTGGCGATCATGTTCGAGAAAACGTCCACTTGGCACATCGTGAATGCAACGAGAAAAAGAGTATAGGCGCTATGAACGAACAACTACTGCTGGTGGGTTGAAATGCCGCCACTTCCGAAGCCGGCCAGCAGGCGACAGCGCCGCAACCGTCAGGCGGGGCTCGTCGTTGCTGAGCGGGCCGAGATTCCGAGACCGCCGAGGGGAATGCTCAAGGCTACGCGGGATCGGTGGGCGGCCTACTGGAATTCGGACGTTTCGCGGGTCGCCCAAGCCGCACATCTGCCGTTGATCGAGCGGCTATTCATCCGCTACGACGAGCGGGACCGAGTATATAGGCAAATGCGGAAAGTGGGACGGCTCGTGAAAGGGTCGCAGGGTCAGCCGGTACGGAACCCGCTCTTGAAGTACATCGACGAGTGTGACAAGCAGATCCTGATGTTGGAGGACCGGCTCGGGCTCTCACCGCGCGCGATGCTGCAGCTGGGCAACACGTTTGCAGATGCGGTAAAATCGCTGGATGAGGTAAACAGGGCATTGGAAACCGATGACGACGAAGACCCGCGACTCAAAGCGGTCCGCTAGCAAGCGGCCGAAACTACCGCCGACGCTCGGTCCATACGTCTGTCGATGGATCGAGGCAAACCTCGTGCACGGAGAAGGCGACTATTTCGGCAAGCCGTTCAAACTCCGAGCCTGGCAGAAGCGACTGATCTGGCGCGCCTATGAACTCGAGCCGGACGGAAGCAGGAGATATAGCAGGGTGCTTCTTGGTCTACCGAAGGGCAATGGCAAGACCGAACTCGCCGCAGCGATCGCGTGCTGTGAACTCGGTGGACCTGTAGTGCTCGACAGATGGGGGAAGGACGGTAAGCCGATGCCGGCCAGGCGACTCTCGCCCGACATCCCCGTTGCGGCGGCGTCGTTTGATCAAGCTGATGAGTTGTTCGGGGCGGCAAGAACTATGATCTCAGAGGGGTTGCTGGCAGACTATTTCGACGTCTTCGATACGGAGATTCTCCCGAAGGACGGCCCGGGCAGGATGTATCGGGTCGCCGCTGTGGCAGGGACCAACGACGGTCGGCGGCCGACTTTCTTCCTTGCTGACGAGGTCCATGAGTGGGAGGGCAAGAAGGAGCGCGTCCATCTGGTATTGTCGAACGGTCTTGCCAAGCGCGAAGACTCGTGGGGGCTCTCGATTTCGACGGCAGGATACAACATGGCGTCACTGCTCGGGCGTATGTATAAGCACGGTAAAGAAGTATCGGCCGGCGAGGTGAAGGATCCATCGTTCCTCTTCGAGTGGTATGAGCCGTCAGATCCAGAGCTCGATCTGTCAGATCGACAAGCTCTCGAAGAGGCTATCCGCGAAACGAATCCCGCCGCAGATGATTTCCTTCCGATCGAGAATCTCTTCGCCAAGTCGGTGCAGATCCCGGAGTTTGAGTTCCGCCGGTACAACCTGAACCAATGGGTGAGCGCACCGGACCGGTGGTTGCCTCAAGGAATGTGGGAGGCCCGTGCCGACGATCGAGACCCACCGGAAGAGGGTACTCCCGTTGTGCTCGGCTTCGACGGTTCGTACTCGGGAGACTCCACTGCACTGGTAGGCTGTACGACGGAAGGGACTCCTCACATCTTCGTTGCCGAAGCGTGGGAGAAGCCGGAAGGGGCCGGAGATTGGAGGGTGGATATTCTGGACGTCGAGCAGGCCGTGCGGAACGCTTGTGCGAAGTGGCAGGTCAACAGAATCGGATGTGATCCCTACCGCTGGCAGAGATCTCTTGCCGTGCTCGAGGATGAAGGGTTCCCGGTGATCGAATGGCCCAGCCACTTGCCGAGTCGGATGGTACCGGCATGCGCGCAGTTCTATGACGCGGTGACTGGCGGGGGGTTGACTCATGACGGAGACGAGAGGTTGGCGGCTCATATCGCGAACTGTGTGGTCAAGATTGATTCACGGGGACCGCGGATAACCAAGGACCACAAGGATTCCGTCAGGCATATCGACTTAGCTGTTGCAGCAGTCTTAGCCTTCGATCTCGCCGTCAGGGAGCAAGGCGATCCAGGATGGAGGCCCGTATGAGTAGGAAACTCTTCGGTTTGATTGAGACGGAGATGTCGGCCAATATGAAGATGCCGTTCCGCCGGCTGTTCGGTCGTTCAAACGGGACGAAGGCGTTGACCGAAATGAGGCACGACGGGCGTTCGTCCCTGTTGTCGACATTGTTGTTGCCTGCAACAAATCTCGACTACGAGAAGGAAGTCGGGAATGGTCTAGGCTCCAGCGTCCTGATGGCACCGCTCAACTGGATCATGCGGACGTTCCCGGAAGCGCCACCGATCATCGAGGAACTGGAGGGTGAGGAGTGGAAGACCGTCACCCGCCATCCCTTGGGTTCACTTCTTCGTAGGCCGAACCCGTTCTATACCGGTCGGGCCATGTGGATGGCAACCGTGTTGGATTTCGTGTGGGGGAATGCTTACTGGCTCAAAATCAGAAATGAAGCTGGCAATGTCGTTCAACTTTGGTGGGTGCCGCGCCAATTGATAACGCCGAAATGGCCGAATGACGGGAAGACGTTTATCAGCCACTATGAGTACAAGCCAGGAGGCAGGACTGTGGACCTTGGAGTGGATGATGTAGTACACTTCCGTTCTGGGATCGACCCGAGAAATACGAGGCTCGGGCTGTCTCAACTGGGATCGTTATTCCGTGAGGTGGCCACAGACGATCAAGCGGCGAATTTCGCTGGGACCGTGCTTAGAAATCTCGGTATCATTGGAGTGATAATTTCGCCGAAGGAAGGTAAAGGTGCAAACCCGGCAGATGTGAAGATGGTACACGAATATATCAAGCATCACTTTACAGGTGACAAGCGCGGCGAGCCGTTGGCGATCGGATCACCGACCGACGTAAACCTGCTGCAATACAACATGCAGGGCTTCGATGTGAGCCCAATCCGCGACGTGAGCGAAGAGCGGGTTTGTGCGGCTCTTGGGATCCCTGCTGCTGTTGTGGGGTTTGGGACCGGTCTACAACAAACAAAAGTTGGGGCGACGATGCAGCAGATGAGACAGCTCGCATGGACAGGCTCTCTCATCCCCACGCAGGAGATCATCGCAGATGAGATATGCCGATCGCTGATTCACGAGTTCGGCGGAAATCCGGATGAGCAGCGGATGCGGTTCGACATCTCGCAGGTCAAGGCATTGTGGGAGGACAAGAATGAGAAGCACGACCGGGTCCGGAAAGACATGATGGCACGGATGATCACCGTCGGAGAGGCGCGACTAGAGTTGGGATACCCGGCCGATGACTCTCATGATGTCTATGTGCAGCCAGTGAACGTGATTCAGATTCCATCAGACACGGCGGTAGACGACGTGTAAGGAGGCGACGATGACGAATAATCAACTTGAACTCGAGACCAAGACTCAGCGGAAGTGTCTCGGGTCTATCGAGATCAAGGACAAAGACGAGGGGCAGATCGAGGCTGTGTTCTCCACCTTCAATGTGATCGACCATGATGGCGACGTGACACTTGAGGGAGCGTTCGAGGACGGGGCCAAGGTCGCGATCTCGGCATACGGACACGCCTCTCATTTCGGCAGTCTGCCGGTTGGCCGTGGCACGATCAGAGCGGAAAAGAACCGTGCGGTCCTTGAGGGGCAGTTCTTCCTCGATACACCCGATGGCCGCGCGACCTTCGACGTGATCAAGGGCATGGGGGAACTACAAGAGTTCTCCTATGGCTTCGACATCCTAGAAACGGGAGACGTGGCAAGTTTACCCGAAGAGTTGCAATCTGCCCGGAGGGTATTGCAGAAGCTCAAAGTCAGTGAAGTATCGCCTGTCCTCTTGGGCGCTGGAATCGGAACCGAGACCATTGCAATCAAGGACCAGAAGGAAGACCAAGAGACCAAAGAAGATGAGGAGATCCGCGCGTTGGCCCTCAAGGAACTCGCGCGATTCGAGCGAACCCGTGCCCGCCTGCTCTTCCGTTAGCGTCGAAATCCGGTGCCATCGGTGCTCGTACTTTATAGGCGAGGCCCCGGGGCCGCTGGAGTTCGTGGGAGTCTTCAAGGCGGCCAGGGATCGGGCACAAATTCCGCCACCGCGCCACAGCTGGCGGTGCAAGTGCGGATGGGTGAACGTCTACAAGCCCCTTGACGCAGTGAAACAGTCTGCATAGTTTGGCAATGACAACATAGACGGCCTTTTTGACGGGCCATGCCATGAGCGCAACCGCGCCGGGCTGGCCCGTCTTTCTATTTCGCTGGCTTCCGGTGCTCGACATTGGAGTCGGCGATGCCTACCAAGCTCGAAAAGAAACAGGAAGAACTCGTAGCCAAACAGCAAAAGATCCATGAACTCTTCGAGGCTGCGGGGGAAGATCTCGACTTCACGAAGGATGAGGTGTTGAAGCTCGCTGACGTGAAGACATCGAAGGAGGCGGTGGATCGTGTCCGTGAGTGGACCGATGAAATGGATGCCGTTGGCGAGGAAGTGGACGAACTCGCGTCCCTCACGGCAACCAAGGAACGAGTCAGCAAGGCGCGCGAGGCCAATAACGAACCGGTCAATCAGCCTCCCCTGCCCGGCGGTAACGATCGGGGCAAGAAGGAGCTCCGGTCGCTCGGTGCGACGGTTGTGGGGTCGGAAGCATTCAAGTCCTTCAAGGCCACGAACACACCCGTCGGCTGCATTGCCGAGGGTTACAGCCTGAAGCAACTGAAGACGCTGTTCCAGACGTCGGCCGGTTGGGCGCCTGAGTCGGTTCGGATCCCTGGGCTCTTGATCGACGAGCCGGCCCGCCCGATCCAGATCCTCGACATCATCCCCGACGGGACGACCACGCAAGCGGCCATCGTTTACATGGAAGAGACGACACGGACACACGCGGCTGCGGAACGCGCTGAGGCCGCTGTGTATGCCGAGTCGACCTTCGTGCTCACCGAACAGACGTCGACCGTCCGGAGCATCGGCGACTCGATCCCCGTGACCGATGAGCAACTTGACGACGTCCCGCAGGTCGAGTCCTACTTGGACACGCGCCTCCGCTTCGGCGTGCGGCAGAGGCTCGACAACCAAGTCCTGAACGGCAACGGCACCGCTCCCAACCTCCGGGGGATCCTGAATGCCACGGGAATCCAGACACAGGCCCGGGGTACCGATCCCGTTCCGGACGCCGTGTACCGGGCCATGACGCTAGTGCGGGTGACGGGCCGGGCGTTCCCGAACGCCTACATCACCCATCCGAACGATTGGCAGGACGTACGCCTGCTCCGGACGGCGGACGGGATCTACATCTGGGGTTCACCATCCGAGGCAGGCCCGGAACGGATATGGGGGGTCCAGGTCGTTCAGTCCGACGCGATCGCCGAGAACACTGGTTTGGTCGGTGACTTCGCCAACTTCTGCCAGCTGTTCGAGCGCCGAGGTATCGAGGTGCAGATTGGCTTCACCGGGACGGACTTCACGACAGGCCGGAGAACAATCAGAGCCGGGATGCGGGTAGGGTTCGCCATATATCGGCCGGCGGCTTTTTCGACTGTGACTGGTATATAGACGAGTGGCGGAAGTCCAAAGTGAGGTACAGTACGCGATTATCGACGGGGCGGCGACACCTAATAACACTGTCGTCGCCGCCGTCACCGGCAGCAGGATTCGCGTGCTCAGTCTCTTTGTCATCGCTGCGGGGGCTGTGACCGTCCGCTTTGAGTCCGGTGCTGGCGGTACCGCACTAACAGGGCAGATGGTATTAGCGGCCAATCGTGGTTTCACGCTT
>JBHHZE010000105.1:0-6082 GCA_046757925.1 Gemmatimonadales bacterium
CTGGCTACTCTTTCAGCAAGCATCGTTGGTCGCACAATGTGTCGGCATGGCGGTCGGTTACAAGTTCTCCGAGTCCCCCGTCGGCATACTTTGGGGTAGTTCTCTGACGCGAGCCCTGATGTTCGCGATACTCTTGCTCTCGATCGATCGAACACTGCGCTATGAAGAGGAATCGCACTGACCCTCATTGGGCGGCACAAGGAGATGTCATGATATATGTCGTCTTGGGAATCGGGTTTTCCGGCACTACGCTGATCAGCGAACTATTGCATCACTCGGGAGTGGCGATGATCGATGGCGAAATGGATCGTTACGACTCCGGTGGAAAATACGAACATCCCGGTTTTCAGGGGATGAACAAGGCGTTGCTTGGCCTGACGAACGATCAAGTGACGCAGCTGCACCCTCAACAATGCCCGGCGGGCCTCAGTTCCGTGCAACGTGATCGTATGCTGGAGCTTGTCCATCGCCAGACAGACCATCATGAGAACTGGGGTTTCAAGGACCCTAGGACCGTAGTAACCTACCCACTCTGGCGCGATGTCCTTCCTCCACACAAGAGCGTCGCGATTTACCGCGACCCAGCCGGCAGCTGGCCGAGGCACCGCTGGCAGGGTTACCGCCGGCGTTATGTGAACGCCTGGCGGGCGTGTGGATATCTTCGTCGGTGGTGCGAATACCATGAGGCGATCCTTCGTTACGCTGAAGACCTTGGCGAGAATCTCCTGCTACTCAACTATGAACGGATGATGGTGAGCGACGAAGAGTTGGCCAGACTACGGGACTTCGTGAGTCGGGATATCGAAGACAGGCGACGGTGCTCGATGTATCGGTCCCGTTCCACGGGTGAGATGCCGTTCCGACTCATACGAGCCGTCATGGACAAAGCCAGCCGCTGGCGACCACAAGAAACGATGAGTGGACTCGAGACACACCGCGCCGCGCAGATAGACGGAAACAGTGGGCATGGGACCTCATAAATGGAACTGATCGACATTCCCATCACTTATCTCTTACTCCCCGCCGCGTTGTGGGCAATCAGTTTCTACTGGCTGGTGCGCAACCCGGAGTGGATCGCAGCGTCAGTACTCGTCGTTTTCTTCTTCATGCCAGCTGCTCTGGACGTGCTCTTCGCTGACCGAACTATTCCGACCGGACAAATCGTAGTTCTATTGTTCCTGCCACCGCTCATGGTATCGCTCACGATGACAAGGTCTGGCTTACACTGGTTCGACTTGGGACTGCTGGTGGCATACGGTGGTTGCATCGTGGTCAGCATTCTGGTCAACGATTTACCATTCTGGAGCAACAAGTCGGCCCTCGTGCCTGTCCTCTTCGCCGTGGTGCTCTATCTGAGTGTCGATTCCAAGAAGGCTCTTCATCGCTTGCTTCTGGTCTACATGGCGCTAATCCTCCTGAACACTGTCTTTGCAGGTATCCAGCGCGCCGGCTACGACTGGGCCTATCTTCCAAGTGAGTTGCGCCTCGCCAATGCGGGCGGGTTCCGTCGCGGGGTAGGGCTCTCTGGCCATTTCGCCATGGCAGGGCTCTACGCGACGGTGGCGGTGCCAGTCGGCGCTGCGCTCTTTATCGATGCGGCCAGAAGTTCCCATCGCGTGATGGCCTTCCTTCTCGGGTTGCTAGGTCTAGCCGGCGTGGCGTTCAGCGTTCTGCGCACGGCCTTACTAGGCGCGGTACTCGGCTCGCTCGCGGTCTTGTGGTGCAAGAAGAGTCTGCGTGCCTTGGGCGCACTGATTGTGCTAGGAGTCTTGGTGGGAATCGTCACGCTGGTGGCCCCGCCATTTCGAAATGCCGCCGTGTCCATTGTCGAGCACAGTGCGAGTACGGATGAATCAGCACTTGCCCGCCCACGGCTAGCCCGCATGGGCCTCGATGCCTGGGCGCAATCGCCAATCCTCGGCGGCGGTCCCGGTGCAGTCGATAGCTATGTTCATCGGTCGGCCGATCCGCACAACACGTTCGTAAACGTTCTAGCCGAGACGGGTGGTATCGGGTTGCTGACGTTTCTATTGATCCTCTCGCGTGCATACTATCTAGCGGTCAGGGCGGCACGACGGGATTGTCCCACCGAGGGTATCGCCTTAGCCGGAGCGCTCGTCGCCACCTTGCCCATAGCCTTCTTTCATTCGCTGAACTACATCACTTTATTCTGGTTCATCCCCGCACTTTGCCTTGGCCTCGGCCGCTTTCCATATCGCGGCATGATCCGCCGCAGGGCGCAAACCGTCGATCCTCATGTTCGAATTCCGGTTGCACCATGATCGACGAGGAAAAGAGACTCTGTTTTGTTAGCCTCGAGGCCTACCCTCTGATGAATCCCGACTATGGTCATCTCAAACACGGTGGGGAAGGTGTCCAGCATGCCCTGCTAGCCCACGCATTCGCGACTCGCGGATTTGGCGTCCATTTGGTCACGATGGACTATGGCCAGCCAGATGGGGAAGTGATCGACGGCGTGCGCGTGTGGAAGGCCTATTCCCCCTCCTCCGGCATCCCGGTATTGCGATTCCTCCATCCCCGAGCAAGCGGTCTGTTGCGTGCCTTGGCCCGGGCAGATGCTACGGTCTATTACCAGTCCTGTGCGGGTGTCGCCACCGGCATAATCGCATGGTTCTGCCGGCGACATGGAAGGCGTTTTGTGTTTCGTCTTGCATCTGACACTGACTGTATTCCGGGCGGCCAGATCATTCGTTACCGAAGAGACCGCAAGGTTTACGAGTACGGACTGCGCCGGGCCGACGTTGTCCTAGCGCAGAGCACTCACCAGCAGACCCTATTGATGCAGCACTATGGCCTGGACAGCCAGGTTGCCGGCATGCCGGCAGAAACAGTGAGATCGGTGCGGACGACGTCAGCGCGTGACATCGACCTCCTCTGGGTGGCCAATATTCGCCCTTTCAAGCGCCCGGAGTTGGCGCTCGCACTCGCCCGGAGAATGCCGGAAACGCGCTTTCATATGGTCGGCGGCGCCTGCGAAGGGAATACAACGATGTTCAACGAGCTGCGACGCGAGGCCGCGTCGATAAGCAACTTGTCCTGGCGAGGATTTCGTCCGTACCGCGAGACTCAGGCCATGTTCGCCCGTGCGCGCATCTTTTTATCTACCTCTGATACTGAGGGTTTCCCCAACACTTACTTGCAGGCGTGGATGGCCGGGACTCCGGTGGTTGCTTTCTTCGACCCGGATGGCATCATCGGGCGGGAAGGCCTCGGGATGGTTGTCGCAAGCCTGAAAGCGGCGGCGTGGGCCATCCAGGACCTGCTGGGCGATCTCAACCGCCTTCGCGAGATGAGCGAACGGGTTCGCGCGTATGCCGTCGCCCACCATGGGGCGACGGTCATCGGACGATACGAGGAGTTGTTGGCCCCATTGTTTGGTGAGGAGACCTGAGTGTGCGCTGCCTGCTAATTGTCCCCTCGTTGGCCCGAGCGGGGGCGGAGACGCAGCTCGTGGCGCTGGCGAATGGTATCGCCGATCGCGGTCACGATGTCCACCTATTGACCTTTGAGCGAAACATCGATCAGGTCACCAGTCTGTCTCGTTCTGTGCGTCACCATGCCGCCGGCAGGATGTGGAAATACGATCTCAGCTATACGCGTGATATAGCTCACGTCATTCATTGTGAGGGCATTCAGGTGCTGCACACAACCATGGAATTCGGGTTACTCGCCGGATGGGTTGGTCGACTTCGGTCACAGGCCAGACTTCCATTGGTCGCCTCATTGCATACGACGCTCAGTCGTAGCCATAAATACAATTATCAGGTGCGCTTTCTATACCGATATCTTCTGAGACATTGCGCTCGGATCGTGTTCGTTTGCAAGAATCAACGTGAATACTGGGGTAGGCGTTTCCCTGAATTGGATCGGCTCTCCGTCGTTATCCACAATGGTGTTTCCCTGGACCGTTTTCAACCCCACGAGTGGGTCGATGAGGGCGGGAATCTCCGTGAACGCGTCGGCATCCCGACTGCCGCCGTGGTGTTCGGCTGTGTCGCCGGGTTCAGACCGGAGAAGGCCCATCATACGCTTCTCGAAGCCTTCTCACGTGCCCCAGAAACCGCACACATGCTCCTGGCCGGTGATGGCCCACTCCGCTCGGAGATAGAGGACCGTGTGGCGGGGTTGGGGCTGTCCGACCGTACACATTTCCTGGGAGAGGTTACAGACTGTCGGCCCGTCATCGCCGCTTGTGATGCCATGGTGCTAACCTCCATCTCTGAGACTTTTCCGATGGCGATGCTCGAGTCCATGGCCATGGGCGTACCTATGATTTCACCCGCCATCGGTGGTCTGCCGGAGGCGATTCAGGATGGGCAAACCGGTTGGCTCGTTCCCATGGGCAACCCGGTTGCATTGGCGCAACAGATGCAATGCATCGTCAAGGACCCGTCACAAGTTGTGTCCATCGGCGCGCGAGCTCGGCAAGTGGTCCACGACCGTTATACCGAGACCAGGATGGTCGATCAAACAGTGGACCTCCTCGAAAACGTGGTGGCAGGACACACATGACGGTCGGGCCTCGAGACAACCGGACAATTAAAGGACGCAGTCAACATTGACCGCAGCCCACATTTGCCTGATCATATCGTTCTGTAGGACCAATCCTCCTCAGGCGTCAGGAATCAGTTTGGTACGTGGGATCGCGTCCTGGACTCTTTTCAGTCACGGGTCTAAACGGTTCACTGTACCCTTTGATACGTTATCCTGTCTATGATAGCGACGTTGCCGTTTCCGCCCATCACAACCGTGAGTCGACCATCACCAACTACTACCTGGGCGGTCGTTTCAAACAATGTTGCCGCGGGAACGTCTTGACTATCGACAATCGTAACGCCTTCTACCACTATCGTCTGCTGCAATCGAGATTGAAGACAGTCCTTCAGGGATACTGTGACATCGTACGACCCGTTCGCCAGTTCCACTTCCCACATACGCTGCTCACCCGTCACCAAGAACGTTGTCAACGTTGGATCTGTGTCACACGAGTTGCGCTCGCGGGGGGATAGCAGACCATCCCAACCGTAACCCACCGTCGGGTCGAACGTTCCACCGATGTCCTTGGCATAGCCGGACGGCCTGGGAACCTCGTCTGCCTGAAAGTTCACATTCAGCGCACATGCGTCTCCCACGCCATCCCCGTCCGAGTCCTTCTGTCCGGCATTGGCGAACCCTACGCAGTTGTCACACGCATCACCGATGCCGTCCCCATCGCTGTCCGGACCGGGACAAGTCGGCACCGGTAAGGTTCGCCGGTACATCAATCTGTCGATGAGGGCGACCTCATCGGTTCCGCCCATCACTAGGGTCAGTCGACCGTCCGATACGTCGACCCGCGCAGACCCCTCAAACAATGTCTGTGCAGGGATGTCCTGATTCTCGATCACACTGATACCTTCCACCACTATGGTCTGTTTCAGCCGAGTCTGGAGACAGTCCTTCAGTGATACTGTCACGTCGTACGTGCCGTTCACGACTGACGCCTCCCACGTCCGCTGCTCGCTCCTCACCAGGAACGTCGTCAGCGTCGGGTCCGTATCGCACCCAGTACGCTCTCGCGAGAAGAGTGGGGCATCCCACCCGCGACCGCTCGCGGAGCTGAAGAGTCCCCCAGAATCCTTTACAAAACCCGATGACTTTGGCAGTTCATTCGGCTGAAAGTTCACATTCAACGCACATGCGTCACCAACCGCGTCACCATCGGAGTCCTCCTGGCCAGGGTTCGCGAACCCTACGCAGTTGTCACACGCATCACCGATGCCGTCCCCATCGCTATCCGTACCAGGACACGTCGCCACCGGCACGGTTCGCCGGTACGTCAATCTGTCGATGAGAGCGACCTCGCCGCTTCCGCCCATCACCAACGTGAGTCGGCCATCCGAAACCGCCACCCGTGCCGAGGCCTTGAATAATGTCTGTGCAGGAATATCCCGGTTGTCGATAACGATAACACCTTCCACCATTATCGTCTGCTGCAATCGAGTCTGAAGACAGTCCTTCAACGAGACGGTCACGTCGTACACACCATTCGCGACCGACGATTCCCACGTCCGCTGCTCAC
>JBHHZE010000106.1:0-5662 GCA_046757925.1 Gemmatimonadales bacterium
CCTGACCCTCGAGGTCTTAAATCAGGACACGACGACCGTCGTGACGGGACGTGTGGTGGACGCCAGATCGGCGCAGCCGGTGGCGGCTGTGGAGGTCTCGGTAGAGGGGACCGAACTGCGGACCGTGAGCGATGCCGAGGGCCGCTACTGGCTGGCCGTGAGAAATCTGTAGGCCCGAACTCTTTCGAGTAGAGTTCGGTGGCCTCCTTAAGATCGACTACTGCCTCCTCGGGTGTCCCGCCCTGTCCGCTACCTGTAGGTCGGAAACCAAGGTTGCCACATCGGGGGTCGGCAAGCGACCACTGTGGGCTTCGTACGGCGACTGCACCTACGTTTCGGACGGTGGCGGAGAAGACAGCGGTAGGCGTGGACGTTAGATTCGACACATGCCGAACCGTTCCACCGACTGGTTGGACCAGGGGCGTAGAGACCTTGAACTCGCACGACACGCTGCCCGAGGGGAGTTTCACGAGTGGGCGTGTTTCGCGGCGCAGCAGGCTGCGGAGAAGGCCGTGAAGGCCTTGGTTACCGCTCTGAACGGGGAGGCACGCGGCCACTCAATAGTTGCCATGGTTACGGCGCTGCCGGACTTCCCGGCGGATCTGGTGGATGCGGGGCGCCGACTGGACCGGCATTACATTCCCACCCGATACCCCAACGGCTTCGAGCAAGGACGCCCGCATGACTATTTCACGGCGAAAGATGCCGCCCAGGCTATAGCCGATGCAGAGTCGATTATCGAATACTGCGGCGGTCAAGTTTCTTGACATCGAGGGCCTAGTTGGGCGTCTGCGCGGGGTTGCGCGGAGCCTCGTAGCGGCCGAGCCCAACGTCACCGCTGTCGTGCTGTTCGGATCGCTGGCCCGCCGCTCGGCAACGCCGGCCAGCGATGCCGATCTACTGGTTTTGTTGCGGGCCGACGCCCGGCGAATAATCGAACGTATCGTTCAGTACAGCCGGCCGTTCGAGATGCCCGGCCTCAGCGTTCAGGTGCTGGCATGGACCGAAGCAGAGTTGAGCGAGCGACTCGAGTCGGGCGATCGGTTCGCGCGGGAGATTCTGGAGAGCGGCATCGTCCTGGCTGGCGCGGTCGCAGCGCGTGGTGAATAAGCACGTAGGTGCTGCCTCGCTATTCGATATTCCTTGTTCAGTATTCAATATTCTATCGGTTCACCTTCCCTCTGACCGGGTGAGATCAATCTCCCACCGACCCCGTTCCGCCATCTCCGTCACGTCGTAGCGCACGACCGTCTTACCCGCAACACGCACCTCCACAAGTTCGAGCGAGCGTGGCAGTCGGAACTCGTAGCTCGCCCGTGACGACGCGTTATCCCGGATCCTGAAGCCCGCCTGGAGAACCATCATTTCTTCCTTTCCCGCGCCGCCCAGTATCCGCGCAGACGCGGCTATAACCGTATCGACCACGATCGAGAGAGTGCCTCCCGGCTGCGTGCGCGTCACGTCGATCAGGAACTGCCCGCTCGTGGGAACGAACGAGACCAGCGACGAGGCCCGCTGTCCCTGCTCGACACTCTCCGGCGTAGCGTGTACCATGAGCGACTTAAGTGCCGCGAGCCGTCCCAACACCCAGGCCCGGGCAGGCGTTACGGTCAGCGTAACTGCAAGAATGGCGACTACCGCAGTCACCACCCACGCCGAGCGGCGTGAACGCTTTACTCGACCGAGCAAGCCGCCTCGGGCCGAGCCGCGTGCCGCACGATACCACCCAATCGGAAGTGGCTCGGGCTCCTCCAGTTCTCTCAGAGCACTGGAGAAGCCTTGAGCCAGTTGGGCCAGCTCTTCCGCGTTGTCCCTACACCTGCTGCAACCCGCCAGGTGGTTACGGATCAGACGCTCTTCAGCCGGATCGCACTCCCCGTCGTGGAGCCTTATCAGGTCTCCGTCGTCCACGTGGCGATTGTCTTCAGTGACTATCAAAATCATCGGAATCCCTCCTTCAAACGACGTATGTCACCGGACAGCTTCCTTAAAGACCGGGCGATCGAGGGGCCGATCGAGCGCCATTCCCAACCGACCGCCTCCGCTATCTCGGGGTGACTGAATCCCCCCTCCCACATGAGGAGGATCGTGCGTTCCTTCTCGGACAGCTGCTCGAGCATCCGATGCACCATGCGGCGGCGCTCTGCCTGCTCGTACAGCACGTCGGGTGGAAGATTACGAACCGCCGACGGTATCCTCGCCACTGCCGCGTGCATCCTGTCGTCCGCGCGCTGCCGTCTTCTCTCGTCGCGCACCACGTTGGTCGCGACCGTGAAGAGCCACGCCCGGATATTGTGCGTACGGGGCGGCGGCCGTTCCACCAGCCGCAGGTAGGTCTCCTGGGCCGCGTCGGCCGCCTCCTCGCTGTCACCCGTATAGCGGGTGAGGTAGCGCAGCAGCGCCGGCTGGTGCTGCTCGAATAGTGCCTCTAGATCCATAGGCAGAGCGTCCTCGGTTTTTCATCCCCAGAAACCCCAGCCAGCGGGCAGGTCATGACCCGGACCCAGGGCCTCTAATATGTAAACGATTCAAACTGCGGATTTATAGCATGGATTCTCGAACGGACCCCGGACTTCGTCCAGCCCCTCCCGAGCCCGAGGTTCATGAGCGGGTTCGGGGCGGGGTTGGAGGGAGGCAGGGAGTCGTCCTATTGTCATCGCAGGCCACCCCTCAAGGACAATTCGCGGCGCACTCGCACAAACAGCTGTAAGAGCCTAAGATTCGGCGTCGGGTTTGAGGAGGCGGCGACCGTCTTCGGCGATTGGCTGGCCATCAACATGTCGGATCCGGACCACTCGAAGCGCGAACAACGGTTTTTGCTCTTGGGTCTCTCGGATCGGCAGCGCCTGCTAGTCATCCCCTATGCCGAGCGCCCTCCACGGACCCGAATCATCAGCGCCCGACCTGTGACACGGCGCGGACGGAGCAGTATGAAGAAGGCACACCCTAAGTCCAAGCAGCCCTCACCGGCCGACGACGACACGATGCGTCCGGAGTATGATTTCTCTCAGGGCGTCCGCGGTGTGACAGCGGCACGGTACGCAGAAGGCACCAACATCGTGCTGCTCGAGCCCGACGTTGCAGCGGCCTTCCCGAACGGGGCCGCCGTTAACAAGGCGCTCCGCTCCCTCTTGCAGGTGACCCGCAGTCGGTCCCGCCGAAGTCCTCGCAAGCCAGGTGTCTAGTGCATTAGAGAGTCGCTCTTTTATGTGTCCACTAAATCGGGGGAACCTCAAACACTTCGCCGTTCGACATTCCTTGTGCGTACTTCGTAATTCCGTTCCCCCTCTACGGTATCCACCCCGGCGTCCTCGGCACTGCGATGCGACCAAAGTCCACGGCGCTCGTGTTGGTGTTCATCAGAATCTTGCGGCCGTCCGGACCGATCCGCAGAACCTTCCGCTGGTAGGAGCGCAACGCCTGATCAGGAATGCCCCTGCCTAGAACCGGGAACCCGCCCTCATAGCGATCAAAATCCCTCGCCATCATCGGTATGCACGGCTCGTTCTCACTGTCGAATGGCTCCCAGATAGATCTGAGCGCTATCGCGTCGAGGTACAGCTCCTTGGGCACCCGGTAATATTGCCGCCCCGTGCGTCCCCGCCACACAACGCTCAAACTCGCCACATCGAACGGCTCGGTCAGAATATACGTCCAAAGGTTGGCCGCAAGCCTCGGGGAGAACAGGACCGGTCCGATTGAAAGCATGTCCGGCACCCCCGGGTTGTTCGCCCCGTCCCCGATCTCGAAGTCCGCATTGGAGAGATCCGGCATGGTTGGATGCGCTGGTCTGTGATCTATCGCCTCCACCGCCACCAACTTTGCCTCACCCGGCCCAATCGGATAGTCCGTACCGGAACCCGGAAACTGCAAGAACCACCGGTCGTACACTCCCGCCGGATCGGTCCTGACCTGTTGACTAAAAGAACACGGAGAAAACGACAGGTTCATGACAGCATCGTGCGAGACACCGAAGATCTTCCCGTCCAGAAACATGTTTGCTGCCGAATTGTTGTAGACCTCGAAGTACAACATACCAGTAGTCGACCCTTGGAAGTCCTGGAACAAGGGAACACCACCCACCATTTCACTGATCACGAGCGAGCCCGGCCGGTCCGCCAGCAACTGCAACTCCACCATGCCCGACCGACCGATCCTGACCGTGCGCCCGTCACCAAACGCCCGCACTACGCCACCCACATTTGCTGCCTCCGCTTCAGTCAGAGTGCGACCGCCAAACAACCGGTATAGACCCGGCAAGACCTTGGAGAAACTCGCCGTACCCGTGGAATCGGTCGTGGTCGTCAGCCACTCTCCCGTGCCGTTGCGTAAAAAGTGAATCTCGACACCGGGCACCCCGTCCTGCCACCCCAGAGAATCGGCCAGAGCCGAATCCGCCGGATCCACCGAAGCATGAATCGTCACCAGGCCGCGCTGAACCTGGGGTACATCCGAGCCTTCGCCGCTCGCCTGCTCGTTGGGATCAACCTGCGTGATGGGGCCCGGCTCGCACGCCAGAGCTGCGAGCGCAACCACGACCGCGCACGGTAGGGCTCTCCGAAACCGTCGCCGCCCTTTCCATGGGCTCAAGCCCACGCTCGGCCCTCGAGGGGACGATGTCCTAAAGGACACCGCAATTCCGCCTTTCATCCTTCGAGCTACGGTATCCACCCCGGCGTCCTCGGCACCCGGCCGAGAAAGAAGTCGTAGGCGCTCGTGTTGCTGTTCATCAGAATCTTGCGGCCGTCCGGACCGATCCGCAGCACCTTGCGCTGCAGCGAACGCAACGCCATGTCGGAAAGGTTAATACCGATGTTTACGAAGCCACCCTCGTAGCGATCGAAATCACGTTGTACCATCGGCGCGCACGGCTCGAAATTGGTGTCGCTCGGAGGCCAAACGCTCCTGAGAGCGACCGCGTCGATGATCCTCTCCTTGGGAACCCGGAAGAATTCCCGGCCATTATGATCCCGCCACACAACGCTAAGACTTGCGACATCGAACGGCCCGGCCAGAAAAACCGTGTTAAGCGATCCCCCAAATCTCGGGAACGGGAATCCTTCGGGTCCCAATTGTATCATGTCCGGCACGGCCGGGTTGTTCGCTGCACCTCCGACCTCGAAGTCCGCGTGCGACAGATCGGGCGCCGTCGGATGGACCGGTGTATGATCTATGGCCTCCGAAGCTATCAAGCGCGCCTCACCGGGCCCGATCGGATAGTCCGTACCGGACCCCGGGAACTGCAGGAACCATCGGGCGTAGATCCCCGCCGGATCCCTCCTGACCAACTCGCTGGCCGTGCAGGGAAGAAACGGCCAGTTGTTGACACCCTCGTGTGCGACGCCGAAGATCTTCCCGTCCAGAAACAGCGTCCCGGCCGAATTATTGTATACCTCGAAATACAGCATGCCATCAGTGGGCGCAAAGTCTATCTCCCACCCCAGCGGCACGCCAGCCCTTGTCTCGCTGATGACGAGAGAGCCCGGACGGTCCGCCAGCAACTGCAACTCGAACTGGCCCGACTGACCGATCCTCACCGTGCGACCGTCTCCAAACGCCCGAATCACCCCACCCACACTCGCCGCCTCGGCCTCCGTCAGAGTGCGACCGCCAAACAACCGGTATAAACCCGGCAAGACCTTGGAGAAACTCGCCGTACCCG
>JBHHZE010000107.1:0-5441 GCA_046757925.1 Gemmatimonadales bacterium
CGGGCATGTAATCAGACGCAGCCGCCACGGGAATTCCGTAGTCGAGGAACGAGCGGTGCGCGAACATCCAGCGCAGTTTCTCCTGACCGTACTCACCCCACTTGTCGCCGTGATAGTACACGTACGTGTAGAACGGCGTCGGAATCGCCTCGACGGCCTTGATGCGTTGCAGCAGATCGGGATTGACCAGTGTGCAGTGCTCTATGCGATGGCGCGCATCGGACCTGGGCCACATCCGCTGTACTCGTTCGTAGGCGTTCAGCACGAGATCGATGGTCACGTCACCGTTGGCATGGATCCCGATCTGCCAACCATTCCTGTGCGCATCCTCCACCGCTTCGTGGATCTCCTCCTGGTTCATGGTGAGAATGCCGTAGTCGTTGGGCCGGCCCACATACGGTGTGCTCATTCGCATCGTCCGCTCCGAGGCCGAGCCGTCTGCACCGTACTTGACCGCACCGATCCGCAACCACTCATCACCGTAGCCAGTGCGGATGCCCGATTGGTTGAGAATCCGGTAGAGTCCGCTGTTGGGGAACATGTACATCCGGAATCGCATCTCTCCGGCACGATAGGCATCCTGCAGCGCGGTGAGCGAGTCACTACCCGCCCCGGTGTGATGCACCGACGTGAGTCCAGCCTTGGTCATCTGTTCCGAGATGAACTTGATTCCTGCCTGCCTGGTTTCGCGCGTGACCGGCTCGCGTTGCCCGACTCCACCGAAGACCCGCCGTGCTCGCTCCGCCACCTTGCCGGTCAGTTCGCCGTTCTCCCGGTAGAACTTGCCGCCGCGAGGATCGGGGGTCTCTGCTGTCACACCCGCCAACTCGAACGCCTTGCTGTTGTAAACGCCGGTGTGGCCGCCGCGATGGCCCACCATCGCCGGATGGTTGGGAGCCGCGTTGTCCAGATCGCGGCGGGTGACCGGACGGTCGAGCTTGGTATCGTCATACATGTAGCCCGACACCCAATAACCCGGCGGTGTCTTCTTTGCCTTCTCGTGCAACACCGCCTTTACTTCGTCGACCGTCCGCAGGTTTACATTGACCCCCGTCAACTCCCTCACACCTGTGGGATGGCAGTGCGCGTCGATGAAACCCGGAACGACCGTCATTCCGCCTGCGTCGATCACCTGGGTTACACCTGTAACGAGATTCCCCACATCGTCGCTGCTACCCACCGCCGTGAACCGGCCGTTCTTGACGGCGAAGGCCTCGGCGCGGGGGACGGCTTCGTCGACAGTGTACACACGCGCGTTGAGAACCACGAGATCGGGCCCGGGACCTTGTCCGGCGCAACCACTTCGCGAACCAGCGATCGCGGCGGTCAAGGGCTGTGAGCTAACACCGAGTGCAGCGCCGAGCGCGGCGCCCGTCTCCAAGAATTCACGGCGTGTGTAGCGTGGCATCGTGACCTCCTTCGAGTCGACCGTCCTCCCTGTCACCCCAACATGCGTCCTAGCCCGCAGAAGCGCGAGAGTTCTCTATGCCCGATATCAAACGCAGCGGAATCTCTCTTGAGGCCCGAGTTGCTTGGGCTGGGCCTGACCCGGTCGGACTCACTAGGTTACGGGTTTTGCCACGACAAACACAAGAAACGGCCACAATGGGACCCCCACTCTCTTTCTCAAAACAATCCTCCCACCCGCTTGCTCTAGAGTAGGAAGCACGGAAACCGCTCGGCACCCGAGTGAAATCGAAGGGATGTGCCAAACCAAGCTCTCAACTCTGTCTGCCAGCCACTTCACGAGTGGCGTTTCAGGGTCGGCAGAATGAGCAACGCCGATACGGCCTCCGGGCTTGACCACACGGTACAGTTCCAAGACACCCTTCGCCGGATCGTACAACGGGCACGTACTGTATGTAGAAAGAACTGCATCAAAAGTGTCGTTTTCGAATGGTAAATCGGCCATATCGCCGGTTTGGAACTCGACCCGGTCTCGGACACCGGCCACCGCCGCCTTATCTCTCGCAACAGCCAACATGCCATCGCTCATGTCGAGGAGTATCACCTTGCCAGCGGGACCGGCCCTCTGCGCGGCCAGCAACGCCGTAGACCCGGTGCCAGCTCCGCAATCCAGGACTCTATCACCGGAGTTTACGGTGTTCTCGACCACGAGTTCCCGTCCTAGCCTGTCTGACCTTGCCGTGAGGAACGAGTGTTGTACGTCGTAGCGCTTCGCGACACGATCGTAAACCGCCTTTAGCTTTCGCTTATCTAGCGCTTCCCGCATTGCACACCATACCCCATCATTTTTCAGAACCCGACGGCTCAGTGCTCCTCAACCACGGGGATTCTTCTTGGCAACCAGACCAGCGATCGTCTTCTGCACGTTCCGTTCGAGTGCGGTCCGGGTCTTGAGAAAGTTGAGATACGTCAGGATCTCGCGTCGGCGCGAGGGGGGAAGCAGCTCCCACGCGGCTTTCGCCCGCTCGTTCCCATCGAGTGCTTCGCACAACACAGTGGGCATCGGCAATTCCCGGGAGCCGCGGTCGGGTCTCAACGTCACCTGGACGCGGTCGCCCACACCCACGTTGGCAGTCTTGCGCATCCACGTGTCGAGATACAATCGCGGTGCGCCCGATTGCAACGCAAGGAGCGTCGAGCGGAACCAGCCCCCGGCCGCGAGCCGACCGATCGCTTTCAGCCTGGTTGCGTGTTTTGCCAGTATCCTCCTGCTCGCGCCGGGGGATTTTTTCTTTGTGGCATCCGCGGCAGCAACTTGCACCAGCACTGCCACCTTCGCCCCACCGCCGAACGTCTTCAGTACGCGCGGCGGAACGTCCACGTACGGATTGACTCCTGAGATCTCAATAACGGCCGTGAAGCTCTGTTCCCGGACCATGTCACTCGGCTCCTTGGCTGCTACATCAGACTTCCAACGTTGTACAGCTGACTCGTGAATACTCCGACCCACATCTCCGCATATGTTACACGGGACCTTCATTAGCGCAACTGATTTGGAGTGCCAGTGCATGACGTGTTGCAGATAGAACCGGAGCCGGCGGATACGTATCTATCAGAGGTGACGGACATGCTAGGAGACGCGGGCCTCGAGATACGGCATGATCGTCATGGCATCACACGGGCGCACCGGACTAGCCACTCAAAGTCCGGCAGTCGAACGCTGCAGCTCCACGATCCACTCGGGAGTTTCGGCGAGGTACTCCCGTAACGGTCTGGCACGCGCGAAGTAGTACCTGGCGTTCAGGCCCTGCACCAGCACACTGATTGCGGCAACGCCACCGTACACCGCCACCATGAGTTTGGTCACGAGGTCTCCTACAGACCCGACCATATCTTCCAATCCTTCGAGTGCGGGCACGGGACCGGTCAGGGTCCTATAGACACTCCACGCACAGTAGGCAACCAGCAACGTCATGAAGCCCAACTGATTCCTTCCCAGGAGTTGCGGACCATCGGGGTCGAAGTGCCGGAGCAGTCGCCGTCCCCTGAATTCATTCCAGGCAACCAAGCCCATGCCGACCCCCATGACCAACGCCGTCAGGCTGAACAGTCCGAAAGCCAAAGTGACGGCGGCAAACGATCCAATAGCCCAGCCGTTGAAGGTTGCTACTTTGACCGCTCCCAGCAGTTTCGCGGCCCGCTCGTTCGCCACGGCCAACTCGTCACGCTGCTCCGGCGAGAGCGGTCCAGCAGTGGTGGCTTCAGTCAACGTATCACCTCCCTGGGAGAATCAGCATAGCGCAAGTGTACGCGCTTGGGCCGCCTCGTGCTACCGGTTAAATTTCTCCTCCTATGGAGGGCTAGACCTAACTGGTAAGGCAGCGGTCTTGAAAACCGCCGCGCGCAAGCGCTTCGGGGTTCGAATCCCCGGCCCTCCGTCTGGTGCCGCGATTCGCTTCGGGGTTGACGGCCGTAGCGCTGGTGCCCGATCCTCCGCCTAAGGAGTTGGGACATGACAAGATCCACCGCAATCGCTCTCGTCGTGTCACTACTGGGCCTGACCGCTGCGAGTCAGCCACACCCCACGGTAACCGTTCTGGGCAGAGGGCAGTTGAGCCTCGTGGCCGCCAACGATTTTTCAGATCCGGGCTTCCACCAAATAGTCTCGGCCCGGTTCACCATACCGACCGGCATGCCGTCCACCCGCGGCAAGCGATTGACATTGAGACTCAGCGACGCAACGCGGCCCCATGTAACGTGCGCGAGAGAACACCCTATGTCGGGCTGCGCCACGGTCGATTGGTCGGATTTTCAGAGCCGGCCGCACGTGCCCCGCGGCGGGGTCTTCGCGAACGTGCTACACACCGAGTTGGAAACCGGCCCCAAAGATTTTTACTTGAGCGAGTCGATGGTGTTGGCAAACGTACCCGACCGCTACAAGCCCGGCTGACCACACTCTGCGGTGGGCGGGTCCGCCCGCGAGTGGTCGGCAACATTGCCGGCAGATCTCGTTTCGGGCAGTGAGATCGAAATACGGTTGGTCATGACCAAGTTCGGTGGCCCCAATGTGGACGTGCAATTCGACGTGGTGCTGGAGAAATGAGCCTGACCACAGTAGTCCTGACGTTCGCCCTTACGGCCGCCTGCCGTGGCGCCGCACCTGCTGTTGGAGCTTGCTCACCGCAGCAGTGCCGGATTGCTTGGCAGGCAATATTCCTTCGGGTTCGACAAAGCAGGCACATTTGTCATGTGGGACGGTCTGGTGAATGTGGCTGTATCTGACGGCAGGATCGACACGCTGATGGCATTCGACTATGCACACCCCGATTGGGGAGGACCGGACGGAGCTGCGGCTGCCCCTCATCGTCAACACAGCGTTCTGGGACCGGCTCGCGGACGGCCGGATCGCATGGTCCGCACTCGACAAGGACAGAGTTTTCATCCACTCGCCCGCGGGCCGACTCGAGCGGATCGTGTCGCATGCCGCTTGGCGAATTCAGTCTATGAGTGACGCCGACCGTGTGGCGCTAGTCGGCGTGTACCGTAAGGCCCGCAATCAGCCGACCGGTCCCCTCCCCTCCAACGTGGACGTGCCAGAGAGGCTCCCCACCATAACGGGACTGCGAGCTTCCCCGGACGGTGGTTTTTGGGTTCAGCGCATGGGCCCAGCCGATGCGATCCCTCCAAGCGTTCTCAACAACTCGGCCAACACCGGCTGGCTGGGCGGACCGCTCTGGGACGTGTTCGACTCGGCTGGCCGGTCTTTGGGGACGGTGCGTCTGCCCGACCGGTTCCGTATCACCAGGCTCACCACAAACGGTGCCGTCGGCGTGCAAAAGGACGACCTGGATGTAGAGCGTGTGGTGCGGCTGACGGTGAGACATCGACCCCGCGATTGACCAAACCCCGCACTGAACCCGATTCTCTTCTGGCTATCTCTTGAACCTTGATCGCGGCCCTGCTCGGTGTGCGACTTGGCAACGGTGCATCGGAGGTCTTATCGGGACGGCTCGACAAACCCCACGACTCAGAAC
>JBHHZE010000108.1:0-5317 GCA_046757925.1 Gemmatimonadales bacterium
CGCCAAGTTTTCGAAGGAATTCTACACCAAACTCGGCCACGGGATCGCCGATGAGCTGGTAGACTGGTTCAACAAAGTGGATACAACGTACCGCTCAGAGTTCAGAGAGTTGTTCGAGGTCAACTTCGCGCGTTTCGATGCGAAGCTGGAGCAGCGGCTTGCGGAGATCAAGGCCGAGTTGCGTGAGGAGATCGCGACCCTACGTACGGAGTTGCGCGAGGAGATCGCTGCGCTGCGCACCGAGTTTTCGGGGCTCGAGGCCGGGCTCGTCAAGTGGATGTTCCTGTTCTGGGTGGGGACGTTGGGGACGGTGGTGGCGCTGATCAAGTTGTAGCAACGAGTCATCTGTTCCAGCTCGTTCCCAGATCGGCCCGTCGGTGACACGCGGCCTCAATATCGTTAGTGGGTCCGGACCGACATCACGCCATTGCTGAAAAGCCGGTGTAGCCTCGGCGGATGGCGCCCTAGCGGTAAAGCCCCGCGGCCTAGATTTTATGTCCATGCTCCTACACTCGATGGTAACCCCAGCCAGGCCGTTGGTACGACGGCCCCAAGGTCTCGTGGCATGACCGACACAGCCCGGCTCTGTGCCGCCTGCGAACGGCACCTGAACCCCGACGACCAGTACTGTGCCAGGTGCGGCACGCCGACGCGCAGCAACGACGATTCCGATGCCACGCTCGTCGTCGGAGCAGGGTCCGAGGACTCCAATTCGGCCGGCGGCGATAGCGAGGTGACCATCCCCGACGAAATGCCGCCATTACCGCCGCCACCCTCAGGGGCCAGCTTCAGGGAGCGGCTTCAGCACGTACTCGGTACCCAATTCCAAATCCTCTCCTTCCTCGGCCAGGGTGGTTTCGCCCGCGTATACAAGGCGCGGGACCGGCGACTCGACCGGATCGTGGCCATCAAGGTGATTCAACCCAATCTGGTCGGGACGGAACTGTTCATGGAGAGTTTCCGCAACGAGGGCATCGCCTTGGCGAAGCTCCGCCACCCCGGGATCGTCCCGATCTACGACATTCGCGAGCGGGGAGGATTGATCTACTACATCATGCCGTTCGTGCAGGGGGGTACCCTCGAGCAGCGGCTGGACCGGGGGCGACTGCCGCCCTATGAGTCGAGGCGCATCTTGAGCGAGCTGACGGACGCGCTGGCGGCGGCCCACCGGGCCAACATGGTCCACCTGGACATCAAACCGGACAACGTGTTCCTGGAGGGAGACCTCCAGAAGGTGCTGTTGGTGGATTTCGGGATCGCCGTGGCACTCACGGAGACGGTACCGGAATCGTCGGCCGGACCGGTAGTCGGTACGCCTACGTACATGTCGCCGGAGCAAGCGCAGGGACTGCCGGAAATCGACCACCGGTCGGACATCTACTCGTTGGGCGTGCTCGGATATCGCATGCTCATGGGGCGGCCCCCGTTCATCGGGCCGGACGCCAGTGACATTCTCAGGAAGCACGTCGAGGAGCCACCGGTGCCCATCCGCGAGATCAACCCCACGATTCCGGTGGATTTCGCGGAAGCTATCATGCGATGTTTGAAAAAGGATCCGTGGGACCGGTTCTCTACCGCGAAGGAACTGGGCAGCGCACTCGAATCGGTGACGTTCTTCAGCGGCCGGGGAGAGACCGCGCCGAGCGAGGCGTCCTCGGGGATACCCTACATCATCGTCGCTCTCATCGCCGTGGTCGCGCTGTTCATCGGGATACTGGTGGGGTAACCGGTAGAACGCGGCGGCTGGCGCGATATCCCGCCGACCGTTATAGATCTTCAGGCGAACGGACCGGCTAACCCCGTACCTCGAATCACGCAAAGGACAGACTGCCACGATGCTCGATAGACCGAAACGCCGCATCAGATTCGTTGAATGCGGAATCCGAGACCAGGGTGACCGAATCGAAACCAGAGTCGCGCTGGTCGATGGTGACACGCCGTTTGAGGGAAGGGTGGAGCGAGCGAACGGAGAAGGTGGGATTCCGAGGGCGGTGGCCGAAGCGACGTTGGAAGCGCTCCGTCAGGCGTACGGTCTCGAGGCCGATCAGGTGACGTTGAAGGATGTGGTTCTGTTCGATATCGGCGGACATCCCGCGGTGGCGACGTCGATTCTCACAACTGTTGGTGGCGAGCGGCAGAGCCTCTTCGGGCTGTCGCAGATCGTCGATGACCAAGGCCAGGCAGCGGCCCTGGCGGTGTTGGGTGCCACGAACAGGTTCTTTGGCAACGGGTGAGTCGGGCCTTGGCCCATTGCCGGCGGTGCCGATCCCCTTGTGAGTCGGGCTCTAACGAGAGCCCGCTCGGCCGAGAACAGCGTCCTTAGAGGACGCGCGGACTCGCTCCAGTGCAGCGCGCAGACAACTCACATTTCTACACCGCTATTCCATAATATAATAGTTACAACATTGCCAACTCGGCGTTAATGCCTATTATACTAGTTATTATTGGAATAATCATTAACAGCTATTATATTAGTTTGTAACACCTAAGAGGAGAGTTTATGTCTACTATAATGGGAGAAACCACAGATATTGAGATTCTCCGTGAAGTTGGCAGGCGCCTGCGGGCATACCGACTTCAGCAGAATATCAGCGTCGCGGACGTGGCGGCACGGGCCGGTGTGAGCCCGAACACGGTCGTCAACGTCGAAGCCGGCAGAAATGCCCGGCTCCTGACCCTTGTACGCCTCCTTCGGGTATACGGACGTCTCGAAGCGATAAACGCCTTCCTTCCTCCGCCGCAGATCTCGCCCCTACAACTTGTGAGGGAACGGGGCCGCACCCGCCAGCGCGCGCGGACGCGTAAAGATGGCTGAGACCGCAGTGTGGGCCGAGGTCCGGATATGGCATCTGCTGGTTGGTGCCGTCGCAGAGACGGAGGATGGCCAAGTCACGTTTGAATATGATCCGGGTTTCCGTAGACACGTGCTCGAGCTGTCACCCCTCATGTTGCCGCTCTCGACGGAGGGCCCGATCACATTCCCCGAACTTCACCGGCTGGAGGCCTTTCAGGGTTTGCCGGGCGTGTTGGCAGATGCCCTGCCCGACCGCTTTGGAAACGCCGTAATCAAGAAGTACTTCTCTGACCGAGGTAGACCCGATGATGCGATGCGGCCGGTACAGAAGCTCCTGTACATCGGCGAGCGCGCAATGGGGGCCCTGGAATTCCACCCTCCCACGAAGATACGACGGGTCGCCGAGCGTGAGTCCCTGGAGATCGCCGAGTTGGTGGAGCAAGCTCGCGTTGTAATCGAAGGTCGACCCGAGGTCGGTATTCCGGAGATGATGCGCGTTGGCGCATCCGCAGGAGGCGCACGGGCGAAGGCACTGATCCTGTGGAATCGTGCTGCAGAGGAGGTGCGCTCAGGGTTCGCCCTGCCGCGGGAGGGAGATGAGCACTGGATGATCAAATTCGACGGGGTTGGTGAGCTTGGCGAGCCCGACTCGACCCCAAAGCCATTCAACCGCATCGAGTTCGTGTACTCTCGCCTTGCCCGTGACGCGGGCATTACGATGCCCGAGACCCGACTGCTCGAAGAGCACGGGCGTGGGCATCTGCTGGTCAAACGGTTCGACCGGTCCGAAACAGAGCGACTGCACCTGCACAGCCTTGGTGGCCTTCACCACATCGACTACAACTCTCCAGGGCTGTTCTCGTACGAACAGTTCTTACGGACGATCCTGGCTCTCGGGCTCGACTACCGCGCCATGGAGCAAGCCTATCGCCGTGCCGTGTTCAACATCGTTGCCGTCAACCAAGATGATCACGTCAAGAACATCAGTTTTCTAATGGACAGGCGGGGAACCTGGCAATTCTCACCGGCATACGACCTCACCTTCGCACGAGGCACAGGGTACACAAGACATCATCAGATGACGCTGAACGGTAAGCGTGACGACTTCACCAGGGAGGATCTGCTCGAGCTTGGGGGTGCATTCGGCATCAAGCGGGACGGGAAGGACGTGATTGACGAAGTCGTCGAGGCGATGAGCGGCTGGGAAGAGTACGCCAGGGAGGCGAGGGTGCCGGCTGCAAGCATCAGGTCGATAGGTGAGCAGTTTCGTTTACTTTAAGTATCTCCCGCGGCTGGCGTTAGGAGTCGGGCTCTGACAAGAGCCCGCTCGGCCGAGACCAGCGTCCTCAAGAGGACGCACCTCTATTCCTTGCCCAAGATTCGACATTCCAATGCCCCGGGGTAGGATAGGTGCTTCTAGGGGATCCACTTGATCAAGACGTACGAACCCTGGAAGCCCTGGCTGCCAGCGTTCGACACCGGTATCGCGCGAGGCGTCCCCGAAGACCCTTCGAAAGTCGCTCGCTCCGATATCGTTATTATCGCGTCGGCCCCCAACGAATCCGCAACGCCTCGGACCGTGTTGCGCCAGCAGTCATCGGCGCACCGGGCAGTGACCGAGTAAGCCTTTCCCGAGCACACGGTTGTCGATGACACGATACCGGAAAGAGTCTCACAATCGGTGTCCTTTTCCTTCACTTTGAGAGGCGTTTCGGTGTGCCGCCAATACAGGAACCCTATTGTATCGTGCGCTGCGCTTGGAGCCTCTTGAAACACCCGGACTCGGCGGCCCCGGTCGACCCACACCGCCGGTAATTCTCTGCTCTCACCGCTCGCGACAAGCTGTCGCTGGCCACCCTCCGGCTCGCCGCTGTCGATCGTCCACGAAAGGTTGTAAGGCGACTTCGCCGCACACGCGACACACAGGACCAACGGTTCAAAGACCAGCACCGCTCCCACAACCATTTTCGCAAGCATCGGACAACTCCTCCAGACGACGGTACGGCATACCGGAGTCGTCAACGGCTGGTTGACTACTATGGATCAAAAGATCACCGTATTGGCCGCCGTGCGCCAGGCAGTACCTTGATACAGCCCACATGGCGTCGCCGATGAGGGGACTCCTCTGCCCCAGGCCCACAAAATCGACCACCCATCGATCAACCACTATACTGCCAACGATATACCCGCCGGAAGGGCCGAACGATTTCTGGGAGGGAAGTCGATCCGATACACGAGGTTATGAAACTCTTCATAGGCAAGGTGTGAGAGGGGAACATACGCGATATTGTCCGGGATACGGGCCAATCTTGCCTGTTTCGGTCGAAAAAAGCCAGTGCGGATACCTGCTCCATCGCGCCACCCTCTCAACCTCAGCGGAGTTGGGCGTCTCAAAGGAATAGTCTCACCGTTGGCAACGTACCGCGTGAACAATAATTTCCGACCTTTGAAATGCCATTGGGTGTGAACGATCAATCGCTATTGTGTGATAGTTTCCTTCTCGTCTCTCGGTCACGCTTTAGC
>JBHHZE010000109.1:0-5227 GCA_046757925.1 Gemmatimonadales bacterium
CCTCGAAGCCAGGTTGCTCAGATGGTCTTTTCTTGCGACGTTCACCATCCTCGGAACGATGATCGCGTTGCTCAAGTTCTGATCGACACTGCCGCCCCTGATGATTCTCTCTAACGCCGATCAGTCCGTTCCTCACATGACGCGCCACCACGGAACGGCCAGCACGTCCGGCGCAATCCACTCGAGGGTCTTCCCCGTGTGCAGCAGGAGTCCCGCGCGCGCCTTCGTAGGATACTCATTTCGGAAGGCGCGTAGATGGCCGGCGTCGGCGAGGCGTGGTCGGCCTCGCGCCTTGACCTCGATTGGCAAAAGGCGGCCACGGGTCTCGATTACGAAATCCACTTCCTCCCCCAGCGTCGTGCGCCAGTACGAAAGCTCGGCGCTCTCGATCCGTGCATCACGCCAGGCCAGGAGGTCGTGCAGCACCAGGTTCTCGAGATGCGCACCCTCAGGTTTCGCCCCTTCCGCCAGATGTAATGCGACTCCCGTATCGCACCAGTACAGCTTGGGCGATTTGATCAGCCGCTTGGTCCGGTTAACTGCATAGGCGGGCAACCGCACGAGCAAATAGGATGTCTCAAGCAAGTTGAGGTAGCGGTGGACGGTGGGCTGTGGAAGGGCGATATCGCGTCCAATCTCTGTCTGGTTTACGAGCTGACCCAGTCTGAAGCAGGCCGCCCGCATCACGCGGCGGAAGTTGGGTAGTGCTGCCACCGCGGAGAGTTCCCGCAGATCGCGCTCTAGGTACGTGCTCACGTAGCCATCGAACCAGATCGCGCGGTCGGCTGCCGTTGTCAGGTGCACGGCGGGGGTCGGGAAACCTCCGCGGCGGGCCAGCGCTCGCCAGTCTTCGGGCTCTTCGGGCTGTTCGGCAAACAGGTCGAGCCAATCCTCATCTCTGGTTTGCGTCAGCTCCTCCCAGAGCCCCGCGCTTCCGAGTCCAAGCTGCTCGCGCCGCGTCATCCCCCAGAGTGTGAGATAGCTCGCCCGACCCGCCAGCGATTCCGATACCCTGTGCATTAGGGCCAAGTTCGCCGAACCTGTGAGCAGGAATCGGCCGGGCTCGCGATTTCGGTCGATAGCCCGCTTCACGGCTCGCAAGAGGTCGGGCTCGCGCTGCACCTCGTCCAGGGTCACCGGACGTGAGCCGCCCACCAGCACCTCGGGATCGCGCTGCACCGCGTCTATCACGTCGAGGTCGTCCAGCGAGAAATAGGTCCGATCGCCCGGTGCTAAGTCCTGCACCAGGGTACTCTTACCCACCTGGCGTGCTCCCGTCACCACTACGGCGGGCATTACACCAAGACGAGTGCCGAGCGCGTGAGAGACGAGGCGGGGCAGCGTCATATTATTCACGGTATGAATGATAATCATTCACATCGTGAATAATCAACTCCCTGAAGCAGCATTTGCTCGATGGGCCGCCCCGGATGATTCTCGTGAAGGCGGATTCTTCCGGCACAACCCCCGCCCATTCTCGAGACCTAGCGCATTCGGTGTATTTTCGGTATCGTTACCGTCCTTGCCGTTCGTCGACTCTCGGACCGGCCCTGCTCGACCCCAAAGATGGAGACGTTGACATGCCGTCCGATCTCCTCCGCGATCTCAAATACACGATCCGCTCCTTCGGCAGGCAGCCGCTGTTCACGGGTGTAGTCGTGCTCACCCTGGCGCTCGGCATCGGGAGCAACGTGGCGATGTTCAGTGTGACCAACACCGTCCTGTTTCGCCCGCTCCCGTACGCACAGCCGGAGGAGTTGGCGCTCGTATGGACACGGCTTCCGGCCACCAACGTCAAGCGCACGCTCGTCTCGGGGCCGGATTTTCAGGACTACCGCAACGAGACGACCATGTTCGAGGGGTTTGCCGGCGCGTTCGCACTCCAGGGAACGCTGACCGGCGATGGACCGGCCGAGCAAGTAACGACGGCCTACGTGACCGACAACCTGTTCAGCCTGCTGGGCGTAGCACCCATCCTGGGTCGGAACTTCCAAACCGACGACGCCATCGTGATCGATCCCAAGACGTTCGGGACCGCCAATCCCGACCTCCCTCCGGGTACCGTGATGCTGAGCCACGGACTCTGGCAGCGCCGCTTCGGGAGTGATCCGTCCGTGATCGGCAAGACTATCCAGATGGACGGCTGGGGCTCGGTCGTGGTGGGAGTACTGCCGCGCGACTTTCGCATCTACCTGCCGGCCGACGCCGGGATGCCGACTAACATCGACGCGTGGGGTGTGCTGCCGAGCAACATCTCGGAGTTCGCGCGTGACGCACCGTGGCTCACCGTTGTAACTCGACTCAAGAACGGCGTCACGCTCGCGCGAGCGCAGCAGGAGATGGACGCGTTGGCAGCACGACTGCGTGACGTCCACCAGTTCCACGCGAACCAGAACATGCAGATCGTCGTGAACGGGATGCATCGCGATGTGGTAAACCACGCGCGGCCCGCACTGCTCGCCCTGCTGGGTGCCGTGGGCTTCGTGCTGCTGATCGCCTGCGCCAACGTGGCGAATCTGCTGCTGGTCAGGGCCTCGGCGCGGGGCCGCGAGATCGCCGTGCGGGCGGCGATGGGCAGCGGAAATGGTCGCATCATCCGTCAGATGCTCACCGAGAGCGCGTTGCTCGCCGCGGTCGGCGCGGTGCTCGGGGTCGGGCTGGCATGGTCGGGCGCGCGTATCATTACCGCCCTGAGCCCGGGCAACCTGCCGCGCGTGGAGAACGTCGGGATCGACGGATCGGTCCTCGCGTTCACCGCGGGGATCACCATGCTGGCGGCGCTCGCGTTCGGGCTGGCACCGGCGCTTCGCATGGTAGGCGGCAACCTGGCGGACTCGCTCAGGGACCGGGGGAGCGACGCAGGTGGGGTCCATGGCAGTAGGCTCAGGAGCGCGCTCGTCGTGGCCGAGGTGGCACTCTCGTTGGTCCTGTTGATCGGTGCGGGACTGATGCTCCGCAGCTTTGCCGCGATCCAGAGAGCCGACCCCGGATTCGACGCGGAGAACGTCGTGACCTTCGCCGTACCGTTGCAGTTCGTGAAGTACTACAGCCCTGAATCGAGGGCCAACTTCGTCAACGAGCTAGGCGTCCGCCTGGCTCAGATTCCGGGGGTGGAGAGTGTCGGCGGTGTCACACCTCTCCCGCTCGCCGGTGGCGGGCAGTACGCGGTCGGTTCCTACGGTCGCGTCGGCGATTCGGACGATTCGTATCAGGCCAACAAGGCCGACTTCAGGTCGGTGCTGCCCGGATACTTCGATGCCATGAAGATCGACCTGGTGTCCGGCCGCACCTTCGTCTCCTCCGACAACCGAGACGACGCGCTGGACGTGGCGGTGATAGATCGAAAGCTCGCCGAGATGGTCTTCGGCGACGGCGATCCACTGGGGAAAGAACTCCTGGTCGATCATTTCAACGGGGAAACCTTCTCCCTCGAACGGCTCACCGTTCGGATCGTCGGTGTGGTCTCCAACGTGCGATCCACGTCGTTGGCCGCCGATGGGCGTGAGACGATCTACTTCCCATACGTGTTCAGCCCGTGGCTGCCGCTCACGTACACCGTGCGCACCGCGGCCGATCCAGTGAGCGTGATGCAACTGATCCGCAATGAGGTCGTTGCCATGGACCGGGACGTTCCGCTCTCCGGTGTCGCAACGCTCGAATCATACCTCTCCGGCGCGATGGCACAGACACGCTTCGTCCTGGCACTCATCGGTGTCTTTGCCGCACTCGCGCTCGTTCTGGCATCACTCGGTCTGTACGGCGTGATCTCCTACTCGGTGCGTCAGAGAACCCGAGAGATCGGCGTGAGGGTTGCGTTCGGCGCCCAGGACGGCGACATCACTCGGCTCGTGTTGGGTCAGGGGATGATCGTCGCGGGCGCCGGTATTGCGATTGGCCTGGCTGCCTCGCTGGCACTCAATCGTGTGATCGAGAGCCTCCTGGTCGAAGTGGGATCCACCGACCCCATCACGTTTGCAGGGATCCCGGCGATCTTGCTGGCCGTTGCAATGGCGGCATCGTATATCCCCGCCCGGCGAGCGACTCGGGTGGATCCGGTCGCGGCGCTCAGGGACGAGTGATCTTACGGCGGCGCGGCGGCCCGGACACTCGGGATGTCCCGTACCAGCCCGCACTTTTCCGATACTCCCCGCAGCAATTTGATACTCGGTCCGGCCGAGCTTAGCTTTATACTGTCGGTGAAACAACACGGAGCGTTCACCGATGCCCGTTACGGCAAGACTGTCACAGAGGTGGACGCAACGTACAGAGCAGATCTTCGTGAGCTGAACGAGCTGAACTTCGCACGCTTCGACGCCAAATTGGAGCAGCGACTGAGTGCACTGGAAGCCAAGCTCGATACCAAAATGAGTGCCCTCGAAGCCAGGTTGCTCAGATGGTCTTTTCTTGCGACGTTCACCATCCTCGGAACGATGATCGCGTTGCTCAAATTCTGATCTAGCTGCAGCAGATCATTCCGCCGCGGATGATTTCCTCGACCACGGATTTTTCCGATGCCGAGTCCAGACCCCACAACACACACCCATCTCTGCGCATCCGCGCCCTGATGAAAGATCCGGGGCAGAGAAGAGTCGTCGCCTACACCGGAAAGGTCACGAACCCGGGTGACGTATCACTACGACCTGGTTAGCAGCAACCGCCTGCAGAGCCGTTACCTGTCCGTCGGGCCATTTGACAAGCACCTCGCTGGCGATTTCCTCCCGACCAAGTCCAAAGTGCGCTTCCGCCGGGTCTTGGGAGACGTAGTTGCCACCCGCGCGGATTTCTCGGGTCTGAGTTTTCCCTCCCGCCGTTACCACGATTCGTGCACCTATTCCCTGCGTGTTCGGGGACGCACCTAGAAGCACGATCTCCAAATAATTGTTGCCGGTTGCCCCTTCGTTGACGTAAAACGCCGGCGGCTGCCGGTTGTTGGCTACGAAAATATCGATATCGCCATCTCGATCGGCGTCGAAACACACAACCCCGCGGCCCTGTCCGTTGTCGCCCAGCCCGACCTCGGATGACCGCTCTGTAAACGTGCCGTCTCCATTGGAAATGAAAAGCCGGGACGGGTCGGCCCAGTACTCACTGAATATCGCATTGTCACTGGCCTGCATGCCGTTGACATGAAACAGGTCGAGGTTGCCGTCGTTGTCGAAGTCGGCGAAACAACTAGCCCATCCCCAGTATCCCTCCCGAACGCCTGCCTCGATGCTCACGTCCCAGA
>JBHHZE010000110.1:0-5136 GCA_046757925.1 Gemmatimonadales bacterium
TGCCATCCAGCTTGAGTGCTGACGACAGCAGCTTGCCGTCGCCGGGTTGTGGTTGGGTGTAGATCAGTATCTGCAGTGGCTGCGGGTTCTGGTGCAGGGACTCGAGCAGATCGAGGAGACTGCCATCCCTCGGCGCGAGATCGTAGATGAGAATGTCCCAGGGAAGGGCGATTTTATCCCCCCCCCGAATTCTACATGCGTCTTGAATCTCAGCGATCGAGACGCTACGACCTGTCGCGCCCTCGCGTGCAATTGTTCTGATGGCTAGATCGCGCGCGATGGGGTCAGCCAGGCAGACGGCCACGATTGCTGAAGTGTCGGTCATTATCTCGGTTCTCCCGGTCCAAGAAGGTGCAGATGAAAACGGCCTGACGCTAGGGTATTCGGCGATGAGTTCGAAGTTGTTTTGTGATTTTGGCGATTTTGGGCGATTGAATCGCGAAAATGTCGCGTTTTGATAGTGGTGTGTCGTGTTTTGCTATTGTTCGGGGTGACGTCGGTCAGCAGTTTTGCTTCGGTTAGTCTAAGCGGACGAGATATTGGCCTTGCCTCCCAGGGCGGTTGAACAGGAAGGCCGTCGCACAATTCATGAAAGAAGTTGGGAACCCAAGAATTTTGGCGTTGCATAAGCTAAGTCACCGACCGATAATAGCGTGGACGATAGACGATAATCACTAGATAATAGGCCCCAGATAATAGGCCCCCTGAAAGAATCTAGGTGCGATGTACACGCAGACTAAGTTCCGGCTGACGGCCAATATCCGTTTGTGGCGCCACCAACGAGTAGATCGTGCAAAGACCAGATACGCTTTCACATCCTCTGGCCCACGCCCTGTGTGCGGCGCAATAATCCTGTGCTTCTGCATCACCGTTGCCTCTAGCATAGCGAGCGCACAAGGCGATCGGTTTCCCCGTTTGGCGCTTGAGGAGTCCCGGACAATACAACTACCACCAGCATTCCGTGTCGGAGGCGGCGCGGTAGCAGAAAGTGGTGCGGTTCTCTATTGGAACGACGCTGGGCGCGGTGTCGTGGTGGACAGGGGAAGTTCGATAGAGATTCTGTGCGGGGAGTTCCTCTCCCCTCCCGTTGCCGCCGCATTTGTATCAGGTGACTCCGCGATCGAGATTGTTTATGGGGTGGAACGTGCAATTTTCAGGGCTACGTCCTACCAATCGTGTGATCGCGTGCAAAACGCAAGGTCCTTGTCTGAGATCCTCAATGCGGCACGCTGGCCCGGAGGGTGGGTCCTGGGAGGGATCGACTCGACAGGATTGCCCACTGTGACTGCACTCGATTCGCTTGGCGGTGTTCAGTGGTTGATGCACGCTGATACCAGTAGAACCGATCCTGCAAACCCCCGCTTCGGCCATATGAGTCCGTGGAGTGGAGGAATCATTCTCGCATCCATAGCATGGCCTTTTCGCTGGAGGGTCGTACCTGGCGAACCACTTAATCACCCGTCTGCACCGTATTCAGATACGATCAGAGGTCTTGGTCTTGAGGTCGATGAGTTCACTGAGTGGGCTGGCCTTCCCGTAGTAGAACTCGACAGCGGATATATCCAGACACTGGCGGACATGCGGAGCGACCAAAGGATCTTGGTACTGTTCGATCATGCGGGAACACCAGTTCGCCATCGTGTTCTAGATGTTCCGTTGGGTATCGTGGCAAGCAATCCGACTGCCCATTTGCTGCTTGTTCTGCGGCGGACTGATCGACTTGAGCTTGTCGTATACCTGTGGAGCTGGCAACCCTAAAGGAGGAAAGCCATGTTTTCTTTCAAAGCAGTTGTTCTGAGAACGCTAGCACTCGCACTCGTAGCAACTACGCTGACAACTGGAGATGCGGTCGCCCAGGTATGTACATACTGCGATTGGGGCGGCTCAGGATGCGGCATTATTTTTGGCCCGGGGTGGTATTCCTGTCATAACATTTTTGACGGTTGTATAGTCAGCGGGAGTGGTTGTGGGGGGCCAGCAATGCGGAAGAATCTCGATTACGACGGCACGTTCCGCTTTGTGGAGAGGAACGCCGTCGATAGCTCTGTGTCCGTTCAACAGCGGGCAACCCATGCCCTGATGCAAAAGCGACCCATCGGATCCCTCCAGAGGAGTTATCAACGCGCTTGCCGCGGCTGGATTGTTGCCAGAAGTTACTCGGCTGACTTGGGCCTCCAAATGCGAGATTCGGCCCAGGTGATCGACATTTGAGATGCCTGTATTGCGTATGAACAACGTAGCGCGGTCTTCCGGTCATGAGATTGATGTCCTACTTACCAGTGTTCGGATGAGTTCACTCTGCGTTCTTCTATGTTCTATTTGTGCAACGACTGCAGCATCGCAAAATATTGAGTGGTCGCTTGAGCTTGATCTTCGTTATCCACGCGACTCCGCGGCGCCGTTGACTAGGATACACCAAATGGCAGTCGGCTCCGACCAAGAAGTTTACGTAGTTGACTTTGGAGCACCGGGAGTCGAGGTGTTTGACGGTAACGGGCGTCATCTGCGGACCATTGGTACGCGGGGAGATGGTCCCGGTGAGTTTAGGGGACTCGCGTATATCGGCTGGCTGAATGATACTCTGTGGGCGGCAGATCTTGCTCTGCGGCGCATCTCGTTGTTCGATCGGTTAGGGAACCTACTTGAGACAGTCCCTGCTCCCGAAGTCCAACTGTCAGAAACCAACTTCACATTTGGGGTGCGGGCACTGCTTCGCGACCGATCAATCTTGATGAATGAGGCATTGAGTGGAGCGGCTAGCACAGGGAAAATCGATCCGACTGTACAGCTTATTCTACGATCTTCGCAAGACGGCAAGAGCGTCCATGCTCTACGATGGATGTCCGTTCAGGATTCCTGGTTAAGAGTGCTAATCGGGACGACAGCTCAGCTTCAAACCAGGGAGCCCTGGTCGCGGAGTGATCTTTTGGCAGTCTCCAGGTCTGGCGACAGGATTGTGATAGTTGAACGGCCACCGACCGAAGATGCGGATTCGAGCGAATACCGGCTCACAGTTTTGGGTCAGGACGGCAAGCAACTCTGGTTCCGGAACGTGCCCGTGAAGCCGGTACCTCTAAGTGACGATCAAGTGAGGCAGTGGGCAAATGAGTTCGTGGAGCGGAATAGGCTTGAGAAGCACTTTGCAACCGCGTCCGCGGCACGTCGTGCGCTCATTGAGACCGTGCACCGCCCGAGATACTTACCACAGGTGCCCAACGTGGGCCGAGGACTCTCCAACGGCGCAGTAGTTGCGGGTATGAACGGGATGGTTTGGGTTCGCCGTGAAATTGGTTCAGCTCGCTTTCAACATTGGGACGTGTTCGACCAACACGGTCGTCTTATCGCTGTTGCGAAGGTACCTAACGGTACGACCCTCTTAGAAATATCTGATACAATGGTATGGGGAGTCAAACTCGACGAATTTGATGTTCCAGTGATCAATCGGTACCGGATCGAGCGGTCCCGAGTACCGTAGGTCGCAGTCGCTCTTTGATTTCGGACGAGATGTAATGAGAAACCCATCAAGAACAGAGGAGGATCTAATGTTGTCAACAAGACGATTGGTAGTTTGCGTTGCATCCATTGTGTTGGTCGCAATGCTCACGCTACCGGATGCTGAGGCACAAGCCGACTGTTGGACCTGTGAACCGGTACTAAATTGTTTTTTTGCCCAAAATGGTTTTTACGACTGTGTGGACCAAGGCGACGGCTGCGTCCTGACTGGTTTCGGCTGTATGAGCGGCTTTGTGATGATAATGCCTGGGAAGGTCAGATTTGACGGTACACTAGGGCCGGACAGTGATCTGCAGCCGCAGGCACAATCGGACGCGGGCCAAAGCCAGCAGCTCGAAACCTACCAAGACCCCGGGCCAAACGGGGCGGCGTATAGGCGTGGCTGCCACGGTGTGATTGTTGCCCGGACCTATGCGACTGAGACTGGAAGTGCGATGCGAAGGCGGACTCAGACCATCGGCGTCTGAATCGATTGTCATCGAGTGAGGCTTTGCTTAGCAACCGGGGGAGAATCACCGTCTTGGCCGTGGGCTGTCTCGAAGTGCTTCAGTCCCTGATTTGGACACGCGTATCTATGGTCTTGCCGACGGCATAAGCAGGAGGGTCAAATAGAGTTCCGCATGGGAGCCGAATCTCTAGGTGCATTCATTTTGGTGATCCGTTCCGTATCATGTCGGACGGCGGAGTGTGGTGGTGCAACCGCGTGAGGACAGGACTACAGGCTTGCGGCGGTACGATACCCGGTAGCCGCCGGCGCGCTACGAAGCTACGGAGTTTTGCGATGCAATATTCGTCCCGTTCAACCACTATATCGGTTCTTCAAGCGATCTGTATCGTACAGGTGCTTCATGGTCAGGAGCAAATAGAGATCGGCGACAAGGCGTCATGCGAGACGTGCCGCGTTGAACTGGAGCATGTGGTGACACTGGGGCGTGCAGTTGACTCGATAGGCGTATCGCGTTCGTCGCTTCTCGTGAGAGATAGGAGAGGGTTCTATTACGCTACAGCGGGATTCAACAAAGGTCGCGTGATCGTGTACGGCCCTGTGCGGTTAGTGTCCGAAGTGAGACGCAGCTTGAAAATGCTGCGGGCGCTTCTCGGTTCAACCATAATACTCTCGGCCCTAGCGGCTTGCTCAAAACAGGGGCCACGGTGGAACGGCGACGTATCGGTAAGCGTCGACACGGCGGCGAACGGTACCATAGATGTAATCAATTTTTTCCCTGAGCACCTGGCCCCCGATCGGCTATTCCAAGAGGATCTGAGACTCGGTACGGTCGACGGTGGCGGACCCGAAGTATTTAGTTCGATTCTTGGGGTGGCTGTGGGTAGGGATGGATCTATCTACGTCCTCGACCATCATGATCAGGATATACGCGTCTTTGACTCCACGGGCACCTTCATCTTCGCCTTTGGGGGCCGCGGAGGTGGGCCGGGTGAGTTTCAGGCGGCTCGGGGACTACGCTGGTCACCCTCCGGCAACCTCTGGGTCTTGGACAATCGCAACGCGCGGTATTCGGAGTTCACCCCCACCGGCAGATTCCGACAGTCATACAAGATGACGTTCTTTGTGGGTCAGACGAGTCACGCATAGCGAACACACCCTGTTTGACGTGTTCGATC
>JBHHZE010000111.1:0-5124 GCA_046757925.1 Gemmatimonadales bacterium
AGGATACCCGGCCTACGCCGGGGGAGCAATCCTGGCGGACGCTCGACTGGAAACCGTATCGCTCGAGAGCCGTAACGGATTCCTCTTGGAAATGTCCGATTTGCCCCTCGATCGATTGGAGTGCGCCCGTCTGGTGTTTCTGAACTATCCCAACAATCCGACGGCGGCCGTAGCACCGCTCGATTTCCTGCAACGCACGGTCGGGCTGTGCAAGTCGCACCGTATCGCTCTGGCGTACGACAACCCGTACTGCGAAATCACCTACGACGGGTACGTGGCGCCCAGTGTGCTCGAGGTCTCCGGCGCCCGGGACGTTACGGTGGAGTTCCATTCACTGTCCAAGTCGGCATGTATGACGGGTTGGAGGTTGGGTTGGGCGGTTGGCTCGGCAGAACTGATCGCTTTGTTGAGCAAAGTCAAGAGCTATGTGGATGCCGGTCCGTTTCTCGCGGTTCAGCAGGCTGGCGCCAAGGTGCTCGATAGCTTGGAGTCTGTGGTTCAACCAGTGCGCACATGTCTTGCCAAGCGTCGTGATGCGGCGGTGGAGGCGTTCGATAGAGCAGGGTTCAAGGTGGATCGTCCGAAGGCGGGAATGTATCTCTGGCTACGGGTTCCCGCTCGAGTCCCGTCGTCGTCGTTTGCGCGCGACGTACTCGAGCATGAGGGGGTGGCGATCATGCCGGGCTCCGCGTTTGGAGAAAGTTGCGACGAGTATGTTAGGATCGCGTTGACGGTTGCTCCGGAAAGATTGATCGAGGCTGCCGAGCGATTGGGACGGGCGCTCGCCGGCCTGGAGGCAGCGGGTGCCTCAGCATAGGTTCCGCCTTCCCGACCGGGACAGGTCACAGGCCCGCTGGGGTGTGGTGAGTATCCTGGTGCACGGGTTGCTGGCTGTGTTCCTGCTCACTCTCGTCGGTGGCCGGGTCGCGACCCGTAAGACGGTCCGATACATAGACTTGGGTGTTCCAAGCGGTGCGCGTCAGGTAGCCCTTCCCAGTCTTGGAGACGGACCTCCATCGGTCCCGCTTGCCTCTCGCCCAGCTCCTGAGCCATCGCCGTCGAGCGATGCGCGTGTGCTGCCGAGGGTGGACATCGCGCCCGAGGTGGCGCCGATTGGCGTTTCGCCGCCTAAGTTTTCCGATTACGATCCGGTTCTCGGTATGACGCCGCGAATAGGCCTCGACCAAGGGGATGGCCGCTTCTGGGTGCGCCCGCTCGATGCGCGGCTCGGTATCACCGGTGCGTCCGATCCGCTCACTCATGCGGCGAAGGTGGATTCTGCGGTGACAGCCCGGATCCTGGCGTTCATCGACACCATGCCTCCTGATAGTTTTGCCGCGGCCAAGATCCCCAAATGGATGGCAACGGATGAGAACGGCAAGACGTGGGGAGTTGATGGCAATTGGGTGTATCTGGGAGATTTCAAGATACCGTCTGCGATCCTGGCGTTGATTCCGGCTCCCCAGGGCAATTACTATCAGGCCAAGGACGCGGAAGCACTGGCACGAGTGCGCGAGCAAATCATCTACTCCGCTCGGGTGGCCAACAATCGTGCAGATTTCAAAAAGTACGTCAAGGAGATCCGCAAGCGGAAGGATGCAGAGCGTGAGGCCCGCAAGAAGGCTCGTAAGCTTGCCGAGGAGGCGGCTAAGAAGCCGGCCAAGAAAGATACGATCAAGCCGTAGGGTGAACGGAGAGGGAGGGATTCGAACCCTCGGTAGGGCTTCAAACCCTACAACGGTTTAGCAAACCGCCGCCTTAAGCCGCTCGGCCACCTCTCCAATGCTACGCGGTGCGGCTGCCTATGCGGTCCGCGCCGCGTGAAATGTTATCAGACCGCCGCTGTAAGACAAGCTTCCGTGTCGCGCCGGCCACGTACGGCATCACCTCTTCCTAGGCTCTTGAAAAGGATTGATCCCGCGGGAGGACAATTCGCAAGCGATCTCTGGCGCACTACACTAGCCGGCGCCCGGATTCTCCATATCATCTGACAAATGGGCAATGGGGTTGGGTTCCTGTAGACCGACCAGCATCTCGGGCAGTTCGAGAACCGGAGCCGCCAGATCCCAACTCTCCGGCTCGGCCCGTTCGCCCGCCGTATCGGACGGGAACTTTCCGAACCATGCCTGGAACGGTGCACTGCTGAGCAGACCGTGCTCGACGGAGAACACCAGTGCCGCGCAGAGCGAGATGCTGAAGAGGATCGCTGAGTAGACCGTTCCCTGAATCAACTCGCTACCCGGTAGCGACGCTTCGACTGCCAGTGCGGCCAGGACTGCGGATGCCAATCCCTTGGGTACCATCGCCGTCATCAGCGCCGCGTCACGCTGGGTCACCGATGGCGGAGCCAGTAATCGGACGACTGGGACGCGGGCGACAAAAGCGACTGCGGCGAGCGCTGCGCCCGACGCGAGCGCGCCACCAGCTGTGAACTTCATCGATACGCCGAGGAATACGAAGAAAAACGTCTTGACGAGGAAAACCGCTTCCGCAAACAACGCACGTTCGTGATCTGCGAAAGCCGCGAGACGGAAACTGAACACCTTTCCAAACAAGCGATCTGGGATATTGGGGAAGTTGGTCACGGCGATGCCGAAGGTGAGTGCTGCAATCGCCCCGCTCAAGCCGATCAATTCGGAGATACCGAACAAAATGAACACATAGGCGAGAGTGGTGAACACTGTATTGGGGAGCTGTCTGATTCTGTCCAGGAGTGCGGACCATACGAATGCGCCGAGTGCGCCTATCAATCCTGCCAATAGGAACGACCGTACTATGTCGAGCATTAGCGATCTTCCGTCGATCGTGTTGGTGGATGCCGCGTCGCTCACGGCCAGCCCCTGGAACAACCCCAGCGCCAGTACTATCACGAGCACGTCCGTCAATGCCGATTCCAGAAACAGCACCGTACTCGGCGTGTTATGCATCCGCAGCGCTCGGATCAACGGAACCACAACCGCGGAAGACGTCCCGCCCAGAATGATTCCAATCAGAAGAGCGGTAGGGAATTCGACAGGGAGAAGAGCATTGGCGATGAGCGCTAGGGCGAGGACGGTGATGGCAAAGGTAGACAGAGAGATTGCCAGCGTATCGCGTGCTGCGGCACTCAGATGTTTGACGTTCAGGTGAATGCCACCCTCGAAAAGAATGACTATGAGGGCGAGGCTCGAGAACACCGATCCGACCTTCCCGAAATCCTCCGGCTGAACCAGGTGTGAGATCGGACCCAGTGCGATCCCTGCCAGCATGAGGATCAATACGTCGGGAACTTTGGTGCGTTCGAAGAATCCGGCCAGGAAGTGCCCGAAGAAGACGAGAAGCCCAATGCTCAGGATCGTGACGGCCATGTCGCTATGACGTCAGGTCCTATTTGATGTGTTGCTCGATAGCTGCCAAGCGGCGCTCGATTTCCAGGAGCTTGTGCAGAATGATCACGTGTGTCTTCTTGGCGTCGATCCCCACGGGACTCGTGTCGCTCGCGATCTCGGCGACGATCTGTTGGTAGACCTCTGCTGGAACGTTCATTTGATTGCCCCGGTGTCTTTTTGACAGGCTCCGCTGAGTTCAGCTAGGTTCCACACTCGATAGCTCCGGGAGCCGACTTCCGCAAGGGTACTACGACTGTTGCCAGACAATCTTGCAAACTTCATTGCAGCGATGCCCAAAGTCGAGCTGCACGTCCACCTCGAGGGATCTATCCAGCCCGAAACGATATTGGAGTTGGCGCAGCGTCACCACGTTTGCCTCCCTGCCGATACGGTTCAAGGTGTGCGCGAGTGGTTTGAGTTTGTCGACTTCCCTCATTTTGTAGACGTGTATCTGACAATTTCCAATTGCATGCGTACGGCTGACGATATCGAACTCGTCGCTCGGCGGTTCCTGCGGGAGCAGGCTCGGCAGAACATCCGTTACAGCGAGGTGACGTACACGGCGTTCACACACTATCTGCAGCATGACTTGGAGTTCGATGTACAACTGGCGGCACTGAATCGCGCGCGTACCTGGGCCGAAAATGAGCTCGGCGTCTCGATGGGGATAGTGATCGACATCCCGCGCAACATACCCGCCGAGCATGGTTCGATGATCGCAGACTGGGCGATCGCGGGTATGCGCGACGGAGTCGTCGCGTTCGGCCTGGGTGGACCTGAGGTTGGGCATCCGCCCGAAAAATTCGCGACGGCGTTCGAGCGGGTTGCCGCCGCGGGGCTCCCCAGTGTGCCGCACGCGGGCGAAAACGCTGGAGCAGAGAGCGTTTGGGGAGCGTTGAATGTGCTCAATGCCGCCCGGATCGGTCATGGAGTCAGATGCTTGGAGGACCCACGGTTGGTGGCCGAGTTACGCAGACGGCAGATCCCATTGGAGGTCTGTCCCACGAGCAACGTATGCTTGGGTGTGGTCCCGAACTTTGCAGCACATCCGCTTCCGCAATTGATGGAAGAGGGCCTTTACGTGACACTCAACTCGGATGACCCACCCATGTTCGATACGGCACTCACACGTGAACACCTGAAGGCGGCGAAGACGTTTGGATTTGACGTCGCGACGATCGAAGGGTTGGTGCTGAATGCGGTCCGCGCTTCGTTCCTCGAAGTAGATGCGAAGCGCATGATGGAATCGGAGTTCGCCGCGTCGTTCCAGGAGTTACGGGCAGAGTATTCGAGCTGAGGGACCGGCGCCCTTCGAAGACGCGCCCAGGGGGAGCCGGGGATTCGAACTGACGATGGTCGCTGCGAATGCCGCCCGGGCCCACTTGGGATTTCGTCTAGCGACGCTCTCCAACAAGCCCAGTAAGTCGCTCCCGAGCGGCCTGCACCTGTGGCTGGAGTTCGGGATCGGCCTCATCCCACAACTCGATGAAGCGCTGATAGTAGTCGATGGCCTCATCTCGATGTCCGAGCGACTCGTGTAGTTCGCCGAGGCGGCGGAGGGCCAGCGGATACCAGGTGAGTTCGTATAGGTTCCCGAACACCGACGGTGATGCGAGCGCGCGTTCGTACAGTGCGATGGCCGAGTCGGGATGACCCGCCAGATCCATCGCGTTCGCGGCCTCTGGAAGCCCACGGTTGTAGACGTGCTCCGCCCCTAGGTATCCCGACCGATTGTAGGCAAGGAACGCGGACGCGG
>JBHHZE010000112.1:0-4731 GCA_046757925.1 Gemmatimonadales bacterium
CGCCGGTGTCACCAGCAATTCCCCATGCACCGTCTCGTAGCGCTTACCGTCGTCCGGCAATGCACGGACCATTTCGGCCGAGTAATAGATTGGAGCGGCCATACCCATAAGCTCACCTCGGCGGTAGGGATAAGGCAAGAGAAATACACGCACCAGCATAACTCGGGACGCTACGGAAGCCCGTACCATTCTAGCGTGACGATGTACGAAAAAATTCGCGAAAAGGGGAACGCTTCCCCTTCAGGGTTGTCCAGCGCGCAGCGCCGCCGAGCGCGCCTTTTCTAACGCGCGAATAACGCTTTATCACATTTCACTACCCACTCCCCACTCCCTAACTCGTCTGCGACGTATCCCGGCCGCCGATCTCGAACGGCTTGATCCAGTCGCCGTTCCCGTTGGATTTGGCCTTGCGGAGTGCGATCGTGGCGTGGAGCATGAGGTCGCGGGCTTCGACAGGGGTTTCGCGGACGTTCTTGACGGCATCGTATCCGGCGCGCATCTGGAGTGGCTGATCGTCGCCGCTCTGGTCCCGGATAAGGGCTTGCAGGCGTTTCGCCAGTCGCGCGGCACCGGCGCTATCGGTGCTCGGCGCCATAATGGCAAACTCGTTCTGGCCCAGCCGTCCAATGGCGTCCGAGACCCGGCCCACATCCTTCAGTGCTCTGCCAAGGCGGTTGATGGCTGCAAGGAGTGCTGTCTGATCGATGGCCGGCGAGTTCTCATCGTGGGGATCCTGTGGGGTGGGGGCGATTACTACGCAGGCCAGGGCTTGATGATCCCTATAGGCCTGGGACCTGAGTTCGCGGGCGCGCTGTTCCAAGCCGCGCAAGTTGTAGAGTCCCGTGGGTTCGTCTACCAGACATCGCTCGAGCGCGCGGTCGGTCTCGAATTTGGCGCGCACGTAGGCGTCCAGTCTGAGCAGCAGTTCCTGGGCGTCGATGGGGAACGACACAAACTCCCAGGCGCCGGCACGCAGTGTGGCGAGGCGCAGCTCGCGGGACGGGCGTTCCGAGCTGGTTATGAGAATGGGGATGCTGGCACTGAAATTGGGGTTCTCGCGCAGTGTACGGCAGAACTCTACGCCGTCGCTGTTGGGAAGATTGGCGCTTACGAAGATGAGATCAGGCGGCTGGGCCTGCGCCCTGTCGAGTCCGGCCTTGGCGGTAAACGCCCGCATGACCGCGTAGCCATTGGGTGCGAGCACACTCTCGAGCGATCTGGTAGACCACTCCTGATCGTCTACGATCAACACGACCGGTGGACGCACATGGACACCGCGGTCAGGCATTTTCCTCCTAAAAACTCGCTTCACAGAGCCGAGGCCGCCTGGGCCTCCCAGACTGGACATAAGGAACCTGTTGGTCCCGTCGCAGACTTTGTGCCGGTACCCCGTCGTTAGAAAGACCTTGAACGACAAGGGGTTAGGCGGCTCGACACCGCCGTTGCGAGCGGCTGAATCGCTGCAACCGGCCTACAAGAACGCCAGTTATGCCGCGACGTTGCAACGCGAACGACCCCACGGCGGTGCCAGCTCATCGGCGTTAGACGATGTAACTCGTTGTAGAACAACGTTATAGGCCGTATCCGATACCTCAATATCCAATCGGCCCCGATCTTGATCTTGGGGTAGCCGGTCGTCCCTTGGGACGCTGTTCTTGGCCGAGCCTGGGCTGTTAGTCCAGGACCAACAAACCGATTGGACGCCAGGACCAAGACCGGAACTTGACGGCAGGACAAAACGACGGAGTTGGATATCGATCTATGAACACTCTGCACTCTGCACTCTGCACTCTGCACTCTGCAATCCCAATTGCTCTGCCCTAGCTGCGAAGCCGTTGTCACGAGATTGAGCCGCGGGGCCGGTCGCCGCCTGCGCTTGTCGCGTGTGGCCGATCCGTTCAGCGCCCTGCTTTGCGCGCGCTGCGGGGCGGTGTTACCGTCTAATGACTCGGTGGATGCGATGCTGGCCAAGTTGTCGCAGCTTTCACGCTTCGGATTAGGGGCCGACGACAGGCCGCTACTGGCGTCGTCGCGTCCGGGAGACTGAGGTCATGTGCGGTATAGTTGGATATGTGGGCAGTCGCGAGGCGGCGCCGATCCTGTTGGAGGGATTGCGCCGGCTGGAATACCGCGGCTATGACTCAGCCGGTGTGGCCATCCAGAACGGCCAGGGCCTCAAGGTGCGCAAGCTGGCGGGCCGGGTCCAGGGCCTCAGCGATTCATTGGCGGAGGTGGAGCTGAAGGGCTCCGGCGGGATCGCGCACACCCGCTGGGCCACGCACGGCGCGCCGACGCGGCTCAACGCCCACCCCCACACGGACTGTTCCGGCGAGATCGTCCTGGTCCACAACGGCATCATCGAGAACGCGGATACGCTGAGGAAACAGCTCTCGCAAGACGGCCACACCTTCACGACAGAGACCGACACGGAGGTGCTCGCCCACCTGATCGAGGCCTCGTCCGGCGCCACTCTCGAAGACAGGGTGATAGCGGCGCTCGAGTTCGTAGAGGGCGCCTACGGCATGGCGGTGATGTGGGAGGACGAGCCGGGCAAGATCGTAGTGGCGCGCCAGGGATCGCCCGTGCTCTTGGGCGTCGGTGACGGCGAGTACTTCGTGGCCTCTGATGCAGCGGCGCTGCTCGAGTACACCCGGTCGGTGGTGTACCTGGATGACGGCGACATCGCGATCCTGACGAGTGACGGGTACAGGGTCGTAGACCGGAAGTCGCGCGACCTCGATCGCTCCGTGGCCGACATCGATTGGGATATGGGCGCCATCGAGCTGGGCGGCTATCCCCACTACATGCTGAAGGAGATCTGCGAGCAGCCCGAGAGTGTGCGCAGCACGCTCCGCGGCCGGTTGGTGTTCGAGCAGGGCACCACTCGGCTCAACGGTCTCAACCTGCCGCCCCAGGAGTGCGAGCAAATTCGCCGCATAGTTATCCTGGCGTGCGGCACCTCGTGGCATGCCGCGCAGGTAGGGCGCCACTGCATAGAGGAGCTAACTGCGATCCCGGTGGACGTGGAGTACGCTTCCGAGTACCGCTACCGGCCGCAGCTCGCGATCCCCGGAACGCTTACGATCGCGATCTCGCAGTCGGGTGAAACGGCGGACACGCTCGAGGCCATGCGCGCGGCACGCGCCACTGGGTCTAAGATCATCGGCATCGTGAACGCGGTGGGCAGCACCATCGCGCGGGAGTCGGATGGCGGGATCTATCTGCACGCGGGTCCCGAGATCGGCGTGGCATCCACCAAGGCGTTCACGTCACAGATCGTCGCATTGTTGCTGTTTGCGATCCACTTGGGGCGACAGCGCGGGCTGTCGTTGCCGCAGGGTCGGGAACTGGTGTACGAAATGGCCCATCTGCCGGAACTCGTCGATCAGGTCTTGGAACTCGATCCGCTCACCGAGAGCCTGGCTCGCGAGTACGCCGACGCCACCAATTTCCTGTACTTGGGCCGGGGGGTGAACTTCCCAGTCGCGTTGGAAGGTGCTCTCAAGTTGAAGGAGATCAGCTACATCCACGCAGAGGGCTATCCGGCGGCCGAGATGAAGCACGGCCCGATCGCGCTCATCGATCAGCATATGCCCGTGGTGTTCGTGGCGCCCAAGGATCACGTGTATCAGAAGGTGCTCTCCAATATGGAAGAGGTGAAGGCTCGGGGCGGCAGGATCATCGTACTCGCCACGGAGGGGAACGGCGATTTGAGTGCCCTCACCGATCATCAGCTGCGTGTTCCCAAGACGCTCCCGCTGCTGTCGCCCATTGTCACGTCCATTCCGCTCCAGCTTCTGGCCTATCACATCGCAGTGCTGCGCGGTTGTGATGTGGATAAGCCGCGTAACCTCGCCAAGAGCGTCACTGTGGAGTAGCCCGTATCTTTGACCTCTACTAAGTTGCAACTCATGAAGGCTGTTTTTCTTTCCGCGCTGATAGCGACCGGCATATTGTTGAACGCCGGCCCACTCACCGCCCAAGGGCAGGACACTTGGGATCCGCTGCGGGTCTACATGACCCGCGAGGCGTTGGAGGGGTTGCTCAGCAGGCTCGAGTCAGCGTCCAAGTCGACGGTGTACACCGCCGCGCTCAAGCGACGGGGGAGTTTCGAGGCCGCGCTCATCAGGACCCGCCTCGAGCAAGGGGATTTTCAGGTGGGCGACAGGATCCTCCTGACTGTCGAGAACGAGGTGGCGTTGTCGGACACATTCACGGTGGCCCAGGGCCAGGTGTTGCGGTTGGAGACGGTGGGCGATGTACCGCTCAAGGGGGTCTTGCGGTCCGAGTTGGAGTCCTACATCACCAAGTTCTTGTCGCAATACCTGAGAGATCCCGTGGTGACAGCGCGCTCGCTCATACCCTTGACGATCCACGGTGGTGTCGGGCAGCCCGGCTTCTATACGGTGCCGTCCGAGGCATTGTTGCCCGATGCGATCATGTTGGCGGGTGGGTTCTCCCCCGCCGCCAAGATTACCGAGGTGCGGGTCGAGCGTGGCGCCAAGCGAATCTGGGATGCCGAACCATTGCAGGAGGCGATCACAGAGGGCCGGACGCTCGATCAGCTCAACATGAGGGGAGGAGATCGCATCTTCGTGCCGCAGCGTCGAAATGCCCAAAGCGCGTCGAGTACCGTTCAACTGGTCGGGTTTCTTGTTGGTATCCCGGCTACCATCTTGGGGTTGATTGCGATTTTCAGGTGAAACGTGAAGTGTGAAAAGCGGGAGCGGG
>JBHHZE010000113.1:0-4713 GCA_046757925.1 Gemmatimonadales bacterium
CCGTGCGGGTTGCCGACCACCTCGTTACTCGAGCGTTGAAAAACGCTCGCTAGGCTGCGCTACGCGCTGGCGGACCCTGAAGGGAGTTCATGTGTAGAGCACCTTTTCAAGGTGCGTCACGCAGTGCCGAGCCGACGTTCGTTAACGTCGGAACCGACGGGCGGTGACCCCTGGGGAGGGAGTAAGGTGTGACGTTCGTTTGTCGAAAGCTGAGGACCTTGCGCTCTACAGGACCTTGCGCTCTACAGGACCGTGCGGGTTGCCGACCACCTCGTTACTCGAGCGTTGAAAAACGCTCGCTAGGCAGCGCTCCGCGCCGGCGGACCCTGAAGGGAATTCATTACGAGAGCACCTTTTGAAGGTGCGTCACGCAGTGCCGAGCCGAGTTTCGTTAACGTCGGAACCCCGAAAGGTGGGTCTGTTGAGTCAGGGCTTGGCGCCACCGACTGGATGAGGTAAAGCTCAGGCTCCGAACAGCTGGATTTTGAACACGCGCGCCATGATCAGGATGACCGTCAGGCCGGTAAACACCGCGAAACTTCCCCAACCGAACCACTTAGCGAACGCCGACGGATAGAATTTCCTGTCGTCCTTCGGGATGATCGTCAAGCAGTAGTAGAGATTCAGGAAGAAGATCACGGGTGCGATGAAGAATGCCAATGCAGAAGCGACCAGTACCAAGAAAACAGGACGTGGTATGCCGGCGATGATAGAGACTGCCGCAACCAGCGAGAAGAACATGGTCATCCTGTAGATGTTATACTCCGAGTACCACTTCGATTTGTGCTCGGCGGTCAGGTCCTCCGGAGCCGTACCGCTCAGGTTGGCGGTTCGCTTGAACAGGTTGCGGCAGCAGGCTCCCACTATGCGGGGCCAGCCGTCGAAGTAGTTGAAGGCCGTCGAGAAAGTCGCGGCAAACGCGCCCAGCAGAAACACGACCATCATCCAGGGGCCGACGCTGGCGGTGAAGATTTTCGCGATCTCGCCCATTACGGCGCGCCCGCTCACCTCGCTCGGATAGAGCCACACCGCTGCCAGCAACAGAAACACACACGCTAGTAGAAACGAAATGATGTGACCTATGCGGAAATCCCACAGCCCGATCGCGAACCACCTACTGCAGTATTCCCTGGCGTGAGCAGGCAGCTTCGACGTATGGACCGTGAGATGCTTCTTGTCGGGCGAAAACGGGTCGAACGCATCGGCCAATCCGCTCCGTTCCAGGTCATCCCTGATCTTTCCCATTCCGGTCTTCTTGGCCTTGCCCCATTCAGAGGCCTGGAGCGACACGTCCATACCGGTCGGTAGGAGCCCCAAGAACGCCGCGATGATGAGCCAGGAGCCCTGCGGCGTGGTGATATGGAAGAATTGCGGCAGCGCGGAGAGCGGAGCGGGCTTGACCAAGTAGACAACGCCGGTCGAGACAAACAGAATCGATGCGAGGATCTTGGTCGTCCACTCTACAGCGGCGTACTTGCCTCTGAGAAGGACTCCGACGGAGAGCAATCCGAGGATCAGTCCATAGACCGCGATCGAGATGTCCCAGCCTATGGACGAGGACAATAGGAAATAGAGTACGGCTGCAGCTGCAATGAGCCGTCCGGCCTGACCGATCGCGCTCTGGATGATTGTGGTGATGAGTACGTACCACAGGGGCCATTTCTTCCAAGAGGTGGCGTATGCCTCGATAAGGCTCTTGCCAGTGGCTCCGGTGAACCGGAACGCCATCTCGAAACCGTAGTACTTGAACACGTAGGCTATTGGGACGCACCACAACAGCGCGTAGGCGAATCGCCCGCCGGCTGTAGGTGCAGTGATCAGGTGACTGGTGCCTATTCCCGTCATCATCAGGATCGTGCCGGGGCCGAAGCGCCACAGCATGCCGCCGATGGTGGTCGGTGGGAGTTCTAGGCTCGCGAATCGATCGGCTAGTCGGTCTTCAGTCATGGTCAGATTCCGATGGACCCTACTATCCAAACGCCACTCGCGCAATGTTGGCTAGCATGTCATCTTGCTTGGGACTTGTCTTCAGGACACGGATTCCGTAGAGCGGCTCGAACCGAAGGAGTGGGCGGAGTAAGAGTGTCGATCTGGCCGATTAAGCTAGCCGATGTGAAGGCTGCACGTGAACGCATCAAGCCGTACGTGCGACCAACCCCACTACGATCCTACCCGGCCCTGGATGCCGCGGTCGGATCCGGCATTCGTGTGTTGGTGAAACACGAGAACCACAATCTGACGAATGCATTCAAGGTTCGTAACGGTCTGTCGGCACTCACCATGTTGACTGGCGAGGAACGGACCAAAGGGGTGATAGCGGGAACGCGAGGCAACCACGGCCAGGGATTGGCGTTTGCCGGCCAGGCACTCGGCATCCCGGTCACGATCTGCGTGCCACATGGAAACGTCAAAGACAAGAACGAGGCGATGCGTGACTTGGGTGCAGAACTGATCGAGGTCGGTAACGATTACGACGACACGCTGGTCGCTGTCGACAAACTGGTCGAGGAACGCAATCTGACTCTCGTCCATTCGACCAACAACAAATACGTGTTGGCGGGGGCGGGAACGATCACGCTGGAGATTTTGGAACAGGATCCCGAGATCGACGCGCTGGTTTTTGCGATCGGTGGAGGCTCGCAAGCGGTTGGTGCAATGACGGTAGTCCGGGAACTCAAGCCGGATGTCCGCGTCTATGGTGTACAGGCCGAGGGCGCTTCAGCAATCTACGAATCGTGGCGGACCGGCCACGCTGTGACGAGCTCGAGTGCCACAACGTTTGCAGACGGTATTGCTACCCGTAGTCCGGCCCAGATGACGTTTGACGCGCTGTGCGAAGGACTCACAGGGTTTGTGACGGTTACGGACTCAGAAATTGCCGATGCGCTGAGGCTGTTGCTCCGTGTCACGCATAACCTCGTGGAAGGCGCGGGTGCCGCGGGGCTGGCAGGGCTATTCAAATTGAAGGATGATCTCGCCGGCAAATGCGTAGGCATTGTTTTGTCTGGGGGCAACATCGATCAGGCGATGCTCAAGCGGGTATTGGATTGTGAAATCTAGCCGTCAGTGGCAGCTAGCTATTGCGCTGCCATCCTATCGCTTCCAACCCAACAGGCAAGAGCACTAGCGTTACTAGAGTGGAGAGTGTCAGTCCTCCTATCACCGCTATGGCAAGTGGCCGTTGCAGGTCGGCGCCGGCACCAAAGCCGAGTGCCAGCGGAAACAGGCCAGCTAATGTGCACAGGGTTGTCATGAGTATGGGGCGCATCCGAACCACGCCGGCCTCGATGAGCGCTTGTCGCACGGGCAGCCCCTCATCGCAAGATGCGTGGGCGGCATCAACGAGCAGGATGCCGTTTTTGACTACGAGGCCGATCAACAGAATCAATCCCATGAAGCTCGAGACGTTAAACGGCACACCGGTCACTGAGAGTGCCAGCACGGCGCCCGTCAAGCCGAGTGGTGCTGCGATCGCCAATGCTAAGGGACTCTTGAGTTCGTGGAACTGAACCACTAGCACGATGAGCACAGCGGCCACCGCAAGAAAAAAGACCGCCAACAATTGTCGAAACGACTGCTGTTGTGTAGCATACTGGCCGCCGTATTCGAGCCGGACACCAGCTGGTAACGCTACCGAACGCAATGCGTTTTGGATCCCCTTCATCACCGAGCCTAAGTTTGACCCGCTCACGTTTCCGGTCACCTTGATCACAGGTCGCAGGTTCTCTCGCAGGAGTTCGCTCGCAACTGTGGTGTCCGTGACATCGCCCAGCGTGCCAAGCTGGGCCCAACCGTGTGGTCCAATTATCGGTACGGTCCTGGCGATATCTGCGTCGTACCGAACACTGTTGGGTAGACGCACCCGGATTGGGATCAGCCGATCGGATTCCCGTGCATCACCTGCCGGCTCGCCGAACAGTGCGGCATTGGCCTGATCCAATACATCTGCAACTGTAAGTCCCAGGCGAGTGATGCGAACGGGATCCACTCTTACACGAGTCTCGACGTTGTCTCCCGCTACGCCGTTGAATAGGTCTACCAGCCCGGGCACAGTTTGCACTGCGTGGGCGACGGCCCGTCCCGCAGCTATGCCTTTGGAGCGGTCGGTGGTAAACAGTTTTATCTCAATGGGTGATGCAGTAGTGGGAGCAGCGGCGATCGCCCTGATGATTGGAATAGCAGTGTCACTGGCGTATGCCATGCGCAACTCTCTACCACCGTCTATGGCCACCTGCCAAATTACCTGGTCACGCCGTAGTTGCCGTGCCGAGTCCAAGGTGACGAGAAATCGAGAAGTCCCACGGTTTGCGATAGCCGTATCTGCGGTGGAGTATATGGAAAATACGGTCGCGCTGGCCGGCCACTCTTCCAGGGCATCAGCTGCAGCATCCGCGAGTGTACTCTGCATCTCTTCATGTTCGCGTCGCACGGCAACCACAATGCCCGACGCAGCCTTGGTAAGATCAGCGGTAAACTGGTGCTCGGCGTCGGCTCGCAAATAGAGATAGAGTGACACGTCAAAGATCGATACCGCGATCAGCACCGCCATGGCGAACCACAGTGCGAGTCGGAGGCGTGTACGGCTAATCGCGAACATCTGTGACCTGCGAGCCGAGTAGGTATCCTACGCCCCGCACCGTACGAATGAGAGGTGTAAGTCCGTTTAGGTCGATCTTTCGTCGCACTCGACCTACCAATACATCCACGGCGTTG
>JBHHZE010000114.1:0-4486 GCA_046757925.1 Gemmatimonadales bacterium
TAGTGCCGTTGCGTAGTCCCCAGGCTTGCGCCTGGGGTTAGGCCGGCACATGGCCCGATGCGAGCCCCGGCTAACCCCAAGCGGCAGCTTGGGGATTCCACCGCAGGATCTCTCCGCTGTCTCGGACGAATGGCGTAGTGCCGTTGCGTAGTCCCCAGGCTTGCGCCTGGGGTTAGGCCGGCACATGGCCAGATGCGAGCCCCGGCTAACCCCAAGCGGCAGCTTGGGGTTTACGATAGGAGGCCAGATCCCCTCGGGCGGGGAGCGACCGCTCTCCGTCGTTCGCTCGTTAAGAAACGAGCGCTCGGCAGCGCTTCGCGCTGGACGACCCTGAAGGGACCAACTCCGCCGAGGTTTTTCGGCACGCATTGCGCTCGAATGGTACCAGTTTCCGTCACCTACCGCATTACGCTGGTGTGTGCAACGCTCTTGCCCAACCTACATCGCCGAGGTGACCTTATGGGTATGGCCGCTCCAATCTATTACTCGGCCGAGATGGTCCGTGCACTGCCCGACGACGGGAAGCGCTACGAGACAGTCCACGGGGAGTTGTTGGTGACGCCGGCCCCCCGTATCCTGCACCAGCAAGTTGTTGGGCGACTATTCAGAGCTCTTGCGGGATATCTCGACGAAACTTGCGTCGGCTCCGCGCTATTGTCGCCCGCCGACATCTCGTGGGGCACCGGCATTCTGGTGCAACCGGATCTGTTCGTGGCCGACCGGGACGAGATCGAGACTGGGGAGTGGCAGAACGTCCAAACCTTACTACTAGCCATCGAGGTCCTGAGCCCGAGCACGGCTCGCTACGACCGCTTCACCAAACGGCGGCTCTATCAGGAAGTGGGAGTGCCACTTTATTGGATCGTGGATCCCGACGAACAGCTCGTCGAGGTGTGGATCCCGGACGACACCTTCCCAACGGTTGAACGCGAGCGGGTAGCCTGGGATCCGGCGGGCGCCGCGAGGCCGTTCACGCTAGAGATCTCAGAACTATTTCAGCCAGACTGAGAGATCCCTGATATGTGAAAGGTGAAATGTGAACCGTGAAAAAACGCCGCTCAGCCATTTTCACTTTTCACTTTTCACATTTCACAGGTATGACTATTGCCCCTTTGCTCTATTTCGCACGAATTGGCAATTAACAGCAACATGGCGGTACCATAAAACACCATTTCACCGTTGATGTAGAGGAGTACTTCCAGGTCTCAGCGCTCGAGCCATACGTTTCGCGCGACTCGTGGGACGAGCGGGAGAGCCGAGTGGAGATGTGTGTCGATAGGTTGCTGGCACTCCTAGACCGTCACGGCGCTACGGCGAGCTTCTTCGTGCTGGGCTGGATCGCAGAGCGGCACCCCGATCTCGTTCGTCGCTTGGCGGCCGCGGGGCACGAAGTGGCGTCGCACGGGTTCGACCACCGTCGGGTGACGGCGCTTGCGCCCGATGATTTCCGTGAGTCGGTCAAGCGTTCCAAGGCCGCGCTCGAAAAGCTTATCGCAGACGAGGTAATCGGCTACCGAGCACCGAGTTTCTCGATTGTCGAAGGGGGTGAATGGGCACTCGACATACTGGTTGAGGAGGGCTACAAGTACGACTCCAGTTTATTCCCCGTGAAGCGGAACGGTTACGGGTACGCCGGCGGTGAACGTGATCCGCATTGGCTGACTCGTCCTGCAGGAAAACTCTTTGAAGTGCCGCCCACCACTCTCCGCAGACTGGGCAAGAACCTGCCGGCTGCGGGTGGTGCTTATTTTCGGATCTTTCCGTACCGTGTCACGAAGATGGCTATACTCGAAGCGGAGAGTGCCGGCGTTCCGGCCACGTTCTACATACATCCTTGGGAACTCGATCCCGAGCAACCGCGCTTCGACGTTTCCGCTCTTACCCGATTCAGACACTACAAGGGATTGAAACGTACGCAGCCCAGGTTGGAACGCCTGCTCGCTCAGTTCGAGTTCTGTTCCATCTCCGCGACACTTGGTGCATGCGATGAGCGTGACTGAAGAGGTTCACGCGCTTCACGTCGGCCGGTTCGTGGGGGATCCGCCGACCTGGAACGAATTCGTCCGGGCTCGAGACGGTTGGACACACTTTCATCTGTTCGAATGGAAGAACGTTATCGAGGAAGTGTTCGGTCACGAATGCATTTACCTGGCCGCACTTGGGCGAAACGATGCGGTCTGTGGCGTGTTACCGCTCGTACGTATTAAGAGCAGGATCTTCGGGCACTACCTGGTATCCATGCCGTTCTTGAACTACGGCGGGCCATTGGGAACTGCCGACGCCACCCGCGAGCTCATCAATCACTCCATCCGACTCGCGAGCGACGCGGGCGCCGATCTACTGGAACTACGGTGTCGTGACGAACTCGACACGACACTTACAGCGTCGCACCGCAAGATCACGGTCTTGCTGGATCTGCCTGCTGGCGCTCCCGACGCCCTGTGGGACAGCTTCAAACCCAAGCTGCGCAGCCAGATTCGCCGACCCAAGAAGGAAGGCGTTACGGTGCGGTTCGGGTTGGACCAGGTGGAACAGTTCTATGCCGTGTTTGCGCGACACATGCGGGATCTCGGTACGCCCGCCTTACCACGGTCATTCTTCAACGCAATCGCCGATCGATTTCCCGATGACGTATGGTTTGGCGCTGCGTACTTGGGTGGAAAGCCGATTGCCGGCGGTTGCGGCTTTGCGTGGAACGACGAATTCGAGATGACGTGGGCGTCGTCGCTCATCGAGTACAACAGGATTGCACCCAACATGCTGCTGTACTGGAGTTTCATGGAGCGAGCTATCGTCCACGGTATCTCCGTGTTCAACTTCGGGCGCTGCACGCCGGACAGCGGCACTCACAGATTCAAGCGCCAGTGGGGCTCGCGTGACGTTCCACTTTTCTGGTATCAACATGGCATGGGGTCCATGAGCGCGACGCCGTCACCCGACGACGCACGCTACTCATGGGGACCGCGGCTATGGAAACATCTCCCGCTTGCCCTAGCCAATGCAGTTGGCCCCAAGATAGTCCGGAACATTCCGTAAATGTTTGGGCGGCAGCTCCCCGTCTATTCGCCGATTTCGTTCGGTAGTGTTGTAGCCGGTTGGAGAGCTCTGCTCGGACCTTCTCGCGATCACGCGCGCACGACACTGGAGCGTGCGATCGCCGACAAATTCGATGCCCGGGAAATTATTCTGACAGACAGCGGGACGACCGCATTGTCCTTGGCGATCAATGGCATCTGCTCGCGGGAATCGGACCGGACGATCGCGCTGCCGGCATACGGTTGCTACGATCTTGCAACCGCCGCTGACGGCGTAGGTGTCGACGTCGTGCTGTATGATCTAGATCCGCACACGCTCGGCCCCGACTTGGAAAGCCTGCGCGCAGCAGTGGCACGCGGCCCGGCCACAGTGGTGGCCGCATATCTGTTCGGTGTCCCGATCGATCTCTTGGAGCTGACGCACATCACTGCTGAACGTGGCATAGCTGTTATAGAAGATGCAGCGCAGGGTCACGGTGCGACGTACGATGGCGCACCGCTCGGATCGTTCGGATCACCGGCCGTACTCAGTTTTGGCAGAGGCAAGGGAATGACCGGCGGAGCCGGCGGCGCCCTCGTGGCAACCACCGAGATCGGGGCGGAGATCGTCCGCGGTGCCTCGAGTGCGCTGGGAACCGCGAATGCGGGACTACGTGAGGTGATTGGTGCATCCGCTCAGTGGGGTCTAGCGAGGCCAAGCCTGTACGGAGTACCTGCCGCGATCCCGTTCCTGAGGCTAGGTGAAACGATCTACCGTGAACCACAGCCGCCTGCAACCATCTCTAAGGGGGCATGCTGCGTGCTCGCAAGCAACTGGGAAGCCTCGGAAGCCGAAGCGGCAACGCGTGGAGAGGTGGCCCGACGCCTATATGAAATCGTCGCCGAATGCACTGGTATGGACAATATTGTCGTCCCGTCCAATGGCGAAGCCGGTTATCTCAGACTCCCTGTTCTCGTGTCTGAACGCGTAAAGCATCATTTCGATTCCACACGTGCGCGAAGGCTCGGCATCATGCCCGGCTACCCCAAGGCGCTCGCCGATCTACCGGGCTTCGGAGATCGGTGCGTCAATCGTGGCGCCGGTTTCCCCGGCGCACGGTGTCTGGCGAACCGCCTGTTCACGCTGCCGACCCACAGTAAGCTCACAACGGCTGACATAGACCGGATCGAGCGTTGGCTCCACAGCGTCGCAAGAAACTCTTGAAGTCACGCAAGCTCCATCGAGTGGTCATCACGGTATCGCTCGCTGCCATTGCGATTCTGACTCTGATACCGTCACCACACAGCGACATCACTAACTCGTTTGCGTGCGTCTTCTGTGGTGAGCTAGCCACGGCAGATGCGATCCGCAACGTGTTGCTCTTTGTTCCACTGGGGCTCGGCTTGGGGCTCATGGGAATGACGGCCCGCAAGTCGATACTCTCAGCTGTACTCGTTTACGGCGACCACCG
>JBHHZE010000115.1:0-4469 GCA_046757925.1 Gemmatimonadales bacterium
TGCCCGACGGCCGGATCGTCGCGACGAATGGTGAACATCCGCCGGAGATCCGCTTCTTCTCGGCGGAAGGTCGCCACCAGCGTTCGGTCGGGCGTGACGGAGTTGGACCAGGAGAGTTCACGAGTATACGGAGCGTGTGGTTGGTGTACCCCGACACACTGATAGTCTACGACCGGTCGCAATCGCGAGTTAGCTATCTCACGGTGCAGAACCTCACACGATTTGTTGTGCAAGGGTTCGGCCCGTGGATTTGGACTGCGAGTCCAACCGTTTATCGGTTGGAGAGATGGTCACTTGAGGGTATGAAACTTGGGCAGATCGAGCGCTCCGTAGAGTGGTTTTCCCCGACTCTCCAGCGACGGATCATAACAACCATGATTGTCGAAGCCGACCTTCCTCGCTTGGAGGTGACGGCTAGGGAACGCAAGGCCGCTATAGATGAGATCGACAGCATCATGTCAAGGGGGCGCCGAGTGCCCGTCGACTACTCCCGGATCCCGACACATCACCCGGCAATCGAGAACATCGACATAGACGACGAGGGACAACTGTGGGTCAGGCGAGTAACCCGGAGTTCGTACACATACTTTGACGTGTTCGACCGCGGCGGTCGATTTGTTAAGTCGGTGGCGACCAGGTGGGTCATCCCTGAGTTCTGGCAAGTGGTTATCAAAGATGGCTCGATGTATTCCGTGCAGCAGGATTCCTTGGGCGTCCACTACGTGGTGAGAGGTCAGATTGAAAGAAAGTAGTGGCTGGTAAGGCACGGGTGTGCGCAACCAATCACCGATCCGGCGCTGTATTGATGTGTAACTTCTGGAAGGTACCTTTGACGCATGCGTTGCCGGATCGTGTGCTAGCGACGCACATCCGGTGGGGAGAACCTTTGCGGAATGGAAGCAAAGTCAAAAGGACCACGCTTTATGCCTGAATCGTTGGTTGCAAGGGTGATGACTATGTTTCCACAAAGGCGATACAATGCGAGCTGTTGAGGGCCTCGTTATCGCCGTACTTGTCATCCTGTGCAGCGGCTGCAGCGGCAAACTGAGCGGCGGCAAACTGCAGGATCAAGATAGCCTAGTACTACGGTACCATGCTTCCGTGGGAGCTGAGGAGGGCCCGCTGGCGTTCGGCCAGATTGGCCCGCTGGCGGCCAACGATAGCCTTCTGGCGATTGCCGACCGTCAAGCTTGCGACATCACTTTCTACGATACCCGCAAGGAGTTATTCGTGAATCGTGTCGGTGGTTGCGGGAACGGACCGGCCGAGTTCGACCGTGTAGGAGGGATGGTCTGGCACGGCGATAGCCTGTTCGTGTTGGAGTTTACGCGTCGTCAGATAGTCGTGATTGACGTGGCTGGCGAAGAACTCCGACGAATGAGGGTCGATACGGGACCGTACGCTCTGATGATGCAACATATCGCCTTTGTCAATGATACGTCGTTGCTTATCAGTCTGGGTCTAATGTCGTCGGTGCGAGTTAGCGCTGACATGGGCGACACAGCCCATTTGTTTCTTGCCTTGGTCGATGCACGCACCGGCAAACTGCGCAGGCGCTTTTATAAGGACCCCGATCCGATATCGCTACGGAACCAGGCGAGTTATTTACGCTTGCTCGTGGCCTGTGCCCCAGGCGGGGCCCGGCGCGGCACTATCGCGACATTGAGCGGCTGGGCGTTCCGAGGTGAGATCTTTGATGTCGCAGACATCCATCACTCAGTTCGATACACTACACCGATCAAAGGTCATAAGCCGGTGAAGGTGGCGCCAGGGGCGTGGTTTCAGTTTGGATACCCGTCGATTGGATGCGGAAGGGATGTTGTCTTGATCAAATGGATTGAGCCGGAGAGAAGCGAAACGAGCAGGCGTGGCGTAGGCGGCCACTTAGAGGTACGCGATTACGATGGCAAACTGTTGATGCAGCGCAACCTAACGAGAGCGGACTCGGCCATGTTCGGCTCGACACGTGCGGCTATCGGTAATCGTTTCTTTTTCGTGCTAAACGGCATGCTCGGATTCCCGGTAGTGAGTGAATATCGTCTGGAACGCAACGGCAGGAATTGAGAAAGGCCATTTCTCCGTACAGCAGGATTCCGTGGACGTCCACTACGTGGCGCCAGTTCGGATCGAGCAAGAGTAAAGAGTGTCGTATGGTACGACCCCGGGGCCACGGCCGCTCACCGCGACCGCAGCCCCGTTTCCCTTTCAGTTCGAGTTGGTCGAGCGATGTGACCAGGAGACCGTGCTCGCTTCATCGGGCACCTGATTGCCGGGTGGATGACGTTCGGACCCTAAAACTGCACGTTCGGACTCTAGCGGAGGTGCCGTTGGGTCGCAATAATTTGACCGACTGATAATCTTGCAGCTGCAGTCGGCACGGCGTGTCTGGATTGCTGAGTATCTGCAATGGCAGAACGACGAGAGTAAGGGTTTCCAAAACTTGTACTTGCCGCCCACGCTCGATGTTCCCAGCCGCAAAGGCAATGCACTGCGCGCAATAGCAGCGCGGGCAGATCGGCAAGGAATATAGCGACTGCCGTGCAAGATTGCTTGAGATAGTCGGTGAGGTATCCGGAGGAAGCGAATGAACAACGTGTGCCCGACAGACTAAGGAGTGACACTACTTGGACCGCACTCACGGCTCCCGGTTGTTCGATAGAGTCATGACCGGCGCAAATCTGACCGCCATTGCGGTCTTATGCTTTGTGGTATTACGGCCCGGCGGAAAAGCGTACAATACGGTAGCCCGGTGGCGAGCAGACAAGAGACGTGAGATGCTGATCGACAGCATTTGGCCATTGTTAGTCGACCGTGCCACCCACGTCGGCACACAATCACAGGGGATAGCGTTGATTGAATTCCTTGACTATCAATGTCCCTTCTGTCAACAACAGTATACAGAGTCGAAACGATTCCTAGCGAGTAACCCCGGGAGAGGTTTGGGATATCTGCATCTGCCGTCATTGATTCATCCTGCGGCAGAGGGTGCTGCACGGTCAGCGATATGTGCGGAAGGATTGGGGAGATTCTCCGAGTTGCACAAGAGATTGTTTGAGACAGATCAGTGGAAGAGTGATACAAATTGGGTGAGAGAGGCTTCGGCGGTTGGTGGAGTGGATACCAACAAGTTCTTGGCCTGTCTACGCAGTAATGAGACTACTGACCGGATTGAACGAGATTGCGCTCTTGCCCAAAACCTTGGTGTTAGCGGGACGCCAGCATTCGTTTACCGCAGTGGCGTGTATGTTGGACTTGCGTCAGATTTAGTGCTCTTGATTCTGAGCACTTACTAGGGGGGGCGATGGTGTATCAATGCTGGCGGGCGGATTCATCCGCGGATCACAGTCCCAGGTAAACATGTACGTTATGCGGGTTGTACTTGCTGTACTGGTGACGACGATCATTGGGACATCTGCCTACGCGCAGCGGATCGTTGCAGATGCCATAGCGTGCTCCGCCTGTACCATCGACTTCGATCTGGTAGTTCGCTTGGGAAGTGTCGACGGACCCGGTGCGATCACATCAACTCCCATACGCGCGCATCGTGACCGGCGTGGCAACTTCATTGTCGTTCAATCGGATGGAGAGCCTGTCAAGGTGTTCGGGCCGACAGGTGCTTTCCTCCTGAATATCGGTCGTGAAGGCTCGGGACCTGGGGAATACCGGGGTGTCACAAATGCGATTCCCATCGATGGTGATTCAACGGTACTCTTCGATGTCGGATTGGGTCGAGCAACGGTGTTCGATAAGAACTTTAGGGCCGTTCGCTCAGTCCGACTGCCAGCTTCCTTGGGTAGCGCGGTGCTAATCGATTGGCCACGCGTCGTGGCAAATGGATCTGCCATGACCAGCGAGGCTATTGGACTGCCGTTACACTTGCTGGACTTGTCGGCTAGCGCGGTGCGTATGCTAGAATCGTTCGGCTCAAATGGCGAGCTTCGTCCCGGTGATGGTGTTCGACTCTTAAGACGGCTCGCTCCATCAGCTGGAGACGTGGTTTGGTCGGCGCCAGTTCTGGAGTATCTTATCGAAGAGTGGGGTACCGATGGGTCGTGGCACAGGTCGTGGCGGCGCAGTCCCGAATGGTTTGATGGCGTCTCGTCTGGGAGCAGCGGTTTGCCTAATAGGCCTCCGCCGCCGCACCTGACGGCTCTTGATGTGGATGGCCGAGGTCGTGTATGGACGTTCGTCGCAGTTGCGTCACCTCACTGGAAGGCTGCGTGGAAGGATGTTGTTATTCCTGCATCGGGCGAACTTCGCCAATCGAAGGGACCGTCTCCGGCAAACCTGTTCCAGACTATGGTAGAGGTGATCGACACGGCCACGGACAGTGTTGTCACACGTACCAAGTGGGAGAGAGTCGTCGTCGCTACGTTGCACGATGGCACGGTGGCGACGTACACGGTAGATGCTGATGGTTATCCCTACGTTGAGATCTGGAAAGTCCGGCTTAGAGAACCGGAAGGTTG
>JBHHZE010000116.1:0-4246 GCA_046757925.1 Gemmatimonadales bacterium
TCCAACGGGGTGAACCCGGCCTCCTCGAGCAGCTCCATCTCCTCGATGGTCGAGAACCCCATCAGGTTGTAGATGTAGCCGGCGTCGGAACTCACGGTCACCCGGCCGCCCATGTCCTTGTAGTCGTCTAAGAGCTGCATCCACACGTGATAGAAATTCTTCCACGCCACCTCGTCGGTGTTGGTCCACTTGTAGTAGTAGGAACCGTGATTCGTCCTGCTCGGCTGATAGTAATCCCACAGGGTCGGGAGCGTGTACTTGTCTTGCCACTCGGCCCTTCGCTCGCGCATCACGTCGCGACTCGCGAGATACGCCGTCATCGTGGGGTCGAGCGTCACGTCCAGCTCCTCGAGTTCCTCGAGCATTGCCTTCCACTCGTCGCTCCCGGGTTCATATATCATGTTCCACTGTCGTGCGACCTGGCCGAAGCGGTCTTGCTCGTTGCTATAGTTCATGTCGGCCGGCCACGGCTGCACGTCGTGATCGTCGTACAGGGCCTCGAACAATCCGTAGTAGTGTGTTACGGTACCCAAGCCCAGCCGCGCGGCGTCCAAGGCATTCATCTCGGCCACGCCGGTCTGCGCGAGATGTGCCACCGAACCCATGTGATGTTGCTTCGCCTCGTCTAGGAGCGCAGCCATGATCGCCGGCGGATAGGCTGTGAGCTTGATGCCGTCGATGCCTTTTTCGGCGGCCCACTTGACCCACGCGCGCGCGTCATCAGGAGTTCGGATTGAACCGCCGTCCCACCCCTGTCCGGGCCGTTGGTATACCCACATGCGCGGTGCCGTGATCGCGTTTGCTGCACTTCTCTTCTTCTCGCTCAGCGACCAATCGACCGGACCGAAGGGCACGCCTCTCCCCGTCGTGATGCCGTGCGCCATCCACAGCTTGTAGACGTATTCAGCCTCTGGCGCCTTGGGTACCCCGCCCGTGTGCAGGTGAAGATCCACGAAGCCCGGCAGCACGTACATGCCGGTGGCGTCAATTTCTTTGGTGCCGGGCGCCGGCCGGCCCGCCGAGTCGAGCGGCACGCCCGGAACCCCGACTCCCTGGATTCGCTCGATGCGATTGCCTTCTATCACGATGTCCACCGGGCCGCGCGGCGGTCCCCCGGTGCCATCGATGACAATCGCGCCACGAATCACCAGCCGGTCGAACGGGCCGTCACCTTCTGCGCGGTCCGGGGCCGGTGTTACCTCTCGCTGCTGGGCTGTGGCTGGCTTGGGCGCCGCGATTGCTGTGGCCATTGCCGTAATGGTGGTGATTAGCGCGGCTCGGTACATTGGGACCTCCTGTGACGCGGGAGTGACGAACTTACCTGCTGGTATGTGGGCCTGCCACCCCGTGAGGAGCAACCCGGTCACCTTCCCGCTTAATCCGGATTGCCACGGCGCGAGTGTGGAGGGCACTCCGCTTGACGTTGTGGCAACGGTCTACCTCGCCCGCGACCTCAAGCACGACCGCCTCGTGGCGTTGAAAGTGCTTCGTCCCGATTTGGCGGCGTCTGTCGGCAGCGAACGGTTCATGCGCGAGATAGCGATTGCCGGGAAGCTCCAGCACCCCCACATCCTCCCCCTGTTCGATTCGGGCGAGGCGAACGGCGTGATGTACTACGTTATGCCGTTCGTCGAGGGCGAGAGCCTGGCGGATCGCATAAGTCGGGAGAAACAACTGCCCGTGGACGATGCGCTCCACATCACCCGCGAGGTCGCATCCGCACTGGGATATGCTCACAGCATGGGTGTTTTGCACCGTGATATCAAACCGGACAACATTCTCCTTTCGGGTGACCATGCCGTGGTCGCGGACTTCGGCATAGCGCGGGCTCTGAGCGCGGCCAGTGGAAATCGACTCACGGAAACCGGTCGTTCGGTAACGCCGACACCGTGAAGGCATCGAGCGGAACAGAGAGCCCACTTCCCGTTGCCTTGATGTACGCCTCTTTCCCTGTCCAACACGCCAAGAACCCGTCGTCTCGCTCCGCCGGCGATCCCTTGCAAACGCGAACCGGTGGGCCCGGTCACGTTCGTTACGGGATAGGCTCTCCGACAGTTCTCGGCGGGTGGAATCCGGCACATCGAGTGGACTCGACCACACATGGATCCAACCATCTTGCAATTCCGGCGCGATGGGCCGAACGCGCCAGACATCGATCTGATGGGTAGGGAGGTTCAGCGTGCCTTCCCCCACTTGGCGCGCTTGAGGAAATTGAGTGCGTTCGGGTGTAGAAAGACGCCAGAGTATCACGATGTAGCCCTCAAGCGCAAGCATCGCCTTGGCTCCTTGCGAGACTCTGTAGCTGCTCGTAGGATGTTGATTGTCTAGGATTCGCACGTCGGCGAGCACAGCTAACTGACTACCTGTCAACGTGTTGATATCTGGTTGATACCTGTTGTCCATCTTGATGGCCGGGGACAATCGAGCGAGGAATCGTGACCGCTGCCTACCACTTACAACTGTTCGGGATACCCCGGTTGCTCGACCCGGGTGGAGCACATGTGCGACTCCGGACGAGGAAGCAACTTGGTCTACTCGTATACCTCGCATTGGAGGCGCGCAACCGGCCCGTTGGTCGCGATGTGTTACTGGAGTTATTCTGGCCCGATGCAGCCGAAGGTTTGGCCCGTCACTCCTTATCTCAAGCGCTCACCGCCATCCGTCGTGAACTGGGCGCTGGCGCTGTCACTCGCGCAGGCGAGTTAGTCCGATTGCTCGGGCCGCTCACTACCGACCTGGATCCTGCGGCCCCGCGTGGACTCGAGTTTGGAGATCTTGCCAACCCACTCGATGGAGTCGATTCCTGGGCCGGCGCTTCGTTGGCTCACTGGGTGGATGGAGTCCGCACCAGGTGTTTGAAGGATATGCGCGTACGCCTGTTGAACGATCTCATGGCAGCGCGGAGCAGCGGTCAGGTAAAGGCAGTGCGCGAGCGGGCGACGTTGCTCTACGAGGTGGACCCGCTGAACGATCGAGCGGCGCTTTCGCTGGCTGAAGACTACCTTCTCGAGCAAGACACAGCTGGCGCCATCGGACTGTTGCGCGCCCACGTGGATCGCTCGCTCGAGGAATCGGGCCACGCTCCGACGCCAGAGATAGTTCAGCTGTTGGCAAGACTGGAGCGCGGCCTCGTTCCCGAGCCCGAATCGCCACAGGCTATGGCACGGCCCGAAGTTTTTGTGGGGCGAAAAGAAGAACTGTCGCGTCTGGAGGCAGTGTGGACACGAGTGCAGGGCACCAAACTTTGCACGCTCATCATTTCGGGTCCCACCGGAATTGGAAAGAGCGCGTTGATCAGGCGGTTTTGCTCGTCCGTTGCCGCTCGCGCCAGGCCTGCTTACGTGGTTGGGTGTCAGGAGATGGGTCGGAACATACCTTTTGCGGCTGTGTCCGATCTCATCCATCGGTTGGCGCGCGATCCCGCGTTGAGTGGTACCGATCCGCTCTGGCTGGCCGAGGCGAGTCGCGTGAGCCCTCGCTTGCGCGGCATTTATCCCGGGATACCGGAGCCACCGCCCGCTCCCGCCGAGGCGGTGCGTATTCGAGTTGCCGATGCCATGCACATGATGCTCGAGGCCGTCGCCGACGGTGGTGCGATGATTGTTGCGTTCGACAATGTGCAGCATATGGATCCGGCGAGTCGGGACGTACTGCACCTGCTGCTCAGACGTCTGGAGGATGTGCCGGTTCTAGTTGTGGGAACCCGCCTCTGTGACGCCAACGATTCATTCGTGCCGACCGCTCATTCAGTAGAGGACGGGATCGAGTGGCAGGAAGGCTTTTATCTTGGGCCGCTCGACGACATTGCGACTAACGCATTGCTCGAGAAGTTGAGTCAGGGCGTTGCGGATGCGGCAGATGCTATGGCAGAAATCACCAAGCTTGCTCAGGGAGTGCCTTATCTCATCGAGATGCTCTACTCTGAGTGGGAGCGGAATCCGACTCAGTCTCTGGTTGCGACGCAGCTAGGCGGTGACGGGTCTATGACGGGTTGGCGCCCTCCCGATACCATGCGACTGGCGTTTGCACGTCAATACCTTGGTCTCTCGACCGATGCCCTTCATATCCTACATCTCCTCGCTGTGGCGGAGCGAGTATTGCCATCTACAGAGATCGCCGAGTTGTTGTCGGCTTCTCAATCAATTGTAGACCGTGCTGCATTGGAGTTGATCGACCGTGCCCTCGTACGGGTCGAAGCTGGAGCAATCGGATTCAAGAACGAGTTTCACAGGGCATTTGTGTACTA
>JBHHZE010000117.1:0-4216 GCA_046757925.1 Gemmatimonadales bacterium
GATTCCCCCCGCCACCGGCAGCGGCACGTTGCTCTGGAAGGTCGAATCGTCAGCACCCAGTTGTCCGTCAAAGTTGAAGCCCCAGCAGTATGCCGTCGCGTTGGCAGTCACCGCACAGCTATGCCGCTCCCCCCCGCTCACGGTCACAAAGGTCTCGGCACTGGAGACGACAGCCGGGGTACCCCGCGATGCGGTGGAGCCGTCGCCGAGTTCACCATCGGAATTGAATCCCCAGCAATACACCGATCCGGCAACCACAACGCCGCAGACGTGGTTGGTTCCCGCGCTCACCGTAGTGAAGACCAGACCGCCGGAAACTGGTAGCGGGACGTTGCTCGCGGCAACGCTCGAGCCACTACCCAACTGTCCCGCGTCGTTCACACCCCAACAGTACGCAGTGCCGTCGCTCACCACCCCGCAGCTGTTCTTGAACCCCGCGCTCACGCTCACGAACTGTGGTACTTCGGGCACCTTACCCGGGGCCCTCCGACATTGCAGGCCCAGGCACGGAGCGAGGCTGGCCGACGAGCCCGACTGTCCTGCGTCGTTCACACCCCAGCAATACACGAACCCATCGATTGCTATGGCACAACTGTGCACTTGGCCGGCTTCCACCGATACAAATTGCACGAACGCGGATGTCACCTTGGTTTGAGCCTCGATGGCTTCCACCGTGGCGGTCACTATGGCGCTGCCGGCACCTGCGCCCTGCACCGCACCGCTATCGCTGACCGTCACAACGTTAGGGTCCGACGTCCGCCACTGGATGGGGCGTGCGAACACGCGGGCGCCAGTTTGGGCGAACATTACGGGGTTGGGGTACACCGTTTCTCCAAAGACCACGTTGGCCGAGTCGGGCACTAGGGTCAACGACTGCACCGGCGCTCCTCGAAACGCTTCCCAGCGCCCATCGAAGTTGATGCTACAAGCGGACTCGCCTTGCATGTGCACAGGAGGTCCCGCGCTCACCGTACCGCGGTACCGGCAGCTATCCTTGATAGTGAAGCTGATACTCGAATCGACGAGGGTGACGCTCCCGAGTGTGAACGCGAAGTTGCGGGGGAACTCACCGATTGGGCCGCGGCAGGTACCGACCTGGGCCCCACCGCCGGAGAGAAAGCCAGGTGTGGCACCAAAGGAAAACGACCCGGTGTCCCGACAGGACGCCACTAGAGCGCTCCGAATCAGGATTTCCGTGAAATCCCAGACGCCGGTGATGTCGAGCGGCTCAGGCTCCATGAGCGCAGGTGCCGTAGACTCGCCATCCCCGCAACCCGCCAGCAATATGGCGCACAAACCTGCCGTGGCTAGGAATGGGCCCTTCAATTGCTGGGTAAGTGGTTTCATATCCATAGTACGTTTTTGGCACGTATCTACCTGCTACCCGTTGGACGGCTCTGGGGTCCTGTTTAATAATAGAATCACATGTCACGGGCGTGAACCAGGCAAGGCGCTACATCCCATGACAACCCACTATTGTGAGTTGGGCCCGGGGTTTGCGGACTCTAGCGATTCCCTTACACGATACCCAGTATTGGCAATAAGCTGTCCGATACGTACGTAGGTTTCGGACTCGAAACCATAGGTGGCATGTTCATTCGATTGTGCCAGAAGACTGGCATGCCGACCTCCGATGCTCCGGAAACATCCGAGGCAGAACCCGCGACAAAGAGGACCTTCTCTGCCTCACACTCAAGCCTTTCCAGAATCATTCGGTAGGGTTGCGGGTGGGGTTTGTAGTATCCAGCCTCTGCCGCCGTCACGACCATGGGGATTGCTACACCGGTACATGCGACAGCAACGTCGGCCAACGCGATTGATGAGTTTGTCACGATTCCAACCGGCACTATCTCGATCAGTGCACGCAAAACTCGTTTCGTCTCAGGCCAAGGTTCAATTTCGTTCCACCGCTGCATGAGTTCGTTTGCCAGTGCACCGGTCACCCCGACGTTTCTAGCTGCTTCTTCGATGATGCCCTCATACGGTCGATACGGACCCGCCTGATAGGTCAGCTCTAAGTACATCTTTCTCCACGCCAAGCCGGCCTCATCTGACCCAGCCACCTTACTCCAAAGCGACCAGGAGTTGAGGAGAGCTGTCAGCAGATCGAACACTACGGCCTGGAATTCGTTTTTCGGCATGTTCACCCGCCGCCGCTGGCCAACACGAACGACACCACAATAGCGGCCACGAGCGTCCTTCTCATATCATACCTCCAGGCCAAGAGGAGACAGTATCAAGACTCGAGATGGCGCCGCGATTTCGCTTCAGTGAGGACGCGCTCGGTGAAGTCGGCACGCTCCTCCAGCTCAGCCATCCGTTCTTCCAACGCCATGAATCGATCCTCAGTCTCGCGAGCCATAAAGCGGTGCTTCGCCCACTTCTGAAAAACGTTCAACCCGACGCCGAGTGTAACAAATCCCGCAATCACGCCGAAAAAAACGAGTGGAACGATCAACTCTCCCATCGATCGACTCCCATTCAAAAACCTTCATTCTCGCCGCATAACGGTCCTGCCCTGGGTTGCGGCGCTATCATTCGGTCCCTTGCCATAGTGAAAGATGCCAACCATTCATTGATCTCGCTACGCGCTTGATACTCACTCGACCAAAGGGCTTTGAGATGAGAACGCTGACGCCGACCATTTTGCTGATGCTCGTGTCCTGTTCACCCGGCGATCGACACGATCGGCAGCAGAGTGTTGAGAATCTTCTCAACGAATTCTTTGTTGCGCTGGGCACGAACGATGTGGCAAAACTCGATTCAACTCTGGCTTGGGATTTCTACCTTTTTGAGAACGGAACGGTGTGGAATCGAGACAGCCTCGTGAACATCATGCCCCGTACGAAAGGACGATCGTGGCACGTGGGTAGCCTCCGCTTCCAGGCGGCCGGACGGTTGGTACACGTTACCTATCACAACAGCGGCGAAGTCAACTTGCCAGACACGACCATCACTCGGGCGTGGCTCGAGAGTGCCCTCATAAGGGAGGAAAAGGGCAGATACCAAATAGAGTTTCTGCACTCGACTAGAATCGAGAGAGATTCCGGAGATTGGAGTTGCGCGCGGCTTTCCCCAGGCGAGACAACTGATGTCGCATGGCTCGATGGAGACATCCCAAGGGAAACGCGGTAGGTATTAGGCCGCTGAATCCTTGTCGATTACCCAGCCCGGAAAAACCAAGACAGCTGGATGACACTTGAGTGCTCTAGCCAAGACCTTGGCTCGCTCCACCCCGAGGTTCACTCTGTCGTTCTCGATCGCAGAAATCGTTGACTGTGGAATTCCCGTAAGGGCGGAGAGTTCGTTTTGGCTGAGTTCTTGGAGTTCACGGACGATACGTACCGATTCTCCTACAGAAACATCCACCGTCTTGCGTGCCCTGCGGAAGTCTTTTCGCCGCGCCATTGCTACTTCCTTCGATAATCGTGGGCGGTGATGTCCATCACCAGTACGAGCACCTCTCCAGCCTCTATCCTGTAGATCACCCGGTACTGCAGCCCCAACCTGGATGACCGGCACCCTCGCCATTCTCCACGCAGTGCCTCATCGTGAAATCCCCTAATGAGGCGCAGACCTGCCATGGCGCAGCCTTGACGAGGCGAAGACACCTGGACAGCTTTCCTGTACAAGATGATCGGAGCCACCATGACCGTCAAAGTCAGCTACAGCCACGCCCGCGACAACCTCGCAGACCTTTGGAATGAGGTGGAGGACTCCCGCGAAGCCGCCGTCATCCAGCGGCGGGGGCACGAGGACATGGCACTGATTCCCGCCGATGAACTCGCCAGCCTGCGGGAAACGGCCCACCTCCTCCGGTCGCCGCAGAACGCCGCACGGTTGCTGGCGGCCCTCACGCGCGCTCGGCGCGGCCGCACGCCCGCGAAGGATTTGGCCACCCTCCGGCGTGAACTTGGCCTCGCGGAGAGTGCCTGAGCGGGGGAGGACGGCGCAAGCGCAAAGCGGTCTTCCAAGATGAATGCCTGGAGGACTTGCGCTACTGGGTCGACACGAACCGGAAGACGGCCCTCCGCGTGCTCGACCTGATCGAGGCTACTGTGCGCGACCCGCATCACGGGATCGGCAAGCCGGAACATCTGAAGCACCTCGGGGGGAGCGTGTGGTCGCGGCGGATCAACGAAGCCGATCGCCTGGTGTACGAAGTGTTCGCCGACCGCGTCGAGTTCCTGCAGGGTCGCTACCACTACGGGTGATC
>JBHHZE010000118.1:0-4169 GCA_046757925.1 Gemmatimonadales bacterium
GGCCGTGACCGTGGAAGGGGCCAACATAAGCCAGATATGGACAAAACAGTTACCGCGTGGACCGTTCACCAGGCTCTCGCTCGAGGGGTCGATCAACAATCGGCCGCGATGGACCCCAGACGGCCGGGCAGTGACGTTCCTTTCCAACCGCTCTCATCTGGGAGTATTCGCCAGCGAGGTGTATCTGCGCAGGGCAGACGGAAGTGCCATGGCAGAGCGATTGGTTGATGCGGAAAGACCGCTGGGGGATGCGCTCGTGTCCGGCGACGGTGCGTGGCTCGTGGCCCGCACGACATCTCCCAACCAAGACATCGTCGCATACCCACTTAAGAGTGATGGTGTGCCGATCCCGCTTGTTACGACCTACGCACAGGAATCCGCTCCGGCGCTCTCGCCGCTGGTTGGCATATACGTCGAACGAGTCTGGTCGGGAAGAAGTGTATGTGGCCCCGTTCCCCAACACGGGTGGCGGGCGGTGGGCGGTATCGACGGGCGGAGGGCGTTTTCCTGTTTGGGCGCGGAATGGCCGGCAGCTCTTCTATCGCAGTGCGGATAATGAACTCGTTGCGGTGTCAGTCATCCCGGGCCCGACCTTCGCGATGGGAGAACGCCGAGTGCTGTTTTCGATGCAACCCTACAGAGACTTCCTCGGCCACTACGATGTGACGGAGGACGGCGGGTTCGTGATGATCCGAAACCGTGGTGCTCAGAGCACCGGTGAGTTGATCGTGGTGGAGAATTGGTTCGAGGAGTTGAAGCGGGACTAAAACCCGCCTTCCTTGCGGCCTCGATCATATCATAATATAGTTTATGATATCAATTGATATGGAGTGAGGGTGCCTACCGTCCAGATAAGCGCGCGCATCGACACGCGTCTCAAGAAAGCGCTTGATGAGGTGTGCCGTTCCCGCGGCATCGTCATGAATCACTTTATCCAGGAGGCGATCCTGGATCGTCTAGAGGAGCTCGAGGACGTCGAGGACCTCAGGGTCATAAGGCACGAGCCGACTAGGCCCCTCTCCGAGGTGCTGGCCGAGTTGAAGCTCCGTGGCTCGCTATAGCCTCCGAATCAGCCGGACCGCCGAGAAGCAACTCCGAAAACTCCCAGCCGATGCCCGTCGGCGAGTTGCACGGTCTATGCTCGAGCTTGGTGAGGATCCCCATCCTCCGGGCTCTCGCAAGCTCACAGGCTATGACGACGTCTTTCGGCTGCGAGTCGGTGTATATCGCATCATCTATAGCGTGTCCGGTCGGAAACTTGTGATCGTCATTCTCAAGATCGGGCACCGGAAGGACATCTATCGTTGAGGGTGCGACTCCTCGCGAACGCCGCGACAATGTCGCATCTTATGGTGCCGTGACCGACAACACCGTCCGCCTGTCCACCGCCCTTAGCGGCCGCTACAAGATCGAACGCCGCCTGGGCGAAGGCGGCATGGCCACCGTCTACCTGGCAGAAGATCTCAAGCACAAGCGCAAGGTCGCGGTCAAGGTGCTGCGACCCGAAGCCAATTTGCAGCACCCGCACATCTTGCCGCTGTTCGACAGTGGCACGGCGGGCGGACCTGGCGGCAAGGCCGTGTTATTCGAGCGCTGTTCCGGGAACTGTAGCAACCAAGCGGACCTTGCCGTCCTGGACATCGAGTCGGGGTCCATTGACGTGCTGGTACCAGGGGCCACGCGCGGCTGGTACGCCCGCTCGGGGCACCTGCTGTACGCGACCCAAGAAGGCGCCGTGTACGGAGTCTCGTTCGACCCAAAGCGCCGCGAGGTGACCGGTGCTCCCGTACCGCTGCTGGACGGGGTAAGGGTCGGGCTCGCCGGGGGCTCGCGACTCAGTGTTTCGGCATCGGGCGCCATGATGTACCTGGCAGGTAGCGCCGTGTCGGGTGTACAGGTGGTGGAGGTCGATCGGTCCGGAAGGGAGACGGTAGTGATTTCGCGGACAGGACAGTACGAGCACCCGCGATGGTCGCCCGACGGAGAGCGCATCGCGATGACGATATTCGGAGGGCAGGGTGGTGCACAGATCTGGATTTACGACATCGCATCGGAGACGCTCTCTCAGCTCACATTCGAGGGCAGCAACGTTCGCCCGACCTGGTCACCGGAGGGCAGTCGGGTTGCCTTTTTCTCTACGAGGTCCGATACGTCGGATTTGTACTGGAAGCCGGCGGATGGATCGGGTCCGGCGGAGCGAGTAGCCGAGGGCGAGGATATTCTGAACGCGGGGACTACGTTTTGGACCAGAGATGGGTCGTGGATTGTCTTCGACGGTTTGGGAGAGTCGGGTGCTTCGGACGAGAACATTTATGCTGTAGGGACCGGCGAAGATCGCACTCGTCAGACGGCGGTCGCCACCGGCGCTGGGGAAGAGACCGGTGCCGTGTCACCCAACGGTAAGTGGATCGCGTACGGCTCGGACGAGTCCGGACCGTGGCAGGTGTACGTACGTCCGTTCTTGGAGCCGGGGGGACGCTGGCTCATCTCGACCGCCGGCGGTGGCACGCCCCTCTGGGCGTCGGACACCGAACTCATCTACATGGACTTCGCGACGAGGAGCATGGTGTCGGCGAGGCTCGATCTTGGATCCACGGTGCGTGTGGAGCGAGCCAGCCTGTTCCCGTTAGGAGCCTACGCTTACAGCCAACGCTCACCCATGTATGACGTGTCGCGCGACGGACAGTCGTTCCTCGTGCTCCGGGGAGAACAGGGCCCCGCGTTGGATTCCCAACCGATCGTCGTGTTCAACTGGTTCGAGGAGATCAAGCGGCGCATGGCCGAGCAGGGTGGGCGGTAGGCCAGGGGAATGATGCATGATTCATCAATGTCCAAAGATCAGCGATCTGCGCGTAGCAGCGTTGGACATTCTGCAGTCCACCGGAGTTCCCGTCTTTCCGCCGCCCTCACATGACGCTACAATAGAAACCATGAGTGTCGAAAGCTTGCCCGGCGAGGATCTGATCGACGCTGGCATCGACGATCTGCGTATAGGCGTCCGGTCGGCCGCGGCTTTGCTGGTTTCCATCGGTGCGCCGCGCCTGAACAAGCTCGGCTATGCCATTCCCACACCATTCCCCGACCCGGAGAGAGGACTCTACGGGTTGCTCGCCGAGCAAGGGTGGACGACGGCGCATCGCCGTTACAATGCGCTGGTACGCAGGTTGGTGAGCTTCGAACGCGCCGTGGCATGCGCGAGATAGTCGACAAAGATCGCGTCGACCGGTTCATGCAGGAGGTCGGGCGGGCTGCGCGCCGGCACGTGCGCATTTACCTGGTGGGAGGGACGACGGCGGTGCTATTTGGATGGCGCGCGACCACCATCGACCTCGATCTGGTGATGCGGCCGGAAGACGAGACGATCCTGCGAGCCATCCTCTCGCTCAAGGAAACGCTGCACCTCAACGTGGAACTGGCTTCGCCCGCCGACTTCATTCCCGTCCCCGAGGGATGGGAGGGCCGCAGTACGTATATCACCACGGTCGGTAAGGTCTCCTTCTATCACTACGACCTGTACGCGCAGGCCGTGGCCAAGGTGGAGCGCGGACACCAACAGGACCTCGCCGACGTGCAAGAAATGCTTTCGAGGGGGCTCATCGATGCAGCGAAGGCCAGGGAGTACTTCGACCGTCTCGCTCCGGAGCTGTATCGCTTTCCCTCGATTCACGCTCCGTCGTTTCGGGAAGCGGTGGAAGAGGTGTTTGGGGCCGCTGATAACGCTGATGAGCGTGGATACGAGTGATGTCTGAGGTTGCGTGCCGCCTATCGACCGCGCTTGCGGGCCGATATCGGATCGAACGCCGCTTAGGCGAAAGCGGGCAGGGAATGACCAATGTTCAATAACCAATGTCCAATTATCAATGTCCACTAACCAACGATCTGTGCGCAGCAGAGTTGGACATTCGAGAGTATAAATGACCGACAACACCGTCCGCCTGTCTACCGCCCTGAGTGGTAGATACAAGATTGAGCGCCGCATTGGCGAAGGCGGCATGGCCACCGTCTACCTGGCAGAAGATCTCAAGCACAAGCGCAAGGTCGCGGTCAAGGTGTTGCGACCCGAACTCGCCGCAGTCCTGGGCGCCGAGCGTTTCGTGCAGGAGATAACGACCACAGCCAATTTGCAGCACCCGCACATCTTGCCGCTGTTCGACAGTGGCACGGCGGGC
>JBHHZE010000119.1:0-4133 GCA_046757925.1 Gemmatimonadales bacterium
TCCCGATGTCCCACATCGCGCCAATCAGTTCATCGCGCGGGCGCTCGACCGGATCATCTTGTTTCATGTTTTGTGGCCACAATACTGCGCGAACTTCATTGCTGCCATTTTACCTGATACCGAACCACGTATGGAACATCCAGATCATCGAGTTCCACAGCCCACACGAAGCCACGGCCTGCCCTGAGGATGCGAAGTGCAGTGGGCGTTTCCAGCCGTCCCATCCGAGCACCGTCCGGCCCAATGACATCCCACAATACAACCGTGTCGAGGGGACTCTCTTCTCTTCTCAGCCAGATCGTCTCGTCGTAGCCCACCACGAGACTCGTCACTGGCGCCAAGGTTTTTGGCCTATACAGCCCCTTACGCGCTTCAGGCTCGGTGATGTGATACCCGCTACTACCACGTCTAGAATCGCGGATCTGGATATCCTTCCGGACAATCGCAGTGACAATCTCATCCGTCAGAGGTCGAGGCCGATATGTGAACTCCGCAGTCCAGATGGTGTCGCCGTTGACTCGGAGAGCCGTCACAATGTATTGCGCGTTGCTGGCCACGGGACCAGCGGTCCGATCTACTACTATAAGGGAGTTGCCCCCGGGAGCCACTGTCCACAGCGGATCGTCGGCAAAGGGCTGCAGGGACTGGGTGGATAGCACTCCGATGCCTGCTCTTTCGATAACCCAGTGAGGAGGTGTACCTGAGAGCTGGAGCAACGTGTCCGGGGTTTCCGAAGACTGGCGAAAACGTAGCAGCGGTTGGGATGCTGCGCCCGCGCGCGGCGGTGAGGGAGTGACTGCAATCGATCCGTCAACCAGGAGCATGGCGCGCCCCCGTATCGACAGGCGCTCCGCGCGGACAAAGCCCCCCCCCGCATCGAATATGCTGAACCTTCCGGCTAGTCCGTCGTAAACCCACAGCGAGTCTCTCTTCCACCCCATCCACAGCGGCGCCTGAAACTCGCCCGGGCCTCCACCCATTCGACCGATCCTGCGTAGGGACCGACCGGTCGAGGAGAAGACGCGAATCAGTTGTTGCATCAACTGGTTCACGTAGATAGTTCCGGTGCTGCTAACCTCGAGGTCGCCTACCCAGGTAAGAGCGTAATCCCTGTCATCCAAACTTCCAATGCGCAAATCCGACGCTAGGGTGATTGAAGGCAAGTCTCGATCGTCAACAATTGGTTGGCAACCATTCCATAAGGTTGCCAACATGACAATCGCGAGAAGAACGACACCTTGTTGCACGTGCATTAATGGGCGCGCGTTACCAGATAGCGCGTAACATGAGGAAAGCTTACGGCGATTTTTCACTACCATCGATGGGATAATATCATCGACCTCCGAAAGCAACAAGATCTGCGCACTCAGCGACCCAGCCGATAGCGCTCCAGGAACTCCAGATCGACTTCGTTCACGCGGACCAGGTAGACCGTCCCCCTACCGAATCCGACGAGCCGTCGCTTAACCGGCAGCTTCAATTGCTCAATCACTCGACCCGTGCCATCGATGATGTCGAACGTGTGCGGCTCCCCAACCGGCGTGGTACGCTCGACCCACAGCATGCCGTCCGAAGCAAAGTGAGCCGCGGGGTACCGAACGAATGGCGGGAGATACTTGGGCCACTTAGGTTCTCGCGGCGGAGAAGTTGTGTTGACCGTCCCCGACCGACCGTCGGGCGTTACGACGATGGTCGGCCTCGACTGCCGTTGCTCCTCGCGCCACTGCCGCTTGTGAGCCTCGGTCATTCTAACAGGGTCGTAAGCGATCAGCGGCCCGTTGCGCCGCTCGCCCGACGGCGTGACGAAATCGACTCGATAGGGTTCCACGTGCACAATGGCCAGGCGGCCATCGGGCGCCACCGCCCACTGGTCGTGAGCCTGGAACGCCCTAAAGTCGGTAGGCTGATAGAAAAACATGCCCTTCAATATCTGGCTGTTCGGGGGCAAGGTATAGGGCACGAATCCCGCGGTATCCCGCTTGGCCGACATGGCACTCCACCGCTCGATGGCCATGGAGTCGGCCAGTTCCAACTTTCCGGTCGAGGACACGACGATGGGCTGAGCGCGCGTGTAATAGTAGCCGTGGCCGTCGCTGGTGCTCGCCGGGAGGAGACCTAGGCCCCCCGCGCCGACCCTTTCAGATGGGTAGCGCTTACGACCTCTCCCGGCGGCACCCGCGGGGTTGAGGAACCCTCCCGGCTTGGTGTCGGGCGTGATCACGAGCATGCGCATGTTCTGGCGATCCGGCACCGCCGTGCTGTCGCCCGGGAGCGGGAAGAGGGCGTAAGGAGCTATGTACTCGCCGGGACCGGATCCGTGCCGCCCGATCTGGGTCATCGTATTCCACGCCGAGTCGATCACCTGAACGGTGCGATCGTTCACATCCAGCACGATCACCCGGCCATCGCTGAGTTCCCGCACCCCGGCGACACGGGTGAAACCGTGTGCAAATGACGCTTCCGGTTCCGGAAGCGTCCTCACCGGAACAGTCTGGGTCCACGCCGGGGTCGCGACAAGCATCCCGCCCATTGCTGTTAGCCACCCACGCCTGGGAATCACGAACACCCGTACCCGTCCCAGGCTGGCAAACTGTAGGTCGAAACCAGGCATTGCCAATATTCGCTGTTGCAGAAGCCGGCCGCAGTCAACTCCGAATTCCCACAAATGGACGGCAGGCTACGACCCTCAATCATCAAGGTTTCTCGGAAAGAGGTTCTCGTCCGGCAAGCAAGTCGTTGATAGCACGTGACAACTGGCGCCCATTTGGCGTTAGCGGAAAACGTCACCCATTGACGAACACCGTGCGAGTGGAACGAATACCGGCACGCTCGCCCATGGCCAGCCCTGAGACAATACGCGCAAACGCTCCGCGACTGTTTAGGCATTGAATATACTCACTCGAATCTGGAACGTGCGCTTCCCGAGCATATGATGTCCACGACTTCAGCCCAATTGAATCCTGCTTGTCGAAGACCACGTCCACAAACTCTGCGAAGCGCTCTTGCTGCTCGGCGCACTCCGTCGCCTTGGCAGCCTGCTTTGCGAAGCGGTGCATTTCTAGTGGGAAGTGTATGAATACGACAGCGACTTTAGCTCCGAGTTCTTCCTTCACCTCGTGAAGAGCAGTCTGGTGGAATTGGCGACAAAAGGGGCACTCAAGGTCAGCAAACTCAAGTATTTTGATCGGGGCGGCTGCATCCCCAATCAAAATCCCGCCTGGCAGCAGAGCGCGCCAGTCAGCATAGAACTCGGGCTCCGTCGAGACCTGGACAGGCGTTGCTGCACCGAATTGACGCCAAACCACGACTGTGGCAATCACCACGGCGGCCAGAGTCAAGGCCACCGATAACGTATCCTCAATCGCTTTCTTCATACTGATCTAGTGATACGTTACCTCAAGCGAGTATCTGCACACTCAGGCGATGTCGGCCGCTCCTCTGGCATGATCGCGACATGATGTAGATGGATTGGCGAATTCCATGCTCCAACAGCACTGTCTACGACTGCACTCGTAGAAGAATGGACCAGGCCTGCAACAACATATATGAGGTACACCGCGCGCGTCATCGTACTCCGTTCACCGGCTCCTAAGTACGCACCGCTACTCGAGTACCTCATGGCATTGCATGAAGGACAACGGCAGATCACAAGGGCTGCCAGCGAAACACGAACCAGCGGTCCAATGTGGACACCAAGAGTCGCAGAACTGGTCGACAGCCGCGATACTGCACACCGTCACGCACGCGTAAGCAACACAACCGACAGTCGTCGACGAGGTCTCCGCCGTCACGCGCTGCGGTGAGGCAAGGGCTAGCAACCCCAACCCAACCACCACTAGCCCCTTTATGATGATGTTCTGTTTTTTCATCGGGCAGTCTCCCTGCAAAGTGCAAATTCGGAAACCATTAACGCACAAAACTAACTTCTGCTTGATGACTGCAAGGTGCTGATGACTCCCACCCTCCGCAATACCAAAACACGACACACCACTATCAAAACGCGACATTTTCGCGATTCAGGAGCCCGAAATCGCGCAAATCACAAAACAACTTCGTGCCAGACCTCAACTATGCTCCAGGGAGAGTCGACCGACCACACGTACCGCCCCTCGGGATCGAACACGTCGAACACC
>JBHHZE010000120.1:0-4081 GCA_046757925.1 Gemmatimonadales bacterium
GAAAAAGCTACGAGCGCCGCTACCTTTACTACTATGAGTGTCCTTCTCGCTTGCGACATCTTTTCGGACTTTCGTTTTCGGGCGGACCGCTTAATACTACTACGCTACTTTCTTGGCCATTGACACATGTTCAGGTCTTTGAGTTTCACGCCAATTGCGTGTAATCGCCGTATGGTTCGCTTGCGATGGGCCCGGCGGGCGGCGGCGTTGCGCTGCTGCGTTAAACGCAATTGCGCGGCGATGGCTTCCGCACGCCTTCGAGAGCATCGTCCCCCGCGGACCCACAAGGAAACCAACACTTTCGTGATGGTCCGGACCTGGGCGATCGTGAGTTCCTTTCTTTTTCCCCCCGTGATCCAGGCGGAACTCGGCCAGGAACAGGTGACTCACGCAGGTCAGGATCAAATGCCGCTGGATCGACAGGTAGCGGCGGACCTCGAAGTGGTCCATCCCCAACTCCCCCTTGCTGTCTTCGAGGATCCGTTCGATCCGCCAGCGGGAGAACGCCACCAGCAGCAACGCCTCCACCGACGCCGAGAGCGGGGCGTTGCTCAGGAAGAACTTGACCTCTTCCGGCTTCAGCACATTGCGGGCGATGAGCAGTCGATAGGGCCCGACCGGCAGACCGCGTTCATCCTTGATCCATACTGGAATGCACTTGGCCTCCCAGACCATCGGACCCTTCTCGCCTTCCTTGACCCGGTACCGCTTCCACGGGACACGCCTCAGTTTCGGTGAGTGGGCCAGCACGTGGCGGACTTCGCAGGCCGAGGTGTTGCGAACCTTCAATCGCGGGAGCTTGCGTGGTCGCCCCTGCCGGCGGTCGCGACTGTGCTCGCGATACATGACTTCCGGCGCCTTGGTCCAGACCATGAAGCTGACCGGAATCTCGGCGACATAGTTCTGCCCCAAGGCTTCCAAACCCCGCAAAAACGGGGGTTTCCCGCCGTAGCCTTCATCGAAGGTGAACCAGGAGAAGCGTACGCCGTTGCGCAACGCTCGTTGGATCTGCGCCAGGCCGATCTGCCACTTGGGGCGATACACCACGTCGTCAGGAATGCCCGCCGAGCGGCAACGCGTCCGGTTCTGATGCCGGGTTTTCTCGGGCAGATACAATTCGCCGTCGAGCAGCGTGTGGAAATCACCCGCGGCATAGCCGAGGTGCACGGCCACCACGCAGTTATCCTGCTTCCCCCGGCTACCGCAGTGCTGCCGTTGGACGCAAGCCGTGTGATTCCCCTTCTTGGCAAAACTCGTCTCATCGAGGATGCCGATACCGCGCGGGTCGGCGTGTCGTTGCGCCACCCGGCGCTGCAAGCGATCGCGTACGGCACCCTCGTCCCAGATCAGACGGCCCAAAAACTCTTGGAGGGTCCGAGGCGATTCTCCGGCCGCGTCAGCGATTGGCTCCACGCTCTTGCGCTGCAAGTCGCTGAGCTGTCCGCCAACGTACGTCTGCAGGTGCCGTCGGTTGGTCCTACGACCCATGCAGCCGTCAAACTCGTGAAGATACTGGGTCAACGCCGGTTTGATCCTCAAAATCGTTTGTGCGTCCATGCCGAAGGTCTCCTGGGCTCGAGTTCCACTCGACCCTACCTTCGGCTGGATGCCTAGGTATTCTTGAGCCTTCTTCGCGTTGTAGTACTAAATAGCTCCTCTTGAAAGGGAAAGTGGAATGCCTCCAAGATACCGGTTTTCGGAATGGATTCCGAGTACCCTGGAGGCATTGTCATGGACGGCAGTATTGCTTTGGGGAGGAGAGAACGCAAGGCGTTGTTGAAGGTTTATCGCGGCCATCCGGATCCCACAGTCCGGAGGCGGGCCCAGATCGTACTGCTCTTGGCGGACGGCTACGCGTGGTCGTTAATTGCGGCGGTCCTGTTTTGCAGCACGCGCACGATTGATCGGTGGAAGCGACGGTACGAGCAAGGCGGTATCGCGGCGTTGGCTGGTGAGCGGCGGGGTCGTAGATCAAGGTTCGGTCTGTGGCTGATTCCGATCGTGGTCTCGTGGGTGACGAGGCGTAGTCCGCGAGACTTCGGGTTTCTACGGAGCCGCTGGTGTTGCGGCGTCGTGGTGGTGCTGATGGTGGAACTCTACCAGGTGAAGGTCAGCCCGGAGACGGTCCGGCGTTGGCTTCATCGGGAGAACTTGGTCTGGCGTCGCCCGCGCCCGGTGATGGGTCCACGGGATCCGCAGCGGGAGGAGAAGTTGCGAAAACTGCGGCGTTTGCCGGCCCATTTGCCGCCCGACGAGATCGCCGTTTTTCAGGACGAGGCGGACATCAACACCAACCCGAAGATCGGCAGCATGTGGATGATACGGGGTCAGCAGGCCGAGATTCCCACGCCGGGCACCAACGAGAAGCGGTACCTGGCCGGTTCGCTCAACTGGCGAACAGGCGATTTGATTATGACGGAAGGGTTCCTGGGCGAGGGTCGCAACTCGGTTTTGTTCGTTCGACACCTGGACGATCTACGGCATCATCTGCGTCGCTACCGAAAGATTCACGTTATCTGCGACAACGCGAGGTTCCATGACTGCCGCCGGGTGCATGAGTATCCGGCCGTTTGGGACCACCGGATCGAGCTGCACTTTTTGCCGGCCTACTCGCCGGATACCAACCCGATTGAGCGGATCTGGTGGCACTTGCACAACGAGATCACGCGTAACCATCGCTGCCGAACGATGGATGAACTGCTGGATCTGGTCTTCGACTGGCTTGAAAACCGCGTTCCGTTCGAGGTCGAACGCGATGCGTATACGAGAAAGCAAGCAGCATGATGCACTTTCCCTATTGTGTGGAGTTATTTATTGATCTTTGATCGGTTAAGTTAAATAGTTCGCTTGAGCCGATATCGTCATGTATGAGACCCAATGGCACACCAAAGGAGTTGGAGCGGCGTCGGCTTCGGGCCATGACGCTGCTGGACAAGGGAATGTCTGGTGTCGAGGTGGCGCGAACGCTCGGCGTAACGTCGGGGGCCGTCTCCCAGTGGAAGAAGCGGTATCAACGCGCGGGACCGGACGCCCTGCGGGCCAAGCCCCACCCCGGGCCGACGCCCAAGCTGACTTCCAAACAACGCGAGCAACTGGCACGCATGCTCCTCCAAGGCGCTCGCCGGCACGGCTATCGCACGGAACTGTGGACGCTGAAGCGCGTCGGCGAACTGATTCGCAAACGCTTCGGCGTATCCTACGAGGAGTCCGGCGTGTGGCGTGTGCTGCGCGGCATGGCGTGGTCGTGCCAGAAGCCCGAACGACGGGCCCGCGAGCGCGACGAGCAGGCCATTGCCCGTTGGCGCAAGAAGGATTGGCTGCGTATAAAAAAAAGCGCGAAGAAGCGGTCGAAGCCTCGTTTTCCCCGATGAAACGGGCTTTATGCTCCAACCGGTGGTGCGTCGCACATGGGCACCGAAGGGGCGGACCCCCGTCCACTACAGTTGGGATCGCCGCGACCGGCTGTCGGTCATCTCGGCCATCACCGTGTCGCCGAACCGTCACCGCTTGGGGCTGTACTTCGACATCCACGACCACAACGTCGACACCGATACGTTCGAGGCTTTTGTCCGCGGGCTCCGGCGTCAGCTTCGCCGACGCATCATCCTGGTTTTGGATCGTTGGTCGGTCCATCGTAGTGGCGTGCGGCGTCTGCTGGAGCGTTTCGGGGCCAAGGTTCAAGTCGAGTGGCTCCCGGCTTACGCGCCGGACCTCAACCCGGTGGAGCAGGTCTGGTCCCATTCCAAGTACGCCGACCTGGCCAATTACATCCCCGATGATGTCGAGACCCTGGCCGATGAGGTCATCGACTCCCTCGACCAGCTCAGCAAGGACCAGACAACGCTGCGATCGTTCTTTCACCATGCCAGGCTCAGAATATGATGAGTTTATTTACCTAATCAAAGATCAATAGAACGACTCCGGCCCTGGTTCAGTTGGAACTAGACGCGGGCGACGAGGACTGCTGCATGCGGATCATACCGTCCTACGACGACGTCCTGCGCGACTCGATCGAGACCGGTCTGTTCCTCGGCGAGATGCTGAGCCGCGAGACGCCGCGCGCCACGCGACTGTCCGGAGA
>JBHHZE010000121.1:0-4007 GCA_046757925.1 Gemmatimonadales bacterium
TGGACCTTAGGCTATGGCAAAGAACACAGTACGGAGTGCGCGTTCGAACAGAGCCCGAACGCTCATTGTTGACGATCATCCCGTCACGCGGCGTGGGTTGGCAAAGGTAGTTCAAGAGACAGCGGATCTGGTTTTGTGCGGGGAGATCGACGGCGGCTCCGTGACGCGGGACTTCGTGAGTCGGGCTAAACCCGATGTTGCCATCGTCAATCTGTCGCTCAAACTCTTCGACGCGCTCAGTGTCATTGAACTACTAACCGAACTCCGTCCCGGTCCTTGTGTCTTGGCCCTGTCGCTGCACAACGCGCCGTTCGATGCAGAGCGCGCGCTGCGGGCCGGAGCCAGGGGCTACGTCGTGGGATGGGAAGCCCCCAAGACATTGCTAACGGCCGTCAGAAAGGTGCTAGGGGGTGGCGTGTACCTGGACCCCGAAACTCAGGCCGAGCTTATCTACATTCTGTTTCATGGGGAGGGTCGCGCTGGAGTGGCGTCTCTGAGCGATCGTGAAGCGGAGGTACTTAGATTGACGGGCCTGGGGTTGAGCACGCGGGAGATAGCCCAAGAATTGGGTCTCAGCCCCAAGACGGTGGAATCCTACCGCCAGCATCTCAAGAAGAAACTGAATGTGGAAAATCTGACGCAGCTGATCCGGTTCGCGGTCTTGTGGGTCTCGACGAGAGCTTTCTAACTGGATCCGACGACGTCACCGAATGCCCACGACTTCGTGATGCGCGGTACGGCAAGCAAACACCCGGAGCCACAACGAGTCCAAAGAATTCGCTGAACGGAAATACAGGAATTTCCTTACCGTCGCCGGATACCGGCGTGACGATGCAGGTGTTAGCGTGGTACAACCCTCAATGCAACCCGCCGCCGCCATCATACCGTTGCCGCTTCGCATGAAGCTAAAGGGAAGCCTCCGCTCTTGTGAACCGGACTCCAATGGCATCTAAGGGCGACTGGATCTCACCGGTCATCATCGGACGGCTCGATTCCACCGGGCCTAGCCGAGGTGCGTGAAGAGTTGGAAGAACTGAAGACCGCCGCTAAGGGTGGCGCGGACATGATCAAGCAGTTGCTCGGATTCAGCCGGCGACAAGCACTTGTCCTCGAATCCGTCGACCTCCGAGCTGTCGTGGCCGAGGCTTCGAAGATGCCTGTCGACCAACGGCCGCGACGCCATGCCAGACGGCGGCGAGATAATGATCGATACGCGGGCACGTCAGATAGATGAAGAGTATCGTACGGACCACCCATGGGTGAGGCCGGGTGACTACGACTGCATCTCATTTTTTGCCCACGGCATCACGTACCGCCCGTAACAATTCCTCCATCGTCCAGGGCTTTCGCAAGATGGGTACTGTGAGATTGGAGACCAGAGAGTCCGGAGTGTCGTTGGCGCTGTACCCGGTGGTCATTATGAACGGTATGTCGAGCCGTGCTTCCTTGAGAGCTTCGAGTACCTGTGCTCCTCCCAACTCAGGCATCACGAGATCGCAGATGACGAGGTCGATCTCCGATCGGCGCTGGCCGAATATGTCGATGGCCTCTTGACCGTTCGCCGCAGGGATTACCGTGTAGCCATGGCGTTCGAGAACTCGGGTCCCGGCCCTGAGTAATGCGTCCTGGTCTTCCACGTATAGGATCGTTTCGTCACCGGCGAGGTCCTCGACATCTCGAGCCACCACTCGATGCTCGTGGATAACTTCTTCTCGATTCCCAACCGGGAAATAAAGTTTCATCGTTGTGCCGCTACCGAGCTCGCTCTCAACTTGAATGAATCCTCCGTGCTGCTTCATGAGGCCGTAGACCATGGCCATCCCAAGGCCCGTTCCCGCTCCCTCCGGCTTAGTCGTGAAGAACGGCTCAAAGATCCTGGAACGCGTTGCCTCGTCCATGCCAGTGCCCGTGTCAGTGACCGCGACTAGCACGTACTCTCCCGGCACGAACCAGGGGAATGCGGCGCGCAAACCGCTGCTCACTGTCGTGTTGCTGACGGCAATCGTCAGGGTACCTCCTCCAGGCATCGCATCGCGTGCATTCGTCACGAGATTGAGCAGGATTTGCTCCACCGCAGCGCGATCGGCGCTCACGGCCTTGATCGGATCGTCTGCGACCACCTCCACCGTCACGTTCTCGGGGATCAATCGCTGGAGCATGGACGACATTGCCGTGACGACCTGCGCTAGGTCGACCGTGTCTTTAGTGAGGGGTGTAGTCCGACTAAACCCCAGCAGCCGTCTAACCATGTCGGCGCCGTTCTCGGCCGCTGCGCGGATGTCGCTCAGGAGGTTCTGCAACTCGCCGTCAGCATCGGCCGACGACTCGCTCATGATTTGTGTGTTAGTGAGTATAACCGAGAGGAGGTTGTTGAAGTCGTGGGCGATGCCTCCGGTCAGCGCGCCAACGGCCTCCATTTTCTGGGCTTGGCGCAGCTGGGCCTCGAGCAGCCGGCGCTCCGTCACATCCTCGGCGATTCCCTCGAAATACTGGAACTCACCGGAATCGTTTACTACTGCACGTCCGCTCAGCTGTATGGTAACTGGAGTGCCATCCCGGCGCTTCCACTCTACTTCCCGAAACGCCGACCGCTCGGAGCCCGATTGCTGTGCGATTAGTTTTGCACGGTCGGCTGGATTGCGGTAAATGTCTCTCGCCATATCGACCGCGAGAAGTTCTTCCTCAGACTCGTAACCCAGCATCTTGACGAGCGCCGGGTTAACCATGAGGAAACGGCCATCCCGGCTCGAGTGATAGATGCCGTATGTCGCATGCTCGACGAGTTCGCGGTATTTCGTTTCCGACTCGCGAAGCACTTCTTCCGATTGCTTGCGCTCCGTGATGTCTTGTTTGATCGTAATGAAATGCGTGATGGTGCCATCCTGACTTTTTACGGGAGTGATGGTGTCTTCCTCGTGATATAGGCTCCCATCTTTGCGCCGGTTGATCAGTTCACCACGCCACGTACGACCCGAAAGAATCGTTTCCCACAGGTCCCGGTAGTAGGAGTCATCGTGTTTTCCGGATTTGAGGATCCTGAACGTCTCGCCGATCGCTTCCTCAGGCGGGAAGCCTGTAAGGGTAGTAAAGGCAGGATTGATCCATTGAATAGTTCCCCGCGGATCGGTAATCGCGATGGCATTCGCTGCCACCTCCAGTGCCGCTGACTGGAGGTACAGTTTGGCTTCCGTTTCCTTACGCTCGGTTATATCGAGGAGCACACCAACGAAAAAGAGTCTCCCACCCTGGGTAAAGTGAGCCAGGGTGAGCTCCAGCGGGATTTCGCGACCGTGCTTGTCTAGACCGGTCACCTCGATGGGTCCTATGGGAGATGGCGCCCCCGGGGCGGAAACGGCACGTGCTAGTCCGTGCAGGGTGCTGCGTCGGAGTCGTTCCGGGATCAGTGTGGCCAGGGGCTGCCCAAGGACTTCGGTTGTCGTGTATCCAAAAATCTTCTGAGCGGCCAGGTTCCAGAAAGTGATTCGTCCGTCAGTGTCCGCCACCACGATTGCATTGGGGGCCGACTCGGCCACGGCTTTGAACTGCGCCTGACTTTCCCACAGAGACCTCTGAGTGCTCGTGATGGCTGCTCGAAGCACTCTTGCACGTTTTTCTCCTGTCTCCTCCACCAATCGGCGAGCTTCCGCGCTCCGCTTCGTCGCCAGCGCCGCTCTGACAGCTGGTCCGAGCCGAGTCAGTCTGTCTTTGAGTAGGTAATCTGCTGCACCGGCCTCGATGCATTTGACCGCGACCTCTTCGCCCACGGCACCAGTCACGACGATCACCGGGGTCGTAGGAGCCTGCTCTTTCACGGTCCGAATCGCAGCCATGGCTCCAAACCGCGGCAGGTGGTAGTCCGCCAATACCACATCGGGTGCAAACTCATGGAGTGCTTTGACAAAATCTTCCTGGGTATAGACCCAATGAGACTCGAACTCGATGCGTGCCTTGGCCAAGGCACGCTCGGCCAACTCTACGTCGGCAGCGATATCCTCCAGTATGAGAAT
>JBHHZE010000122.1:0-3977 GCA_046757925.1 Gemmatimonadales bacterium
CGCCGCTGCACTCCGGGTGGCGTCCCGGCATCTAGGTCCAAAGCAGGCGGAGAAAACGCGGCGCTGCGGGACCCACCAACGCACATGTTCTGTCTCACCACACGACAAAAGCCGGAGAGCTTTCGTCCCCCGGCCTTCTGTCGTAGCGAAAACGGCTACACAGCTTGCACCTTGTTATGAGTAACGCTACTACCTAAGCGTCGTCGAGTCAATGATGCGGCGGTGCTGGCGGTGGGAGTCGGCGCGAAGCGGACGCGAGTGGGGGAGTTAACGGGGGTGAAGAACCACATTTACGCCGAGTTGGTGCAGAATTTTGCGGGAAGCGGGAAATGTGACGAGTGACAAGTGAGAGGTGAAATGTGAAAAGGGAAAGGGAAGAGTGACCGACAGTTGACTAGCGCATATATGCCATATACATATGTAGTATTGTGATACGAGGCTCTGGACGCAGAGGGCTGCAGTAGGAGACAACATGAAGACGAAGAACCCGCCGCACCCCGGCCGACTCGTGAAGCGCGAGTGTTTGGAACCGCTCGGTTTGAGCATAACCAAGGCCGCCGAGGTTCTTGGTGTAACCCGCCTTACGCTCAGCAATCTTGTCAACGGCAAGAACGGAGTCTCTCCGGAAATGGCTATCAGGCTATCCAAAGCATTTGGCGGCAGTCCGGAAGTTTGGTTAGGCATACAGATGGATTTTGATTTGGCGCACGCAAAAGAGAAAAGGATCCCGGTTCGACGTCAGCCGAGCCGTCTCGGGGTGGCGGTGGCCGACGCGGTTGGTGGACGTAGTGTTGCGGACGGTGGGGGGGTGAGGAGAGAATCGAAGCCGCCCAGCAGAGGCAATTCAGCAAGGAGAAAGATTCGGCAGATGGTGAACCGAATCGTCAAACAGTTTCACCCCGAAAAGATTATACTGTTTGGCTCGCGCGCCCGCGGTGAGGGTGGCCCAGACAGCGACGTGGACCTGTTGGTGGTGATGGCCGTTGCGGGATCCAAGCGCGAGAAAGCGATCGAGATCGGGATGGCCTTGCAGGACATCCGCATTCCCAAGGACATCATCGTGACTACGCCCGAGCAGTTCGAGTGGCGCAAGGAGGTTGTCGGGACGATAGAGCATCCGGCAGTGAGGGAAGGGGAAGTGTTGTATGGCGGGAAGTGAGCGGATTGCCGAGGTCGTTCGCGAGTGGGTCGAGAAAGCGGAAAACGACCTCAAGAACGCCGCCCACACGGTGAAGATGGATGAAGGTTGCCCGACAGACACAGTCTGCTTTCATGCCCAACAGTGTGTAGAGAAATACTTGAAGGCATTTCTGGTGTCAAAAGGAATCGATTTCCCGAACACTCACGATATTGGGGAACTGACGGCGCTGATGCCACGACGCGCGGTGGTGCAGCTCTCGACCGAGGAGCAGCGGAGATTGGTGGCGTACGCTACGGTTACTGGCTACCCGGGCGATTACGAACCGGTCTCGCTTTCCGAAGCGCGCCTGGCGGTCAAGATGGCTCGGCGCGTCCGCAAGAACATCAGGATGCTCCTGCCGAAGAACGTGCTCAGGCGAAGGAGGGGGTGATGGCGTCGAGTGACCGATGGAGCAACGCGTCGCTCCGGGACCCACCAGCACGCATGTACCCTGTTACTGAACAAACAAAAGGCCGGAGAACTCTTGCCCTCCGGCTTTTCACCGCAGCGAAAATGGCTGCGCGGCATCGCAAACAATCGCAACGTATGAAGGAACTCGACTCAGAATCAAGTCTTCCTCTTCGGTCTGCGCCTTTTCTTCCGCGGCTTCTTGTCGATACTCTTGCCCCAGTGCGCGAGAAAAGCGGTTACGAAATCGTGTTCCTCGGTCGGGTCAACGGCGAGTCTCGCCAGCGCCATGGCTGTTGCGAGGGCAATGTGATATCCGGTGGAGCGAGACGACTCGGCGCGGCGATACGCCGGATGGGCCTCGTTGATCCACACCGTGGATTGTTCCAGGCGAGAGAGCTCGCTTTGGTCGGGCCGGTGCTCGAACCGGATCTGGAGCCGGTAGTGGGTGGGCCGGCGGGGACCCTTGCGTGTCTCTTCCAGCATGCCGGTTGGTGGCGAGGGCGGCTCCGCGCGGTCACTGTCGGCCTTGTCGGCCTGCTCCCTCTCGTCGGTGGGAGGTCCTTCCGGTCGTTCCTGATCGGTCAGCCCACCACCGACGAGGGCGCCCACTTGATTACCCGCTTTTGTCGATCCCATCGGGAGCCTGCGTTGCCCGCCGGAACGGCGCTCCACCAGGGTCGACAACAATGGAAAGTCATCGGCAAGATCGATCAATATCTTCTCGAGATCGCGTTCGACCGGACGCGCCGCACGCCGCCGGTCTCGTTCGGCGTCTTCCCGCTCGAGTCCCCACTCGGCGAGCTGGTTTGACACGACCTCCTGGATCGCCTTGCGATACGCCAGGTACAGAGCGCCGTTCTTCCCGACTCGGATGAAATCGCCCTTGTTGAGAGTTAGACCCTGTGCAAGCGAGGGCGCTTCTATCAAACCGCCGATGGCATCGGGGTCAGCGGGTGTAATGCCGAGCCAATCCCACCCGCGCTTGATCACCTTACCGAACGTGCTGACGGCGATTCCGCGCTGGCCGTCCGGGAGTGGAGTTGCATGTCGCGCCATGAATCCCACGGCAGACGGCTTGCGTTTGCGTGGCAGCTTGACTGCCAGTGAGGCCTTATCGGGTGCGTCCAACGAGTATCGAGCGAGCTCTTTACCAGCTATGACGAACCGGATACCGTGGGGATAGTACGGCGCGAGAATCTCGTCGAATGTTGGATCGAGTAGCGATTCGAAGTGGTTGTAAAGCGCACGCTCGATGTAACCGATATCGAGGAGCGGTGAGAGGGGACTCGAAAGTTTGAGTCTAACGGCGGTGCCTTGTTCTTCGACCAATCCTTCGGGCTGCACCCACTTCCAGGGCGCGCGGCGCTTCGATGAGAGTCGCCAGCTGGTGGCGACGTGCTGTTTGCCTCGCCGCGTTTCTGTGAACACCGCGTCGCATATCAGGAGCCCGAGCTTGATGCCGACTCCTGCGAATCCGATTCCTCTGCCGCGTGTCTTGGTGGTGGCCGCGATGTCGTGGTACTGCCGCAGCTGATTTCTCCGCATTCCGGTGCCGTCGTCTACCGCTGTCAGGGTGGACTCTCCGGGATCGGTGGACATGTGAATGGCGCTTGCACCCGAGTCCAGTGCATTGGCCACGATCTCAGTCAGGATGATTTCCTCAATCGGGCCGGGGTAGGCATCCCGCAGGTCTTCCAGCAGATGAAGCAGGTCTACTCGAGTCTCGCCCATGTGTGTGCAGCATCCGTTTGTTTTATGCTGTAAAGTGATGCCAACGGTCCCGCAGCGCTAGCGTAGGGAGGTAGGCGAGAATGTGAAAAGTGAAAAATGAAATGTGAAATGACGAGAAGCGGGAAAAGGGAAAAGTGACAGACTGCCCTGTAGGATCCCACGTCTCTATCCGCCAATGGTTTTGGTCACGGCCTGAAGGCCGCGGTCAGCCTACAACTGGGTCCTGAAGTACCTTGATGACGAATGAGGCGGTAGAATTTGACAGCCAAAAGCCGGAGAATTTTCGTCCTCCGGCTTTCTGACGTAGCTAACTGGCTACGCGGCTCACACCCTGAACTCAAGTCTAGGCGTCGCCGCGTTTACCAATTTCGCCACGCCAGCACTCAAATCGGCGACGAACCGTGGTAACCAAAAAGGCTTAGACGCATGATCTCACACCCGTTTGCCGAGCCGCGGGGAGACGATAACCGATTCGGTAACGGAGTGAATAACCAACATTACGCCGAGTGGTGCGAAATTTTGCGGGACGATGGGAGCGGGAAATGTGACCGGGCGATGCTAGTGTGATGACCGACTATTGATGCGGTTGGTGGGTCCCTGCGCGCCGCTGCACTCCGGGTGGCGTCCCGGCATCTAGGTCCAAAGCAGGCGGAGA
>JBHHZE010000123.1:0-3888 GCA_046757925.1 Gemmatimonadales bacterium
TCGTTGCAGGCAGGGACGAAATTGGTCAGGTCAGTCATCTGAAAAGGTTTTGGCGGTCAGAGGATTGCACGCCGATGCCGGTCGGAACCGCCGGGCCCGTCCCTACAGGAACAGGTCGTACCGGAGGATGCTGCCGATGACGACGAAGCACCCACCGTGGACCTCGCCGGGACCTGGGAGATGGACATGGGTCAGTTCACCGCGACGCTCAAACTGGTGCAGAAGGGGGGCACGGTGACGGGGAATATTTCGACCGATTTTGGCGACGCGGCAGTGAAGAACGGTACGGTCTCGGGCAACAAGATCTCGTTCATGGTAGCGCTCGAGGCCGGTGGAGACACATTTGAGATCAAGTTCACGGGTACAGCAGAGGGAGACACCGCCTCCGGCACCGGTGACGGCCCACAGGGCGATTTCGAATGGACAGCCCGTCGGACCGGCGGACCAGGAGAGGAGGCGACGAGATGAAATCGTTTGGGCGTCAGTTCCTGCTCGGTGCCGCCCTGGTCGGCGCGGTCGCAAACGGTGCCAGTGCACAATGGAAACAACAGGTCGAGCCCGGAACGGTGGACGTGCCGCGAGGAGACCTTTTCGTTACGAACATCGACGCTATCTGGAGTGCGAACGACACGGTCTACAGGCACGCCTCCATCCTGATTCGAGATGGGCTCATACGTGCCATCGGCGAAGACCTGAAAGCACCGAACGGGGCGGTTGTGATAGACGGAACCGGCATGACGGCGATTCCCGGCCTCGTCGACGAACACTCCCACATCGCCATGAGAGCTACCAACGAGGGTAGCTCGCCGGTCGTCCCGGAAGTCCGTGTCATCGACGCGCTGAATCCCGATGATTTCGGCATTTATCGGGCGCTGTCGGGCGGGGTCACCACGGCACAGATCCTTCACGGCAGTTCAAACCCGATCGGTGGCCAGAGTGCCATTATCAAGACGCGCTGGGGCATGGAGAACTCAAAGCAGCTCCTGGTCCAGGGTGCGCCGCAAACGGTGAAGTTTGCGCTGGGCGAGAATGTGACCCGCAAGAATTTCCCCGGAGCACGCGGCAGTCCGCGCCGCTTCCCGGCGTCCCGCGCCGGCGTCGAAGCCGTGTATGTGCAGGCCTTCACGGCGGCTCAAGAGTACAAGAGGGCGTGGCAAGAGTATCGCTCCCATCCCAAGAACTTCCGGGTAGCTCCGCGACGCGATTTACGACTCGAGGCCCTGGTGGACATCATGGACGGCCGGATCCGGGTCCACGCCCACTCCTATCGCAGCGATGAGATCGTAATGCTCATGAACATTGCCGATCGGTTCGGCTTCAAGATCGACGTGTTCACCCACGTTCTCGAGGGATACAAGGTCGCGGACGAAATGGCCGCGCACGGAGCCGGTGGCTCCACTTTCTCAGATTGGTGGCAATACAAGCTCGAAGCTTACGACGCGACCCCGTACAATGCCGCTGTCATGCACGACCACGGCGTCGTCACCAGCATCAACTCGGATATTCCCTGGCTACAGTCGTTCATGGTGTACGAATTCAACAAGCCGGTGAAGTACGGTGGAGTATCCAAGGAAGATGCGCTCAGAATGTTGACGCTCAACCCGGCCCGCCAATTGTTGATCGATGACAAGGTCGGCAGTCTGGAAGTCGGCAAGCAGGCCGACCTGGTCCTTCTTTCGGGCGACCCGTTCGACAGCTACTCACGCGTCGAGAAAACCATTGTCGACGGAATAGTCTATTACGATCTCCAAAAGGAGGAAGAAACCCGGCGCGAACGCGTGCGGCGGATCCGTGAAAGAAGGCTGATCCCCGATGAGGCTGCTAGCATAAGCGAGACCGGGACCCCACTCAACCAATGGTCCGGTGGCGCCGGTGGCGGTGTGCCGCAGGGCCAGGTCACCGCACTACGAGGTGGTACGGTACATACCGTTTCCGGCCCCGATATTCCAAACGGTACCATCTTGATATCGAATGGGAAGATCACGGCGGTGGGCCCCGAGTCGCAAGTTCAGATTCCCGCCGGAGCGAATGTGGTGGATGTGAGTGGCAAACACATCTATCCCGGAATGATCGATCTCGTGACCCAGCTCGGTATGGTCGAGATCGCATCCATCACATCGGCACGCGACGATCAAGAGATCGGTCGATTCAACCCACATATCAGGGCGATTACCAGCGTGCATCCCCAAAGTGAGGCGATCCCTGTTGCCCGAGCCAACGGGATTACTACGGCCGTCACCGACTTGGGGCCGCGAGGAGGTACCGTGATACCGGGAACGGCGGCGCTCATTCAACTGAGCGGTGATACCCAGCAGCGCATGACCGTAAGCGACCACGCCGCGCTATCGGTGAACTTCCCCGCGGCCAAGGGCAAGGCTTGGGACGAGCCCAAACTCGAGGGCGAGAGACTCGAAGAACTCGTTCAACTATTCGAGCGCGCCACCGTGTACGCCGAGAATCCCAGCACCAACGCTGACCCGACCCGTCCGTTCGAGGCGAATCTGGGCGATCGGGAGAATATTATGCTGGACGCGATGGTGCCGGCCGTAACCGGCGAGATACCCGTCTTCTTCAGCGTGCGCAGGGAAAGAGACATCAAGACCCTCTTCTTGTTCCTCGACAGATTCTCCCAGGTGAACGCCGTCATAGTCGGCGGCGACCAAGCCTTCCGCGTAGCGGACGAGCTAGCCCAGAGAGGTATACCGGTGGTGGTGGGATCGGCGCTCTCGCCGACGATGGATCGGGACGACCCGATTACCGCCGGCTGGCGCAATGCGGGCATCTTGAACGCCGCCGGCGTCAAGGTGAGCTTCGGCACCAACAGCGTGGCAGACGTGCGGAATCTCCCATACCACGCAGCCAAGTCGGTAGCGTTCGGCCTCCCCAAAGAGGAAGCGCTCAAGGCGGTAACGCTCAATGCTGCAGATATCCTCGGAATGGGCGATCGGTTGGGCAGCGTAGACGTGGGCAAGCGGGCCGACCTCATCGTGACAGATGGAGACCCGCTGCAAATCGTCACCCACGTGGAGCGCGCTTTTATTGCCGGAGAAGAGGTGTCCCTAGAAAGCCGCCACACCCGGCTATGGAAAGAGTACCGCAACCGACACTAGCGGCGGGGCCAGAACATAGCTCAAAAAAAGGGGTGGTTCCGTTTGGTCGGGACCACCCTGCGTTTCTTACTTCCACCCTGCCCTAGACCTGCTGCTGCGGCATTCCCGGAGCTGAACTCTGCGACTGTGCTGCAGCACTCCCATCCGCAACCTTGGCCCGAAGCTCCTTCGAAGGTTTGAACACCGGCACCGGTCGGGCAGCCACCTCCACCGGATCGCCCGTCCGAGGATTCCGCGCCATGCGCGTCTTGCGACGCCTGATCTTGAACGTGCCGAACCCGCGTATCTCGATGTTGCTTTGCTCGGATAAGGCCAACTTCACCGCGTCCAAGAATGCGTCCACCACTCGAGCACAGTCTTTCTTTGAAATCATTGGACCAGCAGTCCGAGCGATTGAAGCGGTCACCCGCTCAACGAGATCCGCCTTTGTCATGAATCCTCTTTCTGTCGGGCAAGAACTCGGAAATCTCACCGACCCAAAGCCAGGCCCGGGGGGGTCATTTATATGAGCTTACCTATTGACTGTCAAGGGCTTGGACGAAGTCGGCAAAATGATTCCGCGCATCATGGGGCCCCGGGGAGGCCTCCGGATGGTACTGTACCCCGAACATGGGTAGTTCCACATGACGTATGCCTTCAACAGTGTCATCATTGAGGTTACGGTGCGTCACCTCAAGTGATTTAACACCTGACACGAGCTTACTCGTTCCACTGACTGCAAATCCATGGTTTTGGCTCGTGATGAGGACCTGCTCGGTAACCAGATCGCGTACCGGAT
>JBHHZE010000124.1:0-3858 GCA_046757925.1 Gemmatimonadales bacterium
ATGCCCGTGGACAGACCGGTCAGGATCAGATGCTCGCCGGTCCGCACCCAGAGTTCGGGCAAGCGCTCAGACACGAACGGGATCCATGACTCCCCGGCTCTCACAACATCGCTCCGTAGGCGGCAAGCTGCTGCGCGGGCTTGGCGAACAACTCGCGGACGAAGCCGGTTCACCAGCTTGAGCAGCGTCGTCTTGCCGGAACCCGACGAGCCCGGCAACACCATCGTCTCGCCTTGTTACTGCTCAGGCTCTCCCCCGCCCGACGAGGCGTCGCCTTCGGAAGGCAAGATTGCGGCATGAACGATCAGATTCCGTTGGCACGAGGCACAATTGATCCACCAAACGCTAGGCCCGGACGCCACGCTCGTAGCTGGCCGCTCGAACGTGAGCGAGGAACCACAGCGTGGGCAATCAACTACCGCTCCACGGGTCAGCAGGGCCTCGCGGATGCGGGCTACCTCGGCTTTCGAGAACGGCGCGCTGGTATGGCGCCGTCGCTCGCTCACGTCGCGCCCCTGACCGTCCGTACAGCGGCGTTGGGGGTAGCAAGAGGCCAACCGCAGGCGTTGCGGCGCTCTTGGTCCCGCTTCGATCTGGTGCACTGCGGCCAATGACCGTCGCCAGGCAGCTCTGGGACCCATCGTTTAACCCTCAGAATTGAGATCACGTCGCGGTTCCCGAAGGTCGGCGAGAACTTCTTGGAGCAACACGTCGCGATCCCCCTTCTAGTGAAGTCACGCGTTGGACCCCGCGACTGCCTCACAGGAGATTGCGCAGGCTTGCCGAGCCGGGGCGGTTCGTGGACCGGCCTGAAGGATATTAGGTCGGTTCGTACCGCTCCCACTATGGAGTGATTCTCGCGGCCGGTGACTCAGTGGCGAACGGCTCTGCGAAGCGCTCAGAGCGATCGCCACTGGTCCAGCACGTCACGCTGAACTTTCGGGCAGCGAGAGCCGAATCGTCACGGCCGACTCCGGACCATCACGCCAAAACGTGCCCGCGACGATGTCAGCACCTTCGACCTCTGCTCCCGGTATGGCGCGATGAGCGCGGCAGTCAGCCATTGCTCGAGGAGGAACTCCCAGTCGCCTTCGTCGGGTACCCCGGCGACCACGTTGATCGTGTTCGGTACGTTCTCGTCCGGTTCGACACTCAACGCCGCGCGCTCCTGGGACCATTGGAAGGGCTCCGTCTCCAGAAGCGCGGTCACGATCTCGGTCATCTCGCCGTCATCGCTCACGGTTCGGCTACGACGCTCCACGTGTGACCCAATAAAGGTATGATCCTCGAGCTGGGGGGAGTTGAAAGGTACAGTTCCGCATGGAGAAACCCCAATCTCTCCCGACCCTCGACGTGGATGCCGCGATTACGGAGTTCGACGAGAACGGACTCTTCCTCATCGTCATCCGCGAACCGCCGCTGCGCAAAGGTTCGGTTTTCCAGTTTGAACGTCCGGAGACCGTGGCGAGCCAGAACCGCCGCGATGTTGTCGTAGGGGAACATCCGCAATACAAACGAGGCAATAACCGGCGTTGGATCGGAGCCACGGGCCGCGAGGAGCCGCTCAAAGGTGCGCTCACTCACGTACCCAATACACCCGGTCGAGATCACCAGGTCCACTCCGTCGATGAGCGTGGACTCACCGGGGCGGAGCTGCTCTTCCTCCAGGTCGGCGATGAGGGCGGCGTCCAACAGGCCGACCCATCTCCCGTACTTCACAGCATGAGAAGCGGTGTCTAAACCTATCGTGCGGAGTCGCATGTCCACAGTTCGGCGATGAAAGAACTCACGGTCCTGCTCCATCATCGCGTTGCTGCTTATGTCCGCGTCGATGGCCGCACTGTAGTGGTGATAGAGATCATCGAGATCGAGGTCGTGCCGCAAGAGCGCGGCGTTGATCCCGTAGGAGCATCCAACATCGAGTAAGGTCACGCGTTCTTGCTGCCGTGCCTGCCGGAGCGCCTGGATGATACGCAGCAGCCACGGCTTGGCGTTTTGCGGGATTTGGTAGTCGAGCGCGCCGAGCGTGTGGAAATAGTCGCGCGGGTCCGCCTGATTGTATACGTTCCCAAAGTCGGCCTTGTGTTCGTTGGCTCGTTCCGTTGCCGCCATTACGAGCTGGCGGCCTTCCTGGACGGAAGTGACGCTCATGTGCGATCCTCGGGCGAGCAGAACTTCACGATTTGGTTGTCGGGGAGCTCATAGAGAAATGCCGAAGTAAAGATCGGGAACTCCATATTGAGTTGGTGAAGCACGCCGAGGACTCCGTCTGTCACGTGCGGATAGTACGGGTGCCGGCGGTTGGGATCGGATGCCAACACGACGATGGGCCTACGAACCTGCGAGACGTACCGCTGCCCCTCCACGGAATTGAGGAAACGCAGCAGGGCTTCACGCGTGCGGTCCCAATTGCCACTTCTTGTCGAACACGAGCGCGTGGAGCGTCACGCCAGCGAGTTTCTCCTCATTGAGCGTTGTCATTGTTCGCCACCTCCTTTCATGGCGTCATTGCGTTTGCCGCACGGATTGAAGACAATTCAACGGTTCGGTTCTCCGAGATTGCCGAACAGGAACGAGAGGTGGTATGCCTAGCGCACCAAACCAGCGGCATCGCGATGTACTGGTCGCTCTGCGGCGCATCATTCGCGCGATCGATCTCCATTCCCGCTCCCTGGTGCAACGGTTTGGCCTGACGGGGCCCCAGCTCATCATCCTCGAAGAACTCGAGAGCCGCGGAGCCACCCCCGTTGGTGAACTCTCCGAGGCAATTAGCTTGAGCATGGCCACCGTGACCGGGATCATCGGCCGACTCGAGACGCGTGGGTTGGTGGAACGTCGCCGGGACGACACCGATCGGCGCAAAGTGTTCGTCTCCGTCACCTCGGCCGGCTCTGAGGTGCTCGAACAGGCGCCCCCCCCGCTCCAGGAGTCCTTCGTCTCGGAGTTCCAGCACCTCCACGATTGGGAGCAAACGCTCATTCTGTCATCGCTCCAGCGCGTGGTGGCGATGATGGAGGCGACAGCGATCGATGCGACGCCGATGCTTGCAACGGGAGCCATCGATCAAGCGCCTGAGTCGAGCCCCGAGCCTGAGCGCCCAGAGCCGACGGCTGACGTTTCCTAAACGCATCCCTCACGAAAAACAATTCCTACACTGGATATATTGGGCATACACCCAAGCTTCTTATTTTGTAGTCAAAGCGTTACTGAAGGCCTATAATTGATGTAATATAGCGCGTTACAGGACTGCTGCAACCGTGTTATAATTATCGTACCATTATTTTGTACACTAAGTATTTTGAAGTCGGAGAGGAGCGTTATTCCCCATCTGGGCTATCACTTGGCACTCATGAGTGGGACGGTGCAACGCGGCTCCGCCGCCCAGCCGGACACGATCATCCCTATTCGGAGTCGCGGTCCGTTGGTCCTCGTGGTGGACCTGGAAACCCTCGCCGGGGGCAAGCAAGATCCTGTCACGCAGCTCAGCGATCAGCTCCGTCAACGTCCCCACACCTCGATCATCTATGCCGCGCCAGCGCGCTCGCTCAATTCCGCGCGAACCTGTATCGAGGTGTTGCAGCTGCCCTCGCCCGACGTCCTGGTGGTCGATCAGGGGGCCTCCGTCCAGGCAGCGGACCAGCACGCGGCGCTCGACGTCTTGGATGCCACGATCGGCGCCCGTTGGCCGGGAGCTTACGCAGTGCGCGACCCGTGTCGCGGCGCTGGACCACATGCTCGGCGAACACCGACGCGAGGATGCGCGACGCATGACCTATTTCCCGCAGCGGGACCCGCTGCAGGTGGATCATTGGTCCGTCGGAAGCAAGAACGGAGGAGAGGGGTCTGTTTGGGGGTCTG
>JBHHZE010000125.1:0-3858 GCA_046757925.1 Gemmatimonadales bacterium
GGCAGCGTCGAGGGTGATGGCCCCGAGGTCTTCTCGCAGGTCATTGGGGTGGAGGCGGACGGGTTGGGCCGGATCTATGTGCTGGATCGGCAGATCCAGGAAGTACGGGTGTTCCAAGAGGACGGTTCGTACGTGCGGACCCTAGGGCGTAAAGGTGAGGGGCCCGGTGAGTTTCGCGGCGCCGATGGCCTCGGTTGGGGACCGCAGGGCCGGCTCTGGGTTGTCGACCAGAGGCTCCACCGTTTTTCCGTCTACGATACGTCGGGCAACTATGTGACGAGCTACCGCGCCCCCATGCGAATTCGTCAGTGGGAGTGGAGCGGGAGCCTCACGGCGAGCGGTGAACTGTACGATTTCAGTTTGGTCGGATCGGGAGATGAGTCGCGACCGGTAGTGTTGCTGTTCGACACGGTTGGCCAGTACCCGGACACTTTCGCCCTACCGCATCACGAAACAGAGTTTTTCAAGTACGATATCGGCAGTAGCAGTGGGATGACGGAGGTGCCGTTTTCTCCGAAACTCACGTGGCTTGTGGGGCCGAGTGGCGCTCTGTGGTCGGGCGTGGCGGATCGTTACCGCATCTACCGGTCTACGTTGGAAGGCGACACGTTGCGGGCGATCGAACGCGAGTACGATCCGGTCGAGGTTTCATCTGGCGAGCGCGAAGCTGCCGAGGCGCGAGTCCGGGACTTTGTGAAGAGCAAGGAGATAGACCTGTCGCGCATACCGCGCTACAAGCCCGCCTTTCAGCGATTCACGGTGGACGAGGCTGGCGTTCTGTGGGTGCGGGTTTCCGATTCCGCGGAGCGGGCGGGAAGCGGCCTCGATGTGTTCGATCCCGATGGACGTTACCTGGGTCAGGTGAGGACGCGGTCCAGAATCAGTCAGTGGCCGCTGTTCAGAGTACGCGGTGGCAACGTCTACTTCGTGACCACCGACGAGTTCGACGTGCCGTTCGTGGTGCGGGCGAGGATAGAGGGCCGCGCCGGTGGAGCAGCCCCCATCAGGTAGTGGCAATGTGGTGCGCGATTCGCACAGCTTCAACTTGGGAAAAGTCGCCCGCATAGAGCCTCAGAAATATCCTGCGGCCCTCGACGCGGTAGGTATTGAAGTCGTTGTGGTCGACGGTGAAGATAGTGCGGAGCGACTCGCGCCTCGCGAGCTGCACCAGCGTTGCGTCGGCAAAATCCATGGGTCGATCGTGGTACTGCTTCAAGCCGCCAGCTATACACTTCGGTTTTTCTCATGCACTACAGTGTAGTGCATGAGACCCTCTGGTTCAAGCTCGGCTCGCGAACTTCGCCAATCGAAAGGACCGTCTCCGGCAAACCTGTTCCAGAACTATGGTAGAGGTGATCGACACGGCCACGGACAGTGTTGTCACGCGTACCAAGTGGGAGAGAGTCTTCGTCGCTACGTTGCACGATGGCACGGTGGCGACGTACACGGTAGATCGTAACGGTTATCCCTACGTCGAAATCTGGAAAGTCCGGCTCGGACAGGCTAGCCATTAGTCTCAGCGTCCTCCCGACGGAGGTCGACGACCAGGATTGATAAAGTAGCTTCTGGTAGCTACCTTTGGCGTATGCGTTCCGTGGGTCTAAAAGTTCTCAAGAACAAGCTCAGTCAATACGTGCGGCTGGTGGCCGGTGGTGAGACGGTGCTGGTGACAGACCGTGACCGCGTGGTAGCCGAACTGGTGCCGCCCAGTGCGGGGCGTAGCCCGGTGCTGGCAGATGCCTTGTTGGCCGATGCAGTTCGCAACGGCTGGCTCACACCGCCAGTGGTTGCCGGTGGTGCGCCACCACCGCGACGGCCCGTCGCGCCGTTGCGCGAGCTGTTGGAGGAACTCGAAGCCGATCGTTCCGACAGGTGATATACGTAGACACGTCGGTGGCGCTTGCTCACTTGTTGGCGGAAGATCGCCGGCCGCGAGACTCGCTTTGGCACGAGTCGCTGGTTTCCAGCAGGCTGTTGCAGTACGAAGTCTGGACCAGAATCAACGCACGGAAGCTGGGCAGAAGCCACGGCGACGACGCACGCAATCTATTGCAGAGAATCGCGTTTATCGAGTTGGTTCCGCCCGTATTGGGGCGCGCCTTGGATCCGTTCCCGGGCGGTGCGTCGATCAGAACCTTGGACGCTCTACACCTGGCGTCGTTGGATTTTCTCCGCTCACTTGATAGCGACATCGAACTGGCGAGCTACGACCAGCGGCTCGTCAAGGTAGCGAGAAAGCTCGGCTTTACGATTTATCGCCTATGATCTTGACCCTGTTCGTGGCGCGGGCTACCTAACCGGCAAGCAGTTCCTCCAGTACTAATCGTGTCTTGGGGAGAAGCTCCGATCTGGAGAAGTATTTGTCGACCACACCCAGAGCTTCCGCCGCACTCGAAATATTGAGGTAACGGAGTAGGTAGCGAACGTCGTCCAGGTCGTGGAACTCCTCGCCCAGCCGCATTGCCGCACACTTCATAGCGAGCAAGTACGCTGGTTGCGCGACAAAGACGCGGAGGTGCGTGAGTTCGAGGTAGGCATCGAAGTCGCCGCGGGGACTCAAGTAACCCTTCACCGCGTCGTTCAACCACGTGTCGGGTACGCCTGCTTTTGCAGCTACTCTGGCGGCCGCTTGCCGGATCCGTTGCGCGGGCCGAAAGCATGCATCCACATCGCGTGTCGCCGCACGGGCGTCGTGGGCGAGACACATGACGGCTCCACCGACCAGGTACACCTCCCCTTCGGTACCGTCTTCCGCCAGTTCGTCGTTCAGCAGCGCGAAGAGCCGTACTATGTCGGCCTTCGTCAGTTTGATCGGTTGCACGCTCGTACCCTCCGGCTATACCCGGTCACTGACCGAGGCGTCGACAAAGATGTTGCGGCGCTTGAATGCGACCGGAGCACAACGCAGCAGGTACAGGCGTAGGCTCGCGAATTCCACTGTGAAGTGGGGCTGGTCGAGGGATGTGACGTCGCGTACCCACTCGGGTGACTCGACTCCCTTCTGGTGCGCTGCGTGCTCGACCATCGCCGCCACGTAGTTTTGGAGAAACGGTGACAGCGGGCAGACGTCCGCCTGCGCCACCGCGTCTCGAAACTGAGCCGGCGGGAGCGCAGCCAGGAAGTCGTTGATTGTCGCCAGTGTGAACCGCTGGTCGCGCTCGCGCCGCAGCATCCCAATGAGAGCCTCGAACCGGTCTGCGTCTGGCTGCAAGACGCACGAGAGGACGTAGGCGGACACGTCCATCCCCGCGCGCCTGGCCAACCGCTTGATGCGGGCCTTTTCGGCCGGTGAGACACGGATTTGTAGCTGCTGGGTCTTGGCCATCGTACTCGGAACCATAGGGTCGAATAGCCAATCTGTCAATACCCATGTATTGACAGATAAATGGGGCCCGGTCGATGGCGAAAGTTGGGAAGTGTTAGGCTACTGCGGCGGCCGCGGCGCTGGGATATCATGTAGCGAGTAGTCGGTCCAGGCCCTGTAGGTTCGTGTTCTGCAGTGGAAGTGGGGCGGTATTGGGTGCGTTTGTAAAGATTGCCTTGTCTCTCCGGGACGGGAGGTGTGAGCTTGTTATTGTGAGACGTATTTCTCGCATGGTAGTGCTCTACATTCCGGCCGTTTTGTGGACCGCATGCGGCAGCGACCACTCCTCGGGTGCGGCAGTAACTGTCACGAACGATACCGGAGTGCAGGTAGCTGTGAGCAATTCTCCACTTTGGGAGGTCGGGACGGGCTGGCGGATCGGCGACGTACCTGCGGTCGTCATCGCAACCCCTCCGGCTGGCGAATTTACACGCGTCGTGGCGCTGTTGTCGCTGCCCGACGGCCGGATCGTCGCGATGAATGGTGAACATCCG
>JBHHZE010000126.1:0-3733 GCA_046757925.1 Gemmatimonadales bacterium
GCCCAGGAAGGAGCGCCGGAGCGATCGGCCCCATCCCAGGTGGCTTTTTGGGCTGTCGGGTCCGTCGGCATCGCCGATGCCGAGGCCGGAAGAACCATTTCTCATGAACAGGTCGTGGCTCAACTGCGGACGAGATGGCTTCGCGCGGACACGTAGTCGTCTGGACCACTCGAGCAAACAATTCACTCGCCAACTCCTGGAATTCATAGCGAGCGAATCACCGCAGGCCGCAAGCAGAATGGCGGCGAGACTCGTTGAGGCGGCTGACTCATTATCCGAAATGGGCTTGCGGGGCCGAGTGGTACCGGAGCTGAACGAGCGGAAGGTTCGGTGGATCGCTATTCATGACTGGCAGTGTACGTCCAGACCGTGACTGGCGGAACAGGTTGGTGGCCTGATCTCGCCGGTGTCGCTCTCGGGTGTGCCCAATAGCTAGACTAGAAATGAAATGTGGAGGGCATGGAGTTTGGACATACAGGGAAAATGGGTGGCGTGTTACGGCTCGCATCTGACCACGCCAGGAATTGCATCAAAATCGCGATCGTAACTCACGATCCCCTCCAATCCGTGCGTTAGCACAACCGCGGCGTGCAAGGCATCGCGGGCCATGAGTCGCTCGTCGCCGTCGAGCACACGGCGGGCCCGGTCCATGACTTGCGCCGTTATCGGGATCACCATCGGGAACAACTCACGCGCAAGATCGAACACCAAGCGCCCGCCGGCCCATCGATCGATGGCACGGTAGCGATGCAGGATCTCCTGCAACACTTCGGCGTCGATCACCGCCTCGATCTTGCCGTCGGCCGCGTCATGGAGGAAGCCGACGCTCGGCTCCTTGTTGGCGTGCGCTGCACCGGCCGCGTACATGAGTACGTTTGCATCGACCAGAATCATGGCAGTAACATGTCGGGATCCGGGACCGATTCCTGCTTCATGTCCCGAACGCAGGCCACCGGAAGAGCAAGCGCCGCCATCTGGTCCACGGCCGTACGGCGGCGCTCCGTACCCACCAAGCCGTATTGAGCGACGCAGGCCTCACGCACCAACGCGCCAATGGACGTTCCGCGCTGCCGAGCCACAGCCTTGAGACGGCCGTGAAGCTCGGGCGTAAAGAGAATTGTCGTCTTTTTGGATAGCTCCATATGCATCTCCATATAGGGAGTATAACAAACAGTGTTCCCAGCACAAGTCAGTCGAGTGCACCGCCGCGCTTGCCGATTATCTGTATATATGGTAATATGGTATAGATATGGCAACAACCAAAATGACGTTTACGCTGGATGAGCCGACGACGGCCCGGATCGACCGGACTGCCCTTAGGCTCGGCATGTCCAAGAGCAAGGTCGTGCGTGAGGCTATTAGGGAATACGCCGAGCGCGTGGGTCGCTTGAGTGAGGCCGAGCGCTTGCGAATGTTGGAGGTGTTCGACGAGGTTGTGCGTCAAATCCCCGAGCGGCCCGTTGAAATAGTGGAGCGGGAGATCGCGGCCCTTCGGCGCGCCAGGCGCGGCGGCGGGCGGCGGAGCAAGTCCGACTCACGGTGATTCTGCTCGATACGTCCGTGCTGATCGATTGTCTGTCGGGCCCCAAGCGTTCGGCACCGGCTGTTAGGCGCGCAATCGAACGCGCCGAGCGCGTACAGTTGCCCGCGCTGGTGCTGTACGAATGGTTACGGGGACCACGGTTGCGCGAAGAGCTGAGGGCGCAGGAGGAACTGTTCCCCAGAGCCTCCGCTGTTGCGTTTGGTTCCCAAGAAGCCGCCACGGCCGCCCGCCTGTATGGCGCAGTGCGACGACCGCGGGGTAGGGAGATGGACTTGGCCATTGCGGCCTGTGCGTTAGAATGGGATGCCCGGCTGTGGACCTTGAATCTCGATGACTTCGATGATATTCCGGGCCTCCAAGCCGAATTGCCCGTTTGAATGATGACCCGAGAGCCGCAGCCTGACACTCAGGCGAACGCCAAAACCCATTACGTGATCGTCGTACATGGAATCGGCGATCAACGTCCAAACGAAACGCTCGTGCCGGTGGTAGAGCGGTTCGCCTGGGCGCGCCAGCCTGAGCAGGAGTCACCTAGTCGCCGCGAGCTGCTCACGCTCGGCCGATTGTCGTCCAAGTCCGGGGAGCGCCATTGGGCGGCGTTCGGCGGAATCCCTCAACATGGCATGGCGGCCAAGACACCCTGGACGCCCTGGGACCAGGCGTCCGACGGTGGCGACATCCGGTTCGTCGAGATCTACTGGGCCGACGTCATGCGACGCAATTTCCCCAAGGTAGGCGAGCCGGTCGCAACCTGGAGCCGCAAACTGCTCAACAAGATGCGCCTCCGCGGAGACGACGACTGGGCCCTCGACATCATCCGCCACCTCCGCAGTGCGGTGATTTGGGTCCGGCGTCTCTTGAAGCTACGGCTCAACAAGCTGGCGTCTAAAGTCTTCGACGACTTCCTGGGTGACGTGCAACTCTACGGCGAACATCCTGCTACGCGTGGGGCCGCCGTGCGCCACTTTCACGAGTGCATGCAGTCGATTCACGATCAACACACCAGTTCCGCTGCCTCTGCTCCCGTGTATACCATAGTGGCTCATAGCCTGGGCACCGTGCTCTCGCTCGACGCAATCTTGTTTGCATTCGCACGGCAAGAGGTGCGCGCTCGGCAGTCGGCCGCGGCGGGCGCAGATGCACCGTTCTTTGCCGGGTACAACAGCGGCAGTGGAACCGTACCTGCGATCGACTGGGTGCACCACGTTCGTTCGTTTGTCACGTTGGGATCGCCGATAGACAAGTACATCTTGTTGTGGGCCGAGAACTATGAATACCTGAACTCGACAGCGTGGCTCGATCGCAAAGACGATGCGGTTTCCATAGAGCACTACAACTACTCGGACGAACAGGATCCCGTCGGTCACGAACTGAACATGGCCTACCGGTGTCCCGCTATCCGTAACGTGTTTCGCCTGGCGGAAGACGAAGTGTATAACCGCTACTATCTACCGGGGGTGGCGCACCTGGGATATTGGAGCGATCATGACCTGTTCCGCCGCATAGCAAGCCTGGCGATCGACGGTACGACCACTTGTGAAGCCCATCCAATGGCGTGGTTTCGCAAACGGGCTTACGCGGTTGCCATGGTGGTTGCATATATGGCGATACCCGCAATAACGTGGGGAGCCGGGTGGTATCTGGTCAGCAGGGTGATCGCCGAGCCGCTATCGATTTGGACACTGGTGAGCGTAGCCTTTGCCGTTATTGCGTTGCGGTTGATCTATCTCAACATTCGCTGGAGACAGACGTTGGTACAAATGCGGCTCCAGGCGTCGGGGCGGGAGATCGAGCGGGGGGACGGCCGTCTCGCGGCACGCAACGAATGGTGTCGTGCGCGCCGCAGGTGGGGCAGGCTCATTCGTGTCCTGATCTATCTCGCGCCCCCCGTGTGGCTGTTCTGGTCGCTCGCACTACTGTTTGAGAACGTACCATTCATAGAGTTGCTCAGGTTCACTGATCCCGCCATGCAGGCGGGACCGTTCATGGGTTTGGCGGTGAGCGCCACGATCGCCGTCATCTTTTGGCACACGCGCCGGCGTTGGAGCGAGACAGCCATGCGTGGAGCCATGAAGGCTGCCTACGGGGTCCGGGTCGCAGGGTCCGTGGGCGAACACTAGGCCGCCACTCGTAATGCCCGACCAAGACGACCGTCTCAGTGAGGCCCTCGCCGGCCAATACCGTATCGAG
>JBHHZE010000127.1:0-3709 GCA_046757925.1 Gemmatimonadales bacterium
TTGCGTAGCGCCGCAGGTATCCACGGCGTGTCTCGGAAACAAAGGCGCGATCCATGCATCGAGCGGTTATCGGACAGCAGTGGCGACAGTTGCACATTGACGAGAGCCATGTGAATAGAGAATATTGGTCGTGGGGAGGTTGTTCAGCGGACCTGGACAGCAATGAGATTTTGCCCTTTGGCCCCTAACATCAGCGGGAGGATAAAATGACGACCATCGTAACCGATAATTGTCGACGTTGCCGTTTTACCGACTGTGTCACGGTATGTCCGGTAGCCTGTTTTCATGGCGATGACGAGATGCTCTATATCGACCCTGAGGTGTGCATTGATTGCAGTGCATGTATACCTACGTGTCCGGTCGAGGCGATCTACGAAGATCCGATACCGGAAGACAAGCAGGAATGGATTGCAATCAATGAAGAACGCGCGCCCGGATTGCCGGTAATCCAGGACAAGCAAGACCCCTATCCCGGCGCAGAGGAGAGGCAAAAGGAATTGGGGTTTTGAAAAAGGCGAGGACCCCGATCTTCGAATTTTCTTTGCTTCCCCGAGACGGCAAGAATCACGCAGCATGAGCGACCTCGGCACAGAACGAAATCCGGTGCGGGCAGCAATTGTTGGCAGTGGGCCAAGCGGCTTCTACGCCGCCGAGGCGTTGATCAGATCGGAGCCGGTCGTTCTTGTTGACATGTTCGAACGTCTTCCCTCGCCGTTTGGGCTCGTGCGCAGTGGTGTCGCGCCGGACCACCCGAAGCTCAAGGAACCCATACGTGTCTATCAGCGGATTGCTGAGTCGCCGCAATTTCAATTGTTGGGCAATATCACGGTTGGGCGTGACATCAGTGTGGAAGAGCTGAACAATTACTACCACGCCATCGTGTTTGCTTGCGGCGCAGAGACTGATCGCAAGCTAGGGATTGCGGGGGAGAGTCTTCCAGGTAGCCATACGGCTACGGAGTTCGTCGGGTGGTACAACGGCCACCCCGACTATCGCGACCGCATGTTCGATCTGTCGCATGACACCGCTGTGGTCATCGGGCAAGGGAATGTTGCTGTCGATGTCTGCCGGATTCTCTCCAAGACAGTGGACGAGCTCAGACACACCGATATCACCAAGCACGCCCTCGAGGTTTTGGCGCAAAGCAAGATTCGTGACATTCACATGATTGGACGCCGGGGTCCGGCGCAGGCGAAGTTCACTCATTCGGAGCTCAGAGAGCTTGGAGAATTGGCGGACTGTGACCCCATCGTGGATCCAGGCGATCTGGAGTTGAATCCGGCGAGCCGCGAGGAGCTCGCGGACAGGGCCAACAGAGCCAATATGAAGAGCTATGAAGTGCTGCAAGGGTTTGCTTCCCGGCCGCCACCAACGCGGCGCCGACGCTGCCACATACAATTCCTCAAGAGCCCGATTAAACTCAAGGGCGAAGAAAGGCTTGAACGCGTGGTGTTGATGAAAAATCGATTGGAGGGGGAACCTTCGCGGCAGGTTGCACGCGAGACGGGTGAGGTAGAGGAACTCGCGTGCGGGGTGCTCTTTCGTAGCATCGGTTACCGGGGTGTTCCCATTGCCGGTGTTCCTTTCGACGACAGTCGAGGGATCATATCCCACCGGGATGGGCGCATCGTAGATGGGGCCGATGTGGTTCCGGCTTTGTATGCCACGGGCTGGATCAAGCGTGGTCCGACGGGAATTATCGGCACCAACCGTGCAGATAGTGTGGCCACGGTGAACTCACTGCTGGCAGATTTGCCTAATCTTGACGCGGGCACGAAGCCGGGTGCGGATGAACTAAAGGCGCTGTTAAAAAACCGCGGGGTGCGTGTAGTGAGCTACGCGAACTGGCAGAAAATTGATGCGGCGGAGGTGCGACGGGGCGAAGCCGCCGGGAAGCCAAGAGAGAAATTCGCCCGGATGGAAGAAATGCTGGCGCTACTCGAGGGCTTGGAGTCGATACGCTAGGCGTATATAAAACCTCCCGGCCCCCGTCCCAACTTCGGGCCTTGCGCTCCCCACACTTATGGCCCTTTTCATGCTTCCATTCTGGATCACGGTTTTGCCGGCGTCCGGGGGTACGTGACGGATCGCATATCGGGCCACTTCGAAACTCGTATTTCTGCGTATTATGGACGTTCGGCCCTTCTATTCTGTGGGCGCTCGTTCGCGGGGTGGTGCCGGGTTGCTGGCAAAGGCTGGTATTTGGTATCCTGTATACTTCTTCGTGAGACCACCAGGAGGTACGTGCCATGAGCACAGGATCCGTGGAGGTCGTATACCGCGGTATTTTTCAGAAGACTCTAGCCAAGAACATCTGCCGCGGCGTTGTTTTTGCCGCCAAAAAAGAGGGGAAGATCGGTATCGCCTTCGGGCGCTACAGTGACTCACCTGAACGTAACGGGATCCCCGCCAAGCAGTTTGCTGTCGTTGCTGATACCGAAGAGGAGATGGAAGAGCACCTCTCGCGGTACGAGCCCAACAATAATGACGTCACCATTGCCGCCGACGACACCCTGTGCAAGGGCGTCGAGTCCTGGGCCTGGTATGGTCTGCAACCGATCAACAAGCTGCTCAGGGAGGGCGGTACGGTTTTGGTCCCCTCGATCCAGTCGCACACTAAGCTGATCAACGACATCCACCGCAAGGGCAAGCCTTACAATCTCGCCATCGTCAAAGGCACAGCCAGTTTCTCGGGGCTGTGGGTGTACAAGGATGATCACACCGATGTGCGCTTGCTCGGGGCGCTGGCCAAGGTCGCCCCGCATCTTCTGAGCCTGGACTCCATCGTGGCGACTATCAGCGATCCCCTGAAGGCGGCTTCTGCCATGAAGGCCTACGATCTGGTCGAGTCGGTGTCGGTTGGCGCCGATCAGGGCAACGACGATGTCCCCTTCGAGTTCGAAATGCCAGGCTGGACGAAGATGGAAGAAGGTCTGGTGATTCGCGGCATGGCCGGGCAGCAAGAGGTTCCCGGCCGGGATGGCGGCTACGTTCCCACACGCAACCCCACCTTCAAGAAGTTCTCGACGCGCACCATGCGGCCGGTGGTCAACTTCGACACCTGTACCCAGTGCAAAATCTGTTGGCTGCAATGTCCGGACTCTTGCTTCGACATCACGCCCGACGGCTTCTACGACGCCAACATGGAAGCTTGCTGTGGCTGTGGGGTGTGCGAGGCCGTCTGCCCGGTAAGCCATTGCATCACCATGGTCAACGAGGAAGCCTTCACGGACAACAACAGCCAGTGGGAAATGTGGACCAAGGGCAAGGAACGCTACTCTGGGTGGTTGTCCGAAAAAATTTCGGAACCGCCCCCCCGTAGCCACGGGTTTCACCATCTGGGCCAGTATGCCGAGGAGATAGCCGATGAATCCGCCTAGAACAGCCACTGCGAAGAAAGTAGATATCGCCACCGCGCGCGCACCGAGCCGTGGTTCAGAGGAGCTGATTAGTGGCAGCGAAGCGGTTGCGCACGCAGTCCGACTCGCCGACGTCGACGTGATCACGGCTTACCCGATCCGACCGTACGACACGGTCATGCAATACGTATCGCAACTGATCGCTAACGGGGAATTTGACTGCGAATACATCGTCGCCGAGAGCGAGCACTCGCAGTTCGAGATCGTCAAGCACGCCTCGGCGGTGGGGGCTCGGGTTTTCTGTGGCTCCAGTGGTGTCGGTTGGTTCTACGCCTTCGAGGCGCTGGCGG
>JBHHZE010000128.1:0-3522 GCA_046757925.1 Gemmatimonadales bacterium
CAGATAACTACCACGGTGACTCGATCTATGTTGTCTTGGTGGGCGCGCCTGAGGAAACTACCGCCTCGATCCTCGTTGAGGGGCTTGTCGAACGAATCCTCTCGCCGGATCTAGAGTCCCTGGTCCCGTTGAATGAAGCGGATCCTCACCGCATTTCGATCCTCAAACAAGAAGGCGTCAACCTTGATACCGTACCGAATTCGCATGCAGGCCGACTCCTCGTGATCCTGCAGCCGTCGTCGATTCGAAAAACCGCACGCCTGTCAGGGCTAACATCTCCTGGGGAAACTGTAACGGGTCTGATAGTGGTCGTCCGTCTGTCAAGCGGTCAAGAGGTGAAGGGAGAGTTTGTGTTGCTTCCGTCAATATAGCGGTGCTACTTGGCCGGGTGGTCATGATGCAACGGAAACAACTGTGAGTTCAACTGGTCATCGCAACGCTCAGATTCAGTTTAGCTGCTGGCGTACAGTGTTCCAATGTTTTTCTAGGTCGTTGGTTAAGGCGTAATGCTACAGCGTTGAGATCTGCCTGAGAGTGCAGCGATAGGTCTGTGCCTTTCGGAAAGTACTGCCGTAATAAGCTATTCGTGTTTTCGTTTGTCCCCCGTTGCCATGGGCTCGGTGGATCGCAAAAGTAAACCCGTAGATTGGTCGCGATGAACCGCCCCGGGATTACCGGAGACTCCATTTCTTGAGAGGATTGGAGTCATGGGAAAGCCAAGCAGATATTCGGCGGAGGTTCGCGAGCGGGCAGTGCGGATGGTCCGGGAACATGAGAACGAACACACCTCGCAGTGGGCAGCGATCACCTCGATTGCGGAGAAGATCGGATGCTCGGGCGAGACGCTGCGGAACTGGGTTCGTCAAGCGGAGCGGGATGCGGGCCTGCGGCCTGGGTTGACGACCGACGTCCCTGCAGCAGCTCGCACTCGCCCAGCCCACGATTCTCCGGCTGAACACATCCATCACCACCGCCAGGTAGAGAAAACCAGACCAGGTGGGCACGTACACGATGTCCGCCACCCACAACTGATCAGGTCGCTCGGCTACAAACGCCCGATCCACCAAATCCGGTGCCGCACCAGCCCGAGGATCACGCCGCGTTGTCACGCCACGCTTGCGGCGGGTCACTCCCATTATGCCCGCCGGTTGCATCAGCCGTGCCACCCGCTTGCGGTTCACCCGCCAACCCTCGTGGCTCAGCTCAGCGTGAATCATGGGAGAGTCGTAAGCCTCCCGCGATGCCTGCTGGATGAAACCATGTGAGGTCCTTGCCGCAACGTTGCGTTGATCGCTTGAGACCGCCGGGTCAACTCCAGAGGACATCGAGGACTTCTTTGGCGGCCTTTTTCTCGTCGGGGGCGAAGTGAGAGTTGCACCGCTGTCGGCAGACTAGTATGATGATACGTCATACCAGAGGAGAGGTCCGATGGGCAAGGCCAAGATCGCCGTCACGCTGGATACGGAGACCGTGCGGCGTCTCGATCACCTCGTACGGCAACGAAGGTACAAGAGCCGGAGCCGGGCGGTACAGGAAGCGGTTGAAGAGAAGCTGAGTCGGTTGGAACGACGCCGTCTCGCGGAGGAGTGTGCGAAGCTGGATCCTGTCGCTGAGAGGAAGTTTGCGGAAGAGGGACTCGCGGCACAGGCGAGTGAATGGCCCGAATACTGAGAGGAGAGATCCGCTGGGCGGATCTGAATCCTGTACGTGGCAAGGAGCAAGCGGGGAGGCGCCCGGTGCTCATCCTGAGCCAGGACGTGTTCAACTCGCGTTCTGGGACGGTGATCGCGTTGGCGATAACCAGCCAGCCGCAGCGAGCGGGCTTTCCCCTCACTCTGGAACTGGCAGGGTACGGTCTGCCGAAACGTTCGTGGGTCAAGATCAGTCAGGTTAGGACGTTGTCTGTCGAGCGGATAGGCAGACGACTAGGTCAAGTGCCACCCGACGAGCTAGTGCGAGTTCTTGAGGGGTTGCAGGAGATCATCGGCGACTGAACGGTCGCTGAAGCCGTGGCCTGTTGTATTTCCGGTCCCACCAGCCCCGGATGGTTGGAGGCACATGGCGTTGGTTACGCGCCGTTGCGGTAATGATGACGTTGATACCGAGTGCATGAGCGTGGGCTCAGACGTTAACCACGCTTGAGCGTTTTTGGGGTTGCTATCAGCTAGAGTGGGCCTCGAATTGGTGCCTGTCACAGGCGACCAGGACATGATCCAGGCTCTTGTCGGCCAGGCGCGGTGGTGGAGCAGTGATACGGCTGTGCCCCGCGACCTAGTGGCGGAGGTTGGTGCCACACGCCAAGTATGTTCTCGTTTGGAGTGATATTTGTCGAAGGCTCCCGCCGCGGGCGTACAACTTAAACGGCACCCTTAAGGCCGACACTCTTAGGAGAAGGTGAATGTGCTAGTACTTAATCTGACAGCCGGTTAGGATCCTTGGGTCCCACTGTTCCCGCGAAGGGAAGGAGGAGAAGGGTCATGACCCAGGAGCGGAAGGTTATCAGGGTGAAGGTAGGTTTGCTGGAGCTGGCGAAGCAGTTGGGAAATGTATCACGGGCGTGCAAGATGATGGGGTACAGCCGTGACAGCTTCTACCGGTTCAAGGAGTTGTACGAGAAGGGAGGAGAGGCGGCGCTGGAAGAGATCAGCCGTCGCAAGCCGATTATAGGACCTAACGTAACAAAATTACGTTAACTGGGGCCGCGGATGATCGATCTGGGGCCGCGGGCACTGGAAGAAGGCGTTGGCCCTGTTAGCTTATCCAATGGGAGGTGAGTGATGGCGCATCCAAAACCTGATGACCTCGCCGCTCGTATCCGACGGCTGCCGCAGACAGAGCAGCGACGGGCCCTCGCGTATGTCGAAAGTCTCGAGTGCGCCGCTCGGGGCACGGCTCTCCTGCCCTTGGTGAACTCGATCCCGGCCGAGGACCTCGACGCCATGGCGGCGGCGATCGAAGCGGATTGCGAACGCGTGGATGCCGCTGACTGGTAGTTATCTCCTTGACACCAACATCGTCATCGGACTACTGGCGGGCGACGCCGACATCAGGGAACACGTGTCAGCGGCGGGGCGGGTGTACGTCCCAAGCATCGTGCTGGGTGAACTCTACTACGGTGTCCAGAAGTCCGGCCGGCCGACCGAGAATGCGAAGCGCATCGATGCGCTCGCTCAGTCCGCGGCCGTGTTGGCGTGCGATGCCGCCACTGCCACGGTGTACGGGGAGCTGAAAGCCCGTCTGCGCGAGCGGGGGACGCCAATTCCCGAGAATGATTTGTGGATCGCCGCGCTCGCGGTCCAACATGACCTCACGCTCGTCACGCGTGACGCCCACTTCGACGCTCTTCCGGTCCTCTCCACCGTAGCCTGGGGGTGCTAATTCCGCCCCACTCCCCCCTGAGAATGCACGTCGGCAATTTTTAGTGCATATTACGGTCAAAATTCAGGTGAGGTGAGCGGCTAAAGGAAGCAAGCGCAACTGATTGCAGCGCTCGGGTCGTAGCCGAAAGCGTCGACCAGGACA
>JBHHZE010000129.1:0-3518 GCA_046757925.1 Gemmatimonadales bacterium
TCCCCGGCGCACGGTGTCTGGCGAACCGCCTGTTCACGCTGCCGGCCCACAGTAAGCTCACAACGGCTGACATGAACCGACTCGAACGCTGGCTCCATCGCACCGCAAGAGTCTCTTGAAATCACGCAAGCGTCCCACAGTTGTCATCGCGACATCGCTCGCTGTCATCGCGATCCTTACACTGACGCCCACGCCGGACAGCAATACCGGTAACTCGTTCGCGTGCGTGTTCTGCGGTGACTTGGGCACGGCAGACGCGATTCTCAACTTGTTGCTGTTTATTCCATTGGGGCTCGGTTTGCGGCTAGTGGGGATGACGCTCGGCAGGACGATAGTCATGGCAGCGCTCCTTTCGGGCGGGATAGAATTTCTGCAACTCTTCATTCCGGGACGCTTTACAAGCCTACGCGATCTGCTCAGCAACGTGATCGGATGCGCCATTGGCATTGCCATAGCCGCGACTACAAGCTCGTGGATGTTTCCATCGCGACGTCTGGCGGACAAGCTCTCGTTGGCGTGGGCTGTTCTTGTCTCAGGCATCATCGCATTCACCGGCTACCTGTTGCAACCATCCTTTCCGCAATCGACGTATTACGGCCAGTGGACACCGCGGTTCCGCAACATGGAGTGGTACCGCGGCAAGATACTCGACGCGCGGATTGACTCCCGATTCATACGGTCGTCGAGCGTCGAACATTCGGACTCGGTGCGCTCAGACTTGCTGAGAGGCGCACCCATCGAGATCATCGCGTTAGCTGGGCCGAGTGTGCCCGACCTCGCACCGCTCTTCAGCATAGTGGCCGAACCTCGGCGTAGGATCCTATTGATTGGACCTGATCGAAACGATCTCGTATATCAGTTCAGATCGCGGGCAGCCGACTTCAGACTGGATCAGCCGGCGCTGAGAGTTTCTGGCGCAATGCACGTAACCGCCGGCGACACTCTCAGGATCAGGACTTGGCCGGGTCTCCAAGGACACTGTGTGTCCGTAAACCACAACGAAACGTGCGGCTTGGGATTCACGGCGGGAACAGGATGGCGTCTGCTGGGCCACGTAAGCCATCTGTCTCCAACCGTCAAGACGTTTCTGAACGCCGGCTGGATCGCGATACTCCTGCTGCCTTTCGGCTACTGGGCGCGGTTGACAGCAACATCGGGTGCTGGACTAATCGTAGTCGTGTCGAGCCTATTACTCGTTCCCGCTTGGAGCGGCCTTCTCCCCACGCCGACACACCAGTGGGTGGCCGGGCTGATGGGGCTACTGTGCGGATTGTGGCTTCGCAAGCTGAGATTGTGAAATGTGAAATGTGAAAAATGCTGCTTCAGCGGCAGACCGCCGAGCAGCGAGTTTACTCGTCGTCAAATGCGCTGCGCCGGGTCAGCCCAAGCGGCAGCTTGGGATACCCTGACCCTGGAGATGACTTCGCCACTCCCGATCCCTATCGACTGGCGGCAGCCCTCACCATCATGCAGTCGTACTCGATGACGCGCAGCGACGGTTTGTCTCTGGTAACGGGAAAGAGACCGGCGATTTCAAACCCAGCCTGCTCAAACAGTGCTATGCTCTCAGTTAGGTGAGGCATGTTTTCGTATATGGGTACGACCGAAACCTCGGACAGCAGCGCCACGATGTGCTTCATCTTATCGCCGACCCCGGCAAATACCTCTAGGTCGTAGCCTTGAGTGTCCATCTTCAGAAAAATTCTCGTCTCATCCACATCACGAACAATCTCGGCGAGGATGCCGTCGATCCTGCGGACGACAACGGCCTCGGTCTTAGTCCCCAGCGACGGTTCTCCGAACCGCGCATGGGAATACGCATTGGATTTCAAGAAAGAACTGAACCCTGACAAACCGGCGACGTTCATCTGTTCCTCCGCGTTCCTGCTCCCAATAGCCATGTTGTGGGCGTCCCAATTGGGGTCGCCCGCGGATGCCTCCTTAAGCTTCTCGAAGCTCGTCGAGATTGGCTCGAACGATATGATTCTTCCTTCATAGTGAATCTCGCTCCGCAAGAACTCCGCGAACTGCCCGGTATTCGCACCGACGTCTAGCACAAGGTTGACAGCATATCTTGACAGCAACGACGCAAGCTCGATGCTCAACAACCGACCATAGAGCCCATCACTCAGATCGACGTTATCGACACTGTACCGCGATATCACATAACCACCGTGAACACCATCGATCTTGTGACCGCTGGCAAACTCCAAGATTCGTTTGATACCTCTTCTGAACGTGCCCACGAGAGCTTGCTCCGTTTCTCGTACCGCCAAGTCAAGAGACTATCGACACTTGAACGATCGAGCCCTATACAACCACCCCTGAGCCGCTAACGCAAGCTGGCCTGGCGCTGCAGCTTCGGCCTACTTGCCAATACAAAAAAGGCCCGACATCAAATGCCGAACCCATTCCGACGCAGAGCCTCCGTTAGCGTTTCACTTTTCACATCTCACTTTTCACCTCCTTTTCCCTTTTCCCTTTTCCCCTTTCCCGCTGCCCACCTATTCAATCCCCATCCACCACATCCAACGCCTTCCGCCGCCGCCTAATAGCACCCCCGGCAACCCCAACCAGTCCCGTCCCCAACAACGCCATCGTGAACGGCTCTGGAACCACGCTACAGAAGTGCTGCGAGCCACTGCCATCGCTGGTGCGACACTCGAGCGATATGTCGTTGGGACCGATCGACTGTGCCTTCCATGCGACCTCGGCGCTCGACGCATCCCACACGTTGGTCGTGGTGAACGAGAACACCACGAACTGTCCGCTTCCGCAGGTCCGGAAGAAGTCAGTGGGATTGGCGTTGGCAGCGTCACACCCCAGGATCCCGCCATTTACGTTCTGAGTGGAAACCGAAAACTCTACTATGCCGCCGATGTTCCCCGGGCCCGGCGAGTTGCGGATCTGCCAGAGCGAAGCGGGATTACCCGTAGCGGTGGCACCGCCCGTAAGCGTCGTCGGCAGCGAGGCGGCCCCCTGGATGTCGGGTGCCGTTAGACCCACGGCAGTTATCAGCTGGCCCGGCACACCGTCAGAACTCCCGAACCCGGCCTGTCCCTGAATGTTCGAGATCCGGATCAGCACAAACGTCGCCGGATCACCCGGGTTGGCCGGAGTCAAAGCAATGGTCTGTACCTGCACCGACGCACAGGTGCGAAGCGCACCGGTCGTGCACAGGTTCACGAAGTTCTTGATCGACTGCCCCTCCACCGCTCCCGCTGTGAGAAACACCAAACCGATGGGCAGAACTAGACGCATTCTCGTTGTGCGATTCATAGCGGCACGATCTCTTGCAAGAAGCGTCCTCTCGAATAACCATGTCATGCTGCCGTAAGGGTCAGCGAATCAATAACTTAAGAACCTGTAGCACGAACGCCACACTCGTTCGGCGTTGTCATCGCCCGACACCTGCAGACCTCGCGCCGCGAACCCCAGGCTTGCGCCTGGGGTTAGACCAGCAACTGGCCGGATAGGAGCCCCGTCTAACCCCAAGCGCCAGCTTGGGGTTCATGACA
>JBHHZE010000130.1:0-3427 GCA_046757925.1 Gemmatimonadales bacterium
CCCTGCCTGCGCCGCGTCCCGCGACGCGGCAGGCAGGCGCACGTCGATCTTTCCCGTCACCGCGGCGGAGATCAGCGCGGTGCGGAGTTCCTTGAGACGGTCGATGGCGTCGCGGACCGTCGCGATGAGAGCGTCGAGGCGCGTTCGCCCGCCTAGCACACTGCGCACGATTCGATCTTGCTCATCGAGCGGCGGAATCGGAGTGACGAGGCTATTCACTTCGGGCATGCCGATCGTTCTGACCGTTGCTCCCATCGTCAGTCGCTCAAGCTCCTGTGTCATCGACCTAATTTAAGGGAAAAGGTCCATTTCAATCTCTGGGCGGCCCTTCCTTCAGCGGCTCATGCCTTCCAGCGGGCGATACCGTGCCGTATCATCACAATTCCGCCCCAGGCGATCGCCAGCCCCGGTGCGACAAAGGGAAGGATCTGCTCGAACCCCCACAGGTTGCCCAGGCCGTTTTGCACAATGCTCGCGATCATCACACCGGTAAACAGCACTGAGCATCCGCCGCAAAACAACGCCAACAGCCCGCCAACGACGATCATCAGGATGCTCAGCGCGGCGTTCGTCACGGATCGCGCACGATCAGACATGCGTCCCCCCCGACGACGACCGTACGGTCATGGTCATGTTAGCTGTCCCCAGGGGCACCCCGCCGGGCCCAGCGGAGGCCCCACACGACGAGCGCCCCTCCAACGATCAGTGGCAACACACCCCATCGGATGACGGTAGACCGGTCGGCGAAGTAGTCGCCGAACATCAACGCTGCCACGACGCACCCGCCACCAAACAGGATCAGGAGCGCCCCGGCGACAGCTATGGCTGCGGGCACCAGCCGGCTTCCTCGCGGCACGGTCAGACGCGCTCCACACCGACCGGTTGGCGCATCCGCGAACGGATCTGATCGATCTGCCCGTTCCGGTAAAAGAGATTGTACGTGTCAAACGGGATGATTTGCCCGGCGGGCGTCACGAAATGGATACAGGATCGCTTCACGCGTCCAAGACAGAAGTTATGGGCATCGAGGAACTCTACGATGGTGATGCGAAACACGTGCTCGTAGGCCAACCCCTCAACCACTGGGATCTCCGGCAGGCAACAGAGGAGCGTTTCGAGCCTTTCCGACGTGTTACCTTGGGCAGTTGAGAGGGAGAAGAACTCGCACACCTTTTTGTGCAACTCCGGGTATTTCTCGAACGTAATGGCATTGGGGAGAGCATCGACCAGCATGTCCTTGGGAAAAAAGGACGTGATGGGGACGATGGCCGGGCCGTTTCGCAGCGCGTAACCGATGGCGATGGATTCCGGATTGCACGGCAGCGGTATGAGATCGGCCTCTCCGAACGGCGCGTCTCCATCAATGATGGTACGCCGGATCTCGGAGAGCACCACTCGGTTCTGGCCGGCGTCGAAGTCCTCGTTGCGACCCGCATCCTGGATCGGCTGGAACGTGACCCCGCGCACGCACCGCCATTGCAGCGCGTACTTGATGATTTCCCCGCATTCCCGTTCGTTGACGCCCCGCTTCACCACCACCACCAGCGTGGTGGGAATCTCCATCGTCTCCAGCCGCTCGAGGGCCTTGTGCCGTACACCAGTCAAGTCCGCACCCCGAAGCGTGCGTAGGGCGTCGGGCTTCAGCGAATCGAACTGCAGGTACACTTCAAAGCCCGGCCTGAATTCGGTCAGTGCCTCTGCGAACGCCAGATCTCGCGCAATCCGCAACCCGTTCGTGTTCAGCATGACGTGACGGATTGGCCGTGCCTGAGCCATGCGCAGTATATCCAGGATGCGCGGGTGAATCGTAGGCTCGCCGCCTGAAATCTGCAGAAGATCCGGTTCGCCCTCGCTCGCCACGAGGGTGTCCATCATCGCAGCGATCTCATCCAACGAACGGTGTCCGGTCAGTCGGGGAGACGAGTCGGCAAAACAGACCGGACAGGTCAGGTTGCAGGCTTCGTTGACATCGATTAGGGCCAGGCAGGAGTGTTGCTCGTGGTCCGGACAGAGACCGCAGTCAAACGGACACCCGTATACGGTCCGGGTCTGCGTCTTAAATGGACGGTCGCCCGGTTTCAGATAATCCTGGCACAGACGGTAGTACGACGCGTCCGTGGAGATCAGCACTTCGGCGACCCCGTGCACCGGACAACGTTTCCTATAGAACACGTTAGTGCCTTCGATGGTGATCTTGGCCGGGACGAGGGCGTGGCAAGTGGCGCAGAGCGACGTGGTCTGCCCATAGAACAGGTAACTGGCCTGCTTACGCGAGCCCTGGCGCACGGCCGTCCTCGGTTTTCCGGATCATCACTATTGCATAAAACACTAACACCAACGCCGCCATTTGAAACACGTTCTGACCGGCGAAAACCGGACCGTAGGGTTTTAGGTATTCCCATCCATACCGTTGCAGCGCGTACCATCCCACCATTAGGTAAAACCCGTTCCGCAGGAACACCCCCGTTCGCCGCTTCAACGCTAGAAGCGCGAAGATCAGGAACGCCAACATGGCGATCGACTCGTAGAGTTGCACCGCGTGCCGGGATACTCCATCACCAAAGTCGTGGCCCCACGCCAGAGCCGTTGGCGTCCCGTACGTAAAGTCATCCATGCCGGCCAGAAAACACCCGATGCGACCAATGACCACCGTCGTACAGATCGCCGGAACGAAAATGAGCCCGGTCGAGCCGCGGATATTGCGCGTGCGCTTGAACAGCTCGATGGTGATGATGGCGCCCAACAGCGCGCCAATGATGCTCCGCCCCACGCCCGCCCGGTCTGACAGCACGAGATTGATCGTGCCGAGCCCGTAACCGCCCACCACTGCACCACCGAGGAGGGCAGAGGCATATCCGGGTCCGGCCCGCTCGATCAGCTCCACACGGTCTGACAGACGCCACCGGTAGACGAGCCAGGCGACGGCAAGCGAACTCGCCGCGGCAAACAGATCAAAGACAAGATGGACCGGTGAGAAAGTCATCGCGATGAATATGGACGCCGGGGGCGGACGGGCGAAAGTGTTGCAAAGGGAGGAACCCTGTGCCGCGCTCGATCAGCCCTCAAGCTCTCCCAAAGCGAAGGCCGCGCGCCGACTCGGTGTGACCCAGAGCATAGTTTACCGCTAGCGGCACCTGTAACTTGGGATGTTTTCGTACGATGTCCCACCAACGGACACCCCTACTTTCAAAAGGACAGTCTACTTTGCCCGACCAATTTGAGACTCCGGCCTCTTTTTCCCCAGAGGAGACAAAGATCATCGGCCAAATGGTGGCCCAATGGGAGAAAACTCCTATCTGTCCTAGGTGTTCCACGAATACGAGTAGGAATTTCCTTTCACCCCTCGCAAGTATGACGCACGCCATTGGAGCCGTCCAGCATCCGGGCGGAGCTGTGCGACGTCCCCTGGCACCTTCGGAGGCCCAGT
>JBHHZE010000131.1:0-3416 GCA_046757925.1 Gemmatimonadales bacterium
CGTGCTCGAGATGTTCGTCAAGCGCGAGCTCTTGGATGTCGAGACGGCTCAAGGCCCGAAACCCCGTGGCCCTCGGCCGTATGGAGTACCAAGCACAGGACCGCTCGGTCACCTACCACTCCGACAAGCCAACCGGCCCGACCGCGAGCAGCGAGACTATGGATGTCTTGGAGTTCCTTGCTCGGCTAACTAGCCACATCCCATCCAAGGGCCAGGTATTGCAGCGCTACTACGGCTGCTACGCGTCTCGCGTGCGGGGAATGCGACGCAAGACCACCGAGGGAAACACCGAAGAGCCGCTCGTCAAGGTTGACCCGGAGCCCGACGCACTACGCGAGGTCCGCCGTCGTTGGGCCGAGTTGCTGCGGCGTATCTTCGAGGTCGACCCGCTCGCGTGTCCTCGATGCGGCCAGACAATGCGCATTGTCGCCTTCATCACCGAGCCCAAGGTGATCGACCGCATCCTGGATCACCTGCGACGCACCCGAGCCACACGCCCGCGCGCTCCGCCGAGGCACTGGAAGTCCGCCGCCAACACTGTCTCGGCCTGAATCGACGCTCATCGCCCCGCACGATCATCGTTCGGGGCTCGCCCGGATGCCCGACGGTGTCAATTTGCCCCAGGCAACCCAAGTCACAGGACGCATCCTGCCCATACTGGGCCTCCGAAGGTGCCAGGGGACGTCGCACAGCTCCGCCCGGATGCTGGACAGCTCCAATGGCGTGCGTCATACTTGCGAGGGGTGAAAGGAAATTCCTACTCATCAGATCATCTCCCGACCTGTAGTGTAACTCGACTGCCTCGATGATCAGCTTCGCTACCCAAAGCTGTGGGATAGGGAGGAGCGCTCGAAGCAAACGTAACAGCGCAATTGCGGTCGCGTAGAAACGCTGGCTATCGTATACGAGTTTGAGGAAGCCGGGCAACAACCTCAGCGCGGCAACACGGTCCTTCCAATTTACATCTGAGACGTCAGTAGACGTGAATACCCGCATTGCGTAGGCGTCCCCAGACGGATAGGCAGGTCGCGACTCGGTACTGATGTTCCGAGCAACATAACGCAAGCACCGTCTGGCTTTGCTGAGCGATCGGGCACTGGATCGGCAGCATTCACTCCCGTCCCAGAATTCTCAGGACCACGACGTAGGGTACGTCCATTTCGTCTTTGGTGACAAAGTACATCCGATTGTGACGAACGACCGGTGGCGGCCGTCGCTCAACATGATAGAGTGCGATCATCCCTCCCAAATAGCGGCCAGCAGGATCGAACACGTCCACATGCGTATCTGTTGCACCCGACGGCGACGTCAAGACCACGAAGAGATAGCGGTCTTCATCCTCCATGAAATCAAAATACACCGGCATGTAGTCGGGTGCGGGTGGAGGGAGGTAACCGCGTGCCTGTTTGCGCAAGCGCTTCTCCAATTGTGCCGACGAGTCCGTTTTGCTCCGAGCGAGTTCGATCGGGTCATAAGGCCGCTCAACAATCCGCAGCGTATCCCCAGTGAAAGTTGTCTCGTGGATCTTGTATTCCGTAGCCCGTCCCAACCACCAGCCATACGGCGTCCCCAGATGAGCTCCCCAAAACAGAGGCGCTCCACCGACGAATCCCACACCCGGGATTGTGTCTACAAACAGACCAGTCGTCGTATCATAGAGGGCGAAGGCGAACTTCAGGCCCGTGGCGGATGGATAGGATATCACGTCATACAGGGCGCCCCAACGGTCAAACACACCGTACCATTCAGCAAACCGCGCGCCACCAGTTCTCCTCGGCGGTTCCTTCACGAGGGCACCCGTCGTATCGAACACACTGTAGCGTATGTTGCCCTGATTTAACACCCAGAGTCGCCCTTGGCGATCAAAGGCGATGCCCGTTACTCCTATGAACTCGCCGGGCCCGCCACCCGGACCTCCAATGTTTCTAATCCAGGAGCCGTCTTTATCGAAGACCCGCACTTCTTGAGCTATTCGATCGAGAACGTAGATGCGACCGAGCCGATCCACGTCGAAGTCCCAGACGTCCCCGAACGCGCCGTGGCCGCCTTCGCGGCTGCCGATCTTCAATTCATCCTCCAGCCGCCACCCCGAGCCCTCTCGCCATATTCCCTGAGCCGGATTGCTGATCAATACGGTCCCACTCTCCAGCGTGTCGATCGTACCGGCCCAACCTCCAACTCGCTCTTGGCTACAGGCGGACGCTGCCATCCCTAGGAGAATCGCAGCCGACCATCCAGATGGTCTCCGCCGGTCACGACAGCTGACCTTCTGCCGATTACAAGTCACCCGCGGCTGGCCTTTAAGCCGCTATTGCGAGCGAGCCGTACGACTCCCAATGCGGTGGCAGCGACACCGCCACCTCGCCGGCCTTCAGCAATAACAATCGTCCTCCTCCGCAGAGCCTGCCCGAATTTCCTGTACGCCATTCGGGCAGGAATCTTCCGCCGCTATCATCGGATGCTCAGTCACAGCTGCACTCGTCCGAACAGCATAGACAAAAGTCGGGTCCGCAGATCAAAGTAACGCCGTTCCCGCCGCTACATCCACACACAGGACACCCAGGGCAAAAGTTGTGGAACAGCACCTAGTACCCATCTCACACCTCCATCTAAGGGGTTGTTACGGCCTTCACGATACTCTCGTTCGCGACCGGCGTCTCCTCGGTCGCTATCAACCTCTCCTCGATAGGTCCAACTGGCCGCAGCCACGCGGCGCGGCGAATCTCTATGAAATAATCGCTGTTCCACGCTTGGACGGTTGTCCCGCTGCGGGAGAAGCGCTTCGCTAGATCGTCTCGGAAGAATCGCTTGAGGTCCTCAGGGTGCATTGAAGGGAGTCGCCAGACCTCCGTCGGCGTGGGCGGCTCGGCCGCTCGGGAGGACCCAAAGAGGAGTCTCCCAACCAACACCAGAATCGTTGCGCGGGTGGTTTTTTGTACGACGCTCGCAGTTGGGAAAAGCAACCCAACCTCGGGTGTCTCGAAGATCCATTGGGCCCGATGGTTCGGGCCAACTCGCCTGTAGTCGAGACCCATTCTTTTGAAAAGGCGTTTTGCCCGACGAGCACAACCTTGACAGGCCATCACCCACCTCCGATTGCGGCGGAACCATCCACTCAAACCGTGTGTTTCTACGGTACACGTCCTGATGTCGCCGTCAATATCGTGACTGACCAATCGGTTGACCCGAAATGAATCCGAGCCGCGCTGGAAGGTATTGCAATACAGTTACTTACAGACGGACCTTGATCTCATTGGACTACGGCCTGATTGGACATCCAGTGACACTGATCCGAAGTGGCGCCGTTAACAGTCAGGAAGGTGATCCCGAACCCAGTTAGCCATACTACTTGGCAATTGTAACCGACGGCGGCTTCCGACCCGATGGTGCTTTCGTCCGGTTGCCGCTGCACGATG
>JBHHZE010000132.1:0-3358 GCA_046757925.1 Gemmatimonadales bacterium
CGCCGACGGACCCGGTCCCGAACACTATATCGATGCTATCGAGGACGACGCCGTGGTTGTGGCACGAGCCGCTTTTGATGCTACCATTGCTCGCGCTTTGGAATTGCAAAACCAAAAACGCAAGTAACCGTTCAGCCGTTTGAAGTAATTTGGTGGTAAGACGATCCGCCGGTTTGTTTTACGGCAAGTCGTTATCGGTGAGGTAGTGCTTCAATTGTTCTGTAAAATCCCGGATTGCTTGCGGGGGGACTTGGTCTCCTGGGGGCTTATTGGGTTTCCATCGTAAGGTACTTTCGTCCGGACATCCAGTCTTCGTCGACTTCCATTAAGACGGCGCTTGCCAGGCGCAACAGCGCCGCGTCGTTGGGGAAGATGCTCACCACGCGGGTGCGACGTTTCAACTCGCGATTGAGGCGTTCCAGCATGTTGCTCGTCCGCATCCGGACGCGATGGCGAACGGGCAAACGGAAAACGGTTAACGACTCGGGAACGTTCGTCTCGATCCAGTCGGCCAGCTTAGGCGCTGCTTCGGCGTACTTCTGGACGGCCCTGGCCAGACGGCGGTCGGCTTCCGCACGGTCCGGTGCGTCGAAGATGTCGCGGAGGTCGGCCGTCACCTCGGCTTGCATGGCCTCGCTGGGGACGTAGCTCATGGCGTTTTCCATCAAATGAAACTGGCACCGCTGCCAGGGAACGCCCACCAAACAGGCCGAACGAGCCTTCCGCAGTCCGGCATGGTCGTCGCTGACGATGTAGCGGCACCCGTGCAAGCCCCGCGCCAAGAGCCCCTTGATGAACTCCCGCCAATGCACCTCCGCTTCGGAGTCGGAAACGCTCACGCCCAGGATGGTGCGGTGGCCGTCGGGAGTGATCCCGATCGCCACGAGCAACGCCACATCGACGACCGTTCCCTGATGCCGCACGTGTTCGTAGCGGGCGTCGAAGATCAGGTAGGAGATCTGGCCCAGTGGCCGCTGACGCCATCGTTCGAGCTCCTCATCAAGCTGCCCGGTCAGCCGGCTCACCGTGGCGCTGGATACCTCGCGGCCGCACAATTGTTCGACGATCCGCGAGACCTTGCGGGTTGAGACCCCGCAGACGTACATCTCGGCCAGCGCGGCGGTCAGCGCCCGTTCGCTGCGGACGCCGCGCTCCAGGGCCTGAGGATAAAAGTCGACGTCGCGCGTCTGGGGGACCTTCAAGTGAAGATCGCCGACGCGGCTATGCACCGTCTTGTCCTTGAAGCCATTGGCATAGCCTTGACGCTCCTCGGTCCGCTGGTAGGGAGCGGCGTGCAGCACCTCGCTGCGCTCGATCTTCATGACTTCGTCCAGCAGCAATTCCAGCGCTTGGGCCAGGCCATCGAATCCGTGCTCGGCCAGCAGTTGGATCGCCTCATGGCGTGCAGTAAAATGCGTGCGGTGGGTCATTCGTGGGTCTCCTTTTTCGAGAGGGTTAAAAACCGATAAAGGAAACCAAGTTTGGCCCGCCTCTTGCAATCCGAATTCCGCGACACTGCGCCAACAGCTATCAGCTAGCAACGCTGTCGTTTACAGAAAAGATGAAGCACAATCTAGTTCTACAGCAAGACTTTGATCTTCCGGTATTTTGAGTTTTCAGGCATAACATTCGGATAAGGCATAAATGGTCGTAAGGACTGGCCAGTTCGTTGTTTTGGGGATTCCGTCAGGAGGGCGATTCCATGACGACGAACAGACTGCGCGCTGCGGCGAGGAAACTGGTCGGTTTTCACCGGCGTTTCGCGCCGTTGTTTGGTCGCAAGGAGGCTCGGGGGCATTCCCTCACCTACTTGCGAGGATTGTTGTTGGCCAAGGGACGTAAATGCGTGGAGCGGATCGCGCTGGTGTTTTGCCTTGGCACGAATAACAAAGCGGTCAGCCAGAAGGAGGTGGTCGCGATGCAGGGATTCATTACCACTTCGCCTTGGGAGGCCGGCGACGTTCAGCAAGAAATCCAGGCCGTGTTTGCCGAAGAACTGGTTCCTTCCACCTCGCAGTGGCCCATCGGAACGGTAGGCGTGATCGACGAGTCGAGCTTCGTCAAGAGCGGCCCCGAGAGTTGCGGCACGAAGCGACAGTATTGCGGCCGCCTGGGCAAGAAGGAGAGCTGCCAGGTGGGCGTGTTCCTGGTGGGAGTCACTCCGGCTGGCTGCGCCTGCTTGGACCAGCAGCTTTACTTGCCCGAGGAATGGGCCAAGGACAAGAAGCGTCGCAAGAAGACGCGGGTTCCCAAGCAGATCAAATTTCAAACCAAACCCGAGATCGCCGAGGAGTTGGTCGGCCGCACGATCGCCGCCGGGCACGTCCGTTTCGATTGGCTGATTGCCGACGAACTCTACGGTCGGAACCAGGCCTTGCTGGAGGGGCTGGACGAGATGCACCAGCGCTATCTGATGGAAGTTCCCTGCGATACGACCGTCTGGACGGTCGATCCGGCCACCCAGATACCGCCTTACTCGGGCAGCGGACGTCGGCCGGTGAATCCTCGTCGCGACTCGGTGCGTCAGGTTCAAAAGCTGGCCGCCGAGTTGTCCCCAAGCGATTGGCATACGTACACGTTGCGTGAAGGATCCAAAGGACCGCTGATCTTCCAATTCGCCTGGCTGCGTGTGTGGGCCATGCGCAACGGCAAGCCGGGGCGTCCCGTCTGGGTGATGTTTCGTCGGTCGTTGGCTAAGAACGCCGAAGTGAAATACTACATTTCCAACGCGGATGAGGAGACTCCGCTGGAAGAAATGGCGCTGGTCAGCGGCAATCGCTGTCGGGTGGAGGAATACTTCCAGGACGGCAAGATGCACCTGGGCATGACCGACTACGAAGTCCGTTCGTGGACCAGTTGGCATCATCACATGACCTTGGTGGCTTTGGCTCATCTTTTCGTCACGCTGACCAAACTGGACCTGCAAACGGAAACTTCCGAGTTGACGTTGGACATGGCGCTGGATCTCCTCCAGTCGACTCTGCCGTGCCCGACGCTCACCGAAGAGGACTCCCTACACCTGTTGAAATACCACCTGCAACGAAACCACACAGCCCACAGATCTCACCGTAAGTCGTGGCTACGTAAGCACAAAAACGTCAAATCAAAAGTCTTGCTGTAGAACTATATAGGGGGCCCCAACTGCGGCCAACAAAAGCCCGGCTTGCTCGCCGCCGCAGGCCAAGAAAGCGTCGGCGTTGCGGTTCATTCGACCGTTGACCCCGCGGTCCAGACGCCGAACCGCAAGCGAGCAGTTAGGATGGACTGTGCCCACCGCAAGACGTTTTGATTTGATTGGTGGGCAAAGCCCACCCTACCTGCTGGCTGTCGTGTCTACGCGGTTGTGGTAGAATTGCCA
>JBHHZE010000133.1:0-3325 GCA_046757925.1 Gemmatimonadales bacterium
GCCGCCGTGCTCCGCGTGCGGACGATGCCGGAGGCGTCGATGGACTTCGAGTGGGGCCGCTGTGTTCGCCTGCTCATCCAAGAGTATGGCCAGAACGGGGAAAAGGCCGCTTTCGAGCTTGCGCGCACAGGAAACGAAGGTGGTCTCTATGGCGTGCTCAAGAAGCTCGCCAGGCGCGTCGCGCCGCAATACGGCGAGAACGAAGTTTTCGCCAGAATCAGCACTTGGTGGGACCCACTCTCCGTCGACGAGAAACTCGCTACGGGCGACGACTATATCGAGGAATTGGGGGCACCTCCTGCCGTCTGAGCTCACCGAAGGCACCGCTGCCCGAATTCGGGCGAACCTACCCAAAGTACTGGAAGAGCATCCACGGCTGGTCCAGCGGATGCGCCGGCTGGCCAGGTAGGCCGCGTAGCCGCCGGGCGCTTGAAACGGCGTCGGGATTCTCGCCGCTTGGACAGTGTGGTCCTAGCGAGAGGGCGCCGGCGTATGTCCATCGAATCAGCCCTGATCGCCCAGGCTCGCCCCCTGATCCTGGCTCAGAAAGCCCGGGAGTTGGTGCGTCATGAAGTCGCGAAAGGCTGTCGGCCGGACCTCGCTGGCCGGCCGGTGGCTTTGGAGCCGACCTTCCATTCCCTGACCGGTCTTCGACAGTTACTTTTGGGCGGGTGGCGTTTCCAGCGTCTCACGGGTGTTGGGGGGGCAATTTCGGGCAGGCGCGGCCAAAATGTAGTGCCAATATCCACAGGGTATGGATAGTTTTGTGCTTGACAGGTCATACGTGGACCATATACTCGTAGTGGATATAGGAGCCTACCCATGTTCGTCAGAGCCAAAAAGTCCGGTCGCTACGAGTATCTCCAGGTGGTCCAGAATGAACGCGTCGACGGGCGCGTGCGCCAACGCGTCATTGCCACGCTTGGTCGCGTTGACCAGTTGCAGGAAGAAGGACACATCGACGCGCTGCTGTCTTCTTGTAGCCGCTTCGCGCAGAACGTCGCGGTGATGGATGCCCACAAACGCGGGGCCCTCCCGCCGGTCGAGACGATCAAGACCGGCCCACCCTTGGTGTTCGAGCGACTGTGGCGCGAGCGGAAGATCAAGGATGTCCTCGGACAATTGCTGAGAGGCCGCAAGTACCAGTTCCCGGTGGAAAGGGCCATCTTCATGACCGTCTTGCACCGACTCATGGTATCCGGCTCGGACCGGGCCGCAGAAGTCTGGTGCCGCGGATACAAGATCGACGGGATCGACGATCTGGAACTGCACCATCTGTATCGGGCCATGGCTTGGCTGGGCGAGGAGTTGCCGGCTGATCAGCAGGGCTCAGCCACACCCTTTGCCCCACGGTGCACCAAAGACCTGATCGAGGAGCGGCTGTTTGCCGAGCGGCGCGACCTGTTCTCCAGCCTGTCCATGGTCTTCTTCGATACGACCAGCGTCTACTTCGAAGGTGAAGGTGGAGAGACCTTGGGAGCCTACGGTCTGAGCAAGGATCATCGCTCAGACCGCAAGCAGATGGTCATAGGCGTGATTCTGGACGAGCAGGGTCGGCCCATCTGTTGCGAGATGTGGCCGGGGAACACAACCGATGTGAAAACGCTGATCCCGATTGTTGATCGCTTGCGTGGGAAGTTCAACATCGACCGTATTTGCATCGTGGCCGACCGTGGCATGATCAGCAAGGATACGGTGGCCGAGCTGAGGAAATCCGTGCGTAGCGTCAGCTATATCCTCGGGGTGCGGATGCGTGCGGTCAAGAAAGTGCGGGAGACTGTGCTGGCAGACAAGAAGTCCTTCAAGACGGTCTACGGCCCCAGGCAGACGAGCAAGGACCCGGCCCCTTTGAAGGTTAAGGAAGTCATGGTCGGCAAGACGCGTTACCTCGTGTGCCACAACGAGGAGCAGGCGAAGAAGGACAAGGCCGATCGGATGGCGATCGTCGAGAGTCTCAAGGACAAGCTCAAAGGTTCAGACAAGGCTCTGGTGGGCAACAAGGGATACCGCAAGTACCTCAGAACCAGCGAGGGCAAACGCTTCGAGCTCGACACCAAGAAGATCGAAAGCGAAGCCCTTTACGACGGCAAGTGGGTGCTGCAAACGGACTTGGACGTGAGTCCGAAGGAAGTGGCCTTAAAGTACAAAGACCTATGGATGGTGGAGGCGTTCTTCCGCAGCCTCAAGTCGATCATGGAGAACCGCCCCATCTACCACAAATGCGATGAGACGATCCGCGGGCACGTTTTCTGTAGCTTTCTGGCGTTGTTGCTGTTTCAGGAGCTGCAATTGAGGCTGGTTGAGCGTGGCTGGTCTGTGGAGTGGGCCCGCCTCAAGGATGACTTGGATGCTTTGGAGGATGTGAGAGTCGAATGCTCTGGTCAATCGCTCATCATTCGCAGTCAGACACGTGGCGACGCGGGCAAGGCATTGCAGGCTGCAGGCGTAGCGCTGGGTTCCGCCATGCGCCTGGCGGCGGACAAGCAGGTGCGCGCGTAACCGGCCATCGTCCGACGAGACGCCCCTGTAGTGCCAAGGCCTCTGCTCGCTGACGTAAGCTTCGATTTTGCAACAACTTGCAAAACGCAACTGTCGAAGACGGGTCAAAGGTGACAATTGTGCTGCTCGCCATCGCGGGTAGGATGTTGCTCGCTTCGTAAATCTCCGAGCCGCCGCATTCATGCGGCGCGCAACACGCGGACGACGACGATGCGCGCGACATGAATGTCGCGGCTCGGGCAATGAAAACGTATCCTGCACTGCGCGGAATCGGCGTCGGGGACGATGATCAACGGCAAACGTCAAACGTCCGATCGGCGGACCAACTGACAACTGAGTACTGACAACTTCTTTCGGAGGACAAATCTCATGCGAATCTCAAAGTCGACATTAGCAATGCTCGCACTCGCGAGCGGGATGTTTCTAGCCGGTCTCATCAACGTTGCCCTCGGACAAATGCGTCCAACGTTCCCGACCCCGCAATCACTCAACATCAATGCCCCCTCCGCTGCTACAGGCCCGGTCGTCCCACCCGGCGAACAATCAGTAGGCCCATTGATCGACTTCGACGACGTAACTGTAACCGGCGGGTTCCAGTTTTTTCCTCCCGATCAGTACCGCGCGCAGGGCGTAGTGTTCGACGCGTCAATCCCAATCGAAGCGGTTGAGGTAGCAGAGCCAAGTTGGTTCCCGACATTTGTGGCACAGGGTGGAACCGCGCCGAACGCTCTGTCTCTGACGACGGCTCCGGTCCTTGTCTTTGTTATCGAGACCAGTTTCGTTCTGCCAGGAACGAACACCCCCGGTGTGACAGACTTCGTTCAGA
>JBHHZE010000134.1:0-3317 GCA_046757925.1 Gemmatimonadales bacterium
TGCGCGGCCTGTATTATGATCCTGCTACCGGTAGATTTACGCAGGAAGACCCGATTGGACTGGCTGGTGGGCTCAATCTCTACGGGTTTGCTGGTGGGGATCCGGTCAATTTCAGTGATCCGTTTGGGCTGTGTGCGCAGGGTGACAGTGTTCAGGTTGCGGTGACAGTTTGCGTTAATGGTGAAGAGAGACCTGGCGTTGCACGGGGTGTCAAGATCACTGACAAAGCCCAGATAGCTGCCGTACTCGATGCGATCGGCAGTATGAGCTTCGAGGGAGCTGATGAGCGAGGTGGCAAGGCAATTGATGCTCTCGTGGATGCCGTGTCGAACGGGACTCTAGTCGTGCATAGGAGTACTTCGGTCGGCGGGCACGATGTTGTCACTGCCGCTGGTGCCCGGGACCTCGGCGAACTGGGGAAGTTACTAACATTCAGACAGGACGTCTTCTCGCTAGTTACTGGCGGGAATATGAATGCGATGGTGCCGGTCAGAACTGGCACATCACCGATGTCTGTCTGTACGGCGACTGGACATGAAGGGCTACATTTCGTCGGAGTCGGTCACGGTGCAACCATGAAACGACTTCAGGGTGGATTCGCATGTCGATGACGCTGGGGCGCAGCATACTGTTCCTGGCGGGCCTCTCTTTGGCGCCGGGACTCACCAGTAAGGTTCGAGGACTCGTCTTGGGCTGCCTTTGGAGCTTGATTGCGTTCCCGGTGGTAGCTCAGCGACCAGAGAGCAGGTTCCTAGGCTGTTATCGAGTTGATGTGGGACCGTGGCAGATCGATGGGAGGGTTGTACCAGACCCCCCGGGCCCGCTTCCGGAGCAGATCCGCCTCACGTCGATCTCCCTAGCCGAAGAGGAAGCTATCCAACCTCGGTTTGAGATGCGTGCAGCTCCGGGGATGCTGGCGAACGAATTCGATGAGGCTATCTGGTGGCCCAAGGAGTCGGGCACCCAGTTGATTTTGAGATGGGCTAACGCGTTCTATGGTATTGTTGCTGAATTGACACTTAATGGTGAATTGGAGGATGGGCGGGAACGTCTCTCGGGCGAGGCTCGCGCGTGGGGTGACGAACTCAATCCCAAGTGGCCACGTTCGGTCATGACACTTACTCCGGTAGATTGTCACTGAGCCACAGCTACTATGCTACGCTATATATCGTCGTGTTTGAAGTAGCGCATCGACGAACTTGAGGACCGCCCGCTGATCTGATTGGGGTAGTTTTTCGACCTGCTGGAGCCTTTTGAGGAGCCTTGCCCTTTTCGGCGAGGCTTTCTCTTTTGCAGCCTTGAGCCCTAGCAGTTCGTCAGCGCTCACGTTGAGCGCTTTCGCAAGGTCAACGAACAGCGTGCCGGGTGGTTGGGCGTGGTCGGTCTCATAATAGGCGATGACGCGGTTGGAGATCCCGAGGACATCGCCCAGCTTTTCCCGGCTCATGCCTGTGCCGGCCGTATGGCCTGGAGGCGTTTGCCAGGGCCCGTCCCAGCATGCTTGTCACTCGCGCCGGAGCTGAGGTGGCGCTACATTGCGGCCAGGAGGCTGCGATGAGTGAACTGGTCTTTGTGGTAGAGGAAGCGCCCGAAGGAGGCTACATCGCGCGGGCGGTGGGTGCCTCGATCGTGACGGAATCCGATGACCTCGACGGGCTGCGGGCTCAGGTGCGGGACGCGGTCCAATGTCACTTCGATGAGGACGCGCGCCCCAAGCTGATCCGCTTGCACCACGTGCGCGACGAAGTCATAGCGGCGTGAGGCTGGCGCGGGATCTCTCGGGCCGCGCGCTGGCGAAGGCCCTGGAGACGCTGGGGTACCAGATCACGCGGCAGACGGGTAGCCACCTGCGTCTCACGACCCGGGAGCGCGGGGAGCATCACGTGACGATCCCCAACCACAAAGCCCTGCGCGTGGGCACGCTCGCCAGCATCCTCGACGAGGTTGCCACGCACTTTAGCCTTGAGCGCGTCGCCCTTGTGGAGCGCCTCTTCGGCCACCGCTGAGCACCGTCCGGTCCCGGTCCCCTTCAACGATCCCACCCCACTCCCCCTCGAAAGTGCACGTCGGCGATTTTCAGTGCATATTACGATCCAAATTAGAGTGAGGTAAGCGGCTAAAGGAAGCAAGCGCAACGGATTGCGGCGCCCGGGTCGTAGCCGAAAGCGTGGACCAGGACATATACGCAGGAAGACCCGATCGGATTAGCTGGTGGGCTCAATCTCTACGGGTTTGCCAACGGAGATCCGGTCAATTTCAGTGATCCGTTCGGGCTCATGCCCGACTGCAAAGGGTTCTTCGGTTGCGTCGTCGAGTTCTTAAAGTTTGAGGCACGAGGGTTTGCAGCGGGTGCAGACGTTCGGAATGTCCTTCGTACAGAGGGCGAGGGTCAGTTTGGCTTTCTTGCGGGGCGACTGTCTCTGGCGTTTGCCACGCCTATGCACGGCTTCGGTCGGACTGTGGTGGCGGCTGGAGCGGCCGAGACCGGATCCGCTGCACGTATCAGTTCCGCGAGTCGAGGGAGGGCAGCTACGAGCCTTTAGTCGACAGCTTCAGGAACACGGCGTGGAATCATTGGAGAAGTCGAGGGCGACTCTAACCGGCCGTCTGACCACTCACTTGGAGAAATTGGATAAGATTCGCACACAGGGAGGACGCACAAGCTCCGTGGAGCGCGAAGTCCGCAACTTCCGGCAGCAACTCGACGCGATCGACGACGTGTTGAGGAACCGATGAGCGAAGACTCAATTCTGGGTCACACCGATGCACTGACAGCGCTTGCTGAACGACTGTCGAAATGTCCAGCAGTATCGCGCTTGGATACGGAAGAGGAGCGTGAAGCATGGACGCTCGCGCATGCCTTTTCAGACCTCGAGGAGTCGTTTCGCAAATTTCTCATTGAGCACCTTCCTCGGCTAAGCGACGCTAATCTGGAGGATTCGGAGATCGAAGGGCTATTGCTTGAGATTGGTGAGGAGCTTCGCCATGTTCTCTACCACATAAGGGATCCAAGATTCTTTCGATATCTGGATGATCGAGAGCCTGGACAGTCTTGAGAATGCGTCACTATGACCTGGCCCGGCCTAGGCCGGGCTTTTCCCTTCATGCGCTGGTGCCGCAGCATCATGCTTGGTGTTTGAGGATGAGCGAGTCGAGCGGTGCTTTGCCGATTTTCTTATCATCGGCGTCGAACTGCAGGCGCAGGTCCTCGTCGGGTCCGCGCTCGCCGTCCTCGAACACGAGTTCGTCGATGGTAACGCCCAGGGCGAGGGCCAGACGCTTCAGGGCACTCATGGAGGGCTCGGCGGCGCCCTTCT
>JBHHZE010000135.1:0-3297 GCA_046757925.1 Gemmatimonadales bacterium
TACCGATTTGGGGTCTCGGTCAAAACTCGAATTAATGAGATACGAAGTGGTACTAACCGTGGGGGCAGGCCACCCACGGTAAAAACACTGGTAGCGGCAAGATGAAAAGGGACCGCGTGGCCACGTGAAAAGGGACCCCTGAGGAGCTGGCCAAGGGCCTCCTGGTGGGGTATCGAGAACGGCAGTCAGAAATCGTTTTCGAACCCCGAGCCAGGAGGACCCAAGGAGGTGATCAGGATGTCTCAATGGGCGGAGATCCGCCACATGCATTTGGTGGACGGGATCCCGAAGAAGCAGATCGCGCGGCGGCTGGAGTTGGATGTCAAGACGGTACGTCGGGCCATTGAACGGCCGGAGCCGCCGGCGAGGGCGGCGGTGCCGCGGTGTTGGCGGCTGGATCCTTGGCGGGAGCAGATCGAGGGGTGGCTACTTGAGGATTGCAGGTTGACGGCGAAGCGGATCCGCCGGTTGTTGATCCCGCTGGCGGGCCCGATCCCGGGCCGGACGGTGCGCCGATACGTGGCGAAGTTGAAGGCGGAGCTGTATCCGAGGGAAGCGTACGTGCACCGGAGCGCGGCCCCCGGGGTGACGATGGAGGTCGACTTCGGCGAGTCGTGGGCGGTGGTGGGCGGCGAGCTGCACAAGGTCAAGTACCTGGTGGCGACGCTGCCGTATTCCAACGTGTACTTCGCGAAGGCGTATCCGATCGAGCGACTCGAGAGCCTGCTGGATGGGATCCAGGAGGCCTTCAGGTACTTCGGCGGGGTGGTTGAGCGGGTGGTGCTGGACAACACGTCGATCGCGGTCAAGAAGGTGTTGATGGGGCGCGATCGGGAGCTCACCGAGGCGTTCGACGCCTTCCGGGGAGCGTATCCGTTCGCGGCGGAGTTCTGCGCGCCGGCGAAAGGTTGGGAGAAGGGTTCGGTGGAGACGGGCGTGAAGTACGTGCGCAACAACGTGTTCTTGCCGATGCCCCAGGTCGAGAGCTGGAACGAGCTCAACGAGCTGATCATCCAAGAGCTGGAGGCCGATCTGGAGGGGCGCCGGCTGGAGGATGGTCGCACGGTGCGGGAGGCGTGGGCCGCGGAGCGGCAGTACCTGAGAGCGTTGCCGGCGCATCGTCCCGAGACGTGCCGGGTGGTGGCCCGGGTGGCGGACAAGTTCGGCAACGTGAAGGTGGATCGGGTCAGCTACTCGGTGCCGATCCGGCACGCGTACCGTCCGGTGTGGGTAAGGGCGTACCACGACCGCGTCGAGATCGCCGCCGGCGCCGAAGTGGTGGCGCGGCACGAGCGTTCGTTTCGCGAGGGAGCGAAGGTGATCGAGCCGCTGCACGTGCTGCCGTTGCTGGAGAGGAAGCACCGAGCGGTCAACGAGGCGACGGCGCTGCAGGGATGGAAGCTACCGAAGGTGTTCCTGAGGTTGCGGGATGAGCTGCGCAAGCGTACGCGCAAGCCGGATCGTGAATGGATCCGGGTGTTGCGGCTGATGGAGAACCACTCCGAACACGAGGTCGAGGCAGCGGTCGTGGAGGCGCTCGAGAGCGGCTCGCCGCGTCTCGAGACGGTGCGCTTGTTGCTGCGGCGACGGCAGCAGGGAGAGGCGCCCGAGATCCGACCGGTGCCGGTGCAGCGAACGGACCTGGCCGCCATCACGGTACCGCCGCCGGAGTTGGCAGCCTATGACGCGCTGTCGAGGACGAGCTGATGGCAAAGGCGAAGATCCCGGAGCCGCCACACCTGCTGGCGGACCTCAAGACGCTGTATCTGTCGACGATGGCAGCGCAGTGGCGCCAGATCGCCGAAGAGGCCAAGAGCAAGCGGCTCCCTCACGCCGAGTACCTCGCCCAGCTTGCACACCTGGAGGTCACCGGCCGGCGGGAGCGGAGGATCCAACGACGGATCAAGGATGCGCGCTTCCCGATGCTCAAGACGCTCGATGCGTTCAACTTCGATGCCCAACCGGGCCTGGACCGCGACGAGGTACTGGAACTGTTCGGCTGCGAGTTCATCGAAAAGGCCGCCAACGTCGTGCTGGTCGGCGGCGTCGGCACCGGCAAGACCCACATCGCCATCGCCCTGGGGATGGCCTGCTGCCAGAACGACTACCGGGTGCGGTTCACGACCGCCGCCGAGCTGACCAACATGCTCGTGGAGGCCAAGAGCCAGGATCGGCTCTCCCGCAAGCTCGAGCAGCTCGCCCGCTTCGACGTCGTCGCGATCGACGAGCTCGGCTACGTGCCATTCGACAAGCAGGGTGCGGACCTGCTGTTCGGCTTCATCACCCGGGTGTACGAGCGCCGCAGCCTGATCGTGACGACCAACCTGCCGTTCGCCAAGTGGTCGGAGGTGTTCCTCGATGCTACGGCCGCGGCCGCGGTGATCGACCGCATCGTGCATCACGCGACGGTGCTGAAGACCGAAGGCGACAGCTACCGGCTCCGCACGGCCACCCGCCAGCGGCGCCGCCGGGCTGCCGCGAAATCATCATGAGGGCGGACTTCCGGGGGTACCGCAGGCCGGGGTCGAAGCGACATCGGCCCGTACCGAGCCGATCAGCGCCTCGCTTTCTCCGACTTGACCATCCACCGGGCCGTAGCTGTGGAAAACGGCCCCCTTCCCCCGTACCCCCATCCCCGAGGTCAGGCTATGGAAAACGCTCCGCGTTTCCCACAACCTGACCCGCTACTACTGCGACCAAAGGAGGGTCTACTCACGTAGTTGTCGTCATGCATCAGGGGGTCCCTTTTCACGTGGCCGCAAAGGTCCCTTTTCTACTTGCCATTACCATCGCGCCCGGGCAGTTGACCCTCCATGCCGACCGCGGCAGCTCGATGAGGTCCAAGCCCGTGGCCTTCCTGCTCGCCGACCTCGGCGTCACCAAGACGCACTCGCGACCCTACACCTCGACCGACAACCCCTACTCGGAGGCGCAGTTCAAGACGCTGAAGTACCGGCCGGACTTCCCCGATCGTTTCGACTCGATACTCCACGCGCGGGGCTTCGGCCGGCCGTTCTTCAACTGGTACAACGATGAGCACTGTCACTCCGGTATCGGCCTGATGACACCGGCGACGGTTCACTACGGCCGCGCCGAAGCAGTCCGAGAGGATCGCGCCCGCGTGCTCGCCGCCGCCTACGCTGCCCACCCTGAGCGCTTCGTGCGCGGCGTACCAGCCCCGCCCCAGTTGCCCACCGCGGCTTGGATCAACCCACCCGACACACAGGAGGATGCTCACTAATTATCGACCACCAACCGTCTCAAAGTTGTTGACAGGCTCCGCATTGTCCCTCGTGC
>JBHHZE010000136.1:0-3249 GCA_046757925.1 Gemmatimonadales bacterium
CCGGCCTGCGACATCCAATTTCAGGAATCTTGCTATAAATCGCCGGTTGAAATCGTTACACATATAGAGGGGAGCTTGGCCCGATTATGGGAACCGGGCCAGACCTGACGTTTCTTAGCTATAATGCCGTCGCTTGGGCAGGAGGTGACACGAATGAGACTTATCGAGTACTGGGTTAGAGCGACGACAGCGCTGCTGGCGCTGACTGTCATGGGCTGCGAGCCGGGCCCCATCACGCAGGTGGATTCAAGCGAGCAGGCGAGCGGCGAAGGCTCGGATGTACCCCAGGTTCAGCGCGGCCTGGTGACGATCCATGCTTCGGTGGATCCGGTAGATTCGGCTCTGGCCGATTCTCTGGGGTGGCAGGACGGGGTGCCCGGTGTAGAGATCGACTTCTTGCGCAACGGCACGGCAGAGTGGCTCACCACCACCACCGATTCCACGGGTACGGCGAGTTTCTCCAAGGTCTTGCCGGGTTTATACCGGTTGTTTGGCGGACGCACTCTGACGGATGCCGAGGCGGCGGCAGTAGGCGGAGTGATTCGGGCGTTTGGTGACGGTCGCACGGTACCGATTGGTCAGTCGGGCGAGGTGGAGCTGCAGTTGCTCGCCGACCGTCCGGGTTCGCTCGTGATCAGTGAGCTTGGCGGCGGCCTGCCCTTACCTTGGGAGGTGCCGGGGGGAGTATCTACCAGCGGCGCCCTTTATTTCGAGGTGTATAACAATACGGGCGCCAACATGTTTCTGGACGGAAAGATCTTCGGCGTCACGCACTTTTCAGTCATGGACTGGCCATTCATGCCATGCACAGCCAGTGAGGTGGTTCGGACCGATCCGGAGGGAATTTACGCCCGGTTTTTCGTACAGTTTCCTGGATCGGGTACGGACTATCCGATCGGGCCGGGAGAGGCAAAGTTGGTAGCGGTGAGTGCGATAGACCACACGCCGATTCACCCGACCCTGCCCGATCTCTCGAACGCGGACTTTGAGATCGGAGGCCTGGTGAACAACCCAGGAGTGCCGGACATGCTGGACCTCGGACTCGAAGGTTTCGGCATTCTACAGATTGGTCCAGGGCCTCGGTCGTTTATTCTTACCGACCCCTTCGATGTCGCGAGTCTTTCCGTCAGCTGGCGTGATAACACCGGCCGGGACTACTTCCGGGTGCCCAAGGAGAAAATCCTGGACGCAATCGCACTGAGGAGTATTTGGGCCCCGAGCAATGCCGAGTTCCCTCCGTGCGCGCCGTCGATGCAGCGGGATTTCGAACGCTATGAGGGTGGTTTCCTTGATATCGGTATCAACGTTTCTGACGGTGCCTTGCGTTCCCACCAGCGGAAGGTTTTGCGGACCAGCCCCGATGGCCGCAAGATTCTCATGAACACCAATACGAGCGCGGTGGACTTTGGTCGCATCGCAGTGCCGAGGACGCCGGGGTGGATACCGTAGAGGGGGAACGGAATTACGAACGAGGAAACATCGCACGGGGAAGCAGTGTCAAGGATCAACGCGCCCGTTCACACAGGTCACGCGAAGTGGAGACGACGACCCTTGGGCTCCGGAACAGCATTGCCGTCCTTACGAGCCGTGCTGATCCAGAGATCGATCGCCTCCTTGGCATTGGCAACAGCCTCGGTAGGTGAGGACCCGTGAGCCATGCATCCCGGCAGTTCCGGTACCTCGGCCACGTATACTGCGTCCTCCGCACTCCAATAGATGATCAGTTCGTACTTGTGCATCCTAATGCTCCTCCCCGAGCTTGTGCTTCAGGATGATCGCTCGCACTTGGCGCACCTGATACACTTTCGCGTTCTTTCGGTCCCGCTGCAAGGTAATACGTTCCTCAATCCCCGCGCACGTGAAGATGTGGTGGCTGCCCCGTGTGCGTTCAGTAAATCCTAGGTGGCGTAGGAGGCCGCGGAGGTCTGCGAAGGCGATGTTGGCGTCGGCGGTGCCACGTAGAATCTGAAGTAATACCTTTTCATGCTTTGCCATCCTCGGAACTTATGCGGCCCACCCACGTTATACAGGTATGACAAGTGATCTGGCTAGGCGCTCCAGGTCGCTTTCTCCGCGGCTCTAGGAGAAATCGATGCCCAAGTACCGGGTGTCTCAAGTAGCGTCCCTCGGCGCACTGGCAGTGGCTCTGGCCCTGGTCGGAGTGCTGGGGACTCAGAACCGCTCACTCGAGCGGCGGTATGCAGCACTTGTGGAGCAGGCAAGGTTGCCCTATCCGGGCCTCACCGTGCCTCCCTTCGACGCCGCTACGCTGGCCGGAGACTCCGTGAGGATCGGAGAGTCACGAGAGGGTTCGGCGCAGATCCTGTTCTTCTTTACAACTACGTGTCCCTATTGCACGGCCACACTTCCGGCGTGGAACCGGATCGCCTCGGAGGCAGGCAGGCAAGGCGGAGTCGCGATATACGGTATACAGCTCGATTCCGCGCAGTCGGGGCTCGAGTACGCCCAAGCACACGGTTTGGGCTTTCCCCTGGTGAGGTTGCCCGACCCGAGGATCCGGCAGTTGCTTCGACCGGTAGTGCTGCGGCACGAGCATGCACGGGAACGTGCCCGCCACTTACCCCTGGTGTTGGAGAGAGTTGTTGGAACGCTTGCTTGAATGAAGGCTATGTGGGTGGCGATTGCGATCCCAGCGGTCAGTGCTGCTGCTTCGGTTGAGGCAAGGAACCTGACACCGGCGCGTCCACATGGAGGTTGTGTCTAGGCCGGTCGGGACCCGAACAGGACCCGACCGGCCTGCGACATCCAATTTCAGGAATCTTGCTATAAATCGCCGGTTGAAATCGTTACACATATAGAGGGGAGCTTGGCCCGATTATGGGAACCGGGCCAGACCTGACGTTTCTTAGCTATAATGCCGTCGCTTGGGCAGGAGGTGACACGAATGAGACTTATCGAGTACTGGGTTAGAGCGACGACAGCGCTGCTGGCGCTGACTGTCATGGGCTGCGAGCCGGGCCCCATCACGCAGGTGGATTCAAGCGAGCAGGCGAGCGGCGAAGGCTCGGATGTACCCCAGGTTCAGCGCGGCCTGGTGACGATCCATGCTTCGGTGGATCCGGTAGATTCGGCTCTGGCCGATTCTCTGGGGTGGCAGGACGGGGTGCCCGGTGTAGAGATCGACTTCTTGCGCAACGGCACGGCAGAGTGGCTCACCACCACCACCGATTCCACGGGTACGGCGAGTTTCTCCAAGGTCTTGCCGGGTTTATACCGGTTGTTTGGCGG
>JBHHZE010000137.1:0-3228 GCA_046757925.1 Gemmatimonadales bacterium
CAGGGCGCGTTCGGCGCGATTGTTATCCAGGGCTACTTCCGGGCGCTCCACAAACGCAGACAGATTACAATGCCTCAGTGATGGATCAAGTATCTCGTCACGTGACCATCACTGACCGTACCCATCCTTTTTTCGGCCGTACCTTCCCCGTCGTCCGAGACACCTCGTCCCTTGGCGTTTCCTATCTCGTCGTTCAGCTGCCCAATGGCCGGACGCGGTCTGTCCCTATCGCCGCCACAGACGACACGACTGAGACCGTACCCCACTCGCCTTCTGGGCTTCTGCCCATCTCAGCGCGTACCCTTCTTCCTATTGCCCGCCATCTGCAAGCGATGGTACGGGTGAAGGAGGAGGTTACCCATGACGCATCATCCGATCCCCACCCCTCGATCAGCGATCCACCTGACACCGCTGCGGAGCCCATCCCCCGAGACCGAGGCGGTTCCAATCGTGCTCGACCTCGATCGGCGCATCCAGTTCGCCCAACGCCTAGCGGCGCTGATCCAACGCATTCAAGCCCAACCCCGTGTCCAAACCAAGGAGGAGCAAGCGGATGAGAGCTGAGACCTTAACGGGTTCAAAGATCACAACAATCCACCTCGCCAAGCTCGCTTATGTCTATATCCGGCAATCGTCGCTCGGCCAGGTGCTCCATCACCGTGAGAGTACGGATATTCAGTACCAGTTGGTTGAGCGCGCCACCCAACTGGGCTGGCCATCCGATCGCGTGCAGGTGATTGATGAGGACCTCGGCAAGAGCGGTGCCTCGGCCGAGCATCGATCCGGCTTCCAGTACCTGATGACCGAGATCGGCTTAGACCGAGTCGGGTTGGTGCTGAGCCTTGATGCCTCACGGCTCGCTCGTAATAATAGTGATTGGTATCGGCTCATTGAGTTATGCTCGATGGTCGGCACGTTAATCGCCGACAGCGAACAGCTCTATGAGCCCCGACTCTATCATGACCGCTTGATCCTGGGACTTTCAGGTATGATGAGCGAGGCCGAGCTTCACAATCTGCGCCTGCGACTCCAGGCCGGGGCGCGTCACAAAGCCGAGCGCGGTGAGTTAGAACGCCACCTGCCGGTGGGACTCGAGCGTCAGCGCGATGGCGTCGTGACCCTCAATCCCGACGAGGAAGTTCAAGCGCGTCTTCGGCTCATTTTCGCCAAGTTCACTGAACTCGGCAGTGCGCGGGCGGTCCGAACCTATCTGGCGCGAGAGCAGTTGCGGATTCCATCGCGCCCGGTGCGCGGACCCGCCCCGCATGACACGGTCTGGAACCCGCCGCGCAGTAGCACGATCCGACGCATTCTCCACAACCCCGCTTATGCCGGCGCTTACGCGTATGGCCAACGAGTAGTCGACCCCGCGCGGCAGCAGCCCGGTCGGCGCCGCAGCGGCGTGGTGCAGATGCCGCTGGAACAGTGGGCGGTTTGTCTTCAGGATGTCTATCCGGCCTATATTACCTGGGAAACGTATCTGGCGAATCGAGCTCGGTTGCAGGCCAACCGCAATTGGTCGGGTAAAGGGGGGCCGGGCGTGCCGCGCGAGGGCAAAGCCTTGTTGCAAGGGATTGCCCTCTGCGGTCGGTGTGGGCGTCGGATGCAACTGCGCTACTCCGGACCGCAGGGTAATTTTCCGGTCTATCGCTGCGGTCTTGAGGCCCAGGACTATGGTGGTGCGCAGTGCCAGGAGGTTCGAGCGCCGGGGGTGGACCAAGCCGTTGAGACTCTCGTTCTCGAGGCCCTTGTCCCCGAGCGCATCGCCTTAGCCCTGGAGGCGCTGGGTCAGTTGGAACTTGAGATGGACGCGCTGGAACACCAGTGGCAACTTCGACTGGAGCGGACGCGCTATGAAGCCCAGCGGGCGCAGCGCCAGTATAACGCCGCAGAACCGGATCATCGTCTCGTGGCTCGCACGCTGGAGAGCCAATGGGAAGCGGCGCTTCGCGCTGTTGAGTCCACCGAGCGGGACTACGAGACGTGGACCCGGGATAATCGGGCCCACATCACGGCCCAAGAACAACAAGAGATTCTCGCCATTGGCGAGGACTTGCCTCGCGTCTGGCACGCGGAGACGACCACGAATGCAGACCGCAAACACTTGCTTCGGTTAGTGGTCAAAGAGGTCATTGTCGATCAGAAACGCTTTCGGGGAAAGGTCTGGTTTCAGATCAACTGGCAAACCGGGGCGAGTAGCGAGCATGAGGTCATCCGCCACGCGGTGAGTTACCGTGAGCATAGCGAGGGTGATCGGGTGCAAGAGCGCATCGGTCAGCTTCATGCGCAGCGGCAGACCGACCGTCAGATCGCCGAGGTGTTGAATGCGGAAGGGTATCGCACGACGTATGGTCAGCAGTTTCGGCCCCAAAATATCTGGTATTTGCGTGGCAAATGGGGGTTGCCCAACATCAAAGAGAGCGGCCTGAGACCCGACCGTCTGCGGTGGAACGACGGCGCCTATACGATTTCAGGTGTCGTGCAGGCCGTTGGCGTGACCAAGGGAACCGTTCATACCTGGCTCGAACTGGGACGACTTCAGGGGTGGCAGCTTGGACCCTACATGGGGTGGCACATCGACCTCACAGCGGATCAGATTAGCGCGCTCCGTCAGCAGGCCGAGCACGTTCGACTCAAGCGCAAGCGTCAGATCACTCGCGGCCCTCAACCTCAGGCCGCCCCAGAGTAAACCGCCACGCGGTGAGTGGGGATAACCTCCCGAGGAGTTGTGCCATGACATCGAGAACAAATCGTCGCTCAGGATGCCGAAATCAGGGAGGCCCAAGTGAAGCCAGGCCCTCCGATCTAGAGCAACGTCGTCAACTCGCGGTTAAACGCTACCTGGACGGAGATCCCATTGAGGTCATCTGCCAAGAGATGGGCTGCTCGAAAAGTTGGCTCTACAAGTGGCGTGATCGCTACCAAGCCGGCGATCCGACCCGGGCTCAGGAAGTCAGCCGGCGCCCCACGACCAGCCCGGCCAAGCTGTCTGCAACTCTCGAAGAGAAAATCGTCCATCTCCGCCAGACTGCAGTATCAACCGGCTCTGGTCCAGCCAGTGCGGCGGCTATCCGGTAGGCCCTAAAGGACACGCGCGTCGAACCTGTCCCCGCACGACGGACGATCTATCGTGTCCTACAGCGCCACGAAAAGGAGGTGACATATCCCCTATCAATGCCTTAAACTCGTCGATCACCTGAGCCGTTTTATCCAGTGACTGATCCAGTA
>JBHHZE010000138.1:0-3099 GCA_046757925.1 Gemmatimonadales bacterium
CGCACAACAGACCGCTGCCATCATGCAGCGGTTCGAGCCGGTCTGTCTCGCTGCAAAGATCGACCGGTGGGACGGCAGGGCGGCGGGGAGGATTGTGGATGTGCTGGTTGGGGGGTAGGGACGGGGGTGCCTTCGGTGTTTGATATTCCATACTCCCGGAGCAGTTGCCGTTCGCGACGAGTCTCCTAGGTTACCTCCCATGGAGAATCTCCCAACTATCGAGCGTCTGCGCGAGGTAGCCGAGCAGGTCGGTCGGGAGACCCGGTGCCGGCTGATTGTGTTGTTCGGCTCTGTCGCGCGGGGAGATAGCCGGTGTGAGGATGTGGACCTGGCGGTCCTGCCTGCCAGGGGTGAGACGCTGGATGCGATCGGATTGACCAATCGGCTGATCGAGGCTTTGAGAATCCAGCAGGTAGACGTGAGCGATCTGGGCCGTGCCGATCCTCTGCTGCTCATGCTGGTGGCCAACGAGGGTATCCCACTGTACGAGGGCGCTCAGAGCGAGTTCGCCTGCTTCGTGTCACTGGCATCGCGCCGGTATTGGGACACGCGCAAGTTCCGGGCAATGGAGCGACAGGATCTCGAGCGTTTTGCGGGAGGGGGCGGCAGCGGCAAGTCGAAGGGTGAACGGGGAGCAGTGAAAGGGGAAGGGTGTGAGGTTCCCCCGATTTAGTGGACACATCGAAGAGCGACAGTTTACTTGGCTCTAGGAGGTGTGTCGATGGTTAGAAGGCAGCGGCGGTATGATCGGGATTACAAGCTTGAGGCGGTTCGGTTGGCATGCGAGGAGGGTCGTCGGGTACGGGATGTGGCGGAGACTATGGGTGTGGAGGTGAAGTTGTTGTATCGCTGGGTTGGAGATCGTAGGCCGGCTTGATGAGCGGTTCTGACGGGAGGGTGTGACATTTTGTGGCGGGTGAATTGTGAAGATGTGTAGCGCAACTGGTGGTTGATCACGCGGTAGGCGTGACCGTCGGCACGGCGCAACTAAGTGCGTGAACGCTAACTTTTCCACATGAATGACGTCTTTTGTTTGTTTGGAGAGTTTTTGGGGGGGAAAAGCGCGTAAGGTATTGACGGGAGGGGAGTTCGGGGGCAATATACTGCGCCTTGAAAAAACTCTTCTCGCTTCGTTGACCGCCGCTGAATTCATGTCGAACTTCCGACTACGAAGGCCGTAGATGCAACGCCTCTTGAGAAATCGAGTTTTTCTCGCCGTCGATCTAGTCGGTTGGGTGCTCATTCCGTTCCTCGCATTGGGTATGCGGCTGGATGGGTTCGCTGACACGCGGCTATACCTGCCGCATCTTCTCGCATTCGCCGGCATCGCTATCGTCGCCAAAACGGCGGCGCTCGGCGTGTTTCGTATCTACCGCAGGTATTGGCTATACGCCAGCATCGACGAACTGCTGCTGATTGTGGCTGCTGCCGTCGCTGCCAGTGTCGTGACCGCAGCGGTCTACCTGACTGTGGGTGTTCGCGTATTGCCGGCTCCACGCCTCCCGAGATCGGTTCCGTTGTTGGATGGAATTCTCTCGCTGCTGTTCATGGGAGGCACTCGCTTCGCGGTTCGTGCCGCCCAACGGCTGCAGCGCACCCGTGTAGGCACACCGGCGGAGAGGGTGATAATCATCGGGGCCGGTAGTTCAGGAACGATGATCGCGAAAGAGCTCAAGGGTAATCCAGAGGCCGGGTTGGATCCGGTGGGGTTTATCGACGACGACTGTCTCAAGTGCAATCGCACGATACACGGCATCCCGGTGCTGGGGGGTCGCGATGTCATAGGTGTGGCTGCCCGCGACCTGAAGGTGCAGAAGGCGGTCATCGCAATGCCGACCGCACCGGGATCGGTCGTCCGAGAGATTCGTAATATCTGCGATAAAGCTGAACTGTCCACCAAGACCATCCCCGGTATTCCGGACATGATCTCAGGACGTGTCGACATTAGCAGCATTAGGAATGTGCAGATCGAGGATCTGTTGCGGCGCGCCCCGGTCGTGATCGACCAAAAGGCCGTGGGGGAACTGGTGAGTGGTGTGAGCGTGCTGGTGACCGGAGCCGGGGGGTCGATAGGGAGTGAAATATGTCGCCAGGTTGCTCGCCTTGGGGCAAGGGAACTGGTCCTGCTGGACCATGCGGAGAACGGCATATTTGAGATTCATAACGAGCTGCTTGCCGAGCAGCCGGCTATCGCATCGAAGCCGGTTATCGCCGATATCAGGCACGCGAGCCGCATGAAAGCCATATTCGGGACACATCGCCCGCAAGTTGTCTTCCATGCTGCGGCACACAAGCACGTGCCGCTAATGGAAACGAATCAGGCTGAGGCGGTGACGAACAATATTGGCGGTACGATGAACGTCGTCGATGCCGCAGTAGGGGCCAAGGTATCCCGGTTCGTACTGATTTCGACCGATAAGGCCGTGAATCCATCGAGCGTGATGGGGGCCACCAAGCTGATAGCGGAGCAAATAGTGCACGAGGCGGCGGTGGGGACCGGGCTGCCCTATGTGTCCGTCCGCTTCGGCAACGTGTTGGCCAGTAACGGGAGCGTGGTGCCGCTGTTCAAGAAGCAAATCGCAGCGGGAGGCCCGGTCACGGTCACCCATGAGGACATGACCAGGTATTTCATGACCATCCCTGAGGCCGTGCAACTCGTTCTCCAGGCTGCCTCTTTGGGACAGGGTGGTGAAACGTTCGTGCTGGACATGGGTGAGCCGGTTAAGATCGTTCAATTGGCACGAGATCTAATAGAGCTTTCCGGATTGGACGTGGGAAAGGACATCGAGATCACGTTCACCGGTCTAAGGCCGGGTGAAAAGATGTTCGAGGAGTTGCTGATGGCCGACGAGGAATTTGCGGAGACGTCGCATAGTAAGGTGTTTGCCGTACGCAACGGGGTGCCACCCAAGATAACGCACGAGGATGTCCTCAAGTTGGTTACCTCGGCGCAAGCTGGGACATTGGACGATACATTTTTGTCGGACCTTCTGAAGCAGAACCGCGGAGGTCGGCAGCCGGATCTGGGCAACAGTGCTTGTGCGGCGGTCGAACCGAACACGACGGTGAATAAGTCGGATGTCGACGCTGGGGAAGGCG
>JBHHZE010000139.1:0-2963 GCA_046757925.1 Gemmatimonadales bacterium
GGCCGGGCCCCCCCCCCCCCCCCCCCCCCCCCCCGGGGGGGGGGGTACGGTGCCAATGGGATATCCTCGTCTACGACCTCAGCCTGTTCGACGATACGGCGGTCGAGCTACTGCTATCCCTGAAACAACTGCACCCAGCGCTACAGGTGCTCATCTATGGGTCACACGTGGCCGGCATAGAGAACGTACTGCCTCTAGCGCTCAAACTGGATGGCGTGTTCCTGAACGGCCAGTTCGGCGACCACCGAGTCGCCATACGGTTGGGAGCGGAGCTGCGGACAATGCTTGAGCGCATCCCTACTCGGCACTTGCACGAAATGATTCGGATGCTGGTCGGCGAGATCCCTGAGAGAGTGGATTCATTCATCTCCAGGGTACTCGATCAGCTCCGACTAGCAGATTTGCTCGACTCTATCACGGTACAGGCTGTTGCTCGGGATCTCACCCTAACTCGTCGCACCGTGGAGCGGGATCTATCCCGTACCCCGTTGCCACCACCAAAGGAACTCATCAGATGGCTTACTCTCCTCTTTTGTCTGGTAATGGAGGGCGCGTGGAGTGACCTGGGGACCAGTACCCCAAAGCACGGCTATTGCGGCAGCCAGCGGCTGTACCGTATGCGCAAGAGCCTACTCAACAATTGGAAGAAACCGGCCGGTAGGAATCTCTCGCAGGAGTTCGACATCGTCTTCATCGCATTCGCCGAGCGTTGCAGGGTGCCCACCGTGCACGCCGAGCGAGTACTACGAGAGTACAAAGGCAGGAGACACGGCGAGTTGTATCAAAGCAGTTGACGTGGCAGCCTACCACACGATCCCGAGGGGATGCCGTTGGTGTCGGAGTGAACAGAATATCCAATATCCAACACAGAATGCAGAATTATGAAGTGGTCTGCACCGGCTACCGCGCGATCACGACACCGTTACGCACCCACCTCTGCAGTTCGCCGATGCCCACATATCTTGCGAGTAGTCGCTCTTCATACGAGCCGTAGGGCTGCAGATCTAGCTCATCCGGAAGTCGGCGCTCCACAACCACAATCTGAGGAACGCTGCCCGGCCCGGGGAATTCCCTCCATAAGTACTTTATGGCGCCCGTGTTATCCCACGAGTTGCCACCTATTATTTCGTCAAAAAGTCCAAAGCGTTGCAGCTCTGACGCACTCCGGACCACGTCACGGTCGACTCCAATACCGACAGCGGCAAAGCCGATTTCCTGTGAATCGGCGTACGAGGCCAACGCGAGTTTGATTTGCTCAACGAGTGGAGGAAGCTCCGGTCGATTGCAGACGTCACAAGCCGCCGATGCGAGGAACACCATTACTAGCTGTACTGTAAGACCACTCTTGCCCTGACGGTGCGGCACATAGCCATTATCACGGTATCTAGCACGAATGTCTGTGCCGTACCGCATGGCAACGAAAGCGCCCAAGAAAACAAACGTCGCCAGCGCAATCCATAGGGCCTTGCTCCAAATCGGTCGACGCATGGGCTACCTGAGTCTAAACAACGTTAGTTGGGGAAATGGCTCGTCGACGTACGTAAGCATACGTGAGCCAACGATCCCACCCACGGGTGGTAGATCAGCACCTATGTACCGGCCCGCTCCTGTACGCGGGTCTATGGCATATGTGTCCAGTAATGCATACATTGCTTCATTCCGGATGCTCTCAGGATCCTGCAACGCGATCTGCAGCACGAGGGGTCCGTCTTCGGCTCGTACGAACCGCAACAGCGTGGACATCGCCTTGCGCTCCGGATCCAGCCCCATTATCGGGAAACCATCGAGCGGTTCGAGCATGAGTATCGGCTCGTAATCTTGTATCCGGCTAATCCAGAGCACCGCTCCGTCGGACGAGTATTTGTGGACCTCAGGGATGAGGTTGAACGCCACGAACACAGCGTTCTCTTCATCGGCGCACACCAATTGACCGTCGGAGACTTCCGTTCTGATGTCGAAATTATCCGTTCTGTACGGAACACCAAACGAACCCAGTTGTTCGCCGTCCATGGTCAGGCGGTGTATGGCGTCGGCCTGCCCGGCTGACACGCCGAGAACGATCAGGTCACCACGCAGCACGCAGAGATCATGAACGAAAAACGCGGTCGCGATCGCTCTGTCGAAGATCCACTTGCCGTCGGCACGAACGAACCGGTGAATTTTTCTCGCCTCGTCGGCGACGTAGACAGTATCCGGCGACGCGAACGCCAGCGAGCGAGGAACCGCAAACTCACCGGGACCGCCACCCGCACCACCGAAGGTCTGCTCGTAGTTGCCGAGATTGTCGAACACTTTGACGTCGTTCAGCCGACCGTCCAGAACAAAATACTCGGCTGGAGTCATGCCGAGATCTTGAATGGTTCCGATTACTTGTTCAGGCGGTTGCTCCAGCACTCCGATATGATTCTCTTCGACTCGACCCGCCAGGGCCTTGACAAAGCCAGTAACCTCTGCGCTAGCAGCAACTGAGCGTTTACCGACCCTCACCGCTCCGTATTGATGCGATAGCAGACTGTCTGGTATGGGATGACGCATACCTGGCGGGAGTTTTGCGGAATGACACGCTGTCACTAACAACAGAAGAGCAAGGCGCGGCACGAGTGTCACCGCCGCACGCAACCTATTCCCAAACCTGTCAGACGCCGACACACTACAATAGCCACACATAGACCCGGCCGCGTTTAGCCCGACCGTGCCGCGAACCTACTGTACGCCACACGTACCAGTCTTACATATGAACTCCGTTACATGCTCGCAGGTCCTCGCACCCGAAGTACGATGGCAACTTGTACCGCACTCCCAACCGCACTCGTTCTCATCATGGGAAGCCGATGCCGGGGTAGGAAAGATCGCACCGCTCACTCCTCCCAGGAGTGCCAAGCCCAGGACAATTGCTAGATTGCGAAGGTGTTTCGACATAATGATTCTCCCTAACTAAGATAACGAAGGCGACGCTTTCGCCA
>JBHHZE010000140.1:0-2958 GCA_046757925.1 Gemmatimonadales bacterium
AAGCGGCCGCAGCCGCGTAGGGTCACGTCGGCCTAAGTCCCGCTTCTCGATCGACGGACAGCAGCCTCCTCATCTTGCCCTCCCGCAGGCTTCGGCCTCATGTCAGTGCGCTAGATCCGCACCACCGCTCAGTCGCGCCACCTCCGAAACCTCGTAGTCTCTTATGCCCTCTGCCGACACCCATACCTCATGCCGCTGGAGCACAGCGCTCGGCTCGGTCCAAGAGTACAAGGTCAGCTTGTACCCAACACCCTCCTGCTCCAGTCTGGGTTGCCGAATCGTCGCGAGAGCGGCAGCCCAATCGGCGGTCTTTGGCAATGGCCGGCGTGACGTAACGTCCCCCGGTTCGCCGACAATCCCGATCCCGAAGGGATAGCCCTGGTTGCGGTGGCCATCGAAGTATCGAATCGTCAGAAAGATCTCGGCCCATCGTCGAGCGGTCTCGTCCGGTTCCTCATTAGAATCTTCCCGAAACAACAAGTTGATCGAGTCAAGATCGTCTAACGCATAGACTGCACCCGTTCCATCGACCCGCACGAGAGCGTACGATATCGGTGCTCCAGCCACCCTTGGAAAGGCAAACACTTCTTGCGACGAACTTGGATGCAGCCCAACTTCCATCGTCACGCACTCAATGTTGAGTACAGCGAATGCCCTATCAACGTCACGTTGAAACGGATAGACCTCACGCACGTATCTTTCGACCGCTTCCAAGAGCGCGGTTGACCCGGCAGGATCCAGCGCGGCGACGAGAGCTGCGATTAATACAGCGCGCAGGGAGTTCATGGTTTCCCGTCTCTCGACTCGAGAATGTAGAGCCGTTTGATCCGCTGGGCCTTGGGCTCCGGAGCCACTCCTGGCCCAACTCCGTGGGCGGATTCGTGAACGAACTCCGTTCGGACAAACTCCTGGGTCGTCTGATTTTGTCCTTGGACCGAGATAGCTTGTGATCCAGAGTAGATCGTGATCTTGCTCTTGGTCACGTTGCCCGTGTTCGCATCGACCTTCTTGACCTCGTATTCACCACCGATCGGAGCGACGGTCTGTCCAGGCTTCGCTTTGGACTGCAAGTCGTTGGCGGCCTTACCGGCGTTGGACGGTTTGACCACGACCTTGGTCCCAGGCACGAGGTTCCCGCTTGAATCTACTAGCCCAAGAGCGGCTTTCTTGCTGACCTTTACTTTGACCTTCTCAGGCTCAGCATCCAGGTCCTTGACAGTAGCTGTGCCTGTGGGGCTCGGATCTGTCTGGTTGATGACCTCATCGCGGAGATCCTGTCCTACTGTGTTGATGTACTTGCGACCATCGGGATCGATGAAAGCAATCGGATTGTTTGCTGAATAGAAGTAGCGATTCCAGCTTTGCGGGATTGCCGGATCAGCACTATCGGCTGCCGGATCGACACTGAGGAATCGTGCGTGATTGCTCCCATAGTAACGAGCCAACATGTAATCCAACCCGGTCTTCTGATCCCGCTCATGCCCCGTGAACCGGTGCGTGTTCGTGGACGTATAGCTCTGCGGCACCTCCCAGCCGAACGGCTCGTAGGTGTGGTAGGACTCGACCGCGCCGGTGCCGGCGCTGGTCATCCGCACCGAGCCCAGGTGGTCCGTGTGGAGATAGACCACCCGCCAGGCCGCCTGGCTCGCCTGTCCGACCATGATGAGGTCCACCTCCGCCAAGTCCAGCTCCTCGGGCCTCTCGGAAATGCGCTCCCAGTATCCGCCATCCGCGCCATCGCGGACCTCGGCCCAGCCATCCGGCTCGAACGCCCAGGCGATTTCCCACCCCTCCTCGTCCGGCGGCGAGGATTCGTCCCGCAGGTCCGAGACCCCGCACATCGGGTTGCTCGGGAGACAGCCCCCGCCCCCGCCGAGGGAGACATGGACCGTCACGAGGACCCCTGTGGACTCGTTCCCGGCCGTGTCACGGGCCTTCACTTTGTACTGATACTCGCCCCCCGCCGTCAGCCCTGCGTCCGTGTACGTGATATCGCGCACCGGGGCTCCGTTCAGCGGGCTGGCACCGAAGGCCGGGTCGGTCGGCAACTTGCGATACACATCATACCCCTGGACGTCGTCCTCCAGCACGGCACCCCAGTCGAGGCGCACCTCGGGATTCGTCCCTTGCTGGCTGCCCGTCAGAGGCGACACATCCGTGGGGCCCACCACGTCTCCAGGCTGCACGTAGAACGCCACCGTCTCGGCCGACTCGTTCCCCGCCTCGTCGATCGCGGTCAGCCAGAACCAGCCGGGAAGGCTGCTCGACTGGATCGACGGCGTCGTCGAGGTCCCCTCGATCAGGCGGAGACCCTCCCTCAGCGCCGAGCGATACAGCCGGTACGCGAACAGGTCCGTGTCCGCCACCGGGTCCCACTGGAACGTCACCGTCGGGCCCTGGCCCGTGCTGGAATACGCACCCGACAGCGCCCCCGGCGCCTCGTTCTCGATCAGCGCCACCGTCCGGCCGTTCGCGTAGACGTAGTCCTTCGACCAGCGCGGACGCAGGCCGCTCTCGTCGGGCTTGCCGTACTCCGCCAGCACCCGACCCCCGGCATCCCTCACGTAGAAGATGCGCCGGCGATCGTACTGGCTCTTCACCGAGAGGCGATACCCGGCGGCATCATACTGATACTGTTCCTGATACGACCCCAGCCCCCACGCCGTCACCAGACGATTCTGGGCATCCCAGGTATGGATCACGGACGGCTGGTTCTTGAGGTTGCCGTTGGCATCGTAGACGTAGCCGACATCCGCGATCCGGTTGTCCGTGTAGGACCTTCCGGTGAAATCATACAACTGCCGCAGGGCATCGCGCACGGGATCCGGACCGAGCCCCGGGTCGAGCCGCTTGGAGAGCATGTTCCCGAACCCGTCGTAGCTGTAGTCGAACGTGCGGGGCGCCGGCATCAGGTAAGCGAGGCCGGCATGCGTCAGCCGGGAGGCCAGGTCGTACTGA
>JBHHZE010000141.1:0-2934 GCA_046757925.1 Gemmatimonadales bacterium
CGCCAAGTTTTCGAAGGAATTCTACACCAAACTCGGCCACGGGATCGCCGATGAGTTGGTAGACTGGTTCAACAACGTGGACACAACGTACCGCTCAGAGTTCCGAGAGTTATTCGAGGTCAACTTCGCGCGTTTCGATGCCAAGTTGGAGCAGCGGCTTGCAGAGATCAAGGCCGAGTTGCGCGAGGAGGTCGCGGCGCTGCGGGCCGAGTTGCGCGAGGAGATCGCGGTGCTGCGGGCAGAGTTGCGTACCGAATTTAGATCCGGGCTCTCGGGACTAGAGGCCAGGCTGATCAAGTGGATGTTCGTATTCTGGGTGGGAACGTTGGGAACGGTGGTCGCGCTGATCAAGTTGTAGCAACGGGTAATCTGTTCCAGCCCGTTCCCAGATCGGGCCCGTCAGCGACAAGCAGCCTCGATATCATTCGTGAGTTCCCACCAATAGCGGATTCTCGAGCCCATGTCGAAATGTTTCAGTTCGTATTCGGGTTCGGGGTCCCAGTAGAGTGTGCAGCCGTCCTCACAACTCGTCGCCGCAAGCCAAGCGTCAAGAGTGGGTCCAGGACCGACATCATGCCATCGCTGAAAAGCCGTTGTAGTCTCGACTGTCACTCCCGGCGGAGCCGCGAAAGTCGCCGGGGCGCCAATCCGGGTTCCGGCCGTTCTGGAGGACACTTCAGGGCCGCGTAGTGATCCCGCAGGTCGCGAGCATTCTGCTTCGCGATCCTCTCGGCCTTGGTGAAGGCCTCCGCAGGAATCGGGTGCTCCGCTTCACCAGTTGCCGTGCCTTCAAAGACATTCGTACCACAGGTTAACACCGCCATTTCGTTCCTCCTGAGCACCTGGCTGAAGAGTCAGGGTAACACCGTACAATTGAAGTTGCCAGATTTGGCTGGAGTAACCCCAAGAGGGCGCTCTTGACAACATATTCGGCAAGCGACTGCCGCATTTGCGGTGTTGGCTGGCTCCGTATTCGGCGGAGTCGGCTGCGGCGAAATGATCTGCACCTTGATCGGGTGCGACAGTGGTATATGCTGAAGGTTGCGCTACCACTCGTCTGCGCGGCCATCGGCCGTGGCTCATTAGAAATGGTCAGGGCTCCAAAGCGTCCAAGGGAAAACAGTGCCTGCCTTGGTCGTGCAACCAGAACGCGTCGGGGATGCGGTCTTCCGGGATCGAAGCGCGTTCGAAGACCGCACAGAGTTCATACGAGTCGTCATCAATGATCCGATATTCGTATTCCTGTTCCTTATCCGGGTCTTCGATGGCGATCTGCACCCGAGGATCACGGACCAGCTCGCCCAAAGAGTCCGGCAGACGCTCGTGCCGCCGCCAAAACGTATCTATCGACGTCATGATCGCTCGGAGATCACTCGCGCGAATCCTGTCGAGCCGCTCGGCGCGCCCCTGCCCCGGCGTCCCCGCTACCCTCACTCCGGCGATGACTGCGACGATTGCTGCGGCGATGCCCAACCCGAGGAACGCATGCCCGCGCGCGACGCCCGTGGTCACGCCTCCGCCTCGTCCCGTCTCAAATCGAGGAGATAGTGGGAAAAAATTGCGCCGGCGATGGCGCCAAGCGTCGCTGCCTTCAACCCGAAACGCAGCGTTAGCTCACCGCTGAGTAGTTGATACAGTAGCGCGATCGAGTCGCCCATCAGAATGCTGCCCGCGACGGCCAAGGTGAGGTACGTCAACCAGCGCCGTATGGGGGAACTCCGCATCGCCGGAAACCGCTGCACCGCGGCAGCGTTCGCGCGCGCAGTGTAAATGAAGATGGGAGTACTGACGACCAATGCGGCGATGGCCCACCGGATCAGCTCCGAAGTGGCGTTTGCTTGCTGCTCGCTCCAAGCGGCATCAGGGAACGCCACGTTGATCAGTTGGAATATCAGTTGACCGAGGTTGAATGCGCTGACGTACAGTGTCCCAAACAACACGAGATACTGAAACGCATCCCGAGCCGATAATGAGGGTCGCGGTCTCGGGACCGGAATCGGGAAATCGATCTCCGCATACCCTCGCAGGGCGGCCGTGATATCCTCTGCTGACCACCCGGCCTCCGTCAGCACATCGCGCACCTTAGACCGCGGAGTGGCACTCGACAAAGCGTCACGGACAAAAGTGGCCAGATCTCGGTTCTCAGTCATTGACGGCTCACAGAAGTTGACATCGTCAACATACACGCGGATGTTGACCTTGTCAACATAGGTGCCCATCTTTGGGGATGGCCGAACAAAACGGGACGTATCACCACGGGGACCTTCGGGCGGCACTGCTCGACGAGGCGGCCGACATGATTGCCGAGGGAGGGGTCGAGAGCGTGACCATGCGGGAGATCGGCTGGCGCCTCGGCGTGTCGCGGGCTGCACCGTATCGCCACTTCGCCGACAAGAATGCGCTGTTGGTCGCGGTTGCCGCGGCCGGGTTCCACCGTCTTGCAGACCGCCTGCAAAGCATTGGCGCGGGCGCTCCCCGATCCAGCGTCGAGCGGCTGCGGCGCATGGGTGAGGAGTACGTGCGCTTCGCCGTCCAGAATCCAGCGCACTACCGCCTGATGTACGGCAGGGAGGCGCTCGCACGCCAAGACCGACCGGAGCTACACGAGGCCGCAATTGCCTTGTTCGAACAATTGGTCGGCGTGATCCGAATCCACCAGAAGAACGGCGGGATCAAACGGCAGGATCCCCGAGCGCAGGCCTACGTGGCCTGGAGCGCAATGCACGGACTGGCGTCATTGTGGATCGAGGGTCACATCTTGGCCACCGACGACATCGATGGGCTGATCCGGCAGACCACGCGCACGGTATTGGATGGGATGCGGATTCGCCGGCGACATGATCGCGAATGAGCCGCATGCCGAAGGCCGTGAGGCGAGAATGCGAAGCTGGAGCAGCGGCTTGCGGAGATCAAGGCCGAGTTGCGTGAGGAGAT
>JBHHZE010000142.1:0-2922 GCA_046757925.1 Gemmatimonadales bacterium
TCCACGGGCTGTTGAATACGGGGCATACAGAGGTGGTAGACGGAGATCTGAGCGGGTACTTGGAGACCTCGCCATACTGCACACCCTTTCATGAAGATTGGTCGAATAGTCCGGGTTGGTTATCTAAGACCTTAATGCGCAAGCCTTTACGTTTACCACGTCGTACGTGTACGGCGGAGAGTTCTCCGCGCTTTACACGCTGCAAAACGGTTTGGCGGGAGACGGCCAAGATACGCATCGCCTTGAACATGTCCACGTAGCCCTCCGGGGCATCTTCGACAAAGCGGTCGCGCAACTGCTCGGTCATTCGGATCCGCCAAGGAGCGCCGGGGGTGAGTTGCTCACCGGCGATGAACCCGTCGGAAAGCCAGCGGTGTACGGTGGAGGGGGCAATATCCAGGACCTCCGCGGCCTTCTTAACGGTCGCCAATTCACCCGTGGACGGGGTACTTGGCGGGGTGTATCGAGGAATCTTCCAGTAGCGGCGCAAGTTCCCAATCTTGTTGGCGGTGAATCGATCACCATGAGCGGTCCTGCGCCCCTGACGATTCACAATGCCGGCGATCATGGCATCAGAGTAGTGTGCCGCAAGACGACGTACCAGTTCAATGGTTTCTTCGTCCGTGCGGATGGGCGGCACGTGGCAGGATCGCAGGCCGACGTCCAGTTCAAGGATGGCGCCTCCCCGCCAGCGCAGCGTCAGATGGGCTTTGGATTCTAAGCGTTGCAGGTTGATGTTCACTTCTTCCAGCAGCGTACGCAGCAGTTCTTTTCGATCTCGGTCCGTCGTGGTCGGAGCCTCCCATGCACGCTTCAGGTCGGCACCCAGGTCGTGAACCTGCTGGCGCTGTTCATTGGTCAAGCAGCGAGGGCGCTCACGCTCCCGACGGGCCAGTTCGGCTTCGGCGACACCCCGCTCGCTGAGCCGTTTTTCCCATTCGGTTTCGAGGGTACGGGCTACCAGACGGTTCTCCGGCTCCACGGCACGAAAGCGGCGTTCGGCACGCTCGGCTTCGTAAGCGGCTCGTTCCACGTGCAGCCGCCATTGAGCCATCTGGGCGTCATGTTCCGCTTGCAGGTCTTGCTCTGCCAGCAACGCGGCTTCGGCCCCGGCCGGTGTCATGGTCTCAAGAAAAGCTCGCACGACGGCTTCATCGATGCGGGCGCCTCCGACGCGAAGACACCAGGTGCCTCTGCCGTTGACGATCGAGTTGTTAGCGCAGTAGTAACCGGGCGTCGAGTTCTTGCCCTGGTAGTAAACCCGCAGACGGCGGCCACAGCGACCGCAGGTGGCCAGGCCCTGCAGCAGGGCGGAGCCTTCTCGTACCGCGCCACCGGCCTGGTGCGGTCGGGGACGAGTGTTGCGGGCGATGCGGGCCTGATTCATCTCGTAAGTTTCCCAATCGATGAAGCCGTCGTGATGACCCGGGATGAGCACGGCCCACTCGGAGCGGGGCAGGTGGCGGGTCCGCTTCCTGACCCGGCCGGTTTGATCGACATAGCGCTCCTGGCGTGTCTTACCATAAGCGTACGCCCCGGCATAGACGGGATTGGTCAGCACGTGATGGATGGCCGTGTAGCTGGCGGTGACCCATTGGATCTCAGCGGTGCCGTTCGACTGCAGAGGGAAGGAAAGCCCTTCGGAACGAAACCACAGCCAAACCTGCCGGGCCGAGCCCAGTTCGGCGAATCTTTCAAAGACCGTGCGAATGGCCCCGGTGACCGCCTGGTCTGGATGGAAGAGCACTTCGCCGTCCGCTTCACCCCAGATAAGACCGACGGGCAGGCCGCGACGCAGCTCGCCCCGTTCGGCCTTGTTGCGAATGCCGCCGTTCAGACGGGCACGAATCACATGTAACTCCGCTTCCGCCATGGTTCCTTTCAACCCAAGCAGGAGTCTGTCATTGAAAAGACCCGGATGGTATAGACCCTCCTCATCGCCGATCAGGGTGTCGGTCACCCCGCACAGATCAAGCAATCGATACCAGTCCGCATTGTTGCGTGCTACTCGGGACACTTCAATGGATAAAACCAACCCGATGTGCCCCAACGCAACCTCGGCGATCATCCTGTCGAACCCACGCCGTTCGTCCATGCCCGAGCCCGATTGGGCCAGGTCCTCGTCGAGAACGCTCACCTGATCCTTCAACCAACCCAACCGCACGGCGCGATCCAGAAGCTTGTACTGCCGGTCCGTGGACTCCCGGTTGCAGGCGACCTGGGCCGCCGTCGATTGACGCACGTAGACGTAGGCGCGGCGCTGCAAATGGCTCGGTTGGACCTTCTCGTTATCGCTCATGGTCGTCCTCCTCATCGTACTGGGTCAACGGCGGATACACTGCCTTGCTGATCATCCGGGCCAGCAGGGTGATCAGTGCGGCGCGTTGCTCCGCGTCGAGATCCTCCCGTAGGGACGGCACTGGAGGATGGGGTTCCTCCGTGATCCAAAACTCCAGTTGGTGTGGCACGCTTGCTCTCCTTTCTGGGCGACGGTTCGTCGATCGGCTCGGAACGTTCGAGCCTGTCAAGCAGAGCATCCACGACCTTGCGTGCATGTAACAGGTGGGGGACCGAGCCAAGCTGCGTTGACGACCCGCCCTTTACGTCGCCCAGCGATGTCGAGCGTCCGTCGTTGGTGACCGCTCGCGGCCCATGTTCCACCTGTCCTTTGATGTCCGTCCACGCCACGGGGATCAGCGATCGGGTTCCATCAGGAAGAACGAGGGTGAGATGCGGGACACCCTTGCGGTGCGTATGACCCAGCACATCCAGCGGCGTTCCTACCAGCGGATGATGTGGACGGATGATCGTAACGCGTGAGGGAAGAGCCTCGATGTGGGTAGTGTGTCGTGTCTTCCTTCGACAGTATTCCCCACGCCGAACTGATGCGATGCCTGGCGCGTCGCATCGTGGACGGCGCAA
>JBHHZE010000143.1:0-2901 GCA_046757925.1 Gemmatimonadales bacterium
TTTTCAGTTTCCACTTCGCACGTCTCACGATTAGACTCTTCTTTTCACATTTCACGGCTGGCCGGGTGCAATTCGTTGCGCCGCTGCAACATACCCTCGGCGGGGCCGTAAAAGTGTGGCACGCGCCCCACAAGATCCCTTGCGCATCGCGCAAATGCATGCTATTTAGGCCCTTCGCGGTGGCCCACTTGGAGGTCAGGCTGGCCCGACCTGTGCATTGAGCGCCTCCCAGTTCTTCTATAGCACTATGTACGCTGCGGTCTCCTGCCTCCGGCCAGGCGACCCCAACCACCGCGGGAAAGTACGGAGACAGCGCTATGACCGCCTCACAACCTGTGACTAAGGAACCGCCTTTCAGCACGGGAGCGCCCGAGCTAGACGAACTGGACCGCGAGGCCAAGCTGGGACTAAGGATCCTCGTGATCGACGACGAGCGGACCCTTAGGGAGAGTTGCCGCAGTTTCCTGGGCAGCGAGGGCTACAACGTGGAGGTGTGTGGCAAGGGCGATGAGGCGTTCGAGCTACTCACTCGGCGCCCCTACGACATCGTGTTGATCGATCAGTACATGTCCGACGTCCCGGGCGCCAGGCTGCTGGAGACGTGCCTCACCAAGAATCCCGACACAATCGGCATCGTGATGACCGGCAACCCCTCTGTCGAGGCAAGCCTCCAAGTGCTCCGCGCCGGTGCGTGGGACTATCTTCCCAAGCCGTTTGCGGCAACGCAACTCCAGGTATTGATCGGCCGGGCCGCGCATACGGTGCTGATTGCCCGTGAGGCCCAGGAGCAAAACGCGCAGGCCGCCAAGGAATACGGTCACAGCGACAAAGTCACGGTACTGGGCATAGCGCCGGCGTTCAAGCGCGCCATCGAACTGGCACGCAAGGTCGCCCGCACCAACGCTTCCGTCATGATCACGGGAGAAAGCGGCACCGGTAAGGAACTCATCGCTCAGTTCATTCACCACTACAGCCGTCGCAGCAGCCGCCCTATGGTGGCCATCAACTGCGCGGCCCTGCCGGAAGGGCTGCTCGAGTCGGAGATGTTCGGCCACCGGAAGGGCGCGTTCACCGGTGCGGTCCGGGACAAGCCCGGCCTGTTGGAAACGGCCAACGGCGGCACCATGATGCTCGACGAACTGACCGAGATGTCCAAGCCGATTCAGGCCAAGCTGCTGAGAGTGCTGCAAGACGGGGTCGTCAGGCGGGTGGGCAGCGAGTCGATCGACGCGGTCGTGAACGTGCGCTTCATCGCGGCCACCAACCGCGATCCCAAGGACGCGACGGAACAGGGGGTGCTCAGAGAAGACCTGTTCTACCGCCTGAGGGTTGTTCCGATTGCGCTACCGGCACTGAGGGAGCGTCAGGAAGACATCCCCCTGTTGACGAACCACTTCATGCGCTACTATTGGGGCCAGCACAGAGACCCCGGACAGCCGCTGCCGTCTTTTTCCGAAGGGGCGATGCATGCACTTTCCGCTTACGGTTGGCCGGGCAACGTGCGCGAACTGCAGAACCTGATCGAGCACGTGGTGGTATTGGCCGATCCGGGTAGCAAGATCCAGGCGGGCCACTTGCCGTTTATCGACGGCAACTCGGTCGAGTCGCGCGAAACGACTGTCGCGTTCGGCGGACCGATTGCCGAGGAGCCGTATCACGCTGCGCGAGATCGCGTGTTGGCCGAGTTCGAGCGGCGCTACCTGACCAGCTTGGTGAACAGAGCCGCCGGGAACATGTCCAAGGCCGCGCGCATGGCCGGAGTGGATAGAACCACCCTCTACCGGCTGATGGAGAAACACGGACTGCAGCGCGAAACCATTATGATCGAATCAGAGGCTTGATGCCGTCAACGCAGATCGGGGATACCGTGACAGGAGCAAGTGAACGCGAGTCTGGCACGGTGGGACAGGACAATACGCGCCAGGACAGGACGATGCTCGCTCTGACGGCGGCCGCCCGGCGGGTGGCAGGCAATTGGCGCAACTCGGGCGGCGACGCCGCAAGCGAGCAAGACGTGTCCCGCGGGCTCGACGCCCTCGTAGAGTATCTGGGGGATTCCTCGCGCAATCAGAAGATCCCCCAACACCTCAAGTCCGTTCTCGGACGCCGCGTGCTCGAACTGTTGCGGGCCGCACTGGTCTACGAGTGGTGCAACGGCGCGGAGATTCCGGAAAGCCGGGAGATACTGGGTCTCTTGGCTGCCATGGAGAGCCTGCGGGTCAGGATCGAGCCGGACTGGGCAGAGCACTTCTCGTCCAGGTTATCTGGACCGGACGGCTTGGCACTCGTGGTGGAGGTGGCCCACGATCTCAGGTCACCGCTCACGTCGATCCTGTTCTTGGCAGAGACACTGCAACGCGGCCAGAGCGGCGACGTGAACGAGCTCCAGCACCGGCAGTTGGGCCTGGTCTACAGCGCCGCATTAGGCTTGAGCACTGTCACGAGCAACGTGATCGAGCTCGCGCGCGGCGGCAACCAACTGGCCGAGGAGGAACCGTCACCGTTCTCGGTGACGGACATCATCGAGTCCGTGCGCGACATCGTGCACCCGATGGCAGAAGAGAAGGGCTTGACCATCCGTCTGCTGCCGCCCGCCAGCGATCATCGCTTGGGTCATCCCCACGCGCTCAGTCGAGTGTTGCTCAACTTGACCACCAACGCCCTAAAGTTCACCGAGGAGGGGTTCGTCGAGATCGTGGCTCGGGAGAAGAACCTGAGAACGTTGGAGTTCTCCGTGCGCGACACCGGCCACGGCATCAATCCGCAGGCGCTGGAAACGCTGTATCTGCCGTTCCGGCGTACGCGCGACGGCGACCGCTACGCGTTCTCCGGCACGGGGCTGGGCTTGTCGCTGTCCCGCAAGCTGGTCGAGGCCATGGGATCGGAACTCAAGGTCGAGAC
>JBHHZE010000144.1:0-2880 GCA_046757925.1 Gemmatimonadales bacterium
AGAGCGATTCGGCGCCCAAGCACGCCGTAGGTGCCGAGATCTCCGCCGGACTCGTCGACGACTGCCGGAAACGGTTGGGACATATCGCTGGACTCGAGTTCGTCGAGACCGGTGAACTCGACGGCCCCCGGCACCGCGGGCGCTACGAGGGACTGTTCTGCATGGAGGTGTTGGAGCATGTCGTGGATGTGGTGCCGGTCATCACTCAGATGCACGCTCTCCTCGCTCCCGGCGGAACCCTGGTGCTGAGCGTACCGGTCGAGACCGGTCCACCCGTAATCCTCAAGCAGATGGCCCGGCGCATAGCCGGCTGGCGCGGTGTGGGCGACTATCCCGGCACGCAGCCGTACACGTTGCGGGAATTTGCCGCCAGCATGTTCCCCGGCCCGAGACAACACGTTGTTCGTCCCATACACCGCGACGAAAACGGTAGCGAGTTCCACGACCACAAGGGGTTCAATTGGGTGCTCCTCAAGCAGAGAATCGCTGAACGGTTTGAGATCGAACGAGTCCTGAGTTCGCCGATCCGATGGCTCCCGCCGCATCTGGGCAGCCAGGTCTGGTTTATCGCCCGCCCCGCCCCCGCCCCCGCCCCCCCGTGAACGTAGCGTTCGTAGTCCACTACTACGATTCGGCGGAGGGCACGGGCGGCTACGTAACCGAGTTGCTCCCGCGCGTCGCGCACGAACACCGGGTCACGCTGTACGCCGCCGGAGTCAAAGCCCCGGTGCCGGACGGCGTTGAGGTGGTGCACGTTCCCGCACTCAGGGGAAGAGCGTACTCCACAATCTTGAGTTTCCCGCTCGCATACCGCGCGGTACGACGCAAACACGACATCGTGCACGCGCAGGGCTGGGTGGTGCCCGAGGCCGATGTAGTAACGGCCCATATAGTCATGGCGGGATGGCGCAAGGCCGTGCGCGATGCGGGCGGCGCGACGGGCATCGGCGAGCGGATCTTCGGCGGCCTGGTTACTCGCCGCGAAGCCGCGCTCTTCCGCAACCGTGCGAGGACTGCAATTGTCCCCAGCCGCAAGGCGCGCGACGAACTGGCCCAGTTTTACGGTAGGACCGAGCACGTGTACGTGATCCCTCACGGATTTCCCCCCGTTACTGCGGCAAGAGATCGCACGGCGGTTCGCACGGTGCTGAAGCTCCCGCGCGACGTGTTTGCGGCGCTATTCGTGGGGGATCCGCGCAAGGGGCTGCCGGCTGCTTTGAACGCCGTCGCCGCTTCCAAGAACGCGCACCTATTCGTGGTGAGCCGTTCGCCGCGAGACCATTACATGCACCTGGCGCTCGAAGTCGGCGTAGCCGAGCGAGTGCACTGGATAGGAGGGCTCGAGGATGTGGCGCCGGCGTACGCTGCGGCGGACGTGCTGCTCCACCCCACGATCTACGATTCGTTTGGACTGGTTGTCGCCGAGGCCATGGCGGCGGGCGTGCCGCCGATCATATCGCGGAGCGCGGGGATCACGGAACTGATCGAGGACCGCGAGTCCGGTTGGCTCGTAAACGACGGAGATATTGGCGAGATGAGTTCCGCCCTGGATACGCTGGCGGGTGACCAGCAGCTCCTGCGAGCATTGGCTGATGGGGCCCGTCGCGCGGCCGGGACCCGGACTTGGGACGCCGTGGCGCGCGACACGCTCGACCTCTACGAGAGAGTCCGCCGCCTATGACACGGCCGCTCAGAGTCCTGCACCTGCACAGCGGAAACCTCTACGGTGGCATCGAGACTCTACTCGTTGCCCTCGCGCGATATCGCGAACAATGCGCGGCAATGGAGCAGGAGTTCGCCCTCTGTTTCGACGCCAGGCTGGCCCGGGAGCTCCGCGGTACGGGTGCGGCGGTCGCTGTCCTGGGCGGCGCCAAGTTGAGCCGGCCCTGGACCCTGCGCCGGGTGCGTGGCATGCTCGGCAAGGCAATCGCCGAGCGGCAATACGATGTCGTGATCTGTCACTCTGCTTGGTCACGGGCGGTATTCGGGCCCGCGCTCAGAGGAAGCCATGCCCACCTGGTGCTATGGGAACACAGCGCGAGCACGAAGACACATTGGCTGGAGCGCTGGGCCTCACGCATTCAACCCGACCTGACGTTGGCAAACAGCGAGTTCACCCGTGCGGTGCTCGCTGAGCGCGAGCCCGGCCTGGCGATCGAGGTCCTGTACGCGCCGGTGGCGCCATCATCGCCCGATCCCGCTCAACGTGATTCCCTGAGAGCCGCACTCGGTACGACGCCCGACACGACCGTGATACTACAGGTCAGCCGCATGGAGCCGTGGAAGGGCCAGCTGGTGCATCTGCAAGCACTGGGACAACTCCGAGAGTTGGAGCACTGGGTGTGTTGGCAGGTTGGTGGTCCCCAACGGGCCCGCGAGCAACGTTATCTGGCCGATCTCGAGGCCCATGCTGAGCGGCTCGGCATCGCGGGGCGGGTCGAGTTCCTGGGCCAGCGCGGGGATACCGCTGCGCTCTATGGGGCCGCAGACGTGTTCTGCCAACCCAATACCGGGCCGGAACCGTTCGGGATCGTGTTCGTGGAGGCCCTCTACGCCGGCCTGCCTGTCGTGACGAGCAACTTTGGTGGTGGCGCGGAGATAATAGATTCGTCTTGCGGCCTGCTGGTACCACCCAACGATCCCTCGGCCCTGGCCGCAGCACTTCGGACTCTCGTCACTGACCATGAACTCAGGCGCCGGTTGGGCGCCGCGGGCCCAGAGCGCGCGCGCGCGCTGTGCGAGCCCGTCAGTCAGGTGAGCCGTCTCCATGAGATCTTGGCGGATAGATTTGGATCCCTTTAGGGTCCGTCAGCGCCGCCTAGCGAGCGTTCCTCCCCCTCGGTTCCGGCGTTAATGAACGCCGGCTCGGCACTCCGTGAC
>JBHHZE010000145.1:0-2843 GCA_046757925.1 Gemmatimonadales bacterium
CCAACGGGAACGACGCACGGGCCACCCGCTCCGGATCGGAACGGGGCACATGCAGCTCGGTTGTCGGAGAGGTCTTAGGCTTTGGGGGGCGGGCTGTGGTGCCGGCGGTACCGTACGGGATGCGAAACCGTGTGGATGTTCTCCAGATTCACCACGATGGCGGCGAACGTGAGGGTCACCGCGGTAGACAGGGCCGGGCCATGCGCGTGCGTGCAGTGGTCAGCACTGGTGCCGTGCTGATGCTGCGACCCGTGCTCATGTTGAGATGACTCCGTCGAAGTGTCCTCATGCCCGTGCTCGCTCGGTGCGGCGGGCCGATGGGCGGCCGCCGCTGCTGCGGATTCATGGTGTACGGTCCCGTCCCGCAGCTGGCCCACGACCGGCTCGATGTTCCAACCGATCGCGAGCGTCAGGAGCATGAGAAGCGTAAGGCAGCGAGTGCCGGTGGTCTGGTTGCGCATTGAGGAATGATTCTAACGGGGTCTGGGTGGCGGGGCAATGCCGAGCCCGGCCGGGCCACGGCGTCCTCACGCCCCGCCTAGCACATCGCCGAAATTCCACGCATTGAGTTTCCGCGCGAGCGTGACCGCGTCGTCCACCGTGTACAGTACGGTATCGGGATGGTCGGCGGCCCACGCCTCGCCCGACTCGCGGGATTCGAAGAAGAACACGTAGTGGCAGAAGGTCGCCATCACGTTTTCGGCGGAGTTAGTCGACACTCCGGCGTCCGGCCGGATGAACGACACGACCGCACCCTGCGGCGCTACCTGGGTTACGCCATCCGGGGTCACCGTGAGCCGCACGGGGTTTTTGGTGCGGGGATCGGGCGACACGACCCGCGCCTCCTCGCCGAGCAGCTCCGGGATGAACAGGCTGTCCCACGCACACCAGGTCCACAGCTTGCGTCCGCTCACCACGAACTCGTGATGCATGGGCACGGCGGCCAACCCACCGAAGCCGAGGATCCGCCCTTCGGGGTCGGCATACGTGAACGCGTGAATCGCGGGACGGGCCCGCCGGGCGCGGGCCTCTTCGAGACTGACCCCTAGCGCATCGGCCAGTTGCGCGTCATCCACCGCCTCGCCCTTGGCGAGCTCACGATAAATGGCGAGCGCCGTACGTTGATCCTCCAATGAGAAGTCGAGGAGATGCTCCTCCAGCTGCTGGAAGTAGGCGTTCGGATCTGATGCTAATCCTGCGGTCGACATGACACCCTCCAATGACTCGTGTTTATCCCCTACGCAGCACGCCAGCGAGCCGTGGCGCTCCGCCTGGACGGACTCCCACGCATACTCCCCCAGCGCGGAGTCCAGAGGCATAGCAGCAATGTGGTTGGCGTAGTTGCTCAGCGTCTTGAGCGCGACACCAACGAGAACCTCCAAGATCTGGTCTTGACGGTAGCCAGCGCCCAAGAACGCCTCAACGTCGCTCTCGTCCAGCCAACCGCGTTGCTCGACCACAGTGGTCGTGAAGTACCGCAGCGCTTCGAGCTTGCGATCCGCAAGGGCGCGCCCCTCGCGCACCGCTCGCACGGTATCGGGTCCGGCACCGGCGGCCTCGAGCCGCCACGAATGGGCAGCGACGCAATAGCGACAGCCGTTGCTCACGCTAACGGCGGCAAGCACGAGCTGCTGCTCGACGGGCGTCAGCGACGTCTGGCCGAAGAGATCGCCGAGGGTCGCATAGGCCTTGGCCGCGGTCGGCGCGGCCGCCATGGTGCCGATCAAGTTGGGAACGAAACCGAACCGCCGCTCGACGTTGCGCAACACTTCCTGTGATGCGTCTGGAGCGGTCTCGGCCGTGTGGATGGTGAACCGACTCATTGTGATCTCCTCCAAATCCGTGTGACTACGTCGTTGAATTGCCGAACCATGTGTTTGCGACCTGCTCTCGCGGTCTTGGCACAGGAGGAGGCCGCGACGCAAGAGCAGGCGCCGCGCCAGATTCAGGTAACCATCCTCGGCATGAGCTGCCCCTTCTGCGCCTACGGGGTAGAGCAGAAGCTCAAGAGACTCGAGGGCGTGAAGGACCTCGAGGTGGTACTGGAGACGGGCCTCGCCACCCTGCGGATGGAAGAAGGTGCGGACATCTCCAACGAGCTGGTCCAACAAACCGTGAAGGAAGCCGGATTCGAGGTGGCGAAGATCGTCCGCAACTTCGAGTCGGAATTCCCCGACTTCGATAGAAAGCCAACGGGCTGACCGAACGACGGAAGCGCGACCATGCCCAGATTCGCCGCCCTCGTCATCATGGCAGTCCTTCTGCACGGGACTGCGGTCGGACAAACGCCGTCAGTTCGCACCGGCTCGCGAGTCAACGGCGGGCCCGTCCTGCGCCACAACCCTGTCTTCGGACTCGGCCCGCAAACCATCTGGAAGGGGGGAATCGGCGTCGGCCTCGAAGGCGAGCTCACACGCGCCGCGAGCGCAGTCGAAACAACGGAACGAGCGCTCCACGTCGAGTTGCTCTACGGGGTGACGCAAGACCTAACGCTCACGCTCGCCCTCCCACTGGTCCAGCGAAAAACGGAGCGGAGCTTGATTCCCGGAGCCGGCCAAGTGGACCGCGATGCGACAGGTATCGGTGATGCGGTCGTTCGTGCCAAATGGCGATTCTTCCACAAGTTCAGCGGCCCGACACAATACCACGCCGCTTTCATCGGAGGCGTCAAGGTACCGCTGGCAAGAACCAGTAGTGATCCGCCGCTGGGCTCCGGGTCGACCGATTTCCTAGCCGGCGCTACGATTTCGCGCGACGGACTGCGGTACTACCTATGGACCTCGGCGCTGGTGCGGGCGAACGGCGAGGCCTTCGGTCAGAAGCGTGGCAACGAGTACCGTTAC
>JBHHZE010000146.1:0-2835 GCA_046757925.1 Gemmatimonadales bacterium
CGGTAACTGTTTTGTCCATATCTGGCTTATGTTGGCCCCTTCCACGGTCACGGCCTTCACCTTCACTGCCCGCCAGAGCCACGGTTACGACCGCACCCAGTGCTCCACCGGCTTTGAAAGAAACTCCTCGACCGCGATTCCGTCTCCGCCAACCAGAAGCTTGCGAGTCGGCCGGAATGCATCGGTGAACGCACTCATTCCGGGCAGAGCGCTGCGTGCGCGCCTACTCTTCACCTCGATCGCCACCAGGCTCTTGCCAGCTCGCACGACGAAATCCACCTCCCTATTGCGGTCTCGCCAGTAGAAGACTTCGCACGCGCCCGATGCCGCTGCGTTGACCAGATAGGCACCCACGGAAGATTCCACCAGTCGCCCCCAAAACTCGCGGTCGGCGCGTGCCGCGACCAGGGTCAGTCCCGAAGGGGCGGTCATGAGCGCGGTGTTCTGGACCTGAAGCTTGGGACTCGACCCTCGCCGCCGCACAGCGGCACCGGCATACTTCTGCAAACCGGTTAGCATCCCGGCGCCGGCCAGCAGATCGAGGTAGTGGGCCAGCGTGGTCGTGTTCCCCGCGTCCTGTAGCTGGCCGAGCATCTTCGTGTAAGACAGGATCTGCCCCGAATACACACACCCCAGCTCGAACAGGCGCCGCAGGAGCACCGGCTTGTCAACGCGGGAGAGCAGTAGCACGTCACGCGCGATGGTTGTTTCGATGAGCGAGTCGCGGACATAGCTTGACCAGCGAGCTGGCTGTCTTGCCAGCGGTGCAGCCCCGGGGTAGGCGCCATAGAAGAGATACCGGTCGAGGGTCCAGCCGAATGCCCGTCGCATCTCGGGGAAGCTCCAGTGCGGCAGGTGGAGGATCTCAAAGCGTCCCGCGAGGCTTTCGGTCAACCCTCGCTGGACGAGGAGCGGAGCCGAACCCAACAACACGACCTTCAGACGGCGGCGATGTCGGGTGTCCAAGTCCCACAGGCGCTTCACCACTTCGGACCAGCGCGGGACCTTCTGCACCTCATCCAGCACCAGGAACGCACCTTTCCGTCCGGCCTCGCCGGCCAGGATCCGCGCTGCCTCCCACTGCTCCTCGATCCACTCGGGGCCACGCAACGTCGGCTCGTCGGCGCTGGCGAATTGATGCGGCAATCCAGCCCGTGCCGCCACCTGCAAAGCCATGGTAGTCTTGCCGACCTGCCGCGCGCCCGCGATTACTTGTACAAAACGCCGAGGCTCCTTGAGGCGCCGGAGCAACTCCTTGGCGTGGGGTCGGGTGTATTCCCTTGTACTCATCATAATGAGTAATTTTACTCAATACGTCGAGGAAAAGGTAGTGTTGCCTTTACTACCACCTCTTTTCATACCGCTCTCCCCGGAAACAGGGCCGCTGATCTTCGCTGACCCTTGCAGAGCCACGCAGATGAGAGGTGTCGCCCAATTGCAGCCAAGCGCCTCCCCATCGATTACTTTCTTAAGGCTGCATTGTGCTATCTGCGACAATCTGCTGGATGCTGCGTAGATCTGTGGCCTGGGACAGGTGGCCGAGTGGTCGAAGGCGCGCGTCTGGAGAGCAGTTTAGAACGACACTGAATAACGACAAATGCCGTGATTTCGCGGTGGAATGCCGCAACCTGCCGTAGTTCAAACCCTCAAATGCCGTACTTTGCCGCACTCAACCGACAGACAGACCGACAGACACGCGTTCCGCGTTCGTTGCACACCCGTGATCCTCTGAATCCCATGGGATACACTGGATCACAAGTTGTCGGTTTTTCCGGGTTTTCGAGCGTTGGCAACACATCCTGCAGTACCTCATGCCGTACTTTGCCGGGAGAAACGGGCACCCTAACGGGAACCCGCTGGCCCTCAAGGGACAGCGAATATCATTCGAGGCGATCCAGAGCCCTACAGCATCGGCTCCGAGAAAACGCTGGTCGTGGCGGTACTCGTCGAGGCTGGCAAGGGTGTCGTAGGTGCTTTCGAAGAGCTGTTTGCAATCTTCGAAGGCGGAAATGCCGTTGGCATCCCAGTCGTGAAGCTCGCGGGCGACCGATTCCATGACGCGTTCTTCCACGGGATCTGAGAGGTGCATCTGATTGAGGGCGCTTGCCGCGATAAAGACGCCGCCGACAGTTAGGAAAAAGTCCCAGTCATCCGTGCTGACGTTGTAGATGATCGGGTACTGCTCCGCGAACTGAGTGTAGGAGCCAACGGAATAAACCTGAGCCGCAGATACGAGCGTCTTGGCTTGGCAGTCGAGGTAGTCTTCGGTTGGTCCCATATGGAAAACTCTGGAAGTAAGGCCCACATCGGAGCTAAGCGACATAGCGGTGTTTCGGATCACCGCGAGCGGCCTAACGCATGTTGAAAGCGCGCCCCTTGCTGCTACCATGGAGTCGACGAAGACCCAGGGATCATCGCAGCAAGGAGCGGCTCTCATGAAACGGAATAGAAAGTATGTGGCACTTGACGTGCACCTGGCAACCACGGTGGCCTCGGTGCGTGAGGAGAGCGGGCGGGTGATCGCCCGGAGTGTGTTGCCCGCCGAGGAGGGGGCGCTGGTGGAGTTTTTTCGGGGTATGCGGGGATCGATCCAGGTGGTGTTCGAGGAAGGGACCCAGGCGCAGTGGCTGCACGATCTCCTGGCGCCGCGGGTCGACCGCATCATTGTGTGTGATCGGCGGGGCGAGCGGCGGCATGGGAACAAGGGCGACCAGCGCGATGCGGATGCGCTCGCCGAGTTGCTGCGACGCGGCGGGCTGCGGGCGGTCTACCACGGGAGTGAACACCGGGCGGTGCTCAAGGAACTCACCCGCACCTACCGGAGCTTGGTGGAGG
>JBHHZE010000147.1:0-2791 GCA_046757925.1 Gemmatimonadales bacterium
TGGGGTTCAACGATAGGATCCGCCTTCGCATCGCTTGTTCGAGCGTTGCAACACCCCCCGTTATTCGTGGGTTAAGAAAAACGCGCGCTCGGCAGCGCTTCGCGCTGGACGACCCTGAACGGACGCCGGGCATAAACCACTCATTCTGCAATCTGCATTTTGCACTCTGCAATCTGCACTCCCCTAGGTCGCCGTCAACAACCCCTTGGCCTCTTCGCCCTCTTCCGACGCCTGTTCGTAGCCGGGCAGATAATACGAGTAGTAGCGGTAGTAGTGATACGCCGAGCCCTCGCGCACGTCGTTCAGGACCGCGCCGAGTACTCTGACCGGGAGTCTGTCCAACACGTCGAGCTTGGCCTCTGCCAGATCGCGGTCTGTGCTCCCCAGCCGCAGCACCATGAGAAGATGCCCGGTCAGTGTTCCCAACGAGAAGGCGTCCACTCCGGCGCCCAGCGGCGGGCTGTCCACGATCACAACACTGTAGCTCGACCTCAAAGCCGCTATCAGCTGTGACATTACGCCGGAGCCCAGGAGTTCGGGGGCTTCGGGCGTGCGGGTGCCGCAACCCAAGAAGTGCAGCGAGTGGTAGCCTGTCTGTTGGATCGCGTCGGCCTGTGACAGGCGCCCCATCAGGAGATCGGTGAGCCCGGGCTTGCGGTTCGCATTCAGGGCGCGGTGCAACCCTCCACGCCTGGCGTCGCCGTCGATCAACAGAGTGCGATGTCCGCCGTCGGCAAACGCCAACGCGAGATTGGATGCGACGAACGATTTCCCATCTCCCGCCCCCGGGCTGGTGATCGTGACAACCAGCGGCCCACCGGCACCAAACGCATGGACCATGTTGAGCCTCACACCCCGGAGCGCCTCGACTACGGGCGCTGCATCTGCCACTGCGGTCCCGTTCTTGGCACCCTTCAGATGCGGGATCACGCCAAGCAGCTGCAATCCCAGCTGCTTTGTCACCTGATCGGGGTAACGCACCCGCTTGTCGACCCTGTCCAAGAGAATGGCGCCTACTAAGCCCAGACCGATGCCCGCAGCCAGGCCCATGGCGATGAATTGCAACGCCCGGTTCTTGACGGGCTTCTCGGGCACCACGGCGGAATCCAACACGCGGACGTCGGGGATACTACTGGCCTCGGCCAACCGGGCCTCCGCATAGCGCTGCGAAAGCGTGGTGTAGAGGTTGTCCGCCACCGTCACTTCCCGCTCATAGCGCGCCTCCAGGATCTGGCGCGGCGGGATCTGCCGCAACTCGCGCGAGGCCGCGCCGATCCTGGAATCCAGCTCCATCTGCCTCGTGTTGAGTTGCGCCACCAGGGCATTCAAGGCACGGGGTATGGCCGTCCGCTCCAACTCACCCATCTCGGTCACCAGCCGCTTGACCGGCGCGTATTCATCCGTATAGCGATACTTGAGCGCTCTCAGTTCAGCTTGTTTGGTGGTGAACTCCTGGAGCGCCTGCATCACCTCGCTCGACTGCTGCACAGCACCCACCACTTCGAACGCGTCGACTGTCAACCCGGAGTCGCGCGATTCCACCAGTGCTTTCTGAATGGCCGCTCGGTCGCGAATGATCTGATCGCGCTCGACACGCATGTTGAAGAACGCGCTGAAGACGGGGTCTCGCGTGGCAGCCAAGCCCGGCGCAACCGGTCCTGTGCGATCCGACGGCAGCGTAATGGTCCGTATGCGGAATGTCTCGAGCGCCTCCTCGGCCGCCTTGAGGTTGCGCTCGGAACTCGTGAGTTGCTCCTGGAGAACCTCTGCCCGCTGCGTGAGCTTGACCTTCTTGAGTTCGGCCGCCTCCTCGACATAGTGCGCCAGCACCGTATTCACCGTGGCGGTTATGAGCGCCGGGTTGGTGCCCTGCAACTCGACACGGAGGAAGTTGCCGTTCCGATCGGTCTGCGTTTGCAGCTCGTCGCGCAGCTGGACGGCTGCGTCACGTGGCGTTACCACCGAGAACTCCACTCTAGAGCCCGGGACCAGAGAAGCTGCCCGTGGCGCCCAGAGAAATCCCAGTGCACCTCCCAAAGAATCCCCCGGTTGGGCCCGCTCAACCATTATTCCGTCCCCGGTCTCCAGCGTCACGCCGTTGCCACTCTCGTCGATCGTCAAACGATACTCTCCGGGCCTAAACCGCTCGGCCAAGCGGAAGGCATTGAAGACCGCCGAGTCACCCGGCTCCTCGAGCGTGAGATAGAGCCTGAGTTCCTGGACCGCCGGGTCCAGTACCACGAAAGACTTGAGTAACTCCACCCAGCCGTAGCTCTGCAGTAACTGGCCGCTCTGGATAGGACCCTGATTGGTGGTACCGCGCTCGGCGGTCTCGATCCAGACGGCGGCCTGTGCCAAGTACTCGGGTTTCACGAACCTGGCAGCTGCCAATCCGCCGCCCAGGCACAACATGGTGGTGAGGACGACGAGCCACTTGAAGCGGAGGACTGCCGCGATGTAGCGGCGCCAGTCGGTCCCCTCTTCTTCAGGCTGGAGCTGCTGCCAGGCGGGTGGGCCCGCCGGCTCCATCGCCACGGACTGATGCACCGGCTCCGGCAGCGGAGCCTGGGATTGTTCCGGATTGGCTGGGAGATCGGACATTACGTGTCGGTTTCCGGGATCTGGTTCAATTTAGCGCACGGTACTGCAATAGGGATGCCCTTTGGCGGTGAAATGTGAAATGTGAAAGGTGAAACGAGTGCCTCCGGCTCATCGGCGGTGCATTTCACTTTTCACTTTTCAGTTTCCACTTCGCACGTCTCACGATTAGACTCTTCTTTTCACATTTCAC
>JBHHZE010000148.1:0-2782 GCA_046757925.1 Gemmatimonadales bacterium
CGGCGTGGCCGTGGAGTTTCAGGGTGGTGAGGTGTTTCTGGTAGAACGTATCGAATCGGGACTGTTCGGTTGCATGCATGATGCGTCTCCATCGAGCACACGCGGGATTGCGCGCACCGAGGAGTGTCTCGCTTTAGCGGGCCATCGGGTCAACCCATGATGTTCTTGCTCTGTCGCGTAGCGGCTTCGTCGTGTGCCCGGCATGTCTGGGAGCTTGGAAGTGAGAGTCTTCTGTTCAACCTGATGGAGGTGAAGAACTAGTGAAGCGCAAGGGCGCCCACCGCGAGGTGGGGTCTGAAGGCAGCGTGGAGCAAACCCGTGACCTGACGAACAGGAATCGGATATGAGGCACCCGGCGTTGGGACGAGCGGGCGACGAATCGCGAAGTCCTCTATCCATCAAGGCAAAGGGTGTAGATCCGGCAGGTGTGCGGGGAAGGCGCTCAGGCTTACCCGGGGAGATCTGCATCGTGTCCCCTGTAGGGACTGGGAGAGCCGTGAGGCGATCCGATCGCGGTGCAGAAGTCAGCAGAAGGCATAGTAGCCAGTGCAGTCGGTAACGCTATTGAGGCACTCCAGTGCCGAGAGGCGGAGCAACAGATAGGCGGAGCCGGTAACGGTAGGTGAAGGCCTGAACGAGGGACAGCGGTTAGTAGGACTTGCGACTCATGGGCGGAACGCGGCAGGAAAACCAGGACGGGCAACTGTCCCTGGCCTTCGAATCCGAACGACGGGGTGCAACCCCGGGCGTCGGGCTTGGAGGTGTCGAACCGTCGATGGCGAAGCACGACCCCGAACACCCGGCGTACGAAGTGCACTTGATGGAGGAGATCTGCCAACGAGAGAATCTGAAGAACGCGTGGAAACGCGTGCGTCGAAACAAGGGTGGTCCGGGGGTCGATGGGATGACCATCGGCGAAGCCCCGGATTACCTGCGTGAGCACTGGCCAACCCTACGGACCCGACTGCTCGAGGGTACTTACGAACCGCAACCGGTGAAGCGGGAGGAAATCCCCAAGCCCGGCGGTGGGATCAGAAAGCTCGGTGTGCCTTGTGTCATCGACCGACTGATCCAGCAAGCGGTGTTGCAAGTGCTGCAACGGCGTTGGGATCGAACTTTCTCCGAGCACAGCTACGGTTTCCGGCCGGGGCGTTCGTCCCACCAGGCGGTTGCTCAAGCGCAACGTTACGTTGCCCGGGGCTATGACTGGGTCGTCGATATTGACTTAGAGCAATTCTTCGACCGAGTCAATCAAGACCGCTTGATGTCGCGCGTCGCTGAGCGGGTCGCCGACAAGCGCTTGCTCAAACTCATCCGAGCCTTCCTAACGGCGGGGGTGATGGAGAAGGGGTTGGTCCGTCCGAGCGGCGAGGGGACGCCTCAAGGCGGTCCGTTGTCGCCGCTGCTGAGCAACCTAGTGCTTGACGAGTTTGATCAGGAGCTGACACGCCGAGGCCATCGGTTTTGCCGATACGCTGACGATTGCAACATCTATGTGCGCAGTCGGCGAGCGGGTGAACGGGTGATGGCCAGCGTGAGTGGTTTCCTTAATCGGAAGCTCCAGCTGCGGGTTAACACCTCGAAGAGTGCGGTGGCTCGGCCGGCGGAGCGGACGTTTTTGGGTTTCCGCATCACGAACGACGGGCGCCAGCGGGAGATAGCTCCCAAGGCGCTTGCGCGGTTCAAGGTGCGCACCCAGGAGCTGACGCGTCGGACTCGGGGTGTCAGCCTGGAGGTGGTGGTCGCTTCCTTAGCCCGCTATCTCCGGGGTTGGCGAGGTTATTTTGGCTTCTGTCAAACGCCCCGCGTGCTCGCGATTCTCGACGCACACATCCGTCGTCGCTTACGGATGTACCTCTGGCGCCAGTGGCGCACCAGTCGCAACCGCTTCCGGGCGCTGCGTCGCCGAGGTATCTCCACCTTCTCCGCGGCGGTCGCTGCGGGGTCTCCGACTGGCTGGTGGCGCATGTCTAGCCATCCGGCCGTTCAACAGGCCCTGCGCAACGCGTACTTCGACTCCGTTGGCCTTCCCCGTCTTGCGCCTGCTTCCTATGTTTAACTCCGTCGAACCGCCGTGGTACGTGACCCGTATGCCCGGTGGTGTGACAGGGACAGCCCGCGAGGGCCTACCTATGTCGATCAACAACAGCATGCAGCGGACGGCGCTGCGCGCCGCCGCTGATGCTGGGCGTTGGGCCGACGAAGAAGGGCGTTGGCGGAAGTGAGGGCCCATCGTAGACTGAATCCTGTCCAGCAATCCATGGAGCCAAGAACATGCGCACGTTCAACGTGATCATCGAACGCGATCCTGACACGGGTCTCTTTGTCGGCTCGGTTCCGGGCTGGCCGGGGGCCCACAGCCAGGGAGCGACCATCGACGAGCTCGAGAAGAACCTCCGCGAGGTTATCGCGATGCTCCTTGAGGACGGCGATCCGAAGCTGGAGTCGGAGTTCGTTGGTCTTCAGACCATCCAGGTCGCGTAACCCGTGGGCTCCCTGCCGGTCCTGAAACCCCGCGAAGTGGCCGCGCTCTTGGTGCGACTCGGCTTTCAAGAGGTCCGGCGGCGCGGGTCGCACCGGCAGTACCGGCACCCTGACGGGCGAGGTACGACGGTCCCCTTTCACTCGGGCCGCGACATCTCACCGACCTTGCTTCGCAAGATCGCTCGGGACATCGGACTTACCGTTGAGGAACTGCTGCAACGTGACTGAAGGCGGCCTCCTAACCCCAGAATAAGCGAGGTTCAACCTTGAGTGGCGATTTTACCGCGATCGGGTTGTC
>JBHHZE010000149.1:0-2753 GCA_046757925.1 Gemmatimonadales bacterium
ATCAGGGCGTCCAGCAGCTCCGACATCTTCTCGTAGTACTTCGGATTGACTGCCGACTCGTCGATGATGAGGCGCCGGACGTTGTTCTCGATGGTCTCGGCCATGGCCTCCCGGTCCTGGCGGATGCCTTCGGGCAGCGAATCGACCGCCGCTTCCCCACGCTCAACGATCAGCTCCACCAGCGTCAGGTCGTCGAAGGCGGTAAGCTTCTCGCTCTCCTCGGCGCGGATGTAGGTGTCGAGCAAGTGCCGCATGGCCGGCTCGTACATCTTCATATCGACGTAGTCGCTACTGGCAAGCTTGACCTCTTCACGGACCTTCTCAAAGTGGTCGACCTCGCCTCTGATCTTGGTCGTCTCCCCCTCGGAGTAGCCCGCCTCGCGCATCTCGTTGGCGAGGTTGGCATAGGCCCGCAGGAACGCGGCCGCCAGTCTGTACAAGGAAACGCGCTTGGGTTCGTTTTCCTTGAGCTGGTCTGCGTTACCACTCTCGGCGGCACAGAAGTAGCGCAGGTACGCAGCCGTATCGCATGGCGGCTCCACGGGCTCGCACAGCGCCTTGATGGCCTCCCGTGCCTCCTCGAGCCTTTGCCGCCCCTGCTCGAGGCGATCCTTGAGCAGTCCTTTGACGTCATCCTCGTCATAACCGCCAAAGGCCTCACCCGTGTAGTCCTTGATCGACTGCTCCAGCGACCGGAATAGGTCCTTGTAGTCAATGATATAGCCGTACTCCTTGTCCTCTCCGTCCAGCCGGTTCACCCGGCAGATCGCCTGGAAGAGGCCGTGGTCTTGCATCTGCTTGTCGATGTAAAGGTAAGTCGCCGGCGGAGCGTCGAAGCCGGTGAGCAGCTTGTCCACGACGATCAAGAGCTTCATCTGCCCCGGCTCATGGACGAAGCGTCGCTTCACCTCCTTTTCGAACTGCTCGACCTTGTACATGGCCGTGTCTTCCGGCTCGTCGAAGTGCGTCGCGAGCATTTTCCGGTAGATGTCGTACTGCCGGAGCTTCTCAGTGAGGCCCTCGCCGGTCTCCTCGCCTTTGATGTCCGCCGGCATCGGCCGGTAGGAGGTCACGATGGCGCATTTCCCGGCGAGATCGGTCCGCTGGAACATCTCGAAAAGGCGACAGGCCGAGTAGATGCTCCCCGAGATAAGCAATGCGTTGCCGTGCCCGCTCTTCAACCGGTCGCGGGTCTCCATGTCCATCAGGATGTCGGCGACGATCTTCTCCAGCCGGTCCCGCGCCGAAAGCACCTTCTTCATCGTGCCCCAGCGCTGCTTGAGCTGGGCTCTGGCCACATCGGTCAGCCCCTGCGTCTTGAGCGCGAACCACTGGTCGATCTTCGCCTGGGAGGTGATGCTCTGCTCGATGTCGCGCGCCTCGTAGCGCAGGTCGAGCACCACGCCGTCGCGCACCGCCTCGTCGTACTTGTAGGTGTGGATGTAGGGACCGAAGGTCTCGATGCTTCGGCGCTTGTCGCTCTTGAGCAGCGGCGTACCCGTGAAGCCGATCAGCATCGCCCCCGGCAGCAGCGCCTTCATCGCCTCGTGGAGCTTGCCCGACTGGGTGCGGTGGCACTCGTCCACGAAGACGAAGATCTCACCCCTGGCGCGGAAGCCCTTGGGCAGGTGGCTCTGGATGTCGGCGAGGAAAGCGTCGATGTCCCCTTCCTCGGACGTACCGAACTTGTGGATGAGCGACGCGACCAGCCACTCCTCGCTCGCGTTGAGCACGCGCACGAGGTCGGCCCCGCTCTTCGTGCGGTAGATGTCCTCGCTCACCCCCTTGAAGACCTTCTCGATCTGTTCGTCGAGCTCGGTGCGGTCGGTGATGATCAGCACCCTGGCGTCCCGGACGTGCTCGCGGATCCACTTGGCGAGCCAGACCATGATCAGGCTCTTGCCGCTCCCCTGGGTGTGCCACAGGATTCCGCCTTCGCGACGCTCGACCCTCGCCGCAGCCGCACGCACGCCGAAGTACTGGTTGTGGCGACAGGCCTTCTTGATTCCCGCATCGAAGACCATGAAGTCGTGGACGATCTCGAGCAATCGTTCCTTGCCGCAGAGCTGCCCCAACTCGAGCAGCAGCGGGTTGTCACCCGCCGCGGTCGCGAGGGCAGGATGCGCCTGGGCCTCCTTCCAGCGCAGCCAGTACTTCTCCGGCGTCTCGATCACCCCGTAGCGCAGCCCCTCGGTGTCGTTGCCGGCCAGCACGAGTTGCACGGTTGTGTAGAAGGGCCGGATGAACTCCTTCTTCTGGCTGTCGAGGTTCTGGCGGATGCCCTCGGTGACCGACACGGTCGAGCGCTTCAGCTCGAGCACACCGAGAGCGATGCCGTTCACGTAGAGCACGATGTCCGGGCGCTTGGTGTTGACGCCGTAGACCGTCACCTCTTCGGCAACGGCGAAGTCGTTGGCCGTCGGATTGTCCCAGTCAATCAGCCACACGGTCTCGTTCTGCGCGCCGACCTCCGCCTGGACCTTCACGCCGTAGCGCAGCAGCCCATAGACTTCACGGTTGGCGTCGTAGAGCGTCTTGCTGCCGCCGAGCGCCACGGCCTTGTCCAGCTCGAACAGGGTCTTCTGAATGACCTTGCCGCTGTGACCCTGGCGCTTCAGCCAACCCTTGAGCAAGTCCTCCTCGACATTGCTGTTTCCCTCGCGAGCTTTCCATTGGCCGAGGTAGGTGTAGCCGAGCACATCCTGGAAGAACGCCAGCACGCGCTGCTGCGTCTGGATCTCGCGCTGTCCGAC
>JBHHZE010000150.1:0-2711 GCA_046757925.1 Gemmatimonadales bacterium
GACCATTTCATTTGTGGTGAAGGCATCCTTGCCCGCGAGAACCAGGGATTGTCCCAACGCGCTTTCCGAACTCGCGGCTAAAATCAAGGCATCGGTCAGATCGTCGATATATATCGGATGGTGCAGGTTCCTCCCGCCGCCGATCATGAAAAACATCTTCTTTTGGATCGCCTTGAAAAGCTTCACCAGCCTGCGATCTCCCGGCCCGTATGTTTCCGATATGCGAATCACAACGACAGGGAGTTTTTCTGCAAATGACAGGGCGAGCCTTTCACCCGCGAGTTTGGTTACACCATAGATGTTGTCGGGGCTTAGAGGAGAGCTTTCCGTGATGACGTCTTCCGGTGTTGGCCCGTAGACCCCGATGGTACTGCCGTGGACGAACCGTCTTACGCCGGCATTCACACTCGCTTCGAGGATATTTTTGGTGCCGGTGACATTGACGTCCCAGAATCTTTGGTTTGGAACATTTGCTTCGTGCTGAGCCGCCGCCAGATGGTACACAACGTCAACTCCTCGCACCACTTCACACATGCGATCCCTATCGGTGACCGAGGCCAGGATCACACGTCCGCCGCGTGATTCGATAAGCTGCCTGTTCTCTGCCTCTGCGGGATTATTCTCCTGGCCCAGGGCCTTGACTGCATCCCCTCTCTCGAGGCACTTCAGGGCAAGCCTGGATCCGATAAATCCCGTGCCGCCAGTAATCAATACCTGCATAGCCTGCACCCCTGGTGATCGACGGCTTGGACGACCGACCGCCACTCCCTCGTTAGGACATGCATGTCATCGCCCTCACGGGTTCTTTTGCGCACGCATGCGGGAAGGCCGCCCGGACCTCGGCAAGCTCGTCTCGGACCCGACCCTCATCCCAGCCGCACTCTGACGCCATGAGTGCGGCACATTCGCGGAGCGCAGGCTCCCCGGGGTCCCCCCCGGTGCCCAGGTCGGTCCGCCTGAACACGGTGTCTCCCAGCTTTTGGGCCATTTCCTCGCGAACCGCATGGACCACTTCTGCTTTGGTGACCGTCGATCCCGGCAACGTCTCAGCGCACTTCGGGTCTTGGTCGACATATTTCAGAATTTCTTTGTACTCAGAGCCGTGATTCTGCAGCAGCGCATGCATCACTTCTAGGTTTACAGCGGATGGTGTCTGCCCGGTGGCGTGGTGTAGAAACTCGTCGAAATGCTCGATCCGCCCGCCATAAATCGGGGTTGCTGCCGTCACAGCCTTTGGCGGTTGCTTTTTCACCTTTCTGAATACGAGGTCGATCGCTTTCTCAGCGACACCCCTCGCTGTCGTATACCGCACACCGATCATGGTCACGAGGCCTTCGACACCGTGATCTTTTGCGTGATCGATCAGTATCGAGCGTTTGCCGTAGCTGAGGTCGCCTGCGCCAGGCTGATTATTGCCAAAGAGAACAAGCCCGGCGTTCCATATCGAGACGTCCCTCAGTGTGAGCGCAAGAGGAGGATACGCGTCGTTCATCTCGTCGATGAATCCCTGGAGGTCCTCTTCCGTCACCGTGAACTCATCAGGTTTGCCTCGGTGGACAACGTGCCACACGCCAATCAGGCTGTAGCGGCGCCATGGCACGATGAAGAGGTGACGGCGGCCCCGGCTCACAATCGCGTCGGGGTCCGCTGTCCTGCCTTGCACGGCAAGCGCGTAGCGTTCGGTCAAGGAGCGCTCGACGATGACAAAAGCGTCTCGCGAGTAGGCCAGCTCGGGAGTTAGCCTGAGGCCCATTCGGAGATTGAGAAGCCGTTCGGCCCACGGCCCGGCCGCGTTCAGCACAACCTTGCCGCGGATCTGCAACCTGTCCCCCGTCAGGGCGTCCTCTGCCTCTACTCCAACCATACGGTCGCCATTCCTGAGGAAATTTGTCACCTCCACGTAATTGACTGCATCGGCCCCCGCCTGTACCGCGGACTTCAGGACCGAGAGAGCCAGCCGGGCTGGGCTGTGCATCTGGGCATCAGAGAAGATCACCGCTCCCGTCAGTCCATTTCTCTCTAAACCCGGGAACAACCTGAGACACTCTTGCCTGGAAATGACCTGTCCTCGAGGAATGCGCTTCTGCGGATCCGCGATCCCTCGGTTGCGGTCACAGGTGATCAGGTTGTACGCTCGCAGACCGGCCCGCAGGAACGCCTTGCCCTGTACACCGTGGCCGTACGTGGGAATAGCGATGGGGAGCGGGTGGACGAGGTGGGGTGCGATGCGGAGGAGCACGTTGCGCTCATGGCTTGACTCACGAACGCGATACAGATCGGCGTGTTGCAGGTAGCGGATTCCGCCGTGAACTATCTTGAAGCAGTTGGCGGAGGTCGCATGCGCGAAATCCCCCCGTTCCAGGAGAGCCACCGACAGTCCGCGCAACGTCGCATCCCAGGCGGCGCAGATGCCGAAGATGCCGCCCCCCACGATTACGAGATCATATTCCTTATTAACCAAGGCCGTGACATTTCTGTTCATCATGACGCTCGTTCGAATCGAATGGATGCGTTGAAGTGATGTTGAGAGTTGATAACTAGTTGAATGTTGAGTGTTGAAAGTATAGTAAGATTTCGGATTGCGGATTTCGAATTTCGGATTTTCCTGAGGGTTGAGGGCTTAGAGTCTCTTGACTCTCAACTATCAACGCTCAACTCTCGACTTTCCTGACTTCCGACACTCCACTCTCCACTCTCAACTATCATCAGAC
>JBHHZE010000151.1:0-2701 GCA_046757925.1 Gemmatimonadales bacterium
ACATCATCGTCCAGCGGTTCGGCCTGGAAGACGGCGTCGAGCCGAAAACGCTCGAACAGGTCGGCCAACGGCTGGGGGTCACCAAAGAGCGCATCCGCCAACTCGAAGCGCGGGCCCTCAGCAAGCTGCGAAAGATCACCCAGGACGAGAAGCTGGACATCCCCGGCATCTGATCCGGCTGCAACAGCGAATCGAAAAACCCGACCCCCGGCAATCGGGGGTCGGGTTTCTCTTTTTTTCAGACTCGACCGCGCGGCTTCACGGCGACTGCTCATTGCAACGATCACGCTTGCGCCGCCTCCAACTGGATCGCCGGCTCGGGTTGAGTGTTCGTATGCATCCGCACCGGTTCAGGTAATCCGCAGCGCGCGGCAGGTTTCTTCGTAGCTGGTTTCGAGGTCCAGCGAGACGGCGAAATCTTCGGAAAGCCACAGCGGCAACGTCGGCAACGGACTCCCGATGCCCAGAGGATAGGCCCAGGTTTCCACGCGCGAGCGCGAATCCACGGTCCGCCCCCGACAAGTGACGGCATTCACGGGGCAGGTCCGAATCGAGCTTCTGCACGATGACGCCGGCCAGCCGCCGAAGAAGCCCTCCCACGAAGACCGCTTCGAAATCGGCGGGCGGAAGTGGTCGCGCAAGGGCATGGTTGAGCAACCTCCAAAGAACTCGGCTGTCTTCACACCAATCAACCACTCGCCGATACCGCCCACATCCTCCAACTGCTGGATCCGTATATGTCATACGATGTTAGGCTTGGTCGCTTAGGCTCCGCGCAACCGTCTCCTGTTCTATAGAGGGGGCGTGAAACATTCGGCGTCACCCGACGAGGCTCGGTTTGGAGAATCTGAAAGAACTTTTCGAACCGGTCTTGAAGGAATAGGCGTACCGGAGTCACGCTCGAATTTGCCCAATGAATGAGGTTTGAAACAAAGGAGTGAGGTGATGGCAACTCGAACGCAACGCGTCAGGCGCAACGCCAACTGCCCGTGTGGAAGCGGCCGGAAGTACAAGAAATGCTGCCTGCGCGGCGATGAGTCCCTGCGCAATTCGCAAGGCGGATGGACTCCTGCCAACCGGCTTAGACGGCACTTTGAAGGCCGGCGGTTCAATCCCGACTCAAGGCTTGTTCGACAAAGCCCCCGACGATCCGGGCGTCGCTGGCAGCACGTCTTCTGCCAGGTTCCTTTGCAGGACGGCGACTTTCTGGTTCTCGCGCTGGCGTTTTCGAGCGCGTATCTGAAACGCCATCGCCTGGAAGCAGGCGGGACGCTGTCGCTCGACCTGCCTAAAATCCGTTTCAGCGGTAACGCCTTTATCATGTCGGTGCAGGACGCCGACGAACCGGGCGTACGAGAGGGCAATCTATTGCTCGCGATGGAACACCGCAGCTGGGAGGAATTCCCGATCCTGACCTACGGCAACGGCTCGTTCGCCAGGAACGCGCTGGCTCGTCGTTGCGCCCGTTCGCGGGACGTCGTTCTCGTGCTGGACAAGCCCGACGGCATTCGCGTCGATATCGGCCTGACCCGATCGCTGAACTGGATTGCAACTCACAACGCCGCCGTTGGTGGGGAGATCTTCCTCGATCTACCAGAGATGGGGGCCCGCGGTTGGGCACGCGTGGTTGCCATCAATTCCTGCCCGCCTTTTGAACTGGGCGACACGCAGGGCGCCGGTGGCCGGTTCGTGACCGGGACATTCCGCCATTCTTCAGGCGAAGTGTACGACTTGAAGCTGTAATCGGAACGCGACCCGATCGGGGTGACGGCGACGCATCCGTTCTGGTCGGTAGATCGCGAAGCGTGGGTATCGATAATCGATCTCCAAGTTGGCGAGACGCTGAAAATACTGGAAGGGACGACGCGCGTCGAGAGCCTGTTGAAGCGCGCCGAACCGGAACCCGTTACAACATCGAGGTGGAAGGCGATCATGTCTACCGGGTGGGTGAGAGCGGCGTGCTGGTGCACAACACGTCGGCACCAGATTGCGACTGTGAGATCGAATTCTCAATCACTGGAACAAACCCAAACGACCTCGTCGCTTCCAAAGTCAGTGGCAGTCCATCGACCGGAAACGGTGTTTATGTGAAAAAACACTTCGACAAAACCAAGGTGGGAAGCGCCAGCAACTTTCGGACGAGGTACACGTTGTCGGATCCAAAAGGTGGATGCAATAGGGTGCAACCGGACTTCCGCGCTGTGGCTTTTGATTGGGGCTGCGTAAAAATGGCCTCCCTGCGATGCTGTGGGTGATTTTGGTCCATCGCATCATGGCAAGGAGGCCGAGGCATGAGCATCGCAGGTGTGGAACAGTTGGACAAGGCCGATTCTTTGGTCGGCATGGCACGGGGTATTGCCGAATTGGTCAAGCGAAGCGCCCACGAAGGAACGTCATTGCGGGAGTTCGAACGAAACGTGTTCGATCGACTTCTGAAGATCGGGCATGCAGCGACCGAGAAGTTTCTGTCAGTGCAGGGAAACGGCGACCACGGTGAAACCGCCGCCGATGAACAGGGTCGCACGCTGTATCGCAGCGAAAAACCGGCCACGAGGTCGTTGCGGACGATCTTCGGAGTGCACCGGTTTCAGTCCTACGTTTACCGTCAGCGGCGGAATCCGAACACACCGATTGTGCTGCGGCCGATCGATCGTCAACTGGGCATCGGACCGGACCGCTGGTCTCCGCTGCTTCAGGAATT
>JBHHZE010000152.1:0-2676 GCA_046757925.1 Gemmatimonadales bacterium
GTCTCGTCGACTTGCACCCCGCCGATCTGCAAGCAGTACACGCCGCGACCGTTGACCAGACTCTTGCCCGGACAATGGTAGCCGGGCGAGGAGTGACGACCCTGGTAGTGGGTTCGCAGCCGCCGCCCGCAGTGCCCGCAGGTGGCGATGCCTTGCAACAGCGCCGTGCCCTCTCTCACCGCGCCACCGGGCTGATGGGCTCGGGGTCGGGTGTTGGTGGCGATGCGCTCGAGGTTGGCGTCATAGGTGGCCCAGTCGATGTAGCCCTCGTGGTGGTCGGGGAGGAGCACGCTCCATTCGGAGCGTGGCAGGCGGCGCACGCGCTTGCGAAGCTGCCCGGTCTCCTCATCGAGGTAGCGCTCGGAACGAGATTTGCCGTAGACGTAAGCACCAGCATACACCGGATTGACCAGGACCCCATGGATGGCGTGGTACGAGGGTGGGACCCAGCGGATCTCGGCGCCGGCGTGCAAGCGCAAAGGGAACTCGAGCCCTTGGGCCTGGAACCATAGCCACACCCGGCGCACCGAGCCGAGCTCGGCGAAGCGTTCGAACACGCTGCGGATGGCACCGGTGACCGCCGCGTCGGGATGGAAGCACATCTCGCCATCTCGTTCCCCCCACACGAAGCCTACCGGCAGTCCTCGGCGCAGCTCCCCGCGCGCGGCCTTGTTGCGGATCCCTCCGTCGAGGCGCGCTCGCAAGATGTGCAGCTCTGCTTCGGACATGGTCCCTTTGAGCCCGAGGACGAGTCGGTCATTGAACAGGCTCGGATGGTAGATCCCGTCGGCATCGCCGATGAGGGTATCGGTCAGGCCGCACAGGTCGAGCAGTCGGTACCAGTCGGCATTGTTGCGGGCCAAGCGCGACACCTCGAGACCGAGCACGATGCCGACATGCCCGAGGGCGACTTCGGCGGTCATGCGGGCGAAGCCGCTTCGGCCTTGGGTGGTGGCGCCTGAGCGCCCGAGATCATCGTCGATGACGCTGATCTGCTCGGGCGTCCAGCCGAGCGCGTGTGCCCGTTCGACCAGCGCGTATTGGCGTCGAGTGGACTCGCGATTGTGCTCGACCTGGGATGCACTGGACTGGCGAACGTAGACGCACGCGCCACGGCGCAGGTGTTCGGGGCGAACCTTGGTCTCAGTCATTGTCGTGGTCCTCCGCGCTCGGACCGGGCCGTGCGGCTTGGGCGATCAGTCTTGCAAGCACTTCGAGCGCGGCGTGGCGCTCGGTCTCCTCGAGCGCTTGCCACAAGGTTGTGCGGGGGTTCGGGATCTCCAGAAACGCCAGGTCCAGTTGCACGGTGCTCCTCCTCGGTCGATGCGATACGACGCAGCAGAGCATCGACGACGGTACGTGCTTGGAGCAAGTCGCAGACCGTCGCGATACTCGCCGTGGGAGGTGGAGTCGTATTAGACTGGGACGCGTCCGTCCACTCGACCGGCATAAACCGCCGACTCCCGTCAGGCAGCACGAGAAGGAATTGAAGCAGGCCCTGACGATGCGCTTGTCTCAGGACCTGCACGGAGCGTCCCTCAAAGGGATGGGCTCGACGGGTGATGACTACGAAATCAGGAACGTCCTCGAGACGGGTAGTGTGTCGTGTGGTCCTTCGACAACATTGACCATGATTGGCTGCTGAGGATGCTGGAAGAGCGGGTTGATGACAAGCCGTTTCTCGGACTCATCGACAGCTGGCTGAAAGCGGGCATACTGGAACGTGATGGGGCAGTGATTCACCCACAAGCCGGGACACCGCAAGGGGGGGTGGTCTCGCCGATCCTGGCGAACATTTATCTCCACTACGCGCTGGACAACTGGTTCGAACGGGTGGTCAAACCGCGCTGTCAGGGGCAGGCGCACATCATGCGTTTTGCGGATGATTTTGTCTGCGCCTTCCAGTATCGGCGAGAAGCGGAACGGTTCTACCGGACGCTACCCAAACGACTGGCCAAGTTCGGTCTGAGAGTAGCCCCGGAAAAGACCTGTATTCACCGTTTCAGCCGTTTCCATCCGAGCCGCAAACGTCGGTTCACCTTCCTCGGCTTCGAGTTCTATTGGGAAGCCGATACAAAAGGAGAGCCCAGGGTGTGGCGAAGGACAGCCAGAAAGAAACTACGAGCGAGCATTAAAGCCTGCAAGGACTGGGTGAAAACCCACCGGCACTATCCATTACCGAGGTTGATCCCGGCGATGATTCGCAAGGTGCGGGGGCACTATAACTACTTCCGCGCTATCGGGAACATGACCTCGTTATGGATATTCTACCGGGAGGTCGTGAAATTGCTCTACAAGTGGTTGAATCGAAGGAGTCAAAGGCGAAGCTTGACCTGGGATGGTATCAAACGGGTACTGGCGGCGTATGCCTTTCCAGCCCCCACCCAAACCAGTAAGGCGGAATTGAATCGGGGGCTTGCGTGAGGGACTGCACTTCTGCGCGAGTGAGTATGACTGAAGAGCCCGGTGCGGGAAAACCGCACGCCGGGATCTGTGCAGGGGGCGTCGGGTAACCGGCGTTCCTACTGCGACGATAAATGCTTAACTGTTCGGCGGCAAAGCAGCGCGTTGGCAGGCTGACCCATGTCGGCGACCGACCCGATTCGGACTGTGTCAGGCGCCGAAACCGCAACAATCAGAAAGCGTTCATCAGTGATCACTTGGCGACAAGGCATC
>JBHHZE010000153.1:0-2610 GCA_046757925.1 Gemmatimonadales bacterium
GGCCTTTGGTTCCGGCCTTAAAAAGGCCGGCTCGGCAGCGCTACGCGCTGATGTGCTCTGAAGAGCAACTATATAAATGGAGCAAGTCGATGGAAGTACCGCTTAGCGTAAACGATTTTCTTGAGCGCGCCGCGAGTCTGTATCCCGACAAGACGGCCATAATCGACGACGGCAATCGCTACACCTACCGGGAGTTCCAAGCTCGCGTCAATCGATTGTCTCATGCGCTCTTGAAGCTGGGCGTAGAGCAGGGCGATCGCGTTTGTATTCTGAGCCCCAACTCGCACTTCTTTTTAGAGAGTTTCTACGGAACCAGTCAGATCGGGGCGATATTGGTACCGCTCAACTACCGTCTTACCCCAGCCGACCACGAGTACATCATAAATCACGCCGGCGTGAAACTAATGCTAGTCGATCACGAGTACACCACGGTCGTCGATGAAATCCGGCCGCTCCTCGATTCCGTCGAGCATGCGGTGAGGGCCGGTGGTAGTGGCGCGCCACCAAACGGATGGTTGGATTGGGAAACACTCATCGCATCCGAACCCGACACCTCACTACCGACACCCAATATCGACGAGAACGACCTCGTCTCGATCAACTACACTTCCGGCACGACCGCTCGGCCTAAGGGCGTGATGCTCACCCACAGGAACTGCTATCTCAATGCGTACAACTTCATTGCCCACCTTCGCATCGTACACGAAGACGTGGAACTCTGGACACTCCCCATGTTCCACTGCAACGGCTGGGGCGGCGTGTACGCGATAACGGGGATGGGAGCGACACACGTTGTACTGCGCAGTATAGACGCAAGGACAATCTACGAGCTGATCGAACAAACCGGAGTGACATTTGCGTGCATGGCCCCGATCGTACTGCGCGCTATTCTCGACTACCCCGACAAGGACAGACACAAGGTCACCACCCGTCCACGTTTCACGCTCGCAGGCGCTCCCCCGCCCGCCAAGTTCATTCAACAGCTCGAGCAGGAACTGGGTTGGGAGTTCATTCAGATCTACGGCTTAACCGAGACGGCACCCATCCTGACCGTCTGTACCCCCGATCACTACACTGCCAGGGACGACTACGCCCGGCGGAGCCACGCAGGTGTCGCGGCTGTGGGAGTGGACCTTGCGCTACTGGACGACGACGGCAACCCGGTGCCGCAGGACAACGAGACAGTCGGTGAGATCTGTGCCAAGACCAACGTCGTATTCAAGGGGTACTGGCGACAGGACGAGGAGACCGATCGCGCGATCTACGACGGTTATTTCCACACCGGCGACTTGGGAGTATGGGACGAGTTTGGCAACATCAACATCGTGGACCGCAAGAAGGACGTCATCATTTCGGGTGGCGAGAACATCAGCTCGCCCGAGATCGAGGATGTGCTGTACAAGCATGACGCCGTCCAAGAGTGTGCCGTAATCGGCGTACCGCACGACGAGTGGGGCGAGACTCCCAAGGCACTCGTGGTGCTACGGCCTGACACGACAGCCGGAGAGGAAGAGCTGATAGAGTTCTGCCGCAGCAACCTGGCGCACTTCAAGTGTCCCACGTCGGTGGAGTTCGTAGCTGCGTTGCCGCGGACCGCTACCGGGAAACTTCAGAAGTTCAGGTTGCGGGAGAAGTATTGGAGTGGTGTGGGGCGGCGGGTGAACTAACGGTGCTGCCAGGCATGCAGCATATTCTCCAACCTCACCAACCCGGGATCTGGCAGTGCGACTCTGAGGCGCCGACGGGGAGAGAACCGATCAAGCATCGGTGTCAGCTGATGCGTACATCAACCCAGGATCCCCTGATGCGATGCCGGAGTGCAGCGAGGGCGAGCATCGGCTTTTCTGAGGGTTCCGGGCGTCTGTGCCCTACTTCCACGACAGGCATGGCGTACTTTGCCGTGATAGACTGTCCCCGAAACAGACCTCGCTACGAGGGGGTTCTGTGGACGACGAGGTGCGAGCAGTCAACGGAGCCAGTGCCTGACGGACAACTTCCGTCCACCTGGCCAAAGCGACCTTCATCTGATTTCACACAGGCCGCACCCCGAACGCAAACCACGTCAACGTCAGTCCGCCATATCTGCGGTAGCTGCGCCAGCGTCATAGATCCTGCCACCCATGCCTCGATACTCGACGCGTGGCACAATCGAACGAACCTGCGGATGGCCTTCAGATCGACATAATCCATCAACCCGTGGCCGGCATCCTTGTCGAACGTGTCCATCAACACCCCGTTTGCTCGAATGGATGCCGCGACTGCCGGGCCGTCTTCCACTGGGTTCAGAAAGGAATGGGCTGACCACGATTAGTGGCGTTCCCTCAAGACGGGCCGCCATGCTGCTTACGAAGAGTGCGTCTCGAGGACCTAATCGAGTCTTTGCCTCAATGACGATTGTCGTCTGCTGTCGATCGGGAGCCGTGATCGAGGCGACGGTGTCGAAACCGTAGTCCCGCAGGACCGGCGACTCGCTTGCCTCAAGTTCAACCTCCCATCCGTTGGGAAGTCGGTTCTTGAGAATCTCCAGCGCGTTGGTGATCAGATCTGATTCCATGTTGCCCATCTCTGCCTCGTTGCACGATGTGCACAACATACTATATTGCCGCCCGC
>JBHHZE010000154.1:0-2568 GCA_046757925.1 Gemmatimonadales bacterium
ACCGGACTGCGCTACGTCCCGTGAACTTCAATTATACCTACAAGTCAAGAGAACCCCATTCAGGTGCGCATCACGCGGCGGAGCGTCAGCGACGCGCGACAGGGTGACCATCGCAAGCCCGCGTAGCGATGTGTCACCAACGTCCCGTGGACCGGCCCGGATCAGCGGATTTCGGGCGAGATACCGATGTTATGTTGTATTTAATTACCATTTATGGCATTTTTACACTATGAAATTTTCCGAACTCCTGGACACGGTTGCCGAGTTGCCCGTGTTCAGAACCGGCATTCTGCTGGCAGGCGACCGGGACCCTCTCGACGTGCGTCGCCAACTTGCCCGCTGGAAGGCGGCGGGCAAGGTGCTTCAGCTGCGGCGGAATCTGTACGCACTCGCTCCTCCATGGCGGCGCGTCCGACCTCACCCGTTCGTGATCGCCAACGAACTCCAGCGACCATCCTACGTCAGCCTCCAATCGGCCCTGGCCTACCACGGGTCGATCCCCGAGGCCGTTCCAATCACGACCTCCGTGACGACGGGCCGTCCATTTCGCCACGAAACACCACTCGGCCGATTCATCTACCGTCACATCGCTCCCTCGGCGTTCTTCGGGTACCAGAAGGAGCCGGTGCTGCCCGACCAGACGGCATTCGTCGCGGACGCGGCCAAGGCGCTGCTCGATCTGGCCTATCTCACACCGCGCGGCGACTCACCGGCCCACCTGAGGTCGCTCCGCCTCGAGGGTGTCGAGTCGATCGCCGACCGGCTGCTCGCGCACGCGCGCCGGTGGGACAAGCCCAAGGTCCGCCGTGCGGTCGAACACGTTCTGCAGATGCAGGAGACAGCGCCCGTCGAAGGCGCGCGTTCATGAAGGAGCAACTGCTCGACATCATCCGCCGGGCCGACGACGCGGTCCTTGGTCGCAACCTGGCGCGCGAGTATCTGCAGGCGCGGCTGTTGCTGGCGCTCCAGGACGCAGGCGCCATGATTCCGCTGGCGTTTCAGGGCGGCACGGCGCTCCGGTTTCTGTTTGGCCTGCCGCGGTTCTCGGAGGATCTCGATTTCGCGCTGGAGCGACCGGATCGAGGCTTCGACCTGGCGGCGACAGGGAAACGTGTCACCGCGCAACTGACGAGCGAGGGATACGCCCTCGAAACCAAGCAGAAGGCCGGAAGTGCGGTCGAGAGTCTCATGATCGGGTTCACGAGAGTGTTGTACGAGGCGGGACTCTCACCGCATGCATCACACGCGTTACGCGTTCGCGTCGAGGTGGACACGAATCCACCGGCGGGGGCTCACCTCACTACGAGCATCGTGCGCCGGCATGCAGTACTCAACCTGCAGCACCATGATCGCGCATCGCTCCTGGCGGGAAAGCTGCACGCGATCCTCGCGCGGCCCTGGGTCAAGGGTCGTGACCTCTTCGATCTCTTCTGGTACCTGAGCGACCCCGGGTGGCCGGCTCCCAACCTCCCGCTCTTGCTCGGTGCGCTCGAGCAAACCGGGTGGGACGGCCCACTCCCGGACGAGTCGAGCTGGCGATCGGTGGTGCGTGACCGCGTCGCCTCCGTAGACTGGGCGGCCGCGGGGCAAGATGTCGCGCCGTTCCTCGAGCCCGATCCTGCCGCGGACCTCTTCGGGAGGGAGCGTCTGCTGGCGCTGTTACGGGAATAGGCCCATTCAGCTGCGCACGACTGAGATGTTAGGCTGGCGCGGGACACTTAAATCGTTCCAATCGACAACTAATGGCGCAGCCACTGACCGGGGGCCACCCCCTCTACGACCCAACCATCGTTTACCACCAGGCTCCCGTTTACCAGGACGTACACGATCCCCTCCGATAGATGGTACGGCTCGAGGTAAGTGGCCCGCTCTCGGACCGACGCCGGATCGAACACCGTGATGTCGGCGTCCATTCCCACCTGAAGCCGACCCTTCCGCTTCATTCTGGGCACCGCCCTCTCCAGGCGGCCGGCCGGAAGCACGGTGATCCTTCGTAAACCGTCCATCCAGCCGAGTACCTTCTTGCCACGTACGTAGCGGCCAAGGAAGCGCGAAAAGTTACCGACACTCCGTGGATGACCCTTGCCGTCGCGTAGTCCGCCGCCGTCACTGCTCACGATGCCGATCGGGCTACGCAGCGCCATCTCGATCTCCGCCTCCGGGATGAATTCGGTCTGCACGTTCAACTCGCCCGGCGCCGCCCGCAGCTCGTCGAATCGCTCTTTCGTGAGCCGCTCCTGCGTCTCCGCCACGTAGATGTTGCTATAGGTGATCCCACCGAAGCGTTCTTGCCAACCCTCGTCGTAGAGCGCCGATTGGAGCCAAGTCTGGTTGCGGGTCCAGACGTGGAAATCGAAACCCACGTCTACGCCGCGCTGCGCCGCCCCCTCGATCAGCGCGATGGAGAGGGGTGCGGAGCCCACGGTCGAGGAGATCAGGTGGGCGAGTTGGACCTGTGCGCCGGTAGCAGCGGCCATCGCGATCACCTCCATTACCGCGAGGCTCATGGTTCTCGGAAACACGTTCCCCTTGTACCGGGCGTGAAGATGACAGGGTACGTTGTGCGCG
>JBHHZE010000155.1:0-2409 GCA_046757925.1 Gemmatimonadales bacterium
GGTTGGAAAAATGCTCTCTTGTGTTTACTTACCCGGCGGAAGTTCGAAGTGTCGCTGTCTGGTGCGAATGAGACGCGGTTGTTAACCCAGAGGGGGTTGTCAAACAGAGAATCCGAGAGTTTTGGCACGGTTTTTCGGGGTCCGGTCGCAACCATGATGGTTGCTCTCGCGCCCTGAACTCTCGGCGTCGAACCAGAGAATCTCGCGGAGGCGCTCAACACGCGCGTAACCCTTTGCCCACAACGCTTTATGGCAAAGCCCCGGCCGCTCTCGCTTCCGGGGCTCTCCGCTAACCGTCGGGGCGTCGAAGTTCCCCGTTTTCGTCGAATCTCCCCGAATGTAACCGTCTCAAACCTTGGCGGACCCCGGCCGATCGGGCCGCACGGGGCGACATGTTAACCGCGAGAGCGCCGCGCCAGCAAGACAAGGTTCCGGGAATCTTGCGGTATTCGACCCCGCGCCGGGTGGGCCGAGCCAGAGGTCGTCTTCCGGATTGTCCACGTTGCCCTCGACGACAGGTCTTCCGTCCGAAGGCTCGCGGCCACCTTCGTACCGCGAACAAACCGTCGATATCGCCCTGGGGCCGAACTCCACCTTCCCAGAGATGTTCTCTGGGTTTGCAAGTTCTTTTTCTTGTTTTTCATCAACAGGCTCCTGGACGGATTTCACAGCCGGTTTTTCGATGTCGATCATCGCGTCTCAGCGGTTGTGTGTTGTTCCGGGGTGACGGTCGTCAGCGCGATGACCCAGCTCCCGTGTTTCACCTGGTTGCGTTGGTGAAGCTCGGCGTCGTACGGGCGATGGGTCTGCCACATCTTCCAGAGGATCTTGAGCCAACGCTGGCCCAGACAACGAAGCGCGCAGGCGTGGGTCTGGCCTTCGTCGCGTTTTTTCCGGTAGTACGCTTCCGCCCAGGGACAGGTGGCCCGGCTGAGGTTGGCCCACAGGTGTACCGAGTGGCGCAGCGCTTTCTGGCACGCCCGTCGGAAACGCACCCGCTTGATTTTCCCACTTTCAAAGCTCACCGGCGCCGTGCCGGCGTAGCATTGCAACGCTTGGGGTGAGTCGAAACGATCGCGGTCGTCGCCCAGTTCGGCCAGCAGACGAGGGGCGAGCTTCTCGCCGGCACCGGGCAACGACCCGAACAAGTCATGGTCGGGGTGTTGGGCGAACAGCTCCTCGATTTTCTTGCGAAACTTGTCCAGGTGGCTCTGGAGCACGCGAAGCTGACCGGCCAGGGCGACGGCGAGCATACTCTTGGCGCCCGTCGTCGCTTTGTCGCCGCAGAATGTTTCGGCTCGGGCAAACAGATCCAAGCGTTTCAGGTAGGTTTCCTTGCGATAAAGTTTATGGGTGTGCAGGAACTTCTCCCACTTTCGTTTCCCCGCTTTGGTCAACGCCTCCGGCGTCGGAAAGGCTTCCACAAAGGCCCAGGCGGACCGAAGGGTCCAATCCTCAAAAGCCTCCAGAACCACGGGATAATACTCGTGCAACGCCGCCCTCAATTGACAAATCAACGCCGTTCGCTGTTCGATCAAAGTGACTTCATCGCGGCACAGCAGACGCAACTCCACCGTCAATGGATCATCCGGCTTGAGCTGCCGCCAGGTATGCCCGTCGAGTCGCAAGGCATCGGCCAGGCTCCAGGCGTCGAGATGGTCGGTCTTGGTTCCGCTGGGCGCTTTGCGTTCTCGATAACGCTTGGCTGCCTTGGGATTGACCGGATAGACCGCGTAGCCGGCTTCAAGCAATCGCTGAACCGTCGCGCCACTGCTGGTCTCGACAGCCACCGCCGGATCGGAATGCTTGTTCAACTTCTTAACCAGCAGTTGCCAACCTTCGACCGTATCGTCGAAACGGAAGTCTTCGACGATCTTGCCGCAGAGATCGACGAGCACCACATCGTGATGGTCGCCCGCCCAATCGAACCCGACAAATGCCGTCCGTTGCCTCCAGCGCTCCGTGTGTTTGTCCATGGTCTTTGCTCCTCGTCTACGCTTTTCCTCTTTGCCCGACGCCTTACGCCTGCTGCCAGTCGACCTGATATGAGAGCCTTCGTGAGGCGATGTTCTCTCAGACTTCTGAACAGGCACCGTCGACCCGACCGGTGATCTCCGGGTACCCCTCGTGGAGGGAGGGCGGCATGACCGTGTCGGGATCGCGGCGTCAACACATTTCGATCCTGCCTGCGCGTGGCACGCAGCCGGGAGTTCGAGCGTATCGGAGGTTGTTGTTTTCACAACCCGCGCCGCCGAGTTACTCACAGCCGAGCGTCGCTTGCGACCTTCGGGCTGCGCCACTCGTCTATGACTAACATCGGGGAGGATATCAGGGGCGGGCCGTTGGACAGGTCACGAATTAGGTTGGATAATGCTGGTCAACCTTGTGTGCGGAAGGCAGGTCATGGCG
>JBHHZE010000156.1:0-2341 GCA_046757925.1 Gemmatimonadales bacterium
CGCACGCGCAACGCCTTGGAGCATGAGCGACTTAGCGGACCACCTGGAACGCCTTGGCAATCCGCTTCCTACCGAATTGCGTGACCCACGCATTCAGGAACTCGACGCGAATCGGCACCGGCAGGCTGAGGAAATTCGCCGTCTGGCCGATGTGTTTACCAGGCCGCAAGGCATAATCGAGGACGGCGTTTATCGCCTCTACCACCAGTCTATCAAGGTAGCCACAGTATACGCGACGGCGTTCGACGCGCTGGATCTCTTTGCGCGCCTCTGCCCCGTTCGCTGCCGCATCAACCCCTGGTTCTTGGGGATCGCCGAGGATGCAAAACGCGCCTGGACCGACGTGCCGGACCTACGAGCCCTGAACGCCGACTGGACCAAGCACGCGCGCCCCGTGATCGAGCTCGCATTCCATTGCGAATATTTTCTGAAGCAGTTCGTGCGATACGAAACCGAAGATTTCGTCTCTCTGACGGCGTTGCCCAGCGGGGTGGCCGCGATCCTGTATCTCTATGGTCTCCGGTAGACGCTGAATGGGACGATCGAAACGCTCGGCGGAAGAACAGGGATGGTACGCACGATCTGGATCGTTGAGCACGGAGTCGATGCGCACCCAAGCTTGTTACTGCTTATCCGCAGGAAGGCTGACAGCGATGAGATCAAGGAACACGACCGAGTCGTCTTGACAACATCCGTTCCGAACAACGACCTCGAGGCTGGTGACGTGGGGACGACCCTACACCACCAGCCACCACGGCGCCGCCAGGACCCCGTCCGCCAGCCAGAACGTCTCCTCGCCGGTGTGCAGCAGCAGCCCGCCGTGGACCGCATCGCCGTACTCCTGCCGGAACGTGAGCAGGTGCCGGGCGTCACGATACCCGGGCCGCCCGGTCGCCTTAACCTCCACCGGGAGCAGCCGCCGGCCGGCCTCGATCACGAAATCCACTTCCTCTCCGTTCACCGTGCGCCAATAGAGGATCTCGGGACGCGGTGCCACGAGTTCGCGCCAGGCAACCAGGTCCGTGAGGACGAGATTTTCGAGGTGCGCACCCGCCGGCTCGCTGCCCGCCATGTGGAGTGCCAGGCCCACGTCGGACCAGAAAACCCGAGGACTCTTGACGAGTCGCTTGGTGCGGTTCACCGCGTACGCCCCGACCCTGACGAGCTGAAACGAGGTCTCGAGAAGATTGAGCCAGCGGTGCGCGGTCGGCCGCGAGAGCCCCACGTCCCGCGCGAGGTCCGCCTGGTGCACCACCTGACCCAGCCGCAGCGCAGTGGCGCGCATGAGCCGCCGGAAATCGCCGAGATCCTCGACTCGGGCAAGGGTCTGGAGGTCGCGCTCCAGGTAGGTCTCCACGTACCCGTCGAACCACCGCGCCCGCTGCTCCGCCGTGCGGAGTTCGTAAGCAGGCACGGGCAGACCACCCTCCGCTGCCAACCGCTCCCAATCGTCCGCGGGGACGTCCTGTTCCTTGACGATCCGCTCCCAGTGCCGGGTCGGCGCGTCCAGCATCTCGCTCCAGATCCCCGCGCGGCCTAGCCCCAGTCGCTCGCGGCGGGTGAGCGGCCACAGCCGGAGATAGGCGGCGCGGCCCGCCAGCGATTCAGATATGCGCTCCATCAGAAGGAGATTGGCCGAGCCGGTCAGGACGTACCGTCCCGGCGTCCGGGGACGATCCCGATCCACCGCTTGCTTCACGGCAGACAGGAGGTCGGGCGCCCGCTGCACCTCGTCGAGGATGAGGTTGCGCCCGAACGCCAGCACCGACGCCGGATCCCGCCGCGCCTGATCCCGCAGCTCCGGATCGTCCAGCGTCCGGTACGCGTGCTCCGCCAGGGCCGGCAGCGACTGGACCAGGGTGCTCTTGCCTGTCTGCCGAGCGCCGATCACGACCACGACCGGGAAGACCTCGAGCGCAGCTTCCAGCGCCGTTCCTGCCGCTCTCGGCAAGCGAGCGTCGGATAATATTTCATGAGGTGAACGTAAATCGTTCATCTCATGAAATGTATTACCGCTCGTGTTCCCGTCAAGTCACGCCTGGATGCGGATCCGCGTCATAGGCCCGAAACTGTCACACCCCCTCGCCATACTACACCAGGTGGCGGTAGGCCGCCCAACTTGGAAACGTGACAGTCAACAATCGAGGAACATGAGCGAATCCGCAACCGTACCGTGCCCGGACCTCCTCCCTGCCAGGATGGTCAATGAATACGTCTACTGTCCACGCCTGGCCTACCTCGAATGGGTCCAGGGCGAGTGGGATGACAACCTCGACACGATCCAGGGCCGCTTCGCCCACCGCCGGGTGGACCGCGAGACCATCGTCCAGGTACCAGCGAT
>JBHHZE010000157.1:0-2328 GCA_046757925.1 Gemmatimonadales bacterium
GCTTGATGTACATGCGGAACCGGTATTATGATCCTGCTACCGGTAGATTTACGCAAGAAGACCCGATCGGATTGGCCGGTGGGCTCAACCTCTACGGGTTTGCCAACGGTGATCCGATTAACTTCAGTGATCCATTTGGGCTGTGTGCGGACGATAATGGTGATGATGATGGCAAGGAATGCGATCCAGGGACCGCGAAGTGGTATGCCGACCGGATCGCGAACGGGGAGGGTAATCGCCTGCTCAATGAAGTGGGCGGCACGCTCGCCACTTGTGGGGAGAGTCTTGCCTGTAATGCTGTGCTCTTGGTTGGAGGTACGGTCGGGACGGCTGCGGCGCGGCTCGGGGGCGCGTTGGAGACCGCCGCTACGGCCACGGGCAACGTTTCAGTTGGTGTGGGCAGTTCAACAGAAGCACGCATAGCTGGGCGGCTGTGGACCCTGTCGCGTGGTGAACGATTGATCCGCGCAGAGCGCGGTACTGGCAAGATTATCGGCCGTATCAGTGGTGATGCTACTCGGGTGTATCGGGCTCCACAGCTCAAGACGACGGGCCCGAATGCGGGCAGACGGGCAGCCAACCTCATGCGCAAACTCTTCGGCGGTAAGCAGGTTGCGAATACGCACGTGGTAATACCTTGACCAACAGCTCGACTGTAGATCTGCGTGTCCTGGCAGAGCATGTCGGCGAGACGGTGGAGTTCGAGTTTGTCGACGGCCACGTCGTGCGTGCAAGGCTCCTTAGCGTAGATCTGGACCAGCCCGAGGAGTTGATCTACGATGTCTTACAGGTGATTGCCCGGGGACCGGCAAAACTGGCCAGCGTAAAAGCGGGCACAGTGGCGGCCGCGGATCCGTCACTCCTGCGGCACTTTCGCATTGTGGAATGAACGCTGTGGTCTGGGCAGATGCAGTGGAGCGTCTGCTGGTCTTGGTGGATGCTACGCTGCAGCGCTTTGATGAGTCCTCGGTCACGGCCTACGTTAGACTGATTGAGTGTGACCAGTTGCGTCTTGCTCCGTACGCTCCAGATCTCCACAGAGCAGCGATGTATTCTGTTTCATGACATTGGGCTGTCCGCATAATGCATTGATGATGTTCGTCCACATCTCGGGCGCATGCAGTCAAGTGAGTTGCTACTGGAAGTTGCACGAGGAGACCATTACGAACCACGGGACTGTGCAGAGGTTAATCGGATCGAGTTTTACGTCTTCGATACCGACAAGGCCGCACTTAGGTTCTCGCGGTGCGATGGGAGTCGATCTCCGGATAAGAGGTGTGGCAGATCAGACTGTGGACCGAGCGATTGGAAGTGGTACTGACTTCCTACCAGCGAACACACAGCGTGGATATTCTGATCGTCACACGCACGTTGCACTCCCAAACCGTCCGAAGCACTATGCCAAACCGGAGGGAACTATTCCATGACTAAGGCTGGATATGCGGTCTTGTTCAGTGTGCTTCTCACGGCCATGAGTTTCCCTTCAGGTGACCAGTTGCCAGAGGAGCTGAGGGAGATAGCACGGCAGCTCCATTGTGGCCCGGTGCCAGGGTTCTATGATCGGCCTGGAATCGTGGATCCACCCTATTTGTATGGGGGCTCGTCGAGCTAGTCGATGATTTCAATCGCAACACCTACCGTGCGATCTACACGGTGAAAATGGCTGGCGTCGTCTACGTACTGCACGTGTTCCAGAAAAAATCGACGCGGGGAATTGCGACCCCGAAACGCGAGCTCGCGGTGATCAAGGAGCGGTGGAAACGAGCGAAAGCGCACTATGCGGCACATTACGGAGGTACAGAGGATGGCTAAGCGCAAGATCGGGACAGCTCCCCACGACATCCCGGTGACCCGGGGCAGCGGCAATGTGTTCTCCGATCTCGGGCTGCCAAAGCCACAGGAACGACTTGCGAAGGCACAGTTGGCGTCGCTGATCGACGATGCCATTCGGGAACGGAAGCTGACGCAACGGCAAGCTGCTGCGTTGTTGGGCATCGACCAGCCGAAGATCTCGCGGTTGCTCAGCGGCCGCCTCAGCGGTTTCTCTACGCAACGGCTCCTCGATTTCCTCACCGCACTTGGGAGGGACGTGAACATCGTAGTGCGCGCGCCACGGCGCCGTCGGCAGGGCCGCCTGCGCGTGCGCATGCTTGCGCCCCGCTGACTCGTCTGCCACTCCCCCCCAAAAGTGCAGGTCGGCGATTCTTAGTGCATATTACGGTCAAAATTCAGGTGAGGTGAGTGCCTAAAGGAAGCAAGCGCAACTGATTGCGGCGCTCGGGTCGTAGCCGAAAGCGTCGACCAGGACATATACGCAGGAAGACCCGA
>JBHHZE010000158.1:0-2319 GCA_046757925.1 Gemmatimonadales bacterium
GTCACTGCGTGAACGCAAATCGAATTGGTTTGACACCCCTCCGTTTCCGGGCGATCCGCTGGTGGGGCGGTTGGGTGGGGATGCCTTCGGCAGCGGGATCTTGAAGTAGAGCTTGACGGTGTCTCCGCAGAGGACGACCTCCTCGATGACCGTACGGACCAGAGCTTGTCGTTCCGAAAAGCTCATCGTGTCGAGCCTCTGTGTGACGACGGACGCGAACTCGTGGATGCGCTCGAGCAGTTGCTGGCCCTCGCTTGCGCGTTGGTGCTCCTGCTGGAGCGCCTGGAGCTCCTTCTGAAGCGTCTCGATTCGTCGCGCGACCGTCTGCGCGCGATCCTCGAATTCCTTCTTCTGGAGGAACCCGCTCTGATACGCATCGAGCAGCCGGCGTCGTTCGTCGCCGACGCTCGCCACGCGCTTCTTGGCGTTGTCGATCTGGTTCGAGAGGAACGAAGAATCCAGCGACGTCGACGCCTGTACCGTCGTCTGCGCGCGAATCAGCAGCTCGGGCCGGAGGAGAACCTTGCGGACCTCCTCCCAGACCAACGCATCGAGCGGGTGCGCCCGAGCATGGCTCGGACGGCAGGACGGGCACCCCGGAAGGCGAGGGGGCCCGCAACGGTAGTAGTAGGCCGGCGGCATGTGCGGGCGGCGTTTGTCGGCGACACACGCGCACTTCAGACCGCACCGGCCGCAGCGCACCAGCCGCCGGAGCAACCAGTGCTCTTCGTGCAGATTGCGCGGACTGAACTGTTGATTGTGACCGTGCCGTGCCTGGGAGCGCTCGAAGACCTCCCGGTCGATCAGCACAGGGATCGAGATCGCGATCCATTCCGATGGCGGTCGGGGCGATCGCTTCCGGCGTGGGGCTCCGCCCTCGGCAGACGGCACCGAGGCCCACCCCGACGTGTTGTAGTACAGCACCCCCAGATAGGCTTCCCGGCGCAGGATCCGGTGCACGGTGGTCTCACCCCAGTGCTCTCCACCGCGGGGCGTGGGGTAGCCCTCACGCGTCAGGCGCCGGGCGATCTGCCGGACGGACATCCCCGCGTCGGCGTGCCACGCGAAGACGCTGCGAACCACCTCGGCCTCCGCATCATTGACCACCAGGTGCGCCGGGGTGCCGTCCCGGCGGGGAATCCGGCGGTAGCCATAGGGAATGGAGTCCCAGAAGACTTCCCCCTGCCGTGCGCGATAGAGCTTGCCCCGACGATAGCGCTCGGCGATCTTGGTCCGCTCGTATTCGGCGACCGCCCCCTGGATCTGCAAGAGGAGCACTGCCTTGGGATCATCGGGCGGCGGCTGCTCGAGAAAGATCATCGGGATGCCCAGCCGCTCGAACTCCTCGAGGATCAGGATCTGGTAGGCATATTTGCGGGACAATCGGTCGGGGTCGTGCACCAGCACCGCCTCGAACGCGCCGGCTTGCGCCCCGTCGCGCAGCCGGTCGAGCTCCGGGCGGGCCAGCTCGGTGCCGGTGTAGCGGTCACGACAGACGTACGACTCGACCACTTCGTGACCGTTCGCCTTGGCGTAGGCTTCCATCGCTTCGATCTGCGACTCGATGGTGCCTCGCTTCTCCTTGGGGTCGGAGACCCGGGCATACAACGCGACGTTCACGACCGTCTCCTCTTGTTCGTCACCGCTCGAGCTCCTCAAGAGACACACGAGACCCCACGGCCCAGGACCAGGTGCACCACCTCTCGCAGGGCGGCGTCGCGTGGGTCGACGCCTCCCCAGCGGCGAGGCCGCGCCTCGTGGATCTGCGCCACGTAGCCTCGGGGCGGGTCTGGGTCGAAGAGGCCGGCCAGCCCCGAGCGTGCAAAGCGCTCCCCGCGGGGACCGGTCTCGACGTCCGATCCGTGCAGGTACTGGTCGCGAAGCCGTTCATAGCGCTCCCCAGCGCAATCCCCTTCGACACCCAGCAACGGTGCGGCGTGAGGGGTCAGGCTCCGGCGTTTTTTTTTGCACGAAGATCCTTCACCAGCTTCTCGAGCGTGCGTCGGTGAAAGGCCACACCGAAGCGGCCCTGAATCTCTTCCTGCAACCCCGTCGTCGACGGCACCTCCTCGCTGCCCAGGCGCTGGCTCACGAAGGCCAAGACCTCCGCGGTCAGCTTTCGAGGCCCCCGCGGCCCGGGCCGCTTCGGCAGCAGTCCTCCGGTCCCTTCGTCCAGGAACTTCGCCTGGAGGGTGTAAAACGTCTGGCGGCTGACCCCGAACCTCTGGCAGATCGCGCAGATGCACATTTGCGTTCATACAGTGGTCACGGACGGCGCCTTCACGCCCGATGGCACGTTCGTTCCCTTTCCCGCGATCG
>JBHHZE010000159.1:0-2275 GCA_046757925.1 Gemmatimonadales bacterium
AAAGTTACTGACGTAACCCCTTGAAAGACAAGGACATCGGCTCTCCGTAGGCTAAGCGGTGGTTTGAATCACGATTTCCGCTTGGCTTGAAAGGAGAAGCACGAGAGCTATAACCGAAAGTTGTTGATGGCTGGTTGAAAAAAAGCGGCGTACTCTCGGGATCTTGACGAGGTTCCGAGCCGCCCACGATGGGCAGAGGAGTACGCCGATGTGTGAGAGTAACAGGACGACAACGACGATTCCAGTCCCCGGCCGCGACGTGTTGACCGAGATCCTCCGTGACGGGGCTCAGCGTCTGCTGGGCCACGCGATCGATGCGGAGATCGCCGACTGGATTGAGCGGCACGCCAGCCTGACCAACGAGGCCGGCCGCCAGCAGGTGGTCCGCAACGGGCATCACCCCACGCGCACGCTGGTCACCGGCGTCGGCCCTGTGGAGGTCAGTCAGCCGCGCGTGCTCGATCGACGGATCGTCGGGCAGAACGCGGACGGCCAGGACGTGGACGCCGACGGGCGGGTGGTTGAGCGTTTCCGTTCGAAGATCCTGCCGCCTTATCTGCGGAAGACGAAGGCCATCGAGGAGCTGATCCCGTGGCTCTATCTCAAGGGCGTGAGCACGGGTGACTTCGCCGAAGCCTTGCAGGCACTGGTCGGGCCGCAAGCCGCGGGTCTGAGCGCGACGACGATCACGCGGTTGATGCGCGGCTGGCAGGACGAACATCTGGCGTGGAGCCGCCGATCGCTGGAAGGCAAGCAGTACGTGTATGTGTGGGCGGACGGCATCCACTTCAACATCCGGCTGGGGGAGGATCGTCAGTGCATCCTGGTGTTGATGGGGGCGACGGCCGAGGGCAAGAAGGAGTTGATCGCCGTGGCGGACGGCCACCGAGAGAGCGAGCAGTCGTGGTACACGCTGCTGTTGGACTGCAAGCAGCGTGGCCTGCGCATTGATCCGAAGCTGGCGACGGCGGACGGGGCGTTGGGGTTCTGGAAGGCGTTACCGCAGGGGTGGCCGACGACGCGTTCGCAGCGGTGTTGGGTTCACAAGACGGCGAACGTGTTGGACAAGATGGCCAAGAAGGTCCAGTCGGGCGCGAAGGCGAAGCTGCACGAGATCTGGATGGCTCCGACGCGGGCCGACGCCGAGCGGGCGTTTGACCAGTTCATCGGGCTGTACGAACCGAAGTACCCGGGGGCGGTCGAGTGCTTGAAGAAGGACCGGGGCGAGCTACTGACGTTCTACGACTTCCCGGCGGAACACTGGATTCACTTGCGGACCACGAACCCGATCGAAAGCACGTTTGCGACGGTCCGTCTGCGTCACCGCCGAACGAAGGGCAACGGGAGCCGAGCGGCGAGCCTGGCGATGGTGTTCAAACTCTGCGAGAGCGCGTCCCGCAAATGGCGAACGCTGAATGGCGCGAAACTGCTGCCGGACGTCATCGCCGGCGCGAAGTTCATCGACGGAGAAGCAACCGAGAAGCACGCCGCTTGATCAGCCGGCATCAACGACATTTGACAATAGCTCAAGGACAGGTCGTAGTAGCTGCTATAATAGCGATCGCCCAGCACCACCGTTCCGCGTTCAAGACGATCATATATTTTCCTGAACAGGGCCAATTCACCGACGCGTAGCGAATCGCCCAACAGTTCCAACAAGGCGCCATTGGCCCAGCAGAACAGAGCCACCAAACGTACGACCGGGAAGCCGCACCTCGGACGTTGGCCCACCGGCTGCGGATAACGGTTCTGCAAGTCTGCCGTGTCAGGCGTCGTCACACTCGATCCATCGACGACGACAACACGATGACCACACCACAGACGTTCGGAAGAGAGAGGCGTCAACGCACCATCGACCACACGCCGGTTCAATTGCTCGAACACACCACGCGGAAGGTTCTGTCGTGCCTGACTATAAGCACTGGGATCACCCGACACGTCAGCCGCCCCGACCCGATCAACACCCTCGCCGCAGGCCGCCGACCTGGCCAACGTCAACGCCACCGCTTCTCGGCAGGCGCAATTGCCGTGCATGACTTGGCGCAGGAAAGTGAGGATCGTCACAGTCGGCGTCCAGAGTCGTGCCCGCCATCGGTGTCCCACGGCCCGACACGCCGCATCGACATCGGAACCGCTGAACAATTCCCCGCCGGCGCGAGGGTCTTGAAGATGCTGCTTGAATTCCCGGGCGGAATGTGCCATACTCATCATCCGTGACCTCCTGTTGTCGTCGGTGCCTTTGTACAACACCATTGCAACCGGAGGTCACTGCTCG
>JBHHZE010000160.1:0-2233 GCA_046757925.1 Gemmatimonadales bacterium
TCCACATCCACGACTCCATCCGTGGCGAGAAAAATGTCCCGCACCCGGCGTGCGACCTGCACTGCCAATAATAATGATATAGCTATAAACATATATATAACACCTCAGAAAAAGCCACCACGGGCAAACGGGGTAGCGCAGAGTGACGTCTCATGCGTCGCATTGCCTGATGCACTGGAGTATGTGCTCCACCTTGGGCTCCACGACTCTGTAGTAGACGTGCACTCCGTCTCGCTCGGCGGCAACGATTCCGTAGCCCCTCATCTTGGCGAGGTGCTGTGAGACGATCGGCTGTGAGATACCGAGTTGGTTCTGGATATCCGACACCGTAGCCTCGCCGCCCTCCAAGACCTCGAGGATCTTGAGACGCTCGGGATGCCCCAGCAACCGGATGGTGTCGGCCGCTCGCTCGAGCAGCTTGGGGTCGATGCCGCGTAACGCGGCCGTGGCGTTTCGTTTTGTCATAAAGATATAGTAATAGCAATATCTCTATGTGTCAAGTAGGAAAGTTGAACGCCTGCCTCCAGCGGAGAATCCGCCAGGGAAAGGGTGGGTGCAAGAGGGCAGTGAGCAATGAAGGCTGGGAGGTGACGGGTGGAGTGTCGGTCGACAGCCTAACCTTGTGGCGCAGGCATCTCGCGCCTATATTGCCTACATGCAATATACGCTAAGGCGCGTGCCCCCCGCGTTGGACCAGGCCCTTCGGGCGCGGGCCCAAAGGGAGGGCAAGAGTCTCAACCAGGTTGCGATCGACGCTCTCGCCCAGGCGATGGGATTCGGTGCGGAGTCAATCCGCTACCGAACGCTGGACGATTTGTGCGGCACGTGGCGAGACGACCCGGCGTTCGATGAGGCGATCGCCGATCAGCAGCGAATCGACGAGTCGCTCTGGCGTTGAGACTGGCCCTAGACACCAACCGCTATGTCGATCTGTGTCGTGGCGTCCCGGGTGTGAGCGAGGTCCTCGAAGGGGCCGCCGAGATCCACGTACCATTCGTTGTGCTGGCCGAGTTGCGCGCGGGTTTTGCGGTTGGGACACAGAGTGGCGCGAACGAGCAGGTGTTGCGCCGGTTCTTGTTGAAACAGGGAGTTTCGGTGCTCTTGCCCGACGAAGACACGACGTGGCATTACTCGTCGGTGTACCGTCAACTACGCGTACAAGGTACCCCGATTCCGACCAACGATATTTGGATCGCGGCGCTGGTTCTACAGCATGACCTTGTGCTCTACGCGCGCGACCGGCACTTCGACTGTTTACCGCAACTCGTGCGGGCATAGCCTCAGCGGGTCATTGTCCCACCCTCGGCGTCGCTTCCGACGTGGCCGACGCTCAGCGCACCAGCGTGAATTGAATCGGTAGTTGGATTTGCGTGGGCACCGGCGCGCCCTTCAGCATGCCGGGCCGGAACCGACTCCCCATCAGCAACCGTATAGCCGGTTTCTCAAAACCGTCGTTGGTGGAGCTGACGATCTTGACGGACCCGTCTTCGATCTTGCCGTCAACGCCGACCGTTGCCGCCACGATTACCATTCCTTCGATGGAAGCCTCGGCGAGCTGGCGGGGATACTCCAGCGGCGGGCTGGAGATGCGTTCGGGTGGTTGGTCTACTGTAAGCTCCGTGAACAGAGCGGCATCGTCGCTCGAGGTGGCCACCGGTCGGTCACCGCATGAGACAACGAACGAGCAGAGCACGGCGATGACGGGCGTAGCGACTACGAGACGCATGGTGGCCTCCTGGAGGGAGATGTACGGCTACAGTATATCTATGTGGAATGACAGGCAGGTTGCCGGACTATTACAGAACCGTATCAACCTCGTGACGGTCGCGGGAGTGGCGGTCTGCCGTCTGCGCCCGGATGCGGCTATACTTCTTCCCGCACGCCCGAGTGGTGGAACTGGTAGACGCGCGGGACTCAAAATCCCGTGGGGGCAACCCCGTGAGAGTTCGATTCTCTCCTCGGGCATCTGCAAGCAAGACAACGAGTTGAGTACTGTTCAACGAACGTCCTGAGAGGGCTCTAACCGGCCCTCTTCTCGCCCCTGGGTAACAGTGGGTAACAAAACTCATGCGAACTTGAGTCCTTCCTCTGCTTCCTTGAGCGGGCGATACTCGACCCGATCGAGCCGGTTCCGGACCTTGAGAAGGTGCCCGTAGCTTCTTCGGCGGGATGCGGGGGGCGATTCACGTGGCGTTCGAGGAAGGGACCCAGGCGCAGTGGCTCCACGATCTGC
>JBHHZE010000161.1:0-2199 GCA_046757925.1 Gemmatimonadales bacterium
TTTCAACTCGTTCCCGCCGAGCCCACCGCGCACTGAGAGGTAGTTCCTTAGGAGCCCAAAGACCCGAACGGAATCGGGTCAATACGTGCAAGGAACGGGTGGTGGTCGCAGGGGGTAGGATGGGCGTGCACGCGGTGACGGCAGTTAAGGCCGAATAAGCACTGGTGCTGGTGAAGCCCGGCAGCTAGCTTGGTTCCAAGTCTCGTGCTCGCTACATTGGTGACGGCGGTGGCGCCGAAAGGCGTCGCCTCGATCCCGTTTAGGAGAATTCTTGTTTTCACGACTTGGGCCGTCGTCGCGCTGCAAGACAGGAGAGCATCAAGCCATGCCCCGAAAACGCAAGCGCAAACCGAAAACAGTTTCTTCCCTACCGCTGCTGCAACCGGATGCGGCGGGGGTGGACATCGGCGCAACCGAGATTTATGTCGCGGTACCACCGGACCGCGACCCCGAGCCGGTGCGCTCGTTTGCCACCTTCACGCCGGACCTGGAGCGACTCGCCGACTGGCTCGAAGAGTGTGGCATCCGAAGCGTGGCGATGGAATCGACGAGCGTCTACTGGATTCCGCTGTTTCAGATCCTCGAGCAGCGCGGGTTGGAAGTCTGTCTGGTGAATGCCCGCCATGTCAAGAATGTGCCGGGGCGCAAGACAGACGTGTCGGACTGTCAATGGTTGCAGTATCTGCACTCGGTGGGTCTGCTGCGGGCATCGTTTCGCCCCGCACAGGCAATCTGCGCGGTGCGCTCACTGCTGCGGCACCGCGAGAACCTGGTGCAGATGGCTTCCCAGCATGTCCATCACATGCAAAAGGCGCTGGATCAAATGAATCTGCAATTGCACCATGTCATCAGCGATCTTACGGGGCTGACGGGCTTGACGATTGTCGAGGCGATCCTCGGTGGGGAGCGAGACCCGCAGGTGCTGGCGAAGTTGCGGCACAAGCGCATCAAGGCCAGCGAAGAGACGATCGCCAAATCACTGGTAGGAGATTATCGTCCCGAGCACGTGTTCAGCCTGCGGCAGTCGCTGGCGGCCTATCGCAGCTACCAACAGCTGGTTGCCGAGTGCAACAGCGAGATCGAGCGCAGCCTGGCCGAGATCGACTCGAACGAACCTCCGTCGCCAGCGCCGGGGCCCGAAGTGGAGGCCGCGGCGGCGGACGTGGACTTCGATCTAGGGCAGCAATTGCAGCGCATTTGGGGAGTCGACTTGACCCAGGTGCCGGGTTTGAACACTCTCACAGTGCGGACCCTACTGGGTGAGATCGGGCCGGATTTTTCGAAGTTCCCGACGGTTTCGGCTTTTGCCTCCTGGTTAGGTCTGTGCCCGGACAACGAGATCACCGGAGGGAAGGTCCTGCGGGTTGGCACCCGCAAGGTCAACAGTCGTGCGGCCAAGGCGTTGCGGCTGGCGGCCCAATCCTTACACCACAGCAAGTCCGCGTTGGGAGCGTTTTACCGGGGCATGAGAACCCGCTTGGGAGCGCCTAAAGCGATTACCGCCGCGGCGCACAAACTCGCTCGTATCATCTACCACTTGGTGACTCACCGGGAGGCTTACGATGACAGTATCTTTGCCCTCCAGCAAGCTCGTTACAAGCGCCGCGCGGAGCGCAAACTCCGAGCCCAAGCGCGTACCCTCGGCTTTCAACTCGTTCCCGCCGAGCCCACCGCGCACTGAGAGGTAGTTCCTTAGGAGCTTAGGACACAAGGACGTCAAGACCGCCATGGTCTACACCCACGTGCTGAACCGTGGCGGTCAAGGGGTCGGCAGCCCCCTCGACAATCTGCGGCAACCCGTCTCCAGCGAGAGCGGTAGGATTATCCGGACCGGCCGGCTGGGCGACCGGTCGTCCCAGGCCAAGCGGATTCCGCTCAGACGTGAGGGAACGATTGAGGACTGTGCTAAGGTGGTCGAGTTCCTGGTGACCGATCTGTCCGACTATGTCACCGGTCGAACCATCGCCATCGATGGAGGGCTCTACAGAGGTTACCCCCGCAATAATGGCATGGTTACAGCGCGGCGCCGCTTGACAGCATCTGGGAAGGCGCGCCACAATGGATTTCGAAACGCCTATCCGTTCGCGCCGATGCGTATTACAGTGGGCATTCGCAGTCCCGCAAGAAGGATAAACATACCGCGGCGGGTATCAGGCAGGCCTGAACGATGCCGAAACAAGATAGAGAGGTAACGGATTG
>JBHHZE010000162.1:0-2191 GCA_046757925.1 Gemmatimonadales bacterium
GCGGTTCTCCCGCACACGGCTCTCCGGTTGGTGGTTCACCGCAAAGCGGATTGACGGAGACGAACATGGGCTGCTTCCATGCTGAACAACCCCTGTTCGGCAAAGAACGCGTTCGGCCAGCGCTGATGGGCGTTACCCAGACCACTGTGACGACGTACCTTGTGACGCTTCAGAAGAATCCGTCGCAAGCGTCGTCGTAGCCAACCGTCCAAGCCACGAAACACGCTCGTGTACGAGGTGTGCTTGAAGTACTCAAACCACCCCCACGTCGTCCGGTTTACATTCGCGACGATGATGTCCAGGCTGTGGCCGTGATTACGCGGCGTCTTCCTGCGAATCGCGTCCTTGAACTTCACGAGGCTCTTGTCACGCGGCCAGCGCTTGCCACCCGAGAAGTGATAACCCAGGAAGTCGAAGCCTTCCTGAGCCGCATCGACGATGCGCGTCTTCTCCGGGTGGAGCGTTAAGCCGGCTTGTGCCACCCATGGCTGCACCTCAGCCAACGCCGCTTCGGCTTCCTGCGCCGATCGGCACAGAATGACCATATCGTCGGCGTACCGCACCATCGCCAGACCCTTGCAGGCCATGAGGTGATCGAGCGGGTCGAGGTACGCATTGCTGAGCAGCGGTGAGATCACGGCGCCCTGTGGACTGCCGCTTGTGGGCGTCCACTCTTCCAGTCCATCCATGACACGTTGCGTCAGGAATGACTCGATCAGTGTCAACACCCGTCCGTCGGCAACCTTGGCGCGAACTCGATCCATCAAGGGCTCATGTGGAATCGTGTCGAAGTAGCTTCGCAAATCGACGTCCACAACGTATGTGTGGCCCATCTTGAGCAGGGTATCCACACGCCGCAACGCGTCCTTGCAACCCCGACCAGGCCGAAAGCCGTAGCTGTGTTCGGCGAAGTCTCGCTCAAAGATCGGCTCCAACACATTGCGGAGTGCCGTCTGCGCGACACGATCCCGCACCGAAGGGATACCGAGCGGTCGACGTTCCCGGCTCCCCGCTTTGGGGATGTACACCCGTCGCACTTTCCGTGGACGATAGGCGCCGGTGCGTAGCTGCTCGGACAGCTCCTTCAGATTCGCTTCCAGACGCGATTCGTACATCGCGATGGTCTGGTGGTCGCAACCCGCCGCCCCGTCGTTGGCCTTTACTTTCGCAAAGGCCGCCTTCAGGTTCGACGTGCTGTAGACCTTGTCAATCAGGCTGAACCATACACCTCCTTTGACCCCTTGCTCCAGGGCCGTCAACATGCGATCCGTCCAAACCGCAGGTTCCGTCCACGCCCAGCGGGCGCGGACCGCTCCGACTTGCTTAGCCCCGAAATGCCGGGGCACTCGCGCCGGTTGTGTTTCCTGCGATTCGATCTTCACGCATCCACCTTCCTGCGCCCCTTCGCTCCACGGGCATTGCCCCGCTTCATCACTCCTAGGGACGCTCTGACTCCTGAGCAGGCGGCTCTGCGGCTGGACCACCCGCATGAACACCGGCGGACCCTGCTCAGGTCTCCCTGATTCATGTACCCGACCTTCCCATCGTTCCGTCGCCAACCACCTGACGCGCCCCAGCATCGCTTTGACCTTTGACCGACAATCGTCCGTCAAAAGTTTGTCACGCTACCCTTCAGCGTGCTGGGCTTCCCCCGCAACAGGACGAAATCTCGATCATGCGAGTTTCGCACACCGTCACGCGGGTCTGGGCTTCGCCATTCCTCCGCTGGCTCGCCACTACGCCCGGCCGTGTCGCGTTCGTCATCCTACGGACCGATGATTCACCTCCGGTTGCTCTCCACCCCGCCTCACGGCGACGCAGTTACCTTCGGTTACAGGCCGGAGAGCGCATGCCTGGAAGGGACTTACACCCTTCTGATCGAGTACACTTTCAGGCGCACGAAGGCGGGCGCTTCCGTCCGCCGACGCGGCGACTGACATCCGTGCCAGCGGACATTCGGTCGCAAGCAATCCCTTTCTCATGCTGTTGTCGTTGTCTCCAGAAGCGAATCCACCTGGAAGCGATCACGCTTGCAATACATTTCCTCGCCAATATCCGCCCTGCGCGGTATCTACGCCGCGCGAGACCGCCACTGAGCCACGTCCCCGTAGTCTGCACTCGTGGCGGCAATAGTGCAGTAGTCGTCGCTGGAGACGATGTATCCGGCGAGCCAGCCGGTCGCCGGCGGAGC
>JBHHZE010000163.1:0-2135 GCA_046757925.1 Gemmatimonadales bacterium
CGGCGGGTCAACTCGCGGGAGCGGCCGCAGCGCTCGTGGGCGACGGAGACGACGGGGACGACGGGGACGCATGAACGCCACGGGCGGTGAATCGAAACGCGCCTACGAAGACTGGCATGCGCGATTCGAAGTAGATGCCGCGACGGATACACCGTGGCACACACTCGTAAAAGGGGCGCTGTCGGGTCCGCGAGACCTCGCGGGAAAGAAGATACTCGAGATCGGATCAGGCCGCGGCGGGTTCGCGAGTTGGCTCGCATCGCACGACTCCAAACCTCGGCTCGTAGTTGCTGCGGATTTTGCAGTAAGTGCTGTCCGCAAGGGCCGCGAACACGCTCTCGACCAAGGGACCGATGTCATAGCGTGGGAGGTCGGTGACATCCAGGCCATCGCCCACGACGACCGAACGTTCGACACCGTGTTCTCCTGTGAGACGATCGAGCACGTTCCCGACCCCGGTCACGCCGTGCAGGAACTCGCGCGGGTGCTCAAGAGTGGTGGTAGGTTGTTTCTCACCACGCCGAACTATTTGGGCCCCATGGGTCTTTTCCGGGTCTACCGCAGGCTGGCGGGACGTCCCTACACAGAAGAAGGACAACCGATCAACCAATTGACAATGCTGCCGCGGACGCGACGCTGGATCCGGCGGGCCGGGCTCGTCACGTGCGAGACGCAGGGAACCGGTCACTACATTCCCCTCCCGGGCCGCATCCCACGTGCGATCCCATGGCCCGAGCGGATCTCGTGGCTGACCCGGTGGGTTGCACTGCACTCCATGGTGATCGCGGTGAAACCTTGAGCAGAGCGAGGAGGCGGCTCTGCTTCGTGGTTGAGAGCGGAACCGACGTGCGCATGGTCGAAGGTCTGGCCGAACGTTTCGAACTCGAGATAGTGGCGCGCCGCATCCGCGAAGGGGTGGAGATCAGCCAGGAGCCGGCGAGCGAGGTTCGCATTGCGGTCGGGCCCGGTTCACGCGTTGGGTTCGCCGCACACGTGGCCAAGTATCTGCTCCGCCACCGCCGTGCAATCGACTGCGTGCTGGTGCAGGGTTACGGACCCGCGTCACTCGCCGCCAACTGCGCCGCCCGCATAACCCGGAACCCCACATTCATGCTGGTGTGCAGCCCGGTGGAGATCTATTACCGGTGTCGTCTTGGGCAGCCCGATCCACACAAGCCCTTCAGGCGGCGCGAACTCGCCGCCCTCGAAGTCGCCGCACGACTGAACGCCCGCTTGGGGCGTCACTACGTAGTACTCAGCGAGCACTTGGGCGAGGTGGTGCGAAGGCACGGTGCCAAGTGTCCCGTCAGCCTGATTCCGCTCTACGGGATCGATACACAACTCTTTGCACCGCCCGAGCGGCCCAAGGTAGAATACAAGGCACGGCTCGGCCTGCCGCTGGGCGGAGATCTGATTTTCTTTAGCAGCCGTGTGGCACCTGAAAAGGATAGCGTTACACTGCTCAAGGCCGTACGGGCACTGCGGGCGCGGGGACGCGAACTGTGGTTGCTGCACCGGAGCGGTGGTTACCGCGATTTTCTGCGCGAGGCAAAGCGGCACGAGATCGCCGATCGAGTGATTGCCACCGACGCCGTGCATCCCCATCGGGATCTTCCCAACGACTACCGGGCGTCCGACCTGTGCGTGCAAGCCAGCCGTGCCGAGGGTCTGGGTTTTTCGCCGCTCGAGGCACTGGCGTCGGAGGTCCCGGTAGTAGCGACGGCGGTGGGTGGGCTGCGGGAGACGGTCGTCGACGGCCAGACCGGGTGGAGCTATCCCGCCGGCGACGAGATAGCGCTCGCGCGTTGCATAGAAGCCGCCACGACAGACACGGCCGAGGCGTCCCGACGGGCCCGCAAAGGTCGCGAGATGGTTATCGCCCGGTTCGAACGGAGGCTGGTGTTCGACCAATTCGAAGCGCTCGTCAACGGCACCATGATGGGAACAACCGATGGCACCACCTGAAAGCGATCGAGAACTCGGTCACTACGCCAAGAAGCAGTTGTTCAGCCCGTCCCGGCTGATAGCCTGGAGTCACCGCCGCCGGTTCGAGACCGCGGTTGAACTCGCAAGGTCGCTGGCCGGAAAGACCGTGCTCGACCTCGGCTGTGGAGACGGGACGTTTCTCGCGATGC
>JBHHZE010000164.1:0-2115 GCA_046757925.1 Gemmatimonadales bacterium
ACCGACTTTTGGAATTGATATTTTCTTGTGATATTCTAATCCGAAGTTCCCCGGCCGAGTAAGCGGATTTCTTGCACAAACCCCTTGATGGGCCGCAACTTAGGTGATCTTGTTGCCTGGAAAATGTTCCCATGTAAGTTTTGATAATTAGCTTGACATGTATGGAGGAATAGCCTATAATCGCTCCCATGTATATCGAAGCCGTCCCGAACCGCAATTCCCCCCCCGCGATCCTGCTGCGCGAAGGCTGGCGGGAAGGCACCAAAACCCACAAACGCACGCTCACCAACCTCTCGCATTGGCCGAAGCACAAGATCGAAACCCTCCGTCGCGTGTTGCGCGACGAGGTGCTGGTCTCGCCGAAGGATCTGTTCGAGACCACGCGCACGCTGCCGCACGGCCACGTTGAAGCCGTTCTGGGCACCATCCGAAAGATTGGCCTGGATGCCGTGATCTCATCGAAGCGCTGTGCCGAGCGCGATCTGGTGCTGGCCATGATCGCCGAGCGGTTGATTCATCCGTGTTCGAAACTGGCGACGACTCGCTTGTGGCATACCACGACGCTGGCCGAGGAATTGTCGGTGGAGGGGGCTGACGAAGACGATCTGTACGACGCCATGGACTGGCTTCTGGCCCGGCAGGAACGGATCGAGAAGAAGCTGGCCGCGCGGCACCTGAGGGATGGGGCGGTGGTGCTCTACGACGTATCGAGCAGTTACTACGAGGGACGCACGTGTCCACTGGCGCGATTTGGTCATGACCGGGACGGACAGAAGGGACTGCCGATCATCGTCTATGGGGTGCTGACCGATGGGGAAGGTCGCCCAGTCGCCGTCAGCGTCTATGCGGGGAACACCGGGGACTCGACGACGGTGGCGGATCAGGTCGATAAACTCCGCCAGCGGTTCGGACTGTTGCGCTTGGTGCTGGTCGGGGACCGTGGGATGCTCACGCAGCCGCAGATTGACAAGCTGAAGGCGCATCCGGGGCTCGGGTGGATCACCGCGCTGAGGAGCGTGTCGATCCGCGATCTGGTGACGCAAGGCGCGCTGCAATTGTCGCTCTTTGACGAGAAGAACCTGGCCGAGATCGCCTCGCCGGACTTTCCGGGGGAACGCTTGATGGCCTGCTACAACCCGCTGCTGGCACAAGAGCGGAGCCGCAAGCGCCGGGCGTTGCTGGAGGCGACGGAGCAGGGGCTGAGGAAGCTGGCGCGGGAGGTGGCGCGACGAACGAAGACTCCGCTGGGAGGCTCGGAGATCGGCCTGAAGGCTGGGAAGGTCCTGGAGCGCTACAAGGTGGGGAAGCACTATGCGCTGACGATCGGAGACGGGACTTTGCGGTGGGCGCGTCGGGCGGATTCGATCGAAGCAGAAGCGAAGTTGGATGGGATCTACGTCATCCGCACCAGCGAGCCGAAAGAGCGGTTATCGGCGGAAGACACCGTTCGCACGTACAAGGGCCTGTCGCAGGTGGAGCGTGCGTTTCGATGCATGAAAGGTGTCGATCTTTTGGTCCGCCCGATTCGACACCGGACCGAAAACCGCGTGCCAGCCCATATCTTCCTGTGCGTGCTGGCCTATTATGTCGAATGGCACATGCGAAGAGCCCTGGCCCCGATCCTGTTCGAAGACGACCAACTGGAGACGGCACGGAAGCGACGCGACCCGGTACTGCCGGCGGTGCCTACAGAGTCGGCCAAGACGAAGAAGGCGACGCACACGACGCCGGATGGTCTGCCGGTGCACAGCTTTGAGACCCTGATGGCGGAGCTGGCGAGTCGTGGTCGAAACACTTATAGGCTGAAGTCCGACGACTCGAGCCTGACGTTCAAGCAGGTGCCGGAACCGACAGCCATCCAAAGACGGGCGTATGAGTTGCTCGGATTGTTGCCAGTAGACGGAAAGTGATGTTTGGCGTTTCTTCAACCAAATCAGCAAGATACTGTCTCAACCGCCGAGGAACTTCGGTCTAAAGTGACCCTACCACCTCGGGACCAAGAACGGAAATATAGGAACTACGTCCCGCTACCCTATATCATCATGAGGGATCGGGTTCCCTTTAATATAACCAAAGCCTTCGGCCAGAAGTAAGTTTACACGGTTGGGATGGGGC
>JBHHZE010000165.1:0-2111 GCA_046757925.1 Gemmatimonadales bacterium
GTCTTGTTGCTCAAGACGTTGCCCAGCGCGTCGTAGTCGATCTCGGACGCCGGCTCGAGCGGCCCGTCCACGTAGCGCAACAGACCACCCTTGTTACCCGTCGTCCAGTAGCTGAACGTCACACGGCTCGTCTGGCCCCGTGCGTCGTCCTGCCACAGACGGTTACCGGTGGTAGCGTCATACGCCATGTCCACACGGTCGCCCTCGGGAGGTATCACCGAGGTGGAGAAGTCCCATTTGGGATCCCAGGTATAGCGCGTAGTGGCATTGGTGCTCGAGTCCGTGCTCACCACGATGTTGCCGCGATCGTCATACCCCGCGTGCTGAACCAGGCCGTTGGGGCTCTTCACATGCGTAACCAGGCCCTCAAACTCTGCGTCGCCACGCGTTATGTACGTCGTTCCCATGCCCGGGCCCCAGATTTTCCGGGGGGCGCCGAAACGGTCCAGGCTGAACTAGTTGCAGGAACCGACGGAATCGCGGTCGGGTTGATAGTCTCGGGCTGGGTCGGTCGGCTGATGGCGACGCAACACAGCTCAGCGCCTTGTACGGTACCTCTCGATCAAGACAGAGACGACAGCTGCGGAAGCCGCGAGACCAAAGATCGTCCAGGGCATCCATACCCGTTGTAGCTCCGGGATCAGATCGGCGACCAATGCTCAAGTACATTGCTGCGCTCTGGGAATCGCACGTCGGGCGAGCCGAGGAGTTCTCAGCCCACATACGACTAGGGGCTTGTCAGTCGCTTGCCTCGCGAAGCCGCAGTTGACCGTCGGTAACTTCCCAATGTGCTCTTGGAGGCGCATGACAGTTAGTTGCCGGTCCGTGGATGGTTGTCCTTGTACGAATCCAGGATATCAGCAGTTTCCCGTCGCTCCCGCGTTCGAGTTCAGGAAGTAAATCGCGATAGTCGCAGTCAGGTTCTAGAACCGGATCGTATTGATACACGCCCATCGCGATCAAACCATGAGGTACCCGAATACTGTCGGCGGTCACCAACACGACTGTCGGCCAAATGCTCACAGATTCATCCGCGTTCGCTAACAGCAGATCCATCACGCCATCGCCATCCAGATCACCGGCGTGAACGATCCGTGGCAAGCCGTCCGTTACCAGCGTGAACTGCATTCGAGAGCCGTCTAGGACAACAACCAGCTGTGGCAGCCCGACATCCTCGCCTTCTGCCACGCGACTGATTCTACTGCTGTCACGGAGACCGTCACAATCGAGATCTGCTACAAGCCGCGTCACACCCCCCCGACCAGGTGTCAGATCGAGCCTCGAGAAAGGCTCACACGCGGTGGTCTGCGGTACCGCCCGCGCAGAGCAGGCGATCAACGTCGCCGCTACCATCACCAACCGGACTGTCCAAGGTCTTCGGCCACACGGTGGGCGATACCTTGAGAACAGGAGCGCAGCTGATAGCTTGCCCGAAACGTTCTGTCTGATCGTAGTCATTCTTTGAGGGCTCATTCGTTGTGATTGGAGTAAAACGCCCTCGGGTTAAAATCTTTGCCATGCTCACGAGTCGTTATGTGGACGTGCGGATCGCGTCCAGAGGTCTTTGAGTTGCCTGTTATGCCTGCGATACCAACCACATCTCCCGTGCCGACCTGCACCGCAATACTGTGATCAATGTTTCCGTCGGCGTCCTTGAACATGTCAGGCACGTCGGAGAGGTGAGAGAAGCTCACCGTGTAACCGTTGCCCAAGTCCATCGCCACATATAGTCCTGACTTTGCGTCAACTCCTGTAGTAGCCGTCGCACCTGCTGGGGCCCTGAGCGATGTTCCAACCGAGGCCGCTGCGTCGAGCCCACTGTGCTTGACGTTCCGAACGCCCCCCGAAAACCTCGTGATACCCCACTCGCTTCCTCGCTTACCGCTTGGCGGCGGACCGTTGGCTGCCACGAGGTCTGACGCACCCGCAACCGGCCCGACACATGGAATGCCGTCCACCCAAATCGGACACAGCCCAAACGGATCACTGAAATTGATCGGATCCCCGTTGGCAAACCCGTACAGATTGAGCCCACCAGCCAATCCAATCGGGTCTTCCTGCGTAAACCTACCGGTAGCAGGATCATAATACCGGTTCCGCATGTACATCAA
>JBHHZE010000166.1:0-2076 GCA_046757925.1 Gemmatimonadales bacterium
GTTGCCGTCAAGGATAACGCAAGCGAGTTTGAACGGTTGCTGTCCTGTCTCGTGGAACCCAATCAGGCGTGGGCGCGACACGCGCCGGTCTTGGTATTGGGTGTCACGAGCCTCAAGTTCGGGGGCAACGGCAAGGAGAATCGTGCGGCGCATCACGACTTAGGGCTCGCATCTGCCAACCTCTCAATAGAAGCGACGCGGCGCGGCCTGTCGGTACATCAGATGATTGGGATCGTGCCCGAGCGTGCGCGCGAAATGTACGACATTCCCGAAGGCTTCGAACCTCTGACGGCACTCGCAATAGGATACGCTGGTTCGTTGGCTAACGCGCCGGACGGTTTGCGCGAGCGGGACGAGACTCCACGCACCAGACGGACTCTTGCCGCATTCGTGTTCGGCGGTGCCTGGGGTGAACCAGGTTTGTAAACCCGAACCTCGTGCTAGCGTCTTGCGGAAGGCGGTTTGAGACCGTTCCTCGGGCGCATGACGGCCTCGATGTCCTGGGCAGTGTACGGTAGGTCCTTGCTCAGGACCTCGAAGCCTGTCGATGTAATGAGTATCATGTCCTCCAGGTAGAACGCGTCCGAACCGACCTCGATCATCGGTTCGAACGCTACAACGGAGCCTGACTCGAGGACCGAACCTGCGTCCTCGCCACTCTCGATGCCGACACCGTGGATGTGCCACACGCCGTTCCCCTGTTCCAGCATCGCGTCTGCCGCCTGCCGGCCAGTGCTCGTCCGGAGTTTGCCGCGGGCGTCCGCCACTGCCCGGGTGCTCGCGGCGCGTACCGTGTCCAGCGGCACACCGGCTGCCATCACGTCCATACCGGCGCGATAGGCGCGGATCAGCAGGTTCCAGGCTTCTCGCTGGCCCGCTGAGAATGTGCCGGAGACCGGGAGCGTGCGCCCCACGTCGCTCCCATACAGGCCGCTGGCGCATCCAATATCCACCCGCACCAACTCGCCGGGTTGCATGACGCGGTCGAGCTGGTCGTAGTGAAAGAAGGCGTGGACCAAGCGGTCGACATGTGCGTTGGGTCCCGCCATTATCCAGGGCCAAAAGGACGGGCCCTGAGCACCCGACTCGATGCAGGCGGCGACTATCCTGGCCTCGGCCTCGCGCTGAGTCATTCCCGGTCGGATCGTCCGGGCTACCGCGACAAGCGCGGCAGCGGTAGCCTCTGCGTTGCGCCGGAGCACACCTACCTCGGCGTGGGATTTCACCCAGCGCATGGCTTGGATGGACGCCTTGGCACTCGCGAACCGGGCGTCTGGAAAGCGCGCTTCCAAGGATGCTCGCCACTGGGCCAGCGGCCCAGCCACTGCTCGCAGTCCCGAGGGGACACCCGTGGCTTCCGGCCGCCGGGGCTCGTCCACGTACAACGTTTTCACACCGCCGGACAGTCGCGTATCCAGCCAACCGGCGAATTGGTCCCAAGACTCCACTGCATCGACACCGATCTTGTCGGCCGATTCCCCGCCCGGGGCCGGAACGAGCCCGTCGACCGGGAATCCGAAGGACATGGGGGGTGGCGGTACGAACAGCCGGGACTCGCTTCCCGGCCCATCCAACGCCAAGATGGCGCCGGGTAAATCGGACAGGCCCGTGAAGTAGAGAAATGACGGGTCTTGGACGAATCCCCACTGTTCCATGTCCTTCTCCGCGGAGCGGGCGTGAAGCAACAGGATGCCGTCGGACAGAGTCTCCATTATCCGCGTGCGGCGGGCGGCGTACTCCGCGACAGGAGTCTGCGTTACCGAAACCGGCGACGTGGCAGGCGCTTGCGCGACAGCATTGCCTACTCTGAAGAGGGCACCCAGTGTAACAACGATGCTGAGTGTGCGAACTGTCATTGGTCCACCTCCAGGGCCGATTTACAGATTAGCTCTAGGCCAGTTCAGTCACGACAGTTGTTGCGACTGAATTCGCGATGAAGCAACTCTCATGGGATAGCTGGTGCATGCGTTCAAGCTCTTTGCTCGTAGGTTGGGTGTCACCGACGAACGTAATCTTGGGGCGCAGTGTAACCTTAGTCATTGCATTTCTGCCTGTACTATCTTTCGCCATTATTCC
>JBHHZE010000167.1:0-2069 GCA_046757925.1 Gemmatimonadales bacterium
GTTACCGTTCCGGCAATCTTGATGGGCACCTCAAGCGTCGTTGGCTCAGGTGAGGTAACGCGAATCGTGTCGCACGCGGTAACAGTCGCCTGCACTGTCCACTTCACATAACCCCCAGGCCCGAAATGGAACGCGTACAGATTAACGTTGCCGCCCACTTCAAGGATCGGCATTTCCGCCACGACCTGTGGGCACGGGCTCGCGCCCCATCCCGGCTCCAGATTTCCAAGATCGCCCATCGCGTCGATCGCTTGGTTCATCGCGGCGATCCCGCTGTAATCAATGTTGAAGGCTGCGGTACTGTTACCTGCGGTAACGTCCGCCGTCACTTTGAAGCCGAGCCATTCAACGTTGAATTGGCCACACTGTTCTAGCCCGGGTTGCGCAGTTTGGGAAGTGAATCAGGCTTGGCGATGGCGCAGCGGTGGTTTTTGATCAAAAGTCCTCACTACATTTTGGCGGGTTACTCGGTGGGACCGGCGGCGGACGGCGGCGGGTCGCCTGTGAATTCTGCGGGCGTGACGTCGCGGTCGGCGCAAATGCGCTCCGGCAAGGACAGTCCCAGCGCGGCGATGATCTCCGCTTGCTCCGGGTTGGGACGAGCGACCCGCCGGAGTCGAAGCGTTCGACCCTCCACCGTCTCCAGCAGGATGTCGCCGATCTGAATATCGTGCAGCAGCTTCAAGGCGATGGCTGGACTCATCGGACGATCCTGCGGCCCGGCTCCGGGGTCGTTCGGGTCCTTCTTGCGGATTCGGGTCATGACCCCGGCATTGCCGAGCAGGTGAGCCAGGGCCTTCCACAACGCATAGGCCAACACGCACACGAACACATGCGCCTCGATGCGATCGGATGTCTGATGCCACATCGGACGCAAGAGCAGATTCGATTTCATCGCGCGAAACGCGTCCTCGGCCCGCGTCAATTGAATGTACGTGCGCCAAAGTTCTTCCGGTGACCAGTCGGTCTGGTCGCTCAACAGCAGATACGCACCGTCGCGAGCCAGTGCCGTACGAAGCTTGTCTTTGTGATAGCGCCACGACACCGCCGTGGATTGACCCGTCGGATCACGCTTGACGTCTATATCCACAAAACGCGAAGCTGCCGGCCAACGCTCGCGGAATCGACCCACGCTCTCCAGTACGGTGTCCGTGTTCTTCAAACGTCCGGCCGAGACGCGGTTGGACAGTTTCTTGAGATCTCCGTGCAGCCCCAGTAGCTGACGCTTGCGGATGGCCTTCTCTTTGGCGCGACGGTGGACACTGCGGGCCAACACGTAGGTCTGCCCGTCACGCTCAACGCGCTTGACCTCCACATGCGGACGCACGTGACGCCAGTCGCGCGTGCAGAGTTCCTCGTCGAATTCACCGAGCCGACTACGCGGCGTGCCCACCAGGAACGACTGCTTCCGCTCGCGCAGAAAGTCCAGGTTCTTCTGCGAGGCAATCCCCCGATCGAGCACCCATACGCGGCGCGCCTTGCCGAACCGGGACTCCACGGTCTCCACGATTTTGGCAAAGGCGATGGCATCGTTCATGTTGCCCGCGAAAACTTCGTGATCAACCGGGAATCCGTCGGGTGTCACGACCAGGGCCAGCACGATTTGTTTGCAGTCCGACCGATGGTCTCGCGAGTGTCCGCGTTTCGCCAGTTCGCTGCCTTCCATCAACCCTTCGAAGAAACTGCTCGTCAGATCACAGAGAAGAAGATCGAATTGGAGCGAGAATAACGCGCCCAATTGCTCCTTGAGGTCCTGTTCGATCGGCTCCTTGGCTTCCAGGAGTGCATCGAGGGTGCGGTACAGGCGGTCCTTGGTGACCTGGTCGTCCGGAACCCCGAGCAAGTCCTCGAGCGCCGTGCGCCGATAGCCTTGCTCAGCCAATCCGAACTCGGAGGTCTCTCCACCTTGTCCGATGCAAAGTCGGGCGATGACTTCAATCGCCACCATGGTGGCCGGGGAAACGGTCTCTCGACCGGTCTTGATATGCCGGGCCACGATCTTGTCGAGGTTGAGCTTCCGCCACAGTTGCCAACCGAGCCACGCGTCGCCGAAGGCACGTGCGTTGGTC
>JBHHZE010000168.1:0-1992 GCA_046757925.1 Gemmatimonadales bacterium
GAGCTGCACAAGGCGCACACGATCCTGGACGTGCAGGGAAAAGTTGCCGGGCTGCGTGTGCCGCAGTAATGCGGATCGGAGGGCAGGAGCCGTCCGAGATGTATGAGAAGCTACGGATGCGATGGAGGAATTGTGGCCCTCTGGAGTCTGCCTGCAGGGGCTGGCTCCAAACCACCCTCGAGCGGCATTGGCTGAAGACCGTTGTCGTGAGCGTCGAGGGAGAAGTCGAGCGTGGACTCGGCAGGTACGGATCGAGAAGGCGAGCAAAAGCGAACCACCGTTCAGGCGTCGAAAGCAACTCAGGCGACATCAAAACCAGAGAACGCAGTCCTCTCTGGGATGAGCCCATCGGAAACCTGTTTACTGGGTGGGTGGTGTCCGGCGTAAAGGTGGCGCGAGCTCGATCCAGGCGTGTCCGTGGAACTGCGGGAACCCGAGCTTCGATGTGAAGGGAGACGGTCAAGTGAAGAAAAGCGAGACCCAGAGTACCGATGCGAAGTTCGGGGGCGGACCGACCTGTAGTAGCGTGGATACTGCTGTAATGGCGGTGGAGCGAAGGGGTCGGGTTGTTCTTGTCGATGCACGGGTCAACTTCCTCGGGAGTATGAGCCCGTGACGGAGACGAAGCCGTTCAACATTCCGAAAGCACTGGTATGGGAGGCATACCGGCGCGTGAAGGCCAACAAGGGAGCGGCCGGGGTCGACGGTCAGTCGATCGAGGACTTCGACCGGAACCGGAACAGGAACCTCTACCGGATCTGGAACCGGATGTCGTCGGGGAGCTACTTCCCCCCGGCGGTCAAATCAGTGCCGATTCCGAAGAAATCTGGCGGGGAGCGGATACTGGGCGTGCCGACGGTCGGCGACAGGATCGCACAGACCACCGTTACGCTCGTGCTGGAGCCCATACTGGAGCCTGTGTTCCACGAGAACTCCTACGGCTACCGACGTGGCAAGTCGGCACACGACGCGATCGCAGTAACACGCAAGCGTTGCTGGGAGCGTGATTGGGTGCTGGAGTACGATATCCGCGGCCTGTTCGACAACATCGATCACACTCTACTCCTGAAGGCACTTCGTCATCATTGCGACCAACGGTGGGTGTTGCTGTTGGTGGAGCGGTGGTTGGTGTCCCCGATGCAGGACGGAGATGGGCAAGAGACGCCGCGGACGGTCGGCACGCCGCAAGGTGGCCCACTGTCGCCAGTGCTCGCGAACCTATTTCTCCATTACACGTTGGATCACTGGCTGGCGTCTCACCATGCGGATGTCCCGTTTTGCCGCTACGCTGACGACGGCGTCCTGCACTGCAGAAGCGAAGCCGAAGCACACCGGATGCGAGCGCATCTGGAAGCTCGACTGAGCGAGTGCGGTCTGGAGCTGCACCCGGAGAAGACCCGGGTGGTGTACTGCAAGGATAGCAATCGGAAGGGAACGTATCGGAACGTTCAGTTTGACTTTCTCGGCTACACTTTTCGGCCGAGGAAGGCAGTGGGCCGAGCAGGTGTCATCTTCACGTCGTTCGCTCCGGCAATGAGTCGGGACGCGGCGACGTCGATACGCCAAACCGTCCGGGGCTGGCGGGTGGGGCTGAGAAGTCATGCGTCCCTTGAGGATCTGGCTCATTGGTACTCCCCAGCGATCCGCGGTTGGATCGGTTACTACTGCCGTTTCCATGCGTCGGCGTTTGCAGTGGTCTCGAATCACTTGGACGCCGCCCTTGTACGATGGGCCATGAGGAAGTTCAAGCGCTTTCGGGGTCACCGGGAGCGGGCGATTAGCTGGCTAGCTGCGAAGAGACAGCGGCGTCCCAGTCTGTTCCCGCACTGGAGACTCGGTGGTGCGAAAACGGTTGGAGCAATGGGAGCCCGGTGAGCGGAGACGCTCACGCCGGGTTCTGCGAGCAGCTGAGGGTGCAATTCCCGCGGTTGACTCACCTGGGATTCAGCCTCAAAGACGGGAAGGACTGCTGATGGCGGCTCAACAGCTGGC
>JBHHZE010000169.1:0-1970 GCA_046757925.1 Gemmatimonadales bacterium
CGACACGCCGCTGAGGACACTGCTCTATGTCGCCTTTTCGCGCTGGCACATCGAGCAGATCTTCCGTCAGGCGAAGAACGAGACCGGACTCGACCAGAGGTATGGTCGAAAGTTGTGTTCTGAGCTCTGAACGAAAGGCGGCGTATCCTTTCGGTTGACCAAAACCGAAAACCGCCCCGAGTGGGCAGAAAGGATACGCCTTGAACAAGAGCGTAACAGCCGAGCCGGCAAGCGGCGAGGTCCGAAGCAGATTGGACGAGATCGTGCGGGAGGGCGCGCAGTAGCTGCTGCGCGCGGCGCTGGAGGCCGAGGTGTGCGACTTCATCGAGCGGCACGAAGAGATCGCGGACGGGCAGGGACGGCGTCAGGTGGTGCGCAACGGCTATCTTCCCCAGCGGGAGGTGCTGACCGGCGCCGGCGCGATGCAGGTGCGTCAGCCGCGCACGCGTGACCTGCGGGCCGTGGGCGAGCAGGAGCGCATCCGTTTTTCTTCCTCGATCCTTCCGCGCTACCTGCGGCGCTCCAAGAGCGTGGACGAGCTGATCCCGTGGCTGTATTTGCGCGGCGTCTCGACCGGCAACTTCCAGGAAGCGCTGCAGGCGATTTTGGGACCGGGGGCCAAGGGGCTCTCTTCGAGCGTCGTGACGAGGCTGCTCCAGAGCTGGCAGAGCGAGCACCAGGCCTGGAGCCGGCGCGATCTATCGGACAAGGAGTACGTCTACGTCTGGGCCGACGGGATCTACTTCAACGTCCGTCTCGAGCAGGAGCGGCAGTGCTTTTTGGTGGTCCTGGGAGCCACCAGCGATGGCCGCAAGGAGCTCTTGGGGCTTCTGGACGGCTACCGCTAGAGCGAGCAGAGCTGGCGCGAGCTGCTGGTGGACCTCAAGGCCCGCGGGCTGAAGACCGCGCCGAAGATCGCCCGTCGGCGATGGCGCCCTGGGCTTTTGGAAGGCGTTGCGCAAGGTCTTTCCGACCACGCGCGAGCAGCGCTGTTGGGTCCACAAAACGGCCAACGTGCTCAACAAGCTGCCGCGTGCGCTGCAGTCCAAGGCGAAGGCGGACCTGCACCAGATCTGGATGGCCGAGACGCGCGAGCACGCGCGCAAGGCCTTCAACCTGTTCGTCGCGAAGTACAAGGCCAAATACCCCAAGGCGGTCGCCTGCCTCGAGAAGGACGGCGACGTCCTGTTGTCGTTTTACGACTTCCCGGCCGAGCACTGGCTGCACCTGCGGACGACGAACCCGATCGAGTCCACCTTCGCGACGGTGCGCCTGCGCCATCGCAAGACCAAGGGCTCGGGAAGCCGCGCCGCATGTCTGGCCATGGTCTTCAAGCTGGTCCTGGTCGCCGAGCGCAGCTGGCGCCGCCTCAACGGCGCCGCCCGGCTCGTACAACTTCTAAAAGGTCATCAATTCATCGACGGAGTGCCGCAGGAAAGGAGCGCCGCCTGAAATTCGCCAGAACACAAGATTTGACGATATCTCCATCCGATTCGCGCGGCACAGCTGGCGGATCAGCTGGCCGAGATTGTGCGCGAAGCTCTCCATCTGCTGTTCTGATCCCGATCGGATCCAGGAGACATCCAGATAGGGCTGATCCGCATCCGAGAGCGGCAGAAACAGGCAGATTGGTCCCGATCGGGATCAAGTCAGGTATCCCCTGCAACTGGTCCTGCAAGACCCCCAGCCCCGCGGCCGGTTAATCCGGATAATCGCATGCGATTATCTTGACAAAGGGGCTAGCATCTTCGCAATGGGATGCTGACGCATGCTACGGAGTACGCCCTTCGCGCCCTCGCCCGCCTGGCGGAGGCCCCCGGGGAGTGGCGCGAGGTGGGGCAGGTCTCCCGGAGTCTCGACATCCCGTCGAACTACCTGTCGAAGATCATGGGGCAGCTCGCCAGGCTCGGGGTGCTGGAGTCGCGCAAGGGGCGCGGCGGCGGCTTCCGCATCAAGGCGGACCCGAAGGA
>JBHHZE010000170.1:0-1967 GCA_046757925.1 Gemmatimonadales bacterium
CAGACTCCTCGATTGTCAGAATCGTATCACTGTCCGCAGTACTCTCGAATGACCACGTGACTTGCGTATATTCTCCACCGTTCTCCCATTCGATCACGATCCGCTCAGGACGCTTCAGCTCTTTGACTCGTATCTTGAATGACACTGCTGTCTCGCCACTGCCAATAAACCACGGAATTGTCTCCCCTTCTTTCAAGCCATTATCTCGTCGCGTGAACCAGAACTTGCTCATGGCCTCTGCATCCGCAAACGCGCTGAATACTTCTGATGGCGGACGCCGTATTCGTATCCTCGCCTTTCCCATTGTTCAGTACCGGGGGACGCGCTACTCGGGGTGGCAGCTGCAGGCCGATCGGGAAACGATTCAGATTCCAGGTCTCCGAGGGTCGATTGAGCATTGATGGCGTTGTGTATTCCTTTCGAGTCGATCGTTACGGGCGGGGAATTCGCCTGGCTGCGCTCGTCGGAGATGCCTTGCCGGATCGTCCTTCGCTGCAACCGGGAAGTCCGCTTCCGGAGATTTCCTTGACGGACACAGACGGTCAGCCACATCCACTGTCCAGTTACCGTGGGAAGGTGTTGCTGCTCGATTTCTGGGCCGTCTGGTGCGCGCCGTGTCGAGCAGAAGCCCCGCGGCTCACGAGAATATACGAGAGATTTCACGATCGCGGCTTGGCGATACTTGGCATCAACTCCGGGGATTCGGAATCCGAGATCAAGCGATTCGTCGCGGAGTTCGGCATGACCTGGCCTCAGGTCATGGAAGCGCCCGATGGCCCGCTGCATGGGCTTTTTAGAATCCGGGGATGGCCAACCTACTTCGTCGTAGGAAAGGACGGGACAATCCTGGCCAACCACATCGACTGGGAAAGTCTGGATGGGATCCTGGAAAGCGCATTGCGAGAGTGACAGGCTGGTTCGCGCACGGCCCGCACGACGTCGGTGGGGACCACTTTGAGGGCCGGCAGGGCGGCGGCAGCCAACGCCGAAGGCGGCAGCAGCAGCGCGACGCCGACTAGAATCCAGGGTCGGGACCCGTCGACTCCAAACAGCAGACTCTCCAGAGCATTCCCGCCGGCGACGGCCAGCGCCAGGCCCAACCCGCAGGTCTGCGCAGTCACTGACCGGGCTGAGGTGCCGAGGGCGCGGCCTCAGTACGTCGCACGGGACAACTCGGCGTTGATGACGGCGCCGCCCCTGGGGAGTCGTGGCCGGTCCAGTTGCCGCTCAAGGCCGGCAGTGTGGCTCGCTGAATTGGCCCCGCTGCCCCGGGCCGGCCGCCGGCCAAATGGGACAGGGTGGCGGCTGGTGTCGTAGCTGAGGAAGTCGGCAATCTCGGTCGAGGTCGAGCATTCCGAGAACTCTCTTGATCTGTACGATCGTAATCCACAGACTCTTGTACCAGGCATCATGTTTGCGCCTGCCTCAACCCTGGGTTGCAGCGACACCGAATCCACCACTGTGCGGAGTTTCCGACCCATGTCGAGATTGAAGTCGACCGGGGGGAGTAGATCGCCAATCAACTGGCGGCACAAATGTTGATGAGCCACATCCAAACATCAATGATGCTGGCGGTGCCTGCTTTGGCATTGTTGAGCATGGCCGCGGTGCAGCCACCGCAGCCGGTTCGCTACGAGTTGCGCTACGATCCGGCGATCCACGGCCGCATCCAAGTCCAGATCACCGTCCCGGAGGATTCCACGGCGCAGGTGCTGGTGATGCCCAGGGCCATCCCCATGGGCTACTCAGACGTCCACTACGATCGCTTCGTGAGCGACGTGCGGGCCATGGGGCGAGACGGTTCGCGGTTGTCGGTCGCTCGTGATGAACAGGGCCCTCGCTGGCGGCTGGACGGCCCGGCGCCGGCGCACCGCGTCAGCTACACCGTGGATGTCGACGCCCTGGAGCGGGAAAGCCCCTGCAGCATGCCAAAGCCGACCAGTTGGCAAGAGGTGTGTCCCGGCAAA
>JBHHZE010000171.1:0-1964 GCA_046757925.1 Gemmatimonadales bacterium
GATCAACACGTCCCGGTGTCTGATGTGAAGGCCACGGCGCGCTCGCGGCGCTACGCAAGAAGGCGAATCGAGGGAAGGTGGGGGTTTCGACCCATTCCGCCTGTTAGAGAAGTGCGCGGAAAGGCGAGGGTTTCCGATCCCCCTTCCGGAGGCGTTTCGCGTCCCGTGCCCGAGAGGGTTTGACTCCCGGTCATCCTGGAACGGCGCCCACCCGAGCGGCAATGCGCATCCAGCAAGGCGTCCAGCCGAACGAGCGCGGCAGATGGACGACGACGCGGCGCACGGAGACCTCGATCCAAGCGCCGAGCTTGAGCAGCCGCTCGCGCAGGGTCGTCACCTGCGCGGCTTCGCAGGCCGTGCCCCACGCTTGGCGTCGGAGCTCTTGCATCAGCACGTAGGCCGCGGTGGTCAGCAGCACGCGCAGCTGGTTGGCCAGGAAGCGCGAGCAACTGGTGCGGTCGAGCTCGAGCCCGTAGTGCAGCTCCTTGATCCGGTTCTCGTCATCGCCGCGCTGGCGATAGATCTGGTAGATCCACCGCGGGCTCTGGGAGAGGTTGGTCACGACGAAGCGCAGGTTGTCGCGCGGTTCCCGGCCGGGAAGACACACGACCTCGGCCTTGTAGATCACGCGCCGCTGGCCGCGCTTCCACTTGCGCGCCGCGTAGCGCGTCTCCCCGTAGAAGTGCGCGGTCTTTCCGGTCTGCTTCGCGCGGCGCCGGGCCTTCGCCAGAAGACGCTGGCCTTGGGGCCCCAGGCGCTTATTCTTGGCCATCGCCACCAGGTACTCGACTCGCTCGTCCTCGAGAAAGTCGAAAACCTCCGGAGTGGCAAAGCCCCCATCCAGTCGCACCCGCAGGCGCGACTTCGGGAACGCCTGGCGGAGCTTGGCGAGGAGCCGCCGCAAGATCCCGATCGTCCCCTGCGAGGCGGGGGCGTTGCCCGGCCGCAACACCACCCCCACCACGTACTGCTCGCCTTCCTCATTGAACGTCAGCGTCACCACCATGGGCAGGTAGCACCAGTTGCGGTAGTGGCCGTTGTAGAAGGCGAACTCCTGCTGCCCATAGGTCGGGTCATCCGTGGGATCCATGTCGATCGTGATGCGCCGGACCTTGCCGCGGAGCCGACGCCGATGGCGCTCGATGACCCCGTCCGCCAGCGCGTCCGCCATCCGATAGAGGTCCGCCCGCCGTGGCGTGTTCTCGAAGCGCGAGAGCGTCGGCTGCGAGGCCAACGCCTCGCCCGTGACCGGATCGCGTTCCACCAAGAGCTTGTGGATCGGGTCGTCCGCCAGGCGCGCGGCGTCGTTGCCGTCCGGATAGCCACAGGCGATCGCGAACATCCGCTGGCGCAACAGCTCCTGGATCTCGTGGCGCACCTTGCCCGGCTGTCGCGGGTCGTCGATGCACGCGGCCAGGCGCTCCGAAAGCTCCAGCCGATCATCGAGCGCCTTGAGCAGCAGCGCGCCCCCATCGGAGCTGCTGTGCTCTTGGTCAAACTTCGCGACGACCTGCTTCCCCGAAAGATCGAGAAACAGAACAGTCTGTGCGGTAAGATCGTGGCTCACGAAGAGGCCCCTTTTGCGGAGGAACGGGTCTGGCAACGCGTTTCTACCGCATCTGGGGCCTTCTTCAATTCAAAGACCCGATTCTTCGTGAATAATCCGGGCTAAGGACCAAGATTCTGTCCCATAAGCGCAGGGAGGAGCAGCTGTTCGATCGATTGACGACCGCCCCTCCGGCGTCACCTGATCCTGCTGCGAATGAGGCCGGGTCGGAATAGCCAGCTGGAATCCGTAAGGAGGTTGCGTCCGGGCAAGCCCAGCGCCACTCTTTCAGCTCCCCGAAGGACGCAGATTTGTGGACGCCGAGCCGCGACGGCGTTTATTGATATCGGCATAAACAATGTCCTATCCTCCTTGCTTGGAGGGAGGACATGCGACCGAAGGGTAGTGCGAGTGAGTT
>JBHHZE010000172.1:0-1959 GCA_046757925.1 Gemmatimonadales bacterium
CTGAAGTTCCGCGCGCTTTCGAGGGTCGTATAGTCGGTAAGTTCTTGAAACCACTGGCGAAACTCCACGGCGAGGCGTTGCTTCGACCTGCAAAATGTAGTCACTAAATAGTTGACATCCTCCGGGAATTCTGCCATAATCCCCATATGGCTAGACGAGGAGGCTCCGTTCATGTCGTCACCACGACACGCCGCTACAAGGACCGTGTCGACAAGACCCACCTGCTACGACACAGCTACCGCGACGAGGGAAAGGTCAAGAACGAGACCGTCGGGAACCTCTCCCACCTGCCCGACACGGTCATCGAGCTAATCCGACGCGCCCTCCGAGGCGAACAGCTCGTGCCTACGGAGAAACGGTTCGAAGTGCTGCGCTCCGCGCATCACGGCCACGTGCTCGCGGTGCTCACGGCGATGCGGCGCCTTGGGTTTCCCAAGCTGGTCGCGACGCGTCGCTCCCGCGAACGGGATCTGGCGGTGGCATTGGTGGCAGCCCGGATTCTGGAGCCCCGCAGCAAGCTGGCAACCCACCGCTGGTGGGATCGGACGACGCTTCCGGAAACCCTGAACCTGGAGGGCGCCACGGAGGACGACCTCTATGGAGCGATGGACTGGTTGCTCTCTCACCAACGAGCCATCGAGAGAAAGCTTGCCGGCCGGCACCTCGCGGAGGGAGGCTTTGCGCTGTGCGATCTCACCTCGAGCTACTTCGAAGGCCGGTGCTGTCCGCTGGCGGCCCGGGGCCACAACCGGGACGGCAAGCGGGGTAAGCTCCAGGTCAACTACTGTCTGCTCACCGATCGTCAGGGCCGCCCCATATCGGTCACCGTGTATCCAGGCAACACCAACGATCCAAAGACTCTGCTACCGCAGGTCCAAAAACTGCGGCAGGCTTTCGGCATCCAGAACGTCGCCGTGGTCGGAGATCGCGGGATGATCTCTCAAAGGCAAATCAACGCACTTCGAGAACTCCCGGGGATGGACTGGATCACCGCACTGCGCAGCGAGGCGATCCGAAAACTGCTCCAGGATAACCCTCTGCAGATGCGACTCTTCGATGAGCGCAATCTCTTCGAAATGCATCATCCCGACTATCCAGGCGAACGGCTCGTGGCCTGCCGCAATCCGGAGCTTGCCCGGCTGCGGGCCCACAAGCGCCAATCGTTGCTGGACGCCACCACTCGCGAGCTCGATAAGGTGCGCGGTATGGTGGCGCGTCGACGGCTCAAGGGCAAGGACGCGATCGGCGTGCGCGTCGGCAAGGTGGTCAACAAATACAAGGTGGCGAAACACTTCCACCTCGACATCCGGGACCGGGTCTTCGACTTCTACGTCAAGGAGGCGCAGGTGGAAGCCGAAGCATCACTCGATGGAATCTACATGGTGCGGACCAGTCTTCCCCGCAAGCACCTGGATGCCGCCGAAACCGTGCGCTCCTACAAGAGCCTCAGCGACGTCGAGCGTGCCTTTCGGTCGTTCAAGACGGTGGACCTTAAGGTACGTCCCATTTACCACTGGACCGAGGACCGGGTCCGCGCACACATCTTCCTATGCATGCTGGCTTACTACGTCGAATGGCACATGATCGAAGCGTGGCGGCCCTTACTCTTTTGCGACGAAGATCAGATGGCCAAGAAGACACGTGACCCCGTCGCCCCCGCAAAACGATCCGAAGCAGCGCTGCGGAAAGTCCACACCAAGCGCCTGGACGATGGCAGTGCCGTGCACAGCTTCCAGACCCTTCTTCAGGGCCTCAGCAGCATCGTCCGCAACGTCTGCCGCACCTCGCCAGCCGATGAGGCTGCGCCCACCTTCACCGTGGACACCCAGCAAACCCACCAGCAACAGCGCGCCTACGATCTGTTGGAAGGGATCAATCTGTAGACAGAAACGCGAACGCCAATCTCACCGAATGCCACGACCCAAGCCGACTCTCGCTCGCAAACCGCTGGAACTTCAG
>JBHHZE010000173.1:0-1923 GCA_046757925.1 Gemmatimonadales bacterium
GATGGGGGAGCAACCATGCGGTCCGCAGCATCAAGCGAAGTCTGCCGCGCCGTGAATGTGCCCGCCTTCGGGTGGGAAAAGGGAGAGCCGAGCTCCGTCCCTCAGAGCGAAGGCCACGGAAGGGGTGAAGGTCCTGGAAACGCAGCCCCGAAGAACTCCTCGGCGTAGGGGGCGTGGAACGTATGGAAGGTGACGGCGGGAACTGGGGAGGCCCTCCCCGGTCCGGTGCGCTGCGTTTGCACCGGAGACAGACGCCATCCTATAACCGGTGAAGAGCTGGGAAGTGGGTGGTGGACCGGGAGGGCGTCGGATGCGGCCGTAGTACCGTTCGATCCGCGCGGACAACATAACCCGCGGGTAGGGAAGGGCCGCGACTTTGTTGAACGCGTTCTGAGCAGGGAAGGGCTGGCGAGTGCCGGGAACGGCTAGGACCGCTAGTACTGGAAACAGGGTCCGAGATCTGCAACGGACGCTTTACCGTGCGGCCAAGGTGGACCGCAAGCGACGCTTTCACGCGCTCTACGACAAGATCGAACGCAGAGATGTCCTAGAGAGGGCGTGGTTCCAGGTGCGATCCAACCGGGGCGCACCTGGCATTGACCGGATCGCTTTCGCCGATGTCGAGCAAGAAGGTGTAGACCGATGGCTCGATGAATTGGCCTCGGACCTGAAGGCGCATCGGTGGCGACCGTTGCCGGCGCGGCGGGTTTGGATTCCCAAGCCCGGTGGTGTCGAGCAGCGACCGCTCTCGATCCCGACGATTCGGGACCGAGTCGTGCAGGCGGCAGCCAAGATCGTTCTCGAGCCCGTGTTCGAGGCGGACATGGCGCCGAACAGCTTTGGGTTTCGCCCAAAGCGAACTGCACATGATGCCCTTCAGGTGCTCACTGACGAGTCTTGGCGGGGTCGACGGTGGGTGGTCGAAACGGATATCGCCTCTTGCTTTGAGGCGATTCCGCACGATCGATTGATGAGACTCATTGAGGACCGGGTTTCGGATCGGAACGTGCTCAAGCTGCTGCGAGTCATGCTGCGAGCTGGCGTCATGGAACACGGAACGGTTCGTCACTCGGTTGCTGGCACCCCTCAGGGTGGAGTTATCTCTCCACTGATGTGCAACGTCTATCTGAACCCTCTGGATCAGATCTGGGCGCAGCATCATCAAGACGGGGTCCTTGTCCGTTATGCAGACGATCTAGTAGTGATGTGCAGCAGCCGCCGCTCCGCCGAGTATGCCCTTCGGACGCTACGGCGCCTGTTGGGCGATCTTGGCCTGGAACTTCGCGAGGACAAGACTCGTATCGTGCACCTTGGGGTGGGCGAGAAGGGGTTTGACTTCCTCGGGTTCCACCTGAAGTGGATAGCCGGACGCCGACAATACTCACACCTGGAGTACCTGGCTCGATGGCCATCACGCAAGGCAACACGGCGGGCTCGCGACCGTATCCGGGATCTGACCGGCCGGTCTCGGCTCCCAGTGAAGGTAGATTGCATCGTGGCTGACGTGAATCGATTCCTTCGCGGCTGGACCGGGTATTTCCGCTACGGAAACTCGGCCGTCGCGTTCGATAAGATCCACGCTTACGCAAAGATGCGGCTCGCTCTGTTCGTGTCCAAGCGACACGACCGATCGAGGAGCTTTGGTTGGTCGATGCTCTATGGCTCGCCCAACTTGCTCGGACTGCTCAGCCTGAATGGAATCGTCGTTGCCCCAAGGCCCAACCGGTCTTGGCGCGAAAAGCCGCATGTCGCACGGTGAATCAACAGGGATGAGCCGTGTGCGGGAGAACCGCACGCACGGTTCTTCGGGCGGGTGCTGGAAACGGGCACATTGGTGCACCGCGCCAGCACCCGACCCAACCATCCCCGGAAAACACCCTCAACGCTCAGGTCGCGTAGTACAATCCCCGAACCCGGAGCCGC
>JBHHZE010000174.1:0-1894 GCA_046757925.1 Gemmatimonadales bacterium
TGTGAAACTTCTTCCACTCCTCCTCTGCCGCCTGACTTGTACCAATGCGTCTTCCATCGGTCATCATCTCATCGAGCAACTCCTGACTGCCCCAGATTCCGATTTTGAGATCGTACACACCCCACAGAGCAAGGGCTGCACTGAGCACCCGGATCAGAGCGCCGCCTCCAAACAACCACTAGATAGTTGCTGTTGAACAACTCGATCGTGGTTCGTGATCGTCGGGTGGACGCGTGATTTCAGAAGAAAAAAACGAACGCGGGACCTCTTCCCATGGCATAATAGCGGTGGCAAAAGACGCTGAAACGCCAAAGAGGAGGGCCCGCGTTGCGTACCAAATACAATCCTCAAGGAAGTCTCGATCTCTCGAACTCCCATCTGAAGATCACCCAGGAATACTACGCGAAGTACGAGGCGGTGTCCAGCATCTTGGACGAAGCTCCCGAACTGCTGGAGGAAGCCCACCAGGACCTGAAAAAGGCTCTCCAGCGCGTGAATCGAAAGGGCGGCCAGGGCCGTCGGTATCTCTACACGTCCGAGAATGTTCTGCGGATCCTGGTATGCCAGGTGCTCGAAGGCGATTCGCTCCGAGGGATCGTGGTTCGCATCGACGACAGCGAGTGTCTCCGGCGGTTCGTGCGGATCGACCACGGTCCGATGATGGACTTCACAACACTGTGCAAGCTGAAGAACGCGATTCGTCCCGAGAGTTGGGAAGCGATCAATCGGCATCTGGCCCTACTGGCGGTGCGGCAGGAGCGGATCAAGGGGGACAAGCTGCGGCTGGACACCACCGCCGTGGAGACCAACGTTCATTATCCGACCGATTCCTCGCTTCTGTGGGATACGTACCGCGGCTTCGCCCGCACCATCGAGAAGGCACGGGCGATGGCCCCGGCGGCGGTGGGGACGGGTCGTCTGCAGACGCGTCGAGCGAAGCGGTTGCAGCAAAAGATTGCTCGTGTCTCGGCGTCCAAGCGAGGAGCGGCCGAACGGCTGAAACCGCTGTACAAGCGGCTGATTCGCCTGGTCGAGAACGTTTCCCAGTGGGCACGGTCGGTGCGGGACGAACTCGCGAAGGGCACGTACGGTGGCAGTATGATCGACCTTGCCGTGATCGAAGGCATCGTCCAGGAGATCGAGCACATCCTTCCGCTGGGCGCTCGCGTGGTCGACCAAGCCCGGCGGCGCGTCTTGCACGGCGAACGGGTACCCAACGAGGAGAAGATCTTCAGCCTCGCCGAACCCCATACCGAATTGCTGGTGCGAGGCAAAGCAGGCAAGCCGGTGGAGTTCGGCCATATGATCCAGATCCAGCAGGTTGGCGGCAAGTTCATCACCGACTACAGGGTGTTTCCCAAGCGGCCCGCAGAGCCCGCACTGATCGACGCCGCGCTCGAGAATCACAGGGAACTGTTCGGCACCCATCCGTCCACGCTCGCCACGGACAAGGGGTATTACGAGAGCATGGATGCGATCGACAAGCTGCAGGAGAAGGTGGCCGTCGTCTCCATCGCGAAGAAAGGCCGGCGCACGGAAGAGCAAACCGAGCGGGAACACGATCCGCTTTTCCGCCACGCCCAACGATTCCGGGCCGGGGTCGAAGGAACTATCTCCTTCCTCAAACGCATCCTGCGGATGGCCCGCTGCTTCCACAAGGGCTGGGAGCACTTTGTCTCGACGGTGGGCCAAACGGTCTTCGCGCACAACTTACTCAACCTTGCCCGCTGCTGAGGCGCCGCTCCGATAGGGCCGTGCCGATCCACACCATCGACCCCGGGCACCCGTGTGCCCGAAGGCGCATCTCCAACGGCCATGTCCACCAAATCGACGACCGAGAGCAGAGAATCCCGCGTCCCGGCGTCGTGCGTGAGCAGATCCTGCCGCGCGCTCG
>JBHHZE010000175.1:0-1874 GCA_046757925.1 Gemmatimonadales bacterium
ATGGTCTTTGCCCATCCTGAGATTCCAATCGAGCCCATGGTAGGCAGCAGGACCTACCTGTCAACCAAGCGTCCTACCCGTCGACTTCGGAGGTAGAGTCGAGACGTGGCGCGGTGGGGTAGGATCGGCCTATCTGTTTCCGGCCCTTTCGGTTGCCGGTGCCTCACGAGCCGATCCATGCTCCGTTTCCACGTCCCGCTCATCGAACCGGACGTGCAGTTTTCCCGCATCCGGCTCTCGGAGAAGGTTCACGCGTTCGCATGCGGCAGGCGGGATGGATCCCAGCGGAGTTGGAGCAGCCCGAAGGTTCGCTCCAACCACGGACTCCAGTACCAACATGGCCCGAATCGGGCGTTCTTGTGCTTGGCACCCCACCACTTGCGGAACCGATACCGGGTGTGTGCGTTGATCGCCCGGTAGGTATCGCTGACCGGTCCGAGACAGAAGTAACCGGCCCAACCACGCAAGACACGGTTGAGTTCCGCCACCACCTCGGCCGGATCCAGGCAACAACGCTTCCGATCCGTGATCGCGCTGATCCTTTTACAGACCCGCACGACACGTTTCTTGCTAGGCGCCCCGCACAAGAGCTTGCGCTTCGTGCGGGGCGTCCAGTGTAGACCGAACGTGTAGCCCAGAAAGTCAAACGTCTCGGCCGGGACCTGCCGCATCTGCGTCTTGGTCTCGTTCACCGTCAGCTTCAACGCGGCCATCATGTCCCGCATAACGGTCATGGCCTGATCGGCCGTGCCCCGGCAGCAGATCACGAAGTCATCCGCGTAGTTGACGATGCGGGCGTGGAACCGGACCTCATGGCCCAGCGTCTTCCAGCCCAGCACGAACCGTCGCATATACAGGTTACTCAGGAGCGGGCTGATCGGGGCGCCTTGTGGCGTCCCTCTCCCTTCGTCCTTGTTCCGTGTCGTTCGATGACGGTTCCCCCGCTCGTCGATTTCTTCGACGGGCGCTTCCAGCCACATCTTCAACAGATGCAGCATCGCGCCATCTACGATGCGACGCGACAGGCATTGCATCAGTTCGGCGTGGGGAACACGGTCGAAATACCCGCTCAGGTCCGCATCCACCACCTGCGTATACCCGCTGTTCAGCAGGTTCCGTACGTGGTTGACCGCGTGCAACGCGCTCCGGGTTTCCCGGTAGGCGTACTGTTCGGGTTGCAGGTCGACCTCGAAGATGGGTTCGATCACCAGCATCGCTGCCGTCTGCACGACTCGGTCTCGGATCGTCGGGATTCCCAGTGGCCGCTGCTTCCCGTCCGGTTTGGGTATCCACACCCGCCGGACCGGATCAGGCCGATACGTCTTGACCCTCAGCGTTTCCGCCAGTTCGCCCAACCAGCGATCCCGTCCGTACGTCTCAATGTCCGCGAACGTCTGGTCGTCTACGCCCGCCGCGCCACCGTTGGCCTTGCAGCAAACGTACGCGTATACCAGCACGTCCCAGCGGTACACTTTGTCGTACAGCGCATGAAACCGCTGCTTCGGCGACGCCTTGGCTTTGGCGTGCAACGCCGCCCGCAACTTCTGAAGCTTTTCCGGAGGTGTTAGACTCATCGTCACTCCCCTTTCTTCCGCATTGCTTCCTGCGCTGACCCTTCAACTCAGGCCCCTTCCCTCCACGGTCATTACCCGCTTCCTCGGTACTATGGGCCCGTCCGACTCCCATCCCGGCCCGGCCTGTCCCTCGCGGGCGTCCGGTTGATGGTGGCTCGTCGAGGTCGTCGCCCCGTGAGCCACCATCACCGGGATGGGTCTCCCGTGTTGCGTCTGTTCTCCTTGCAAACATGCCGTCGCCACTACCCCGGCGGACCCGTGGAGCCTCGGTTGTTCCGCCTTATTCTCGCCCAGGCGTGG
>JBHHZE010000176.1:0-1778 GCA_046757925.1 Gemmatimonadales bacterium
GATTAATATCACCCCTCTGATCGATGTCGTCTTCCTGCTGCTCATCTTCTTCATGTTGGCCACCTCGTTCCTAGAGCCGCAGGCGTTTATATTGCAACTGCCCGAGGAGCGGCGAAGTGTTGCATCGAACAAGGCGAATATCGTGGTTGACATCACGGGCGACGGCGGCATTGAGCTGAAAGGGGTTGCGGTACCCCTCGACCGCCTGACCGCGGGGATCAGCGATCTCATCGCCGCCGGTCCCGAACGTCCGGTATGGATCCGCGCCGAGCGCCAGGTGCCGGTGCAGAGGACAGTCGATGTGATGGATCGCATCCGTGCGGCTGGCACCAAGAAAATCAATTTTGTAACCCGATTGGCGAAGCCATAGGATCGTCTCATGGAGTTTGAAGGGCGAAGTCGTCGAAAACTGGCACTCAACCTTATTCCCTTGGTCAACGTCATTTTCCTCCTCCTCATCTTCTTCATGTTGGCAGGGACCATACGACCTCCCGACCCATTCAATCTGGTTCCGCCGGAATCGGAAATGGCGGATAGGGGCGAAATCGAACCCCTCTTTGAACCACTGGAGATCGCGCTCGGCGTCGAAGGACAGGTGGCGATTAACGGTAAGGAAATTCCCCGCGACACGTTGCCACAGGCTCTGGCCGAGCACTTCTCCAATGACACCATTCCCGCCGTGACGTTCAAAGTTGACGCCCGAGCCGACACGGGTGATATGATCGACGTGATCAGGGAGCTGCGGAACGTCGGCGCTAAGCTGCTTCTTCTTCACACACGACCTACGGGCACCAATGACTCAACGTCACTCCGCTGATATCAAGACCTCCCACTTTCTTACCGCTCTGGGGCTCGCGACAATCCTGCATCTGTCGTTCCTCCACCTCGTCTCGCTTGCGCCACGTCATTCTGCCGAGAAGGAGATCACTATCATCCGGATGGATCTTGCTGCTCTTGGCGAACCCGAGGAGGTGGAGGAAGTTCGAGCTCTGCCCCCAAAGGTCATCCCGAAGCGCAAACCAGAGGTGGAGCCGCCGCCACTACCCCAGTCCGAGCCGGAATTCGAGCCCGAACCCGAGGTAAAGCTACCGCCATCGCCCCAGCCAGAGCCGCTGACCAACCCTCGCGCTCAGGAGCTACCCGGCGCCGCAATTTCAGAACCCGTCTCGCCAAGGCCTCGGAAAGGGATCACCGAGGGCGTTCTCGAGGGGAGAACTCAGGATCCGGAAGAGTTGAACCGCTACCTGACAAAGCTTTTTCGCATGATCGATGCAAAGAAGAGGTACCCGAGCCAATCATTGAGAAGGGGGGAGCAGGGGACCGTGACTGTCCGCCTCACACTTGCTGCAGACGGCACGTTGCTGGACGTCAGGGCAACCACGAGGCGTCCAAGACGGCTCGTCGCCGCATCGCTCAAGGCTGTACGCGACGCCGCCCCGTTTCCGCCTTTGCCAAAAGCGCTCAACCGTGAGCGAACCGTGTTCAAACTCCCTGTGGTATACCGGATACGGTAAGGGCAGATCTGACTCCGACCCGTTGCCGTCTCAGGACGGTGACGACCGCGGAGGATCCGGCTGCTTGACTCAAGAGCGGGCGGGTGGCCACATCCATCAACGGAAACAGGGATTGGGTTGAGGCTTGAGCAAGATGCGGAGCGTTAGAAGATAAACCGGAGGCCGGCCCACGCACCGATGGGTGCGCCCGGACTCAGGAAGATAGGAACGGTGAAGCCAGGACCGAGGACTTCCTCGGGTGACTCGGCCACGATCCCGAACGTC
>JBHHZE010000177.1:0-1754 GCA_046757925.1 Gemmatimonadales bacterium
GAGAATCTGGTCGCCGTCCCACACATACCGCTCGATACTGCTGAAACACCACACGGCTCGGCGTGCACAGCGAGTCCACTCGGGAGGCCCAGCCACCGGACGCCATGCTTGCTGATCTGGTGAAGGTGTTGAAGATGGGTCCAGACGGACTGCTCGGATTGAATCCGATCAAGGAAAGAGCCCCATTAAAATCAGCGAGGCTCTTGAAACGACTCCAGCAGGTCGAGAAATTACCACCCGCCGATCAGCGTGCCGTCCTCAAGTTCGTCGATGCCCTCGTGTCATCACGACGTGTGAGTTGAGCCGCTAAGACACCTCCATAAACGGCTCGCTCTGTCGCCGCGACCACGCTACCAAATTCATGGTCTCATCGAAACGGAAGTCATACGCGATTGCGCGCCACGCCTGTTCATAGCTCCGCATCTGCTGTGACAGCATTGTGACTCGGACGACCGTCCCACCTTCGGCCGTCGCGAATACAGTATCGACCGGCCAGATATTCGGGCGATGGCCAAGCCAAGTGTTCGTGATCCGAATATCGGCCGGCGTAGTCGCCTCGGTAGCCGTGATCAAACGAGCACCGCCGTTCTGATCGGCAGCGACCGCTAGCGCTCGAGCGAGTTCTTGCGGTCGAATGTCTTGTTGACCCCTGCGGAGCCACTCAGCGATGCACGATAGCGCAGGAGACGTGAACCCACCGGCCGGGCATACGGTGCCTTCGTGAAGTGCCACCAGATATGGGTGCCAATGATCGCGAGGCGGAATTCCGCGAACCAATTGGATCCCGGTTCCGATAGGTGGCCCAGGCTCTATCAGCACGTCTTCCGTTTTGACTTGAGACTCAGCTGTCGACTGCCAAACTCCAAACTCACTTGCCATCTGAGAGACGATCAGATCCTTAGCCGCCCGTTCACCGCCCATATCCTGCGCTGCAGGCGCAAGGTCCGCGCAAGCACATAAGGCGAGGAGAAGAAAACCCCAGGGCCGTTCACACTCGCGTAGAGTCGCGTTATACATTGACCGTCCTCCTCATGGCCGACGCGGTAGACCAGCTTGCCGCCGCACCACCTGCTCAACGTTGATCGCACAGACTTCAATGCCCCTGCAAAGGGGCTGACGGTTATACACCGCGTGACCAAGTTCGTGGCCTACTACAGCAATATCATTGACGAAGAAGTTTACCAAGTTGTATTCACCGGGCACGATGCGGATCGTTCCTCCTGGTCCGTGTCCAGCCACCGGGGTGTAACTAGTGCAACCGATAATGTACGGCGCACACGAGCCGGTCGCTCCAACCTCGATCTCCCAGTATTCCGTGCTGGCTTGGAGTGAATCGAGCATTGAGGCACACTCAGCGGAGTTTGTTCGACAATCTTGAACCGCCGTGGTGGCGGAGCTGTCGACCTTCACGGTGTCGGCGCTCAGCCCGAACGGATCGTGGAAGTTCACCGGATCCCCATTGGCAAACCCATACAGATTCAGCCCGCCGGCGAGGCCAATCGGATCTTGCTGGGTAAATCTACCCGTAGCAGGATCATAATACCGGTTCCGCATGTACATCAAGCCCGTAGCGTCCCTCTTGTCCTGGATCAGGCTCCCAAACCACTCGGGCGGGGCACCCGTAGGATCGCTGTTGTGATACGTGAGCCTGAACTCTCCCGGCCAGCCCAGATCGGGACAGCCCTGTGAGTACGTAGGAGCACAGCCAAACTGCGTGCCCGTCGTGTCCGTACCACTGTCGTAGCCGCCTCTCC
>JBHHZE010000178.1:0-1716 GCA_046757925.1 Gemmatimonadales bacterium
GCGCAGCGGCCCGGCGATAAGCTCCTCCGCTCCACGTGCTAGAAGCCGAACCCGAATCATTCCCATCACGGTCAACAACGTGACAACCAGTGTTCCTAGAGCCCAGATCGAGAGTATTCCCAGTCGCCAATCATCTTCGTTGGCGGTGAGCCAACTGGAAGCGGTGCTGGTGGACCCGTGGGGCGAAGCTACGTGCTGCGTTTCCGGATCCTCTAGTCGTGAGACGGGAACCACGGCGGTCGTCACCTCGAGGCCGGCCGCCTCAGTTACTGCCTCGAAGCCTTGAGCTTCGCGCACCACCAGCGATGCAGGCGGGATTGTCGAGCGGACCGGTTCGCTCGCAACAGCCGACACTTTGAGCGCTTCGAGACCCGGAACATCCCACCCCGGTCCAACGCCCGTGAGTACTGGCAGCGCAACGGCACCTGCCAGCCCCAAGGTCCACACCAAATGGCGAATGGCCGCCGAGGAATTCTTGAGTCCTAACGCAATCACCGCCGCCAACGCCAGCACCACCGTCACTTTTGCGGTCAGACCAAGCATGAAGCCCAGTACCTCGGCCGGAGCCAGTGAACTAGCCGAAAACAGATCGAGTATCCATTCCATCACCTACCGTCCCTCCTTCCTCGCCTGCTCGATCGCAGCTGCAAGCCGGTCCAATTCCTCGTCCGAAAGTCTTGAGGCCGAAAGGTCCAGGAGCGCCGCCACCGCTTGCTCGGTCGATCCATCGAAGAAGGTTGTCAGCATCTGTTTCATCGCCGATTCTCGAGCCCTTTCCCTGGGAACCGTTGGCTCGTAGACATACCGGCGACCTTCCTGCCGGTGAACGAGGTGGCCCTTCTCCTCCAGCAGCCGCAGCATGGCCCGGACCGCCGAATACCCCGGTGGATCGGGCAATCGGTCGACTACCTCCTGAACCGTGGCCGGCCCTTCGGCGTAAATTGCGTCCATGATCTGCCGCTCCCGCCTGCTAAACCGGCTGGGAATCTCCTGGGACATGATCCTCTCCCTACGTCATATGTTGAATCGAAGTTCTGGGCCCCTCTCGGCAAGCGCCCGGACCTAGCCTATGCTAGAAAACTAGCAGTATGCTAAAAATTTAGCAAGTGGCCCTGTTATCCTTAGCGCGGCGTTCGGTGGCGGCGTCCTCGGTCACGCCGTACACTGATTGAAATCAATAGGGAGGAAGAGCGACGAATTCATGACACGTGATCTGTGGAAGCTTCGGGAAACACCCGTACACTCCAGAACCAGTGCGCTCTGCCAGTCACGCAACTGGCGGCGCTGGGCCGGCTACATGGTGGCAGGCTCTTACGAACTGGGTCACGAACGGGAGTACTACTCGATACGCAGCTCGGCAGGCCTGATCGATGTCTCGCCGCTGTTCAAGTACCGGATCAGCGGACGAGGAGCGGCAACCCTGCTGGACCGCGTTGTAACCCGAGACGTATCGGGCTGTGCCGTTGGTCAGGTCATGTACACACCCTGGTGTGACGCGGCCGGTAAGGTCATCGACGATGGTACCCTCGCCCGACTGGACGAGACGACGTTCCGTCTCACCGCAGCCGATCCGACCCTCCTGTGGCTCGAGGACAACTCTCGGGGGTTGGACGTCGAGATCGAAGACGTTTCCGATTCCACCGCCGCCTTGGCCCTTCAAGGACCCGCTGCACGTGAGATACTACAACAAATCGCCGACGCGGACCTCGGTTCGCT
>JBHHZE010000179.1:0-1708 GCA_046757925.1 Gemmatimonadales bacterium
CATCCTGGAAGAACGCCAGCACGCGCTGCTGCGTCTGGATCTCGCGCTGTCCGACCTCACTCATGGCCGTCCTCCAGGACTTCCCAGCGGCCCTTCTTGGTCGGGCCAACGTGGCGGATGCGCCCCGCAGCCTTGAGCTTGCCAAGGTGATACTTGACGCCATCTGGAGTGATTCCAATGCGGTCTGCCAGGGCCTTTCGGGTCAGCGCCGGATCCTGGCGCAGAAGGGCGACGATCTGCTCTTGGGTAGTTTCTTGGGTAGTTTCTTGGGTAGTCCCGCCTGCCGCTTCAGCCGTGAGGCTCTCGAGGTAAGCCGCCGAGAACGGGAACTCGAAGCGCAGGTCTCTGGGCTCCACCTGGATTCCCGGCTCCGGCGTCCCAGCTTCGCGGCAGGCATCGAGCACTCGTTGAATGCCCCGCCCCCAGGCCTCGATCTCACCCGCCCTGAAGAACGTGTTGGCAATGTCAGGGTTGTAGGGCTCCGAGGGATGCTCGCCCATCAACCTTGCACTGGACCAGTTCTCCGGCAACTCGCCCGGGTTCCAGATCAGCAAGCGATCCGCGTAGACGCGAATCTGAATCGGGGCGGGGACCGCGTAGTCACGATGGATGACCGCATTCAGCAGAGCTTCGCGCAGCGCGCTCGCCGGCATGGGGTAGCTCTCGACCCGCTGAATTCCCTCATAGCTAATGGTAGCCTTCAGGTACTTCGTCAGCAGCAGGTCCATGGTCCTGTCGACCTGCGTGAACAGATCTCCTTGAACCTCGTCGTGATAACGCAGATCGGACGCGGTCGCGAAGTAGCCGATCCTGATCGCCGCACCGGTAAAGAAACGCTCAGGATCGGGATGGAACAGCAAGGCGGCCGCCCGCTTGAGGTAATTGCCCTCGATCAGACGCAGTTTGTCGATCAGACCTGCGTCGTCCTCGCCGAGCGCGTCGGCGCCCAAGCGCCGGCTCTTTGCCGCCCGCTCGCGAAAACGCACCAGCACATCGGCATCGAGATCCTCCACGGACAAGCCGGGCAGCGGCGCGCTGTCCCACGTGCGCCCATACTTGCGCAACAGAAAACGGTCGAGCGCCGCCCCCTTCAACAACTGGTTGGTGCTACCGCTGCGCACGAAGTATTCCCCTCGATAGCTGACCGGGCTGGGATAGGCCCCGACACGTAGCTCCAGATACTCGAGCCCGTCGTGCGATCGCAGGTTGACGTCCACCAGAATACCGAGCAGGTCCCGCACCTTGTTGGGCAGCTCCTCCAGGAGCCGTCGCGCATTGGGAACCCCAATCAACTCGCCATGGTCATCACGTCCGATGACCAGCAAACCACCGTCGGCGTTCGCGAAGCCGCAGACCCACTTCAAGTACTCGTCACGCCAGGACCGTTTGTACTCCATGGACTGGTTTTCGCTCATGAGGCGTCCCCGGCGGTCGGTTGAATCGTGCGCCTCTTCCACTGGCCTCGGCAGGCATACCCAAGTGCGTTCCGAAAGAACGCCAGCACCCGCTTCCGCGTCCGGATCTCACGCTGGCCGACAGAACCGGTCATGGTGCCACCGAGCCCTCTTGCTCGTCATGGAACAGATCGATGTAGTCGCGATAGAGGAACCGTCGGTGGCGCTTCTGGCCTGTCATCTCATGCAGGACCCCATGTGTCGCGAACTGCTTGATCAGATTGTTGGCCGCGGGATAGCTGGTCTGGAACAGG
>JBHHZE010000180.1:0-1646 GCA_046757925.1 Gemmatimonadales bacterium
GCCTAGCGCGAGTTTCACGATTCATCATTGAGCGGTTCGCTCGGAATTGGCGCGAAGCGGTGCCTATGGCCGATTTCGGGACGTTCAAGTCCGCTGTCCATCGTATATACAAATATATGCCTGCGCTGACGCAATCCTTTGGCCATAAAATGCCTCATTTTGTGGGATTATGGCTTGCACGGCCCTCCATGTTGTGGTATGTATATACTAACCATGGCAAGCCTGCAACAAGTCCGAGTCCATGGGCACACCTACTGGCGCATCGTCGAGTCCAAGCGCATCGACGGAAAGCCGCACGCCATCCCGATCTTGCACCTCGGCAGCGCCGACTCTCTGCTCGACCGGCTGCTGCAGGCGCCCGAAGGGCATTGGAGGTTGCGCTCCTTTCGCCACGGCGACGTGGCCGCACTCAAGGCCGTCGCCGATAGGCTGGGCATCGTCGAGATCATCGACCGTCATGTGCGCAAGCGTGCGCGCCACCAGTCCGTCGGCACGACGCTGCTGCTGGCCGCCCTCAACCGCGCCGTACGGCCGCGTTCCAAGCGCGGCTGGGCCGGGTGGGCCCGTGGCACCTCGTTGGAGCGGCTCTTTCCCGGCCTGGACATCGAGGCCATGACGTCGCAGTTCTTCTGGGACCAGATGCACCGCGTGTCGCAACACGCTCTGCGCGCCATCGAGGAGGACCTGACGCAACGCGTGGTCGCGGAGCTGGGGCTCAAGCTGGACACGCTGTTGTACGACACGACGAACTTCTTCACCTTCATCGATTCCACCAATACCCGCTGCACCGTCGCGAAGCGCGGCCACTCCAAGCAGAAACGCTTCGACCTGCGCATCTTCGGGCTTGCCCTGCTGGTCAGCCGCGACGGGCAGATCCCGCTCCTCTCGCACATTTACGAGGGCAACACGGTCGACTCCAAGGTCTTCCCCGCCTCGCTCACGCGGATCCGCGAGCGGCTCGAGGGTCTGGCCCTCGACCTCGCTCAGGTCACCCTGGTCTACGACAAGGGCAACCACTCGCGCTCGAACCAAGCGCAGGTGGACGCGGCACCTTTCGGATATGTGGCGTCGCTGATCCCGGTGCACCACAAGGAGCTGATGGCGATCCCCCTCGACCGCTACCGCCCGATCGGCGAGGGCGCCCTCGCTGAGGTCCCGGTCCTGCGCCGGCGCGAGGAGATCGGGGGCCAGGAGCGCACCGTCGTGCTCTTCTGGAGCGCACAGCTCTACGCCGGCCAGGTACGCGGGCTACACCAGCATCTCGACCAGCGGCTTGCAGAGCTGGCCGATTGGAAACAGCAACTGGCGAAACCGCGCTCGGGGCCACGCAGCCCGGAGACGGCCCGCCGGCGCATCGACAAGCTGCTCTCCGGACAGCACATCAAGAAGGTGCTACGCATCGACTACGACGGCCGCCGCAAGGGCTCTGACCGGTTGCACTTCGAGGTGGACGCCGACGCGCTCGATCATCTCCAGCAAGAGGTGTTCGGCAAGCGCCTCCTCATCACCGACCAGCACGACTGGTCCGAGACCGAGATCCTGCAGGCCTATCGCGGTCAGAGCCGCGTCGAGGACGGTTTCCGCCAGCTCAAGGACGACGAGCATTGCGCCGTGCGTCCGCAGTACCACTGGACCGACCAAAAGAT
>JBHHZE010000181.1:0-1642 GCA_046757925.1 Gemmatimonadales bacterium
CGCGGCTACTAACGATTCCCTGCCTTCTGTTAGGGGGCACCGTCGGGCAGGGTGTCGCAGCCGACTCGGCTCATCCGAGATGGCCCTTCTGTGAACGACTCTATTGGACCAACAAAGGGGCCGACAATATCCAAAGATCCGGTCTTGGCAGCCGTCGAGAAATAAGTTCACCGAAAATATTGTTTGGCCTCAAGGGCGCGCGCGCGGAAGAATCGCGTAGTTCCATTCTGGATGAAACTCAGCTCGTTCGATTCGCAGGGTGTCCATCTCAGGCTGAGGAACCTTGATGCCGGTCGGATAATGGCCGGAATCGAGCGCGGCCTGAATGCGCAAACCGCTGCGAGTGGTGGTGTTGGCGATGAGGTTGACGATCACCTCGTGGCTGGTCAGGGGCCGGCCGCGCCAGTTCAGCGTGATCTGGCTAAACATGCGATGCTCGATCTTGTTCCACTTGCTGGTGCCGGGCGGAAAATGAGACACGTGGAATTCCATACCGGTTTCGTCGGCCAGGCGTTGGAGCTGGGCTTTCCAGGCGCGCACCCGGCTACCGTTGCTGCCACCGGAGTCCGCCGTCACCATGACCCGGCGAGCGTTCGGGTAGGTGGGCTGTCCCATCTGCTTCCACCACTGGCCGACGGTGCTCACGGCGAACGCGGCGGTGTCATGATCGACCCGACGCTCACCCACCCCGTATTGCGTGCCTGGTCGTACACCCCGTATGGAACGCCGTGAATGATCCGGCCCTCGGCGTCGCGGGTGCCGAAGTCGTGCGTGTCAACCGGCTGCGCTTGCCCCTGCGGTTCATACTCGCGGCCCGCATTCTTGTAGGTGCCTATCTTCTCTTTCTTCTTCGTGTCCACCGAAATCACCGGGTCGCCCGCCTCCAGGAACCGCTGGCTCTTCTCGGCGATGTACACAAACTGCGCGTCGCGATCGGGGTGTTGCTTGCCTTCCCGCGTCTTGCGGTTGGCCTGCAGACTGTAGTGCTGTTCCTTCAACAGATCGGCGACCACGTCGGCACTCACCGGGTGCCCCGCCGCCCTCAGTTCCTCTGCCAAGCGCCGCAAACTCTTCGATGTCCACCGCAGCGGCGACTCGGGATCGCCGCGGGTGGCCGGACTGACCAACTCCTCCAGTTTCGCAACCAGTGTGGGATCCTTCTCCTTCAGCCGCTTTCGCCCTGCGCCGGGTCGGCGCGCGCGCTGCGAGCCCGCCCGCTGTACTTCTCGTTTGCCGGCTCTCACCGTGGTCGGACTGATTCCGCAGGCTTCACTGACCACTGCCACCCCGCCCCGGCCATACGCCAGCGCCTCTGCTCCCACCCAGCAGCGTCGCTCGCGCTCGCCCAGATGACCCTTCAGCAACTCGTACCGCCGCTGAATCGCAAGCCATTGCTCGTTGCGAGCTTGACCGCGGTCTTTCTTCCACGCTCCACCTGCCACCACACCACATACTCCCCCAACATCATTTGCCACAGCTGTGGGGAAATGTCCAGCGTATTCGTCAAACCATCACGTTATTTCTCGACGGTTACTAAGGTCTCGGTGATCGGTTCCGCTCCCTCCGGGGGCTTTGGACAAAAAGGGTCGGCGCAGAGTTCCTCTCCCTCCGGGAGAGGCCAGGTGAGGGGGTGAAATGCTGG
>JBHHZE010000182.1:0-1562 GCA_046757925.1 Gemmatimonadales bacterium
CCTCCGGTCCATAGCAGCAACGCCACAACGGTCCACGCCACGACAATCCACCCCAGCTTCGACGTCACCTTCTCCTCTGTACCTGTGGAGATCAAGAACAGGTCAAGTCCCGATTTGTGTGTAGAAGTTGAGGACGCTCCTCGGCATCTTTGTTACGCTGCCTGATCCACCTCCTTGTTTTCGAGCAACGCTACGTCGACGTAGCGCCGGTCGCTCCACTTCGTGGTGACCTTCAACGCGACGGCGGTGATGAGCCGCAAGGCACTCGCGCGATCGGGAAACGCCCCCACGGCCTTCGTGCGCCGCTTGATCTCCCCGTGCAACCGCTCGATCCCGTTCGTCGTCCGGATCTTCTGCCAGTGGGGCTTGGGAAACGCGTAGAACGTCGTGGCCCTAGCAAACCCCCGCTCGAGACACGCCATCGCCTCGGGCAGCTCCTTCGCCCAGCGCGCCACCAGCCGCTTGAGCAACGGGCGGGCGTCGGCCACGCTCGTCGCCCGAAACAGCGCCGACACTTCCCGTGCCACGCGCTGGCGCAACCGCTGCGGCACTTTCGTCAACACGTTGCGCTGGAGATGCACCGTACACCGCTGCCGTTTGGCCTCCGGCAACCACTTGCGCACCGCCGCGGCGAGCCCCGCGTGCTCATCCGCGATCACCAGCTGCACCCCCATGAGCCCACGGTCGACCAGCTGCTGCAACAACTCGGACCAACTCGCCTCCGATTCCTCAACACCGAGCGCCACCCCCAACAGCACCCGATGGCCATCCGGCCCCACGGCATAGGCCACCAGCGCCGACACGTTCTCGACCTTCCGCGCCCACCGCGCATCCACAAACGTCGCATCCAGGTACAGATACGGATGCTCCCCCGCGATCGGCGCCTCCTGCAACGCGTTGACTTGCTGATCCAACTGCTTCGTCACCCGGCTCACGGTCGAGCGGGACACCCGCTCGCCCAGCAGCGCCTCGGTGACCTCGCCGGCCTGGCGGGTCGAGACGCCGTTCACATACACGCTCGTCAACAATGCATCGACCTCCGCCGTGCGACGCCGGTAGCGTCCCACCACCTCGCTCGGCGAGCCGCTCTCCCGGCTGCGGGGCACCGCCACGTCGATCTGGCCCAAGCTCGTCAACAACCGCCGCGGGTATGCCCCGTTGCGACGGTCACGACGCCCGCCCACCCGCGCGTACCACTCCGCTCCCACCAACGATTCCAACTCCGCCTCCAAGAACAGCTCCAGACTCGCACGGATCGCACCCCGGAACATCGCCTGCAGGTCCTGGCCCACCGCCTCTTGCGGCACCGGTGCCAACTCGCCAACGTCCATCATGAGGAAGCTCCTTTCGCGAACGTTGCGCAAACAGCGTTCGTCTCTCGGGTTGAACTTCATTCCCGAGGAGCTTCCTCTTTTTCTTGCCACCTGTCCAGAGGGCTAAGATCATCGTGCCCCTCCCCCCCCGACCGGTGAACAGCTTCTACACAACAATAGGGACACTACCCACACCAATCGGGCAGCCTTCGGATCGAACTACAGCCGTGAGGAACTCGGTGCAGAGAT
>JBHHZE010000183.1:0-1553 GCA_046757925.1 Gemmatimonadales bacterium
CCCAATGCAGAGCCCCGGACATGCGCCAGGAATTATCGCGACTCTGGCGGCGGCTGTGTAGCCTCCAGTACGAGCCGGAGCTCGGTGCCGGGGTAGCAGACTGCCAGGTCGTTGAGGACACCGCACAGCGTAACGAGGACGTGATTGTCTCGCGGTGTGGTCATGCTGTGCATTCGCACGATGAGGGTCCCTTGCTCATAGTCCGGGAGCAGATCGGCGGGTAGCTCGAAGACTTGACGCAGGAACTTGCGAGCTTCGTCGTCGCGGTACGGGAGCAGTGGCCCGACCAGGTTCGCCAGCTGCGTTTCGGCGCGGTAGGCGACCATCTTGAAGGTGTCGGTGATGATCTTGCGCTCGCGCTCGAGCCGGACGATCGGCGCGCCATCCATCGCCTCACGCACCGGCACCCGTTTGGGCAACGCCTCGAGATCGGCTTCGAGCCGCTCACGCTCAGAGCGCAGCTGCTTGATCTTGCGTCCAAGCCCGGCATGGGAGATTTTGAACCCCCGAACCGTACGGACCTTGTGCTCTGGGTTCTCATGCGCCTGTTGGCCGTAGGCTTGCTCTGCCTTCGTCAGCTCGGCCTTGACCCGGCCCAACTCGCGCTTTTTCTCTTTCACCACGGGATTGGGCACGCTGCGCTCCGGATCTGCCGGCTCCACCGCCGTCGTCGGCAGGTGGTCCAGCGCGAACTCGTGGCGCATGTAGCGGAAGAAGTTCTCCTGCTGCCACCGAGAGAACATCCGCAGTGCCACTGTCTCGATCGGCAGATCTCTTCGGGTCGTCACCACCGAGGTCTGGTGGCCATCGTCGCACAGGCGCCGAACCTCGCGCACTCGAAAGCCCTTGGCCACCCGGAGCAGGCGCTCGCCGAGCAGGTACTTGACCTTCCGTCCAGAGACCTCGACCGTCACTTCCTTGAAGGCGCGCCGTTGCCAGTCCCGGTACTTGCCCTTGCGATAGGTGATCACGTCGAAGCCGGCCTTCTTCCATTTCTTGAAGCGCTTCGGGCTCCACCCCTCGCGGTCGAAGATCAGCGTTACTCGACGCTCCTCGCCCGCCAGCTTGCGGATCTCCGGGAGCAGCTCGTCCTCCATCATCGCCAGCAGCCCCTCGTTGGCGGGCGCGGTGACGAACATCAGCGGCTCTGCGTTGCTATCGTTGACCCAGTAGTCGGTCGTCGCCGGCATGCACAGGCGACGGCGTTGCACGTGAGTCTTCGGGAGCGCGTGGGTCCGACCATGGTACGGACGCACGTGGCCGTCGATGTAAAGATAGCCCAGGGTGTCGGGAGCTTCTTCGGTCCAACGCTTGGCGAAGGCTCGCGAGAACTCCAGCGCCTGGTTGCGCTCAGCCAGCTCGGACAGCTTGCGGCGCACCGTCTTCATCTCCGGGGCCCGGTCGAGGCCCAGCACGAGGCCGAACTCCCCGGGTGCATAGCTGGTGAGTCCTTCGGCGCTCTTGATCCGCACCAGCGCCATCAGGCCGAAGGTGAGCAACATCGTGGTGAGGCCGTAGTAACCGTTCTTCAACCTCCCGTAGGTCTGCTGGCC
>JBHHZE010000184.1:0-1514 GCA_046757925.1 Gemmatimonadales bacterium
CCAGATGATCTGAGCAGGCCAGGTAGTAGAATTCATCACTGAAGTAGCCGTAGCTCATAGCTTAGTCCTTAAGCCCGGAGACCGACGTATTCGATTCCATAGCGAAGCCGTCCCTTGAGACGGTCGCGTTTCGGATGGGCGCGGGCTGCGTTATTCCACAGGAACCGGACGCCACGCTCGAGAACGATTTCGAGGTCGCGGAAGCCGCGCAGGACGGACATCAAGAGGCCGAGCAGGATATGCACGCCGCTCATCGCGGTGATCTGCGTGGAGATGGCCACGCCGGAGCCGATCCGCTGACTCGCGTGGGCGAGGCTGCGCTTGAGCACGGCGGCACACAGACTCGCCCAGATCAACCCTTCCACCAAGTAGGGATTCGCGCTGCCAATCTCATGGAGATTGGAGAACGACTTCCATTCCTTGAACAGCAGTTCCACCTGCCAGCGCAGTCGATACGTCTCTCCGACTTGATTCGCCGTCAGGATGGAACGACCCACGTTGGTGATGAGAACCGTGAACGTCTTGTTCGGCGCGACCCAGATCAGCACCAGTCTCAGCCGCAGGGTCTGTCCCCCGGGCCGCTCCCAGGTCACGTCGAGGTCCAGCCTTCGGCGTGGGAGCCATCGCATGATGTCCTGCAAGTGATAGCCCTCGACGCGCGGCATCCGCCCACCCGGCCCGCGCGCGGAGACGACCTTGGGGTTCATATCACCCTTGGCCCGCATGAGGAAGAAGGCTCCCGCGTCGATGAGTTGTTCGAAGTAGTCGAGGCTGGGATACCCGCGGTCGGCCAGCAGGAGCTTGCCCGTGAGTTCACGGGGTTCAGGCAGAAAGCCACGCTCGGCCTCCTTGTCGGCTGCCAGTTGGGCGTTGAGGACCTCATCGTGCAAGACGCTCATGCAGGTGTGCAACTCCACCGCGGCCGGGCGGACCTTGGTGAAACGACCCCCGAACGTGCCGGCCAGAGCATCGTGCACGGCGAAGGAACTGCCATCCTGAACGACCACATCCTTGAAGTGAGCCAACCCGCTCGACATGGACGCCTTCAAGACGTTTTGGGAGAGTTGACGCAGCAGATCCAAGAAGACCTCCCGCATGAACCGGGCAAACTCCGGCCGGGCGAGACGGTTGTGGAAGGGCTTGTACTTCGTGGCCAGACCCGTCTGGGCGTTGAAGGTCCGGAGGATGTCAGCGATGGTGCGTACCCGCAAAGCCCCCAACGACTCCACCAGGGCGCAGAGCAGTCTCTGCGGGGTGACGTCGCGGAGCCTGCGGCAGTGGCCCGTCTGGCGAGCACGGGCTTCCAGGTTTCGGCGGCTCAGAACGCTGCGGAGGGCTGTTGCGTATCTGGTAAGATAGGGTCGGTTCAACGGTGGCCTCCCTTCGATCGGGTGAACGTCGTTCACCAGTTTCCAACCGATAGGATGGCAGGTCGCCGTTGAACTGTCCATTGACAAAGGGAAGCTCACAATAAGTGATCTGTTTTCAATGAGTTACTAAGATCCTACCAATGA
>JBHHZE010000185.1:0-1503 GCA_046757925.1 Gemmatimonadales bacterium
GTCTCTCGCAGGGCGATAGCAGACACTGGTTACCGGCGTGCTGCCTAACAAGGCGTATCTGGACTCCCGTGGTCAAGCTGAAAGATTGACTCTTCTGTCTTCGCCTTGATGGGCTGTTTCGGTTCATCGTCCTCCGTTTCGGGTTCAGGTGCACTGGGTTGCGGACTGCAGTCGTATCTCCGGCCTCTGCGAGGGAGATCGATGTCTCCGGGCCATGATGGAAAGTCGCGCACGGGGGAGCCAATCGCTGACAGCGGCCTTTCGGGGCCAGGCTTGTTATCGGCTTCATCCCGCGCCGGTCCTCACCGGTGCACCCTCACCTCCTGCTCGTTTCGCGTCTCGCTCGGGTGGGATCACGCGTTCCCGCCCACTCGGGTCGGGATCGACTGGTAGTTCTCTTGCTTCGTCCAGACGGCCCACACGGTCCGCGCCAGCTTGTTCGCCAACGCAATGGCCGCCTTGTTGTGGCCGCACGCACGTTCTCGGTCGACTGCCCAGGCGCGCAGCCGGTCCGGCTTCTTGCTGCGCTTGGCGTGGTGGAGGACCGAGCGAGCCCCGTGGATCAAGAGCATCCGCAAGTACGGGTCGCCGCGCTTGGTGATCCGACCCAGGCGACGGGTGTTGCCGCTCGAGGCCTCGCGTGGCGTCAGCCCGAGCGAGCTGGCAAAGTGGCGACCCGACGGGAAGCGCTTGGCGTCGCCGATCGACGCCACCAGCGCCGTGGCCGTCAGCAGCCCAACTCCGGGAATCGTGAAAAGCCGAACGACCAGCGCGCTGTGGCGAGCGATCCCCTCGAGCTGCGACTCCACGTCGGCGATGCGACGTTTGAGTTCGCCGATCTCGCGAGCGGCTTCCGCAAGGACGGGGCGGAGGGTGTCCGGAACGCCCGTATCGGCATCCGAGATCAGAGCCCAGACGTGCGGGACGACCTGGCGTGAGCCGACCGGGATCGTGAGGCCGAGCTCGCGGAGAAGACCGCGCACCGTATTCAGCCGCGCCGTGCGCGTGGCCACCCAGGTGGAGCGCATGCGGTGAAGACCGGCGAGCGCATGTTGCTCGATGCTCTTGACCGGAACGGGGTGGATCTCCTCGTTGCGATCCGCTTCGAGGATCCCCTTGGCATCGGCACGATCAGTCTTGTTGCGTTGCACGTAGGGGCGCACATCGCGGGGCGGGAGCAACCGGACCTGGTGACCCCGGGCCCGCGCTTCCCGTGCCCAGTAGTGCGCGGTGCCACATGCTTCCATCACGATCATCGCGGGCGCCTGCTGCGCGAGGAAGCGTGCGAAGCGCGTTCGTGAGAGCCGGTGGCGCTCGGCGACCACACCGGGACGGTGCGAGACGGCGACCTCGAAGACGGACTTGGCCAGGTCGACGCCGATCCTTGTGTTCGCTGTACTCTGCATGTGGACTCCTCCTCCCCGAGGTACTTCGGGGCGCACAGGCAACGTTGGCACCTCGATGCCGCGCACGTTGCGGGGGGAGTCCATCCCATCACTGCAG